>CP060230.1:0-619067 GCA_023898605.1 Candidatus Nomurabacteria bacterium
TGGATCAAATAACATGATTATCGGCAACATAATCTACGGTACAAGCATAGACGGAACTGGTACCACCATCTCAACAGGTTCAATCGGTATCGGAGACTCATCACCCGACTATAGATTCGACATAGACGCAGATGTCGCAAGCTATGCTTCGGGTATATTCAACGATGGAAATGCAACAACAAGAAGCGGACTATTTATACAAGCAGGAGTCGACGATCATACTGCTGCATCTACCTCAACACTCATAGGTTTTGCTGATGGAGATGGTACAACAGTTGGATCTATTACATTTGGATCTTCTGCAACTGCATACAACACAACATCTGACAGAAGACTAAAGGAAAACATCGTAGACACAGACCTATCTATAGATGACCTTATGAATGTACAAGTCAGAGACTTCACATGGAAAGCAGACTCTTCACACAAGTTAACTCACGGTTTCATAGCTCAAGAACTATATGACGTCTATCCACTTGCTGTTACTCTTCCAAATGAAGACGATGGATACTACATGGTTGATTACTCAAAACTAACTCCACTTATCGTCAAAGCTGTACAAGACTTGAAAGAGGAGGTGGATGTACTAAAGAGCGGAAGTTTTGGAAATAGAGTTAACTACGTTGTTTCAAGTACTATAAGTATGGCAGAAGCGTTTATAGAAAAACTAACAACCAAAACACTTACGGTAGAAGAACTAGAAGTCGGTTCTGGCGATGACTTGTATTGTATATATGTAAAGAATGGAACTCTAAAGAAAGAACAAGGATCTTGCGACGATGTTTTGTATAACCAAGAAAATAATTCTTCTTCTGGAAGCGAAGAAGTAATAGAAGAAATAACAGAAGAAGAGCCCGTCGAAGAAAATATCGAAGAAGAAGTAGTAGAAGAAGAAATAGTAGATATTGAGGAAGAAGTTGTGGAGGATAATACTGAAGAAGAAATAGTAGAAGAAGAGATTATAGAAGAAATTGAGCCAGTAGAGGAAACTCCAGAAGAAGTCGTAGAAGAGACACCCGAAGAAGCTCCAGAGGTGGTAGAAGAAACCCCAGAAGATACTATTCAATAACAATAAAATAGCGTTTTGTAAAGGTACTAAAATTGGCTATTTTTTGGTATAATTTAGAGGTCTAAATTAGAAAAAAACCCTTTATTTTCAATGCCGAAAGAAAAAAAAGAATCTAAATACGGAGCAGATCAGATATCAGTACTAGAAGGCCTAGAGCCAGTAAGAAAAAGGCCCGGAATGTATATCGGTACAACTGGCCCAGAAGGTCTTCATCACTTGATTTGGGAGATTTTCGATAACTCTCGTGACGAGGCCATGGGAGGTTTTTGTGATCGTATAGAAATAGCCCTCCTTCCTGGAAATAAAATAAGAGTAGTAGACAACGGTAGAGGTATACCAACTGATACTCACTCTAAGACTAAAGTTTCAGCTCTTGAAACAATCATGACAACTCTTCACGCTGGAGGTAAGTTTGGTGGAGAAGGATACAAGGTTTCTGGAGGTCTTCACGGTGTGGGTGCTTCTGTTGTAAACGCTCTATCTGTTTATATGAAGGCAGAAGTTCATAGAGATGGTTCTAAATTCATCCAAGAATATTCTAAGGGTATAAAAAAATATAACGTCAAAAAAGTTGGAAAAAGTGACTACACAGGAACAATAGTTACTTTTGAGCCAGATATAGAAATTTTCAAAGAAATAAAGTTTGACTGGAATAAGGTAGTAAATCACATGAGACAACAAGCATACCTTGTAAAAGGCTTGAGGATTTCAATTCTAGATTTGCGAGAATGGGATGGTGGACTCGAGAAAGGTGAATCTATAGATGAAGCAATTTATCTAGAAGACCTGCAATTACCTTATCCGGATATGAGTTTTTGCTTTGATGGAGGACTAGTTTCTCTTATAAGATTCCAAAACAGAGATGATAAACCTGTTCACTCAACAATATTTTATGTAGAAAAAGAAGACAGTGGTGTTGGTGTGGAAGTTGCACTTCAGTATATAGATGATATAGATACAAAAATTATTCCTTTTGCAAACAATATATATCAATCAGAAGGGGGAACACACGTAACTGGTTTTAAAACTGCACTTACAAGACTTCTAAACACTTACGCAAAGAAAAATAATCTAGTCAAAGAATCTGACGGAAGCTTCACTGGAGAAGACGTACTAGAAGGACTTGTTGCATCTATATCTGTAAAATTGGAAGAGATACAATTCGAAGGTCAGACAAAGGCAAAACTTGGATCTACAGAGGCTCAGGGGGCTGTGGCTACTGTTTTTGGAGATGCATTTGGAGCTTTTCTAGAAGAGAAGCCAGAAGAAGCAAAAGCTATAATAAACAAAGCCCTTCTTGCGGTAAGAGCAAGAAAAGCAGCAAAGGCAGCCAAGGATTCTGTTTTGAGAAAGGGTGCACTAGAAGGAATGACACTCCCCGGAAAACTTGCTGACTGTTCTTCTAAAAATGCAGCAGATTCAGAAATATTTATTGTAGAGGGAGACTCTGCGGGCGGTACAGCAAAAACAGGTAGAGACAGAACAACACAGGCGGTTCTTCCTCTCAGAGGAAAAATTTTGAACATAGAGAGAGCAAGGCTCGACAAGATCCTTTCTTCTGAACAAGTAAAGAACTTGGTTGTTGCACTAGGTACATCTATAGGAGAAATGTTCGACATTGATAAACTTAGATATCACAAAGTTATTATAGCAACAGATGCCGACGTTGACGGATCTCACATCAGGACACTTATACTTACACTTTTGTTTAGATACTTTAGACCACTTATAGATGGAGGATTTATATACATCGCACAACCGCCACTATATAAAATAAAGAAAGGAAAAGAAATTTTCTATGCTTATACAGATGATGAAAAAAATAAAATAACTGGAGGTGATTTTGAGGAAATAGAAGAAGAGGCTACGGAAGAAGTCGCTGAAGAAAGTGAAGAAGCAGAAGAGCAAAAAGCAAAAAACTCTAACAAGTGGCACATACAAAGATACAAGGGTCTCGGAGAAATGAACGCCGAAGAGTTGTGGGAGACTACAATGGATCCAAGTAATCGTATACTAAAACAAGTTACTATCGAAGACGCAACAGAGGCAGACAAAATCTTCGATACTCTCATGGGTAGTGATGTTGCTCCTAGAAAGAGTTTCATTCAATCTCACGCAGAATACGCAGACATAGACGTATAAAAACACCCCGAAAAGGGGTGTTTGTATTTTGTGTTTTTTTCTGTTATTTTTGTAGAAAATTGGTACATAAATGACAATGCTGCTACAAAAAAGCATGGATACACTTAAAAAAGTGGATCCACTTGAAGAGTTAGATGGAACTCTCCATATTCATCATCACGAAAGAAAAAATTGCAACATTCTTCATTTTTCTCATCATGGAGGTGGAAGAATGTCTGTAGTTTTTGTGCCAGAGTACTTTACTCCGGAAACAAGAGAGAATCTTGGAGCAATAATATTTACCAACAAACTTGTCATTCCAAAAGAGAAGAGTGGTAAAGAAGATTCATCCAAAGTATCCAAGGAAGAAATTTTCCTCCTTGTGAGTACAATGGATGACGAGATTTTGCTTAGCGAGGTTCCATCTACTGGAAAACAAGAAAAGCTCTCTGAGTGGTCCATAAGAAACAATTTTTTAGAAAAAGTTTTGTTTTTGTCAAAACTTATCCTCACATTTTAAAAAGCCCCTTAGGAGGGGCTTTTTATTTCATATTTTTCTTTACGAGTTCATGAAGTTCTTTTATGTGCATTTCTTTGTCTTTGGCCATCTTTTTCCAGAAAGCTGTTGCTTTGGCATCTCCTTTGGCATCTTTCATGTATTCTTTTTTGATTCTCCAGAGTGATGTGTGTTCGACTGTAAGTTGCATCATTAGGTTGTATAGGTTGTTTTTGAACATATTTTATAAGTTGTTATCTCTTGTAATTATTTTTTCTTCTATCATTTTAACAAAGTCTTCTAGCTTTAGCACTTCACCTTTTTCTTCACCTCTTTTTTCTACTGTTACAGATTTGTCTTCGACTTCTTTTTGTCCGATAACTAGTGTGTAGGGAGTCTTGGAAATTTTTGAGTTTCGTATTTTTTTGCCTAGAGAGTCAGAAGATTCATCTATCTCAACTCTTATATTTTTAGAAGATAATATATCTCTCACTTCATGTGCATATGAAGACTCGTTTTCCCCGATAGGTATTATGTTTACCTGTCTTGGAGAAAGCCATATAGGCCACGTACCACCGTAGTGTTCTATAAGAAATGCTATAAATCTCTCGTGAGTAGAAAGAGGAGCTCTGTGTATTACAAATACATCACCGTTTTCTTCACCCTTGTCGTCTTTGTAAGTAAGTTCAAATCTTTTCTTTGCTGCAAAGTCTAGCTGAACTGTAGACATTGTTTCTGTTCTACCTATCACAGATTTGAATTGTATATCTACTTTTGGTCCATAGAACGCCGCTTCGTCTTCTGCTTCGACAAACTTTACTCCCATTTCAACAAGGAGATTTCTTATTTCATTTTCTGTAAAATCCCAGTTTTCTGGCTCATCTATATATTTTTCTTTTTTGTTTGGATCCCACTTAGAAAGTCTGAACCAATAATCCTTGAGGCCAAATATTTCAAAGTATTCCATTGTCAGTCTTAGTGCTGCTTCGAACTCGCTTTTTATTTGGTCTTTTCTGCAGTATATATGAGCATCGTTCATACAAAGTCCACGAACTCTGAGTAGTCCTGCCAATGTTCCAGATCTTTCGTTTCTGTACACTGTTCCATATTCTGCAAGTCTTAGAGGTAGGTCTCTATAGCTTCTTGGTTCATGGCGATACATTATATGGTGATGAGGGCAGTTCATTGCCTTGAGATAATATGTTCCATCATCCATCTCCATTTTTGGATACATGTCTTCTTCGTAATATGGTAAGTGTCCAGATGTCAGGAAAAGTTCTTTTTTTGCTAGGTGTGGAGTTACAACTCTTTTGTAGCCACCGCTAGCTTCTTTTTGGACAGCCAATTTTTCTACTTCATCTCTTATGATTGTTCCGTTTGGTTGCCACATAACTAGACCCTTTCCAACCATCTCGTCTATGAAGAATAGTTTTTGTTCTTGTCCTATTTTTCTGTGGTCTCTTTTTTCCGCTTCTCTTCGCATTTCTTCGAACTCTTTTAGTTTTTCGTTACTTTCAAAAGCAATTCCGTATATACGAGTAAGCATTTTGTTTTTTTCACTTCCTCTCCAGTATGCACCAGAAATACGATCAAGCTTCCATGAGCCTTTTTGTATTTCTTGTTTTGGATTTTCTAAATGTCCGCCCCTGCAAAGATCGGTAAAATCTCCAGAGGTGTATAGTGTTATCTTTTCTCCTCTTTCTCCGATTTCTTGAATAAGTTCTTTTTTGTATTCATTGTCTTTGTAAACTTCTAGAGCTTCTTCTTGACTCACTTCTTTGTGAGAAAAGCTATCCCAAGACTTCAGAAGATCGCTCATTTTCTTTTCTATGTTTTTTAGGTCATCTTCACTTATTTTACCCTCTACGTCTATATCGTAATAAAATCCGTCTTCTATAGCTGGACCAAGGGTTAATTTACTACCAGGATATAGTTCTAAAACAGCAGCACCTAGAAGGTGGGCCAAAGTATGCCTGTATTTTTCCATTTGTTGTGTCTCCATATATAGACCGATTATAGCAGAAAATAGGCCTTTTTCTAGGAGCTATTACTCTAGGAGTTTCAAGTCATCTACTATCAAGTTTTTCTCTCCGTTTTTCTCCTTTAGAGTTACATAAGCTGCTATGATCTGTCCCTTTTCTAGATTACTTCCAGCTTTGTTTAGTGCGTCTGGGAATATAACACCCTCAATTGTTCCAGTCTTGTCTTCCAGTTTTACAAACGCCATTTTTGAGTTTGTTTTTGTGTAGTGCACTTTTATATCAGAAACCATACATGCTACTAAGTATTTTTGAGCTATCTTGTTACTAGTTATCTCTTCTATTGTTTTTGCATTTTTTTGCTTTATTCTTTCTTCGTATTTGTCGAGTGGATGACCAGAAACATAAACTCCCAGAAGCTCCTTTTCCCAGATTAGTTTGTCTTTTATGTCAGCTCTATTTCCTGGCGTTAATTTGAACTCGTTTATTTCTGATGTTTCTCCAAAAAGGGAAGCTTGGTTTTTGTTACTATTTCCTTCTTTTATAAAAAGAAGCATGTTTCCCATATTTTCTAGAAGTTCACCTCTATATCCAAACACATCCATTGCTCCGCTTTTGATAAGTGCTTCTAGAGATTTTTTGTTTAGGTTTCTGTGATTTATTCTTGTCAGAAATTCTCCTATAGAAGAAAACTTACCACCTTTCTTTCTCTCTTCTATTATTGCGTCAGATATATCGGTTCCAAGGTTTTTTATTGTGTATAAGCCAAATCTTATAGCTCTCGATTCTTTCAAATCTTCTCCGTTTTCAGATACAACAGTAAATCCACCAAAGCTATCATTTATGCTTGGAGGAAGAACGTTTATTTTCATCCTTTTACATTCGGCTAGGATTGGCGATATTTTATCTATATCTCCAGATTCTGCTGTCAGTATGGCGGTCATATAGGGAACAGGATAGTTCGCCTTCATATAAGCTGTTTCGTAAGCAACCTTTCCGTAACTTGCGGCGTGAGCCTTGTTGAATCCATAACCTTGGAATGGCTCAAATAGATCCCAGATTTTTTCTGCTTCTTTTTTACTCATTCCAGAATATTTTATACAACCTTCTACGAATCTAACATGTTGCTTTGCCATTTCTTCTGGAATTTTTTTACCAACGGCTTTTCGGAACTTGTCCACTTCACCCCAGTCGTACCCAGAAAGTTCAAGTGCGGTGAAAAGTAGGTCATCTTGATACACAAGAAGTCCCAAAGAAGGTGCGAGGAAGTTTTTCATTTTTGGGTGATAGAAGGTTATGGGTTTTTTACCATGCTTTCTTTCTATATATTCATCTATGGTTTGCATCGGTCCTGGACGATAAAGCGCAACCATAACGTTTAGGTCATGTATGCTTGTTGGTTTTAGTTTTATAAGTTTTTGCGTCATGCCTGCGCCGTTCAACTGAAAGACTCCTTCTGTTTCTCCTCTGGCAAGCATCTCGAAAGTTTTTTTATCGTCTAATGGTATTTTGTTTATATCTATTTTTTCTTCGTATATTTTTTCTACGAGTTTTATAGAGTCTGCTAGAAACGCTAAGTTTCTGATACCAAGAAAGTCGAATTTCACCAGACCGACGTCTTCAACAGCGTGCATATTGTATTGGGTTATAAGTTTACCTCCTTTCGGGTCAAGTTGTACTGGAGTGTAATCAGTTAGTTCTCCTGGTGAGATAACGACACCTGCTGCGTGAACAGAAATGTGTCTTGCTGAACCCTCTATCTTTTTTGCCATGTCTAAAATTATCTTTGCGTCTCTGTCGGTCTCGTACATTTCTTTTAGTTCTGGTACGAGTTCCATTGCATGATCTATTGTCATGGGGAATCCTTGGGATCCCATAGGTATCATCTTGGATATGACGTCTCCAGTGTTGTATGGATATCCTAGCGCCCTAGCTACGTCTCTTACTGCGCCCCTTGCCATCATTGTTCCAAAAGTACCTATTTGGGCTACTTTGTTTTCACCGTATTTTTGTTTGGCGTATTCGATCATCTCGTCTCTTCTGTTGTCTGCTATGTCTAGATCTATATCGGGAGCTGACGGTCTAAATGGGTTCAAGAATCTTTCAAACGGTAGGTTGTAGAAAAGAGGATCAACATTTGTAATACCGCAAACATAAGAAACTAGCGAACCAGCAGCTGAGCCTCTTGTGTTTGTATATATACCGTTTTCTTTTGCAAAACGCATAAGGTCGGCAACTATAAGAAAATATGATGAATAACCCTTATCTTTTATGATACCGAGTTCGTATTCTAGTCTTTTTACAACCTCATCGTCTTTTTTTAGTCCAACACTTTCAACAAGTGAGTAACATCTATCTTTTAGAACTTCGTCTGGAGATTTGCCTTTTTCTGTTTCAAAAATAGGGAAGTATAAGTTTCCTATGTCTATTTCTATATCAACCATGTCTGCTATTTTTAGGGTGTTTTCTACCGCTCCTTCTATGTCGCCAAAAACTTCTTTTGCCTCACTTGGCCCTATGAGAGAGTAGTCGCCGTCTTTCATGCTCATCTTTGCTTCTCCGACTTCTGAACCAGTATTTATCGCAACTAGAGTATCGTGAGCTTCTCCGTCTTCTTTGTGTAGGTAATGTGAGTCCCATGTTCCAACAATCGGTAGATCTACTTCTTTTGCAATAGAAACTATTTTTTCGACAAGTGGCATATACCAGTCCACTTCTTCGTGTTTCATAACTTCGACAAAAAGATTTTCTCTACCAAAACATTTTTCATAAAATTTGAGCAATTCTTTTGCGTCGTCTATGCGATCATTTTTGATAAGTTGTACAAACTCACTTCCAGGACAACCAGACAAACAAATTATTCCTTCAGAATATTTTTCTAGGAGTTCTTTGTCTATTCTTGGTTTGTAATAGAATCCTTCTATGTGTGCGATAGAAGTTAGTTTCATCAGGTTTTTGTAACCTTTCTCGTTTTTGGCTATGAGGGTTAGGTGGTAGCTTTTTGTATCGAATTCGGGACTTCTATCATGACGAGTTCTTCTGGCAACATAGGCCTCGAAACCAATGATTGGTTTGATGCCTTCTTTTTTACATGTTTTATAAAATTCGATAGCGCCGTACATCGCTCCGTGATCTGTTAGAGATAAAGCGGGCATTTTTTGTTCCTTCGCCTTTTTTACAAGATCTGGAATCTTCGAAAGACCGTCTAGTAGAGAATAGTGTGAATGCGTATGGAGGTGTACGAATGACATAAATAAATTATACCAATACACAGAATCATCTCTAGTCTTACAACACTGGTTTATGTTTGGTATAATTAGTATCGTGATACAAAAGATAGTAGGCATAGACGAAGCGGGCAGGGGTTCACTTGCTGGACCCGTGTCGGTTGGCGCTATCTCGTGTGATGAAAGTTTCCTCAAAAAGCTAGAAGCCATAGGCAGGATTCCAGATTCTAAAAAACTATCTCCTCAAAAAAGAGACGAATGGTTCTCTAGGATAAAAGAGTGGAAAAAGGAAGGTTTACTGGACTATTCTATTTCTCTGGTAAATTCTGAGACCATAGATCGAGATGGTATATCTCACTCCATAAGGACTGGTATAAAAAGAAATCTCAAAAAACTAAGCATAAGACCATCAAATAGCATAATTCTCCTAGACGGCGGGCTTGTAGCGCCAAAAGTGTACTCTTCTCAAATAGCCATAATAAAGGGTGATGAAAAAATACCTCTTATAGCCCTTGCCTCCATAGTTGCCAAAGTCTTAAGAGACAGACATATGGATAGGGTTGGCATACGCATGCCAGAGTACTTTTTCGAGGTTCACAAGGGGTATGGGACCAGACTCCACTATCAATGCCTTAAAAAACACGGTATTTCTAGCCTCCACAGGAAAACCTTTGTACATATTGACAAATAAGGCTTTTTTGTGATATAATAAAGAAGAATAGATCGCAATTCCGCGATTTACAAAAAAATACCGACATGAACCATAAAGATATGGATAATGCTCAAATCAGGGCATTTACATCAGTACTCTTTGAAAGAAAGAAAAATGAAAGAACGGGTGAATACGAAGATGTTCCTCTCAATGAGTCACAAAAAACCACATTTTTCTCTGGAAGTATTTTCTACAAGTTTGAACGCACAACATTGAAATTTCTGGTCGTTGACTACAGAATTTCTAGTGGAATAATCGTGCCTAAGTTTCCTGGAGGGATGTGTTCTTTTGCAAAAGAAGAAACAACCGAAGAGACATGTCTCAGAGAATGTTTCGACGAAACAGAGCTTACTCCTGATATTTCAAAATCAGAGATTGTTCGTTTTACCATGGCGAGACAAAAAGACTTGGCGCCAAAGCATTACAAGGCTTTTTACCTTCATCATGAGTATGAGGGCGAGCTCAAGAAGACGTCTTCTGATGGAGGGGAAACGAGTCCACCTTACTGGATGGCCGCCGAAGAAGTGGCGGAGAAAATTTTCAACCAGCATTACCAGGCGGCAAAAAGAGCTTTCGAGATATTGTGCAGTGTTTACAATAAATCCCTGGATCATAAAACAGCTTGTGGTTTTGCCGGACTTGGATTTAGCAGAAGAGACGAAAGATTAAAAGAATATTTCTCCAGGAATATCTAATCAGATCTTTAACACCACCGGTGCTTTATGCACCGGTGTTTTTTATTGCAAAATACAGGTTTTTCTGGTATAGTCTTCTTCGTATGGTTATTCGAATGAGACATACGCGATCTCATACTGCCAATAGAAGAAGTCACCACAAGGTGAAAAATCAGGCAGTTACAGAGGACAAAGAAACAGGTGTAGTAAGACTACGCCATAGAGCTTCTTTGGAAACTGGAGAGTATAAAGGCAGAAAAGTCCTGAACACTATGAAGAGCGCGGAAAAGAAATTAAAGAAAAAAACAAAGTAGTACAAGCCCGGGGAAGTAATATACTTTTTCGGGCTTGTATTGCTTCAGGTCTCTATCAAGAGCTATACGGATTATAAAATTAACAAAAACATAATTATTGTTCTTTAGCCCATGGCAAACAGACATTTATCTAGATCAATCGTACTTCAAACCCTATTTGAGGGTGACTTTAATGGTTTTGACGAAAATGTTGTCAAAGCCTCTCTGGAAAAAAACTTGGAAGAGTTTGCGCCAGGGAGTGATGACAATGAGTTTGTTCACAATCTTATCGAAACAATCGTTCGAAAAAGAGAAATAATAGACGATGTTATAGAGAAAGCCGCTCCAGAGTGGCCACTCGAAAAAATAAACCCTGTAGACAGAAACATATTGAGACTTGGTCTCTCTGAACTTTTGTTTGCAGATAGAAAAGACGTTCCTCCAAAGGTTGCGATAAACGAAGCTATTGAGCTCGCAAAAAGTTTTGGCGGGGATTCTTCTTCTCGTTTTATAAACGGGGTTCTTGGTGCTGTCTACAAAGAACTGGGTGAACCAGGAAAAGACGATACGGCAAAAAAGAAAGAGGAAGTAGATCTAACAAAAATTCCTGTAGATCAAAAAGCTGGTAGTGTAGTTTTCTCTCGAGGCAAAGATGGAATCATGTTTGCTATGGTTCACGACGTTTTTGGCTACTGGACCCTTTCAAAGGGTGGAGTAGAGGAGGGTGAGACACCAGAAGAAGCTGTGATAAGAGAAGTCAAAGAAGAGATCAACCTAGATATCAAGGTTCTAAAACAGCTTGGTGAGAACGAATATATCGCTTCTCATCCAGAAAGAGGAAAAGTTAGAAAGCATGTTTTTTACTTCCTTTCTGAAGCAAAATACGGACCACTAAAACTAGAATCATCTGGTGGATTGGACGATACAAAGTGGTTCAAACCAGAAGAACTCGCAGATCTTCGTGTTTACGATGACGTTGCAGGGCTATTGGCTGAATCGATAAATCTTATATCCAAAGACGAGGTTTAAAAGGGCAAAGAATAAAATAAAAATATGATAGATTTTACTCCATTTGAGGAAAAGATAGGTATTGTTTTTGTAAACAAGTCTATCTTGACCCAAGCATTTATACATAGATCGTATCTAAACGAAAATCCAAAGCTCGGTCTTGAACACAACGAAAGACTCGAGTTTCTTGGTGATGCTGTTTTGGAACTTTCTGTTACTGATTATCTTTACAAGAAATATCCAGATGAAGACGAAGGTATACTGACTTCATACAGAGCTGCTCTTGTAAATGCAGTTATTATTTCCGATGTTGCAACAAAGCTCGGGATGAATGACTTTATGCTACTTTCCAAGGGTGAAGCAAAAGACACTGGTAAAGCCAGGAGCTTCATACTTGCCAATGCCTTTGAAGCTCTTATAGGAGCTATATATATAGATCAAGGTTATGAAAAAGCAGATGAGTTTATCTCTAAAACTATACTTACTCTTACTGACATAGTTGTAAAAAAGAAACTTTGGAAAGATTCAAAAAGTTTTGTTCAAGAAAAAGCACAAGAGTTCCTTTCCGTTACGCCTTCTTACCAAGTTTTGTCAGAAAGTGGTCCAGATCACGACAAACTTTTTACAGTAGGAGTTTTCTTTGGTGAAGAGTTGGCAGCCGAAGGAAAAGGTAAAAGCAAACAAGAAGCTGAACAAAAAGCAGCCGAAAGAGCCCTAGATGATAGAGGCTGGAGAAATTAATGTTAAAATATTTTTGTGAGAAGATTACTTGCACTAAAACTTCAAGGATTTAAATCGTTTGGAAATAAAACGGATATAGAGTTTACAACATCTGTAACTGCCGTTGTTGGTCCAAACGGTTCTGGTAAATCAAACGTAGTAGAAGCACTACGGTTTGTTTTGGGTGAACAATCCATGAAAAGCATGAGAGGAAAAAGTGGTAGTGACCTTGTTTTCAAAGGATCAAAAATTCTCCCAAAGCAAAACAGAGCGAGTGTCTCGATTGTTTTTGACAATAAAGACAGGGTTTTCAAAATAGGTGATGAATCTTCTATAAATGTAGATTTTGAAAAAATTGAGATAAGCAGAGAGGTTTTTTCTGATGGTTCTAGTACCTACAAAATAAACGGAAGCGACGTTAGACTAAAAGATATAGTAGAACTTCTGTCTTCTCTCAATATAGGAGCTTCTGGACACCATATAATTTCTCAAGGAGAAGCGGACAGGATACTCTCGTCCTCTGCAAAAGACAGAAAACAAATGATAGAAGATGCTCTGGGACTCAAGATATTTCAGATAAGAATAAAAGAAGGTCAAAGAAAACTAGACAAAACAAGAGAGCACTTGAAAGAAGTTGAAGTTTCTAGAAGAGAAATTGCTCCACACCTTCGTTTCTTGAAAAAACAAGTAGAAAAAGTAGAAGAAGCAAAAAGTTTAAGAGAAGATCTATCTTCTAAATATTCGGAATATCTAAAAATAGAAGAATCTTATATCAAGAGTCAAAAGGAGTTCTTTGATACAAAGAGTAAAGAATTGAATGACAAGAAAAAAGAACTAGAAGATTCTTTGGCAAAAGAAAGCAAAAACATTCCAACCGAAAGCGGAAGTCAACAATTTAAAATAGAAGAAGAAAGAATAGAAAAAGATATTTCTGAAATAAGAAAAACAAAAGATGAAATAAACAAAAACTTTGCAAAAATAGAAGTGCTTCTCGAAATGGAAGAAGCAAAGAAAAGAGAGCTTTCTGATAGTGCAAAAAGAGACGCAGTAACAAATGTTCCATTTGCAAAAATAAAAGACTTCGCGATAAATCTTGAGGAGGAACTAGGAAATATCTCAAAAATTTCTGACATTTCTTCTGTAAAAGACGCAATAGAAAGATCAATAAGAAATATAAAATCTTTTATTGAAAAATACAGTAGTCCAGTTCTTCTAAATAGCACAATAGAAAACCACGAAGAAAAAATAAAAGAACTTTTATTAGAAAAATCAAAAATAAGTACAACCTTAAACTCTCTTGAAGAAAGAGAGCTCAAGGCTCTAGAAAAACTAGAGTCTCTCAAGGCGAGCAAGGACCAAAAGAACCAAGACTCTGTGGATTCTCAAAGAAAGATTTTTGAGATCAAGTCTTCTCTTCAGAATATCCAATCCGAAATAGATATAAATGAAGTAAGGGAAGAATCTTTCAAAAAAGAAGAAGTAGATTTCGATAACGAACTAAAGGAGGGAAGTGTTTTGATCGGTGAGTTTATACTTGGGTTTAGAACTTTTGAATTGAAAGAAGGAATAGAAACAAATAGAGATTCTCAGTACACAAGAAAGAAAGATATAGAAAAGATAAAAATAAAACTAGAATCTTTTGGAGCGGGTGATTCTGGAGACATCATGAAGGAGTACGAGTCTGTCGTAGAAAGAGATAACTTCTTGCAAAAAGAGATAGATGATATAAATGACTCTATTTCTTCTCTAGAGAAAATTATAGAAGAATTCCAGGTAGAACTCGACAATAGGTTCAAAGATGGCGTTCAAAAAATAAATAATGAATTCAAAGAACTATTTTCTCTTATGTTTGGTGGGGGATCAGCAGGACTATCTTTTGTAAAAAATACCAAGAAGATTTCTTCAGAAGATGAAATAGTAGAAGATGAGGATGAACAAAAAGAAGAGGGCATAGAGATAAGCGTCAATCTTCCACATAAAAAGGTTAGAGAGCTAGAGATGCTATCTGGTGGAGAAAGGTCACTTACATCTATCGCACTTTTGTTTGCTATATCACAAGTAAACCCACCACCATTTTTGGTTCTAGATGAAACTGACGCTGCGCTTGATGAAGCAAACTCAAAGAGATATGGTTCTATGCTAGATAGACTTTCCAAATTCTCTCAACTTATCGTAGTTACTCACAACAGAGAAACAATGTCTCACGCTGGAGTTTTGTACGGAGTTACTGTCGGAAAAGACGGAGCTTCAAAACTTCTTTCTATCGAGTTCAATGATGCAGAAAGCTACGCTAAATAAAGATTAAAGTATTTTTATATAATCAAGCCAAGGAATAGAATTTTTTTCCTCTGGGTTTATATATATAGTCCCTGTTCCTTGCGCGGGTATGATTTGGCCAGAAATCCTATCAAGATTTTTGTTTAGTTCTTGTATTTCTGTTTGTGGTTTTGAGGAAAACTCCGTATATCCCTTGCTGTAAGAAGGATCTTCCCCATATATATAATCTATTTTACCAGTACTTTTTTCTAAATCTATATATTTTTCATTTATTTTTATAGATTCAAAATCCAGATCTTTATAGGATAGGTTTACTATATATATAGCAATTTGCCCTTTAGAATTTATATAAGGATACATTCTTATATCTTCTAACAAAGAATCACTTTGTGAAAGGTTTCGGATAGTTATTTTTGCTGGCACATAGTTTGATTTGAAAACATCTCTTATTGATCTAAAAGAGAAATATGGTGTCCTTCTAACAAAATTTCCGACATCTTCCGGCTCATTGTTTTTTGTATTGTTCAAAACATGGCGCTTGTTTATCATTGCATTTCCACCACTGGTTGAGAGCGTGTGGTAGTTTGCTAATTTTATAAAATTTCCATGCTCAGAGTTTTCTTTATTTAGTAGATTTATAAAATCACCAACAAAAGCTGCGTGTAATATCGAGTTGGCTAGAGCGCCACCGGTTTTGCTATTGTCTTGGTTTATGTTCCATTCTGTTACGATCATATCTTTGTTTTCAAAAGTTTTTCTGTAGTACTCTAATATCACAGGGATAGAGGTATCTAGATTGTTCGATATACTTTCGTTGTCTATGGTTCTCAGCTCTTTAACGGAACATTCAAAAATAGAATTTTTATCCATTGTTTTGTATATATCATTACAACCAAAAAATCCATGATAAAAGTGCATTACATAAGTATCATAATTTCTTTCCTGCATTTCTTCGTTGAGCGCGATATTCCACTGTGAGTTGAAGCTGTAATCAGAGTCGAAACCATCTGCGGTCTCTTCAAATCCTTTTTTGGGAGCAGAAGTCACTGCAAACTTTATCTCCGGATAGACGTTTTTTATTTTTGATCTAAATTCTTCCGCACCATCAAGATATCTTGAAACAGCTAACTGTGCTTGTATTTTTGGGTCTCCAGATTGATAGTAATCATTTCCCTTTGAATACATTTCATTTCCCATTTCTACATATTCTATATTTACACCAGAGTCTATCAGGAAAGATATTTGCTCCAAGATTTCATCGGGTGTTCCGTTTTTCATGTTTATTGTGTATGAAATACTAGAATTTGATACTTTTGATATATCCACAATGTCTCTTATGAAGTTTCTCGGCAATTTGTTTTGGTAACCCTCGAGGTAAGAAAGTCCTCCATACTTTGATTTCGGAGAAGTTATTTCTTGAACCTCTTTTTCTTCACCTGTTTTTTCTCTGTCTGAGATTATGTAACCAAAACCTCTAACTTCGTTATTGGGAAGAAGATTAATTTTTTCTTCAGGTGTTAGTAATTTTTCAACCTGATCATCAGATAGCCATACTCTTTGATAGTGTACCAAGCCACCAACGTTTCTTATTGAATTAAGCGATAGTTCTGTCAATAAGGTTTTTATATCTTCGTCACCCCAAGGACCTATTTCGTCCCAGTACTTTGCAAGGTTTGCTCCGTATATGTTTTTTTCTACAGGCATTGACTCAGTGCTTTCTATACTTATATTTAGATTCAATATCTTCGTGTTTTGTACTATTGGTTTTGTATATTCTGCTTTTTTAATAAAAAATAAGGCTAAAACAAAAAGTACCAGTATAATAATTCCCAAAAAAAATTTTATATATTTATGTCTTTTTGGTTCCATGATTTTATTCTAAACCAAGATAGATGTTTTCTTCTATATATTTTATAAGATCCAAAGTGTCTTCTTTTCTATCATTGCTTCCTAGTACGATTATTCCAATAGGACGCTTGGTAAACTCGTTTACATTTATTTCAAAAATACCAAGATTTGTTTCTTTGGCGAGAGATGTGTAACCACGTTTTCCTCCCATGTATCCTTCTTGCCCCAAGAACTGACTCGTGTTTTTCCAGTAGTGATTTTCGGTTTCATAATCTTTTTCTACGGTTGTCTCAAGTACATATGGTTTGTAGAAGTATATGTATCTAGCGAGTTTTAAGAGATCATACGCCGTTGATGTATTGAACTCTGATAATCCACTTGGATCATAAAATGTAGTGTATTCTAGCCCTATTGATTGAGCTTTTTTGTTCATCTGTTCTATAAAGTGATTTCTTCCTACAAATCTTGCCAATATTTCTGCAGCGTCGTTAGAAGAAACAAGTAATAGGGGATATATAAGGTCGCTTGTTGGGATTTTTTCTCCTACACTAAATCCGCCGTTTTGCCCCTCGGCACTAAGCATGTCTTTGGTTATTGTTACATCTCTTCTCTGACTTACAACTTCTAGTTCTGTTAGGGCTGTCATTAGTTTTGTAACAGAAGCTATAGGTCTTACTTCAAGCATGTTCTTTGCAAGCAAGATTTCTCCACTTTCGAGGTCTCCCACTATATAACTTTCTGAATCAATATTTGGTTTTTTGTTTTTATCTAAAAGAAAATAACTTTCACCTTGAGCTATTTTCCCTATTTCTGATTCGCTATATATAGAAACTTTTGTTCCTATGTCTGACCATTCGTACAGATCTTTTGCATCTTCTGTCGAAAGTCTTATGCATCCACCAGAGTATTGTGATGTTTTTGGGTAGGGTATTCCATTTTCATAGCTAGGCCATCCGTGTATAAAAAAGTTTCCAAAAAACTGCATACTATATGGCATCCAAGCTCTACCGACAGAAGAAAGATGGTTTTCTTCCTTTGTTTTTATAGAAAATTCTCCACCTGGGGTTTCCCAGTAGCTTCCAGGTTTTCCTTTGCGTAATACTTCTATTTCTTTTACTACCTCGCCGTCTTCGTAGGCAAAAAGCTTCATTGTCTCTAGATTTATTCTTATTATTTTTCCTTCTTCTGGAGGAATAAAATCTTCGTCTGTTATATTTCCCAGATACACTCCAGCTGTTTTGTCTTCTGGAGGAGTGTATGCTACAGCCTCTATAACTTCAGCTTTATTTTTTCTACCTATGAGATTTTCAGTTTCGTCTACGATCTTTGAAAATTCTATTTTAACGAAACTTCCACCAGCTAAAACAACGTGAGAAATTAGTATTCCACTTCCTATTGCGACAAAAACCATTACGAAAAAATATATTCTCGAAAAGAATTTTTTCATTTTATTCGGCGAGTATAAAGTCTATAGTTTTATTGTCCATGTCGACCTCTTTTGCTTTTATTTTTATCGGGTCACCGAGCCTTAGTTTTTTCTTTGATTTTTTTGCGGCCAGGATGGTTCCATATTCATCTACTGACCATTCGTCATCAGAAAGATCTTCGATTCTTATAACGCCTTCTGCCTTTGAAAGGTTATCACTTACAAAAATACCCCAATCCATGATACCGGTTATAGTTCCTTCTAGAGTTTCACTCTTGTGTTGTCCAATATATTCTACTTGCTTCCACTTGATAGAAGTCCTCTCTGCTTCTTGAGCATCACGCTCTCTTTGAGACGAGTGTATACATATATCTTCGTATATAGGCAGGTCTTTCATCGGGATTTTTTCTCCTTTGAGCCTTGCCTTTAGTAGTCTGTGCACTACAAGATCTGGATAACGTCTTATAGGTGAAGTGAAGTGTGTATAGTGAGAAAGCGCTAGACCAAAGTGTCCTATGTTGTCTGTAGAATATATAGCTTTTGCCATAGATCTTATAAGTAGATCATTTATTATGTCTTGTTCGTTTGTACCATGTACTTCCTCGACTATTCTTTCTATATCTTTTGGAGTTATTTCTTTCTTATTGTAATTTTGTGCTTCGAGTTTATATCCAAGGTGTTTTAGAAGGGAAACGAGGTCGCCAACTCTTTCTTTGTCAGGTGTATCATGAACTCTGTATACAAATATACCCATACCTTTTTTCTTTGGTGTCATAAATCTAGCCACGCGCTCGTTTGCAAGTAGCATTAGGTCTTCTATTATTTCGTTTGTTCTTTGGTGTATTTTGTGACTTACAGATATAGGTACACCTTTTTGATCAAGCAAAAACTTAACCTCTACTTGTTCTGCCACGATACTACCTCGCTTCATTCTCTTGTCTCGTAGTTTTCTTGTTATTTCATCTAATTTTTTTAGCTCGTCAGAAAGTATGCCACCTTTTTCTAGAGAATCTTGCGCCTCTTCGTATGTAAATCTTTTTTTAGACTGTATAACTGTTTCGCCAAACCACTCACTTAAAACATTTCCGTGTTTGTCCATATTGAAAATAGCACTCATTGTTAGCCTGTCTTGGCCTTCGACAAGAGAACAAAGGTTGTTTGAAAGCACGTGTGGAAGCATGGGGATTGTTCTGTCTACCATATACACAGAAGTTGCTCTGTCGTATGCCTCCTCATCTATCTGGCTACCATTTGTTACAAAAAAAGATACGTCTGCTATATGGACTCCAACTTCATATGTTTCGTTTCCAAGATCTTTTATGTGTATAGCGTCGTCGAAGTCTTTGGCATCAAACGGGTCTATTGTAAATACTTTTTCTTCACGTAAATCTCTTCTTCTAACTTTTTCTTTTTCACTTATACCCCTTCTTTCTAATTCTCCTGCTTCAAAAACAACATCTTTTTCGTGTTCCGGAACAAAGCCTCTTTCTAGTGCTATACCAGCCATGTGAGCATTGTGTTCGCCAGACTTTCCGAGAACCCTTTCGACTTCTCCTATTGGGAGTTGTCTTCTACTTTTCCATTCTGAAATACTACAAAGAACTAGGTCACCCTCTTTGCTACCAGAAAGATATTCTTTTGGGATAAGTATTTCTGTATGTATTCTTTTGTCTGTAGGGGATACCAAGAAAGCATCACCCTCTTTGATTATTTTTCCTACACAGCCTCTTCGGCCTTTTCTCAATATCTCTTTTACTTCACCTGTTAAATAGCGATTTTTTTGTTTTGGGTGAACTAGTATTTTTACAGTATCGCCATGGAGAGCCGTTCCGAGAAAGTCTGGATCTATACTAATCCTTTTTTTACCGTTTGGGTCTATAACCGTACCCCAGCCTCGAAGCGACACCGAAAGGTTGCCTATAACATAGCGACTAGAAGTTTCTTTACCGGTCTTTGTTTTCTTTGGTTTTTTCATTTCTAGGGATAATAATACCACAGGTTTTCGGATTTGACCGAATCGATTTATTTTGGTAATATCACTCTCGTTATGTTAACCATAAGAATGCAAAGAACAGGAAGAAAAAACCAGCCTTTTTTCAAGATCGTACTTACTGATTCGAAGAGGGCACCTAAGAGCGGTAAATTTATCGACTCTTTGGGCTACTACAATCCGAAAAGCGGAGAAGTTGTTTTGAAAGGTGACGAGATAAAAAGAAGAATCAAGGAGGGAGCAAAGACTTCTGAGACAGTTCATAACTTTCTAGTAAAAGAAGGACTTATAGACTCAAAGAAGGTAAACAATCTTCCTAAAAAAGCACCAACTAAGAAGAGAAAAGAACTAAAACAATCATAATTTTTGGTTGAATTTTTCTGCTTAGATTGTATACTATAATTTGACTCCAGGAGTGGTCGCTGACTCTGGGATGATTATCATAAAAGGCGATAAGAATTTGAAAATGGAACAAAATGATAAAGCTTTTCTAGAATACGTAGTAAAAGCACTGGTAGATAATCCAGATGATGTAAAAGTAGATAGAACAGTAGATGAAATGGGAGTACTCATAACTCTGTCAGTAAACAAAGACGATATGGGTAAGATAATCGGAAGACAAGGAAACACAGCAAAAGCTATAAGAACACTTCTAAGAGTTATCGGTATGAAAAATAACTCTAGAGTAAACCTAAAGATCAATGAGCCAGAAGGTGGAATGGGAGGATCATCTATGGGCGGAGGAGATAACTCTTCAGTAGTAGATGAGGCAATGGAAGATCTAAAAGGAATCTAAATAAACAAAAACCGGGTTAACCCGGTTTTTGTTTTTGATATAATTTTGGACGTGAATAAAACTTTTTCTTATAAATCAAAAATATGGATTTATCCAGGGGAAGCTGCTTGGTATTTTGTCAGTATAGTTGGTAAAACCGCGGAAGAAATAAGGGCTCTTCAAACTAAACTCCCCAAAAGAGGCTTTGGATCTATAAGAGTAAGTGTAACCCTAGGAGAGAGTTCATGGGATACATCTATATTTCGTGATAATAGGTCCGGAGGATACCTCCTGCCTATAAAGAAATCTATAAGAAAAAAGGAGGGAGTCTGGGAAGGAGACGAAGTAGAGCTAAAAATAGCCATAAGATGAGAAAAACCCCTTTGTGGAGAAAAAGAGGCGGTTTTCCCCTAGAATTGGTATAATACTACTGTTATCAAATAACATCCTCTTTTTAGATTATAGAAAGGGAATAAACAAAAATATGGAAAAGAAAACATCTGCATTTATGAAGCCTATGAATATCAGCGATGATCTTGCTGCTGTTGTGGGTAAGGGACCTATGCCTAGGTCAGAAGTTGTAAAGCAACTATGGGTTTATATCAAGGCAAATAACCTACAAGACCCAAGTAATAAGAGAAATATAAATGCTGACGCAAATCTAAAGAAGGTTTTTGGAGGAAAGGACGTTGTAAATATGTTCGAAATGACAAAGCTTGTTTCAAAACACCTGTCATAATCCCTTCTAAATAATAAGTGTACAAAAGCCCCGAATAAGGGCTTTTGTGTTATAATAGAAGTATTATAAGTTTAATCTAATAAAAATATATGTTTGGTGCTATTGCTTTAGTTCTTGCTCTTCTAGTCGGTGGCGGTGTTGTCGCTGTTTCTGATGATGCTATTCCGGGTGACGCACTCTACGGCGTAGATCTTGCTGTAGAAAAAATAAAATATTCTATAGCAGGTGAAGACAAAAAGAACGAATTAAAAATAAAATTTGCAGAAGAAAGAATCAAGGAAATTGGTGAACTTGCTTCTGAAAAAGGCGTCAGTCTTACAAGTACAGATCTATCAACTGAAGAAATTTCTTCTCTCGAAGTTGAATTCTTCACTAATGAAACAATTGTAAAAATAGAAGCTGGTGATAAAAAATACGGCTTTCTAACAATAGAGAATACTCAAGACGCAGTAATCTCTGAAATTGCTTCTAGATATAATCTAGACCCAGAAAAAGTTAGGTCTATGGCTGTATTTTCTACAGAAGATAGAGAAAGTAGACCAGAAGACAAAGAGTTTCTAAATAAAACAAACTCACCGGTTTTCTCAGACGATGAAAGTGACGATCTTTCAGATGCTCTAAAAAGTGCTGAAGGTATTTTCTCAGTAGAAGATGGTGACAACAAAGTAGAATCTCTAAAAAGTGTTGTAGAAGATTTATCTATAATACTTGGTAATGATTTCAAAATCGAAATAAAAACAGATGATGGAAAACTAAAAATCAAAAGTGATGATGACGAGCTAGAGATTGAGGCCGAAGACGAAAGTGACGACGATCATGGTTCATTATCTGATGACGATGACGACGATAACGATGATTCCATATCTGACGATGATGAAGACGATGATGATAATTCTGGTAGTGGAAATAGTGATGACGACGACGATGATGATGACGACGACGATGACCACTCAGGAAAAGGCGGTGGAGGCGATGACGACGACGATGACGATAATTAATAAAAAATAAAAATCTTAGCATAAAGAAGTATGCACTTTCACGTGGTTACGCTTTTTCCAGAAAGCTTCGATTCTTATCTCAAGGAATCGATAATTGGTAGAGCAATAAAACAAAAAAAGATAAAAGTAACTTTCTACAATCCTCGAAAGTTTGTTTCTGGTAAATATAAGCGTGTTTGGCCAGACGGCAACGTTTCTCTTATAGTAGATGGCAAGCCGTTTGGTGGTGGTCCCGGGATGATACTCCGGGCTGAACCGGTAATAAAAGCAATAGAAAAAGCACTAAACAAAATCAATTCTGCTTCGCCAAGGCTTCGTAGAACTCCAAAAGTTAAGATAATAAACTTTGCACCAAGCGGAAAAAAGTTCTCTACAACTTATGCAAAAACTACTTCAAAAAAATATACAGATATAATCCTTATATGTGGTAGATACGAGGGTATAGATGCTCGTATAAACAAAGTTTTCAAAACGGAAAAAATTTCTATCGGAGATTACGTTCTGACGGGCGGGGAACTCCCAGCAATGGTTGTTATAGACTCTATGGCAAGACAAATACCCGGGGTTCTGGGTAACCACGATTCTCTCGAAGAAGAAAGAGTCTCAAGTAGTGAGTTCTATACTAGACCAGAAGTGCTTACTTGGTTTAGTAAGTATAAGGTTGATAACTCAGGAAAGATTATTGAAAATAAACAAAGGTCTAAATCGTCGTCTCGACGATCGACCAACCATGCAAAGCAAGGTTTAGACAAAAAATACAAAGTCCCAAAAGTTCTCCTTTCTGGTGACCACAAAAAGATAGAAGAATGGAAAAAAGGTAAAAAGTAAAAAACCACCCCGGAGGGTGGTTTGTACTTTTGCGCTGGAATCTGTAACTTAGTCCTTGTTAAGGAGATCCAGTGTTTTCTGGTAGCGGATTTCCCGATGGTTCGGGTCGTCCCAGATTCCTTCTATGATCGGCCTTCTTCCGACCTCGATGGCATCTATGACTTGCTGATATTCTGCCATCAGCTTATCGTCATAACTATCAGGGAGACAGAATGCTTTTGCATTTTTGCTGGTACCGAGGTAACCGTGGAGTTTGGGGAGGTTACCGATGATATTCTTATCGATACCTGTTACGGTCATCTGTACTCGCTCCTCAGAAACAGTAGTGCTTTTATCCACGAAGAATAGATTGGCATTACTGTTACAGGCAGTAAAAAATACGGTGAAAACTGCAGAAATCAAAAGGGCAAAAATCAACTTTTTCATAGTAAAAACGGATTTGGTTTGACTATATTAAAACATAAAACTAGAGATTTTGCAAGTTTTTCCACAAAATATCTATATTTCCTATATATAAGTGATATAATCTATACATATGGAAAAACCACCAAAAATAATACAAAAAGCCAAAAAATGGTTAGGATTAGGAGTAATAGCGGGCGCTAGTATGCTACCAAACGAGTCTCAGGCTCAAGTAGAAACTAGTATGATAGAAGACGAGCCTTCTATAGAATCAGTAAGACAAGAAAATACCATAAGAGAAGAAGCTCCAGAAAAAACTGCTCACATAGAAGAAGCATATGAGGTTTCTTCTGGCGCGAGTCTAGAATCTCTAGAGTCAGAGAAAAGAGAGCTTCAAGCAGAATACAGAAAGATTGAAGCGGAATATGAACAAATAATAAACAAGTTTCTTGTTACGCTAAAAGAGTCAGAATTATTCTTGGCAAAAAACGGAGATAAGGAGGCAGCAAAAGCCTTCTCAAGGGCGGATATTTTACCAAAAGAGATAAAAGAAGCTTTTGAAAGTTTGGTTCAAAAAAGAGTTGGTCAAGAAATCACAGAAGAGGGTGCTGTCGAATATGTTTTTCAATATGTTTTTAATGGAACGGGCAACGATGAAAAATCATCTGAGATAGCAAGCACGTTTCAATTTATGTTGGCACAAAAAACACTAGGAACTACTATTGATCAGAACAGTCAGGATATACAAAGACACGTTATTCTAGGAGAAGGGTACAAGGATCAAGTAAAAACTCTTTTAGAAATGCAAAAATTGCAACGACAAATAAGTTCTTTGGACGAGCAAATAGCTTCTCTTAACTAGATGATTATAAATACTTACAAAAAAGAAGGCGAAACCCCGCTTGAGTGTATTTTGCGTTTGAGGCAAGAAGGCACTATAACCGAAAATGAAAAAGCAACTTATGCTGGGAGACTTGATCCTATGGCAGAAGGAGTTCTGGTTATCCTTTCCGGGCAAGATGTTCACCAAAAAGAAGAATATCTAAAACTAGATAAAGAATACGAGGTAGACATACTTTTTGGAGTTTCTACTGATACGGGAGATGTTCTTGGAATAATTCAAAATTCAAAATTCAAAAGTCAAAATAATTTTATATCATTTTCTGCGATAGCAGAAGATAATATAAAAGCGGCTCTAAGTAAATGCATCGGAAGTTTCGAGGAAGAGTACCCTGTGTATTCTTCGCGCACTGTTTCCGGTAAACCACTTTTTTCCTTGGCTCGTCTTGGACAGATTTTTCACACCCCAAAACATAAAGTCACTATACATTCTATTATTCTCAATAATGTCATAACTAGAAATGGGAAAGATATAGCAGAAGAATCTATACAAAGGATTGCAAAAGTAAAAGGGGACTTCAGACAAAATGAAATAATTTCCCTGTGGGAAAAGTTTGCAGATGAGTACAAAGCGGAAGATTTACAAATAATAAAAATAAAAGTTTCTTGCGCCAGTGGAGCATATATGAGAGTCCTTGCGGAAAAAATAGGCAAAGATCTCGGCACACCCTCGCTAGCTTATAGGATAAAGAGGACGAGAGTGGGAGAGTATAAAACTTGACATTTTGATATATATTGTGGTATAACGTAAACAAATGAGCTCTAATAAAAATTTTTCTGCAACTGGAATGTTTTCAGATGCAGTATCTTTTGGTTTCAAAATGGTCTATGAGGTCCTACTTTGGGTTGGTCGCTTGTTTACTCACTTCAGGGTTTCGATTCAGAAATCTTGGTTTGAAAAAAAGAAGAATGACCAATCGGGATGGACACCTACTCAATCCTGGTTATTATTTACCTTTATGTCCTTGGCGAGAATATCGATTTCTCCTATTAGGGCGCTTTCAAAGGCAAACCCGGTTTGGCCGCCTTCGAAACCAAAGAAGTAAAATACGGATCTCCCTAAAGGAGATCCTTTTTCTTTTTTTATTTATTTGACATAAAACAAATTCTAGTATAGTATAAAGCCCGATTGAGATTGAGTTACGGGGGATTCAGTCAAACTACTAATAGCATTTATTTTTGGCCAAGATGCTAAATAAAAAAGAGAGGTAAAACCAAAATTCGCTAAACAAGCAGAAGATGCTTGGCTTTTTTGCTTCTCTAAAAATTATAAGAGTTTTTAATAAAATTAATCAAAAAGATGAGTTCAAAGACCAAAACACCACAAAAAAAGTTCTCAAAATACAGAGAGCCTTTCGTAAACTATCCAAACCTTTTGGAGCATCAAGTCGATTCTTATAAGTGGTTCATAAAAGAAGGTATAGAAGAAATACTAAAAGAGTTTTCTCCTATAACAGATTATTCTGGTAAAAAGTATGACCTAGAATTTTCAGACTTCACACTTTCTGAACCAAAAACAACTGAAGAGTTTGCAAAAGAAAACAAACTGACCTACGAAGCGACACTCAAGGCTAGAGTAAAGCTTCTAAACAGGGTTATTGGTAATACAAAAGACCAAGAGATATTCATGACAGACATACCTCTTATGACACCTCACGGTACATTTATCGTAAACGGTGTAGAAAGAGTTATAGTTCCTCAGCTGACAAGAAGTTTCGGTGTCTTCTTCACAGATCATGATATCAAAGGCAAAAAATACTTTGGTGCAAAAGTTATACCTTCTAGAGGTGTTTGGATTGAAATTGAGCAAGAACAAGATGAGGCCATATATGTAAGAATAGACAAGAAAAGAAAGTTCCCAATCATCTCACTTCTAAGAACTATGGGAGCAGAAAGCGAGAAAGATCTACTTGCTCTTTTCGACAAGAAATATCATGACCAAATCAAGAGCATGATCGAGAAAGATCCTTCTAAAACTGCAATAGATGCATGTGTAGAAATATACAAAAAGCTTAGAGACGGAGATCTTGCTACCCCAGAAAACGCAAGAGAATATATAGACTCTATATTTAGCGCAGAAAGATATGACTTAGCTGTTGTTGGACGATATCAATTCAACAAAAGATTCAAGAAAGACATAAGTCCAAAAACTCTAGAAAACAGAACTCTTACAAAGGAAGATATGGCTCTTGTTATAGAACACGTTATCGAGTTATATAACACTCCAAACGCAAAGGGTGACGATATAGACCACTTGGCACAAAGAAGAGTTAGATTCGTTGGTGAGCTTTTGCAACAAAAGTTCAGAACAGGTATGACTCAGATCAAGAGAAATATCCAAGATAGAATGTCTACTATAGATGCTGCTACTGCACTTCCTATAAATATCATAAACCAAAAGCCACTACAGGCTAGAATAAAAGAATTCTTTACTACAAACCAACTTTCACAGTTTATGGACCAAGAAAACATTCTTGCGGAACTAGAGCACTCAAGAATCATATCCGCACTTGGACCAGGAGGACTTGCAAAAGAAAGAGCTGGGCTAGAAGTTAGAGACGTTCACACATCTCACTACGGTAGAGTTTGTCCTATTCACACACCAGAAGGTCAAAACATCGGTCTTGTTCTTCACCTTGCAACATACGCAAGAGTAAACCAATACGGAATTATCGAAACTCCATACATGAAGGTTGAGAAAGGAAAAGTTACAGGAGAAATCGAGTATCTAAACGCTCTAGAAGAAGAGGGTATGATAGTTGCTCACGCCGGAACAAAACTAGATGACAACGGAAAAATAGTTGAGCCGATAATCGAGGCCAGAATCAAGACTTCACCAGGACTTATCGAAAGAGAAAAAGTTGACTATATAGATGTTGCTACAAATCAACCTCTATCTATTGCGACTTCTATGATTCCTTTCCTAGAACACAATGACGCGAACAGAGCGCTCATGGGATCTAACATGCAAAAACAAGCGGTACCTTGTATCGTTCCAGAAAAACCAGTTGTTGCAACAGGTATAGAGGAAGCCATTGCTAGATATTCAGGAAGACTTGTTATAGCTGGAGAAGACGGAGAAATAGTAGAAGTAGACGGAAATAAAATAACTCTAAAAGGAAAAGAAAAGACAACTTACAAGCTTTCTACATTTTCTAGAACAAACAAATTCTCTTTGTTCCACCAAAGACCTATAGTTTCTGTTGGACAAAAAGTGAAAAAAGGTGACGTTCTAGCCGACACATCATCCACAGTAGACGGACAAGCATCTATCGGACAAAACGTTAGAGTTGCTTTCATGTCATTTAACGGATCAAACTACGAGGACGCGATAATCCTATCTGAAAGACTTGTTCAAAATGCAAAGTTTACTTCTATCTATCTAGATGAGTTAACTTGTGTTGTTAGAGATACAAAACTCGGACCAGAAGTAACAACAAGAGATATACCAAACGTTGGAGAAAATAAACTAAAAGATCTAGACGAAGAAGGTGTTGTTAGAATCGGTGCAGAAGTTAGAGAAGGAGATATACTAGTTGGTAAAATTACTCCAAAGGGAGAAACAGAACTAACTCCAGAAGAGAGGCTGCTTAGATCTATCTTTGCTGAAAAAGCACGTGATGTAAAAGACTCATCTCTAAGAATGCCAAACGGTAAAAGAGGTAGAGTTATTTCTATCAAGATATTCTCTAGAGAAAGAGGCGATCAACTAGAATCAGGTGTTATCAAGAAAATAGTTATCGAAGTTGCTCAAGTTAGAAACATATCAGTCGGAGACAAGCTTGCTGGACGACACGGTAACAAGGGAGTTATCTCAACAATACTTCCAGTAGAAGATATGCCATACGATGAAAACGGTGATCCAGTAGATGCAATCCTTACACCACTTGGTATACCTTCTCGTATGAACCTAGGACAGATTCTAGAAATGCACCTTGGTATAGCTGCTGAAACACTCGGCTACCAAGCTATAGTTCCTCCTTTCTGTGGAGCTACAGTAGAAGAAATAAGTGATGAGCTAGAAAAAGCAGGGTTCCCAAGAAGTGGACAGATACCTCTATACGACGGAAAGACAGGAGAAAAATTCGATAAAGATATCGCAGTTGGAATCATGTATATCTTGAAACTTCACCACATGGTAGAAGACAAGATTGCTATGCGTTCTATCGGACCATACTCACTTATCACTCAACAACCACTACAAGGTAAAGCTCAAGGTGGAGGACAAAGATTTGGAGAAATGGAAGTCTGGGCACTAGAAGGTTACGGAGCCTCTTATACACTAAGAGAAATGCTTACATACAAGTCTGATGACATCGTTGGTCGAACTCAGGCTTTTGATTCGATTATCAAAGGTAAAAACATAAGTCAGGTAAACGCACCGGCTTCATTCCAAGTGATGCTCAATTACTTGAGAGGTCTGTCTCTAGATGTTGAACTTCAAAACGAAACATCAAAACCTGTCGAAGAAACCGAGAATTAATCAAACTTAACTAATCAAAAAATATATGAAAACACTAAAACTAAACAATTTTGATTCGATAGGGATAAAGCTGGCTTCTCCGGATGCTATAAGAGATTGGTCTTATGGTGAAGTTACAAAGCCGGAAACTATCAACTACAGAACAGGTAGAAGTGAGAGAAACGGTCTTTTCGACGAAAGAATATTTGGTCCAGAGAAAGACTACGAATGTTATTGTGGTAAATACAAGAGAATAAGATTCCAAGGTGTTGTTTGTGAAAAATGTGGAGTTGAAGTAACAAGAGCTATTGTTAGAAGAGAAAGAATGGGTCACATTGAACTTTCTACACCTGTTGCACACATCTGGTACTTGAAAGCTATTCCTTCAAGAATGTCTACACTTCTTGGTATTGCAGCTGGTGACCTAGAGAAAGTAGTGTACTTTGCAGGTTACATAGTTACAAAAGTTCACGAGGAAGAAAAAGCTAGAGTTCTAAAAGAGATAGATCAAGAATACAAACAAAAAATCAAGTCTATAGAAGATGAGAAAGACAGAGAGAAACTAAAAGAACTATTCCTTTCTGCAAAAAAAGAAATAGCAGAAATACAAATAGGAAAGGTTTGGGGAGAAATAAACTATCACCACTTCTCTATCAAGTACGGTGCATGTTTCGAGGCTTCTATCGGTGCTGAAGCAATATACAACATAATGAAATCTCTAGATCTAGAGAAGGAACTAGAAAGAACTCTACTTGCTATTGAAGATGCAGGTAAAATGGAAAAAGAGAAGTTGAAGAAGAAACTTGCCCTTGTTAGATCTATGATCAAGGCAAACATAAGACCAGAATGGATGTTCCTAACAGTTCTTCCTGTTATTCCTCCAGGACTTAGACCTATGGTTGCTATAGACGGAGGAAAGCACGCAACTTCAGATATAAACGACCTCTACAGAAGAGTTATAAACAGAAATAACAGACTTAAGAAACTAAAAGAGATTCATGCTCCAGACGTGATCTTGAGAAACGAAAAAAGAATCTTACAAGAAGCTGTAGACGCTCTTATAGATAACTCTATGTGTCAGTCTTCAGACTCACAAGCAATGTCCAAGAGTCAAAAGAGAGCACTTAAATCTCTTTCTGATAACTTGAAGAGTAAACAAGGTCTTTTCAGACAAAACCTACTTGGTAAGAGAGTGGACTACTCAGGTAGATCAGTTATTGTGGTTGGTCCACAACTTAGACTCAATCAATGTGGTCTTCCAAAACACATGGCACTAGAGCTATTTAGACCATTTATAATCTCAAAACTAGTTGAGAGAGAATACGCATACAATATAAGAGGTGCAAACAGACTTATAGATGATCAAGTTCCAGAAGTTTGGGCAATACTAGAAGAAGTAATACAAAACAAATTTGTTCTTCTTAACCGTGCTCCAACTCTTCACAGACTTGGTATTCAAGCTTTCAATCCTACACTTATCGAGGGTAATGCTGTACAACTTCACCCGCTAGTTTGTCAGGCTTTCAACGCTGACTTCGACGGAGACACAATGTCAGTTTATGTTCCTCTTTCAAAAGAAGCACAGAAAGAATCAGAAATGTATATCTGTTCTGCAAAGAACCTACTTAAGCCTGCAAACGGAGATCCTATTGCTAACCCTAGAATGGACATGGTTTTGGGATGTTTCTGGATGACAAAATCAGTAGATGGAGAAAAGGGTGAAGGTGCTTACTTCACAAGTCCAAACCACGCAATACTTATGTATGACTTCCGAGAGGTTGGTATACACGCAAAAATATTTGTTATGCCTACTGATAAGGAGAAATACAGTATATTTGGAGGTAAGGTATTTGAAACAACAGTTGGAAGACTACTCTTCAATACTATACTTCCTGAAGACTTCCCGTATGTAAACGAAGAAATTACAGCTGGAAAAGTTTCAAAACTTGTAGATGAATTCATCCTCAAGTATGGAATAGACGAAACACCAAAATTCCTAGACAAGATCAAGGAGTTCGGTTTCAAGTATGCAACAAAGAGTGGTACAACTTGGAGTATTGCAAACGTTCGTGTTCCAGAAGAAAAGAAAGACATAATTGAAGCATCTAGAAAGAAAGAGGCAGAAATCGTATCACAATGGCAAGAAGGTCTTCTTTCTCAAGAAGAAAAGTATAGAAAAGTTATCGAGATATGGGACAAGGCAAAGGGAGACGTTGAGGCTCTCTTGGCTAGAGACTTGGACAAGGGAAGTTCTACATACGACCTTATACATCCGAAAGCTAGAGGTTCTATGTCTAACATTTCTCAGATGGCTGGTATGAAGGGTCTTATCCAAAACACTACAGGTAGAATTATCGATTATCCGATCATTCCATCTTATACAGAGGGTCTTTCTCCTATACAATACTTCATCTCAACTCACGGTTCACGTAAGGGTCTAGCCGACACCGCTCTAAACACAGCGAAGGCGGGATACCTAACAAGAAGACTTGTTGATGTTGCACAAGACGTTGTGATAACAGAAGAAGACTGTAAGACTACAGAAGGAAAAACTCTAACAAAAGAAAATATTTCTGGTATAGAAATATCTCTATCTAAAAATATAAGAGGTAGAGTTCTTGCAGAACCTATCAAAGACCAAAAAGGAGAGGTTGTATTCAAGAAGGGTCACATGATAACAAAAGAACAAGCTGATGAAATAGAGGCTATGGGAGTAGAAGAAGTTATCGTTAGAACTCCTATGACATGTAAAACAAAGTATGGTGTTTGCCAAAAATGTTACGGTCTAGATCTTGGTAGAAATGAACTTGTAAAAGACGGAGAAGCTATCGGTATAATCGCAGCACAAGCTATCGGTGAACCTGGTACACAGCTTACACTTAGAACATTCCACGCCGGAGGTGTTGCTGGATCTGACATTACACAAGGTCTTCCTAGAGTTGAAGAAATCTTCGAAAGAAGAGCACCTAAGAATCCAGCTACTATATCAGAGACAAGTGGTGAGGTTATCGACATCGTTGATACTCCTACAGAAAAAAGAATTACTGTTCTTTCTGATACAAAGAGAGATGGAAAACCAAACGAAATAGTTTATGAAGTAAACTACCCTAGACTTATCGCTGTAAAGAAGGGAGAAATTGTAAAGAAAGGACAACTTCTTACAGATGGTTCTGCAGATATTTCAGAAATATTAAAATTTGGAGGAAAGGAAATGGCAGAAGACTATATCGTAAACGAAATAAACAAAGTTTACGAGCTTCAGAGTGCGTCTATCTCTAGAAAGCATATAGAGATAATCATAAGACAAATGTTCTCTAGAAAGAGAGTCAAAGATTCTGGAGACACTACATTTTCTCCAGGAGAGCTTGTAGAATCACTAGAACTTGAAGAAGAAAACGATTCAGTTATTGAAAGCGGTGGTAAGCCTGCTACTTTCGAAAACTTGGTTCTTGGAATAAGTGAAGTTTCTCTTACAACAAAGAGCTGGCTATCTGCTGCTTCATTCCAAAACACAAACAAGGTTCTTATCAACAATGCCATGAAGGGTGGTATAGATAGACTGAGAGGTCTAAAAGAAAACGTAATCATCGGTAGACTGATACCAGCTGGTACCGGTTTCAGAGGTGAACTAGAAGGTCTATTTGTAGACGAAGATACAGAAGAGTACGCTGATTAAGTTTTCTCGCTTCTAAAATTATGCGAGATACAGTTTCAAAAATAAAAGAATCTATATCTATCGAAGATGTTATAGGTTCTTATATAAAACTGGAAAAAGCAGGATCTAACCTGAAGGCGGTTTGTCCTTTTCACAAAGAAAAGACACCTTCCTTTATGGTTTCTCCTTCTCGCGGTTCTTATTATTGTTTTGGCTGTGGTGCCAAGGGTGACATATTTAGTTTTGTTGAAGCTTTCGAGGGTCTCGATTTCAAAAGGGCTCTCGAGGTTTTGGCAAAAAGAGCGGGTGTTCCTATAACATACGAAAGAAGTGAAAAAAGCAACAAAAAAGACAAGCTTTATGAAATCATGGAAGAAGCTACAATCTTTTTTGAAAACAACTTGAAAGACATGCCTATTGCCTCGAAATATCTTTTGGATAGGGGGGTTAAAAGTGAAAGTATAGACAAGTTTAGAATAGGCTTCGCATTAGATTCTTGGGACGCGCTTTATAAGCATCTTTCGTCTTCTGGGTTTTCTACAGAAGATATAAATCTTGCGGGCCTTATAAAAGAGGGAAATAAATCTGGTCAGTTTTATGACAGATTTCGTTCTAGGATTGTTTTCCCTTTGTGTGATTCATCTGGAAGAGTGATAGCTTTTTCTGGGAGATATCTGGAGGTCCCAGGAAATAGTAGTGGCAAAGATATTGAACCAGCAAAGTACTTGAATAGTCCTGAAACTCCGATTTTTTCAAAAGGCGCAAGTTTTTATGGTATAAATCTTGCCAAAAACAAAATAAGAGAAAAAAAGAGTGCGATTATTGTAGAGGGACAGTTTGACCTAGTTCTTTCTCATCAGTTTGGTTTTGAAAACACAATAGCAACAAGCGGTACAGCTTTTTCTGTAAATGAAAAAAACGAAGACCTTGGAGGGCTAACTCACTTTGGAATGATAAAAAATATCGCCGAAAAGATAATACTGGCTTTTGACGGAGATAAGGCGGGAATAAGAGCTTCTTATAGGGCCACAGATTTGGCTCTAGAGAAGGGTTTATCTGTTGAAATAGTCACTATTCCAACTGACGAAGATCCGGCCGATATATTGAAGAAAGACAGTGCTAGGTGGGGTGAAATATTGTCTCATGGAAAAGACGCAACACTTTTCTTTTCAGAATTTTTGAGAGAAAAAAGCAAAAACAAAGAAGACTTGGCGAAAAATATCTATACAAAGATAGTTCCACTTCTTTCAAAAATAGACAGCGAAATAGTTCGAAAAGAAAAAATAAATACAATTTCTTCCAAACTAGATTTAGATAGTTTGAGCATAGAAAAAGATGTAGATAATTATCTAAGAAAAAATATCAAGACGTCTTATATCGACGAGAGAAGTTCAAGTGAAGATTTGCCAGAAAGAAAAGATAGAGGAGATATAGCATCTCAAGCGTTGGGGCTTCTATTTTATCTATATGGAAGTGAAGATAAACAAAAAGAGACAGAAGAATACGAAAAACAAATCAAGGCAATACTGGGAGATGAATACGAATCTTATAAATCACTCGCAGAGAGTCGGAAAGAAGAACTACTTTTTTCTCTCGATAATGAAATTGCATCTAGAGAAGTAGGATCATCTATATTTGAAGAGGTCTTGATAAATCTTGAAGAATCGGTAGGATGGGATAGGCTGGATAAACTCAGGGAAGAAATAGATAGGGCCGAAGAACTGGGAGACGAATCAGAAGCTCTAGAGAAAATAAAACAGTTTGTGGATCAAAGAAAAAAATTAGATGTATTAATAGAAAAAAGAACTAAATTATAAATATGAAAAGTAAAACAAAAAAAACAACTAAAAAAGTGGCAAAGAAAACTGCAAAGAAAGCAGTAAAAAAAGCTCCAAAGAAGGCAGCCAAAAAGGCTCCTAAAAAAGCATCTAAGAAAAAAGTGGCAAAGAAAACTGCAAAGAAAGCAGTAAAAAAAGCTCCAAAGAAGGCAGCCAAAAAAACAGTAAAAAAATCCGCACCAAAAAGAGGTAAGAAAAAACAAGAAGATCTCGACACAAAAAAATCCCAGATGATAGAGAAGGGAAAAAAGAGAGGTTTTATAACATACGATGAAATTCTAAAAGAATTTCCAAATATTGAACAAGACATACCATTTCTAGAGGCACTATATGAGGACATGAATATTTCCGGAATAGACGTTCTAGAAGGAGGAAATATACTTGATCTGGATCAAGATAAAAACGATATATCAAAATACCTTTCTCCAAGAGAGATTTCCCAATATGACTCTATACAAATATATCTAAAAGAAATCGGACAATATCCACTTTTGTCTGCGGCTGAAGAGAGAGAGCTCGCTAAAAGAATAGAAAAAGGTGACGATGAAGCAAAAAACCTTCTAGCCAGAAGCAACCTTCGTCTTGTTGTTTCTATCGCCAAGAAGTATGTTGGTAGATCAAGCGACCTTACTCTTTTAGACCTTATACAAGAAGGAAACTTGGGTCTTTTCAAAGCGGTAGAGAAGTTTGATTGGACAAAAGGTTACAAGTTCTCAACTTATGCTACTTGGTGGATAAGACAATCTATAACTCGTGCTATTGCCGACCAGTCTAGAACTATCAGAATACCAGTTCATATGGTTGAAACTATTTCAAAATACAAACAAGTTGTAAGAAGACTTTCTCAAGATCTTGGTAGAGATCCACTCCCACAAGAAATTGCTACAGAAATGGGAATAGACGTAGAAAAAGTTCACGTTATAGAAACAATAAACCAAGAAACAGTTTCCCTAGAAAAGCCTATAGGAAACGACGGAGATGAGAAGTCTACAAAGGGTGAGTTTATCCCAGATGAAAAGATACTAAGACCAGACCAAGAAGTTTCTAGAAATCTTCTTTCTGAACAAATAAGAGAAGTTCTAGAGGAACTTTCTCCAAAAGAGAAAAAGATTCTAGAAATGAGATATGGTATAAACACCGGTGTTCAGCACACCTTGGAAGAAGTTGGTAGGGAGTTTAATGTTACTCGTGAGCGTATCAGACAAATCGAGGCCAAGGTTCACGACAAGCTAAGACAAAACGAAAAAATCCAAAGACTAAAGAACTATTTTGATTAATTCAAAACCCCGTCTATAGCATTTTTAAGTTCTTCGATAGGATAAGCGCCACTTACGAGTGTCGCTTTTCCTGTTTTTGAGTTGAATACAACTGAGTGAGGTGTACCTTTTGCGCCAGCTTCTCCTGCTAGTTTTATATCAGCTTCTACTAGAGGTAGAGTTTCTTTTGTATCTATACAAGTTTCTATTCTTGCGTCAGTGTAACCCAGATTTTGTGCTGTTTGCCACAAATCGCTAGCCGGTATTTCATTTGAAACTAGATAGTCCAGGTATGTCCAGAATGCGTCTTCTCCAGAATATTTTGCAACACACTCTGTTGCTATAGCTTTGTCTTTAGCTTCTGGATGAAGGCTTGTAAGAGGGAAATGTCTATATACCCAAGCAATTTGTCCATCGTATTCTTCTAGGGCTTGTTTTACTGTAGGATGAAATTTCTTACAGAAAGGACAATCTATATCTGAATATTCTACAAGAAGTACAGGTGCATTTTTGTCACCTCTTATGTGCTCATCTTTCTCTAGCTTTATTCCCAAAGATGTAGAGCTACCTGTATTTGTTTCAGCATTTTTTTCTGCAGGTTTTATATCTTTCAAGAGCATCGCTCCTCCGATTATTACCGCAGCCAAAACTATAGCACTACCGATTGGCAAGTCTTTTTTCTTTTTCGGTTGGGACTCTATTTGTATATTGTTTTGATCATTTTGTGTATTTTCCATAGAGATAATTATAGCAAGAGCTGACCATATCCACCTGTTGAAAATATGAGTTTTTGTGGTAAAATGTTCCCACATGAACTTGGGTAAAATTTTTGTTTATTTCCTAACCTTTTTCGCCTTGTATATACAGGTGTTTTTTCTACTTATTCACTTCAGAGAAACAAAAAAATCCAAAAAAAATCCTAAACCAACCCACGATACAAATATGAAAGATCTACCTTTTGTATCTATTATAGTGCCTTGTTGGAATGAGGAGGGGACAATAAGAAAGACTATACAATCCCTTCTTATGCTAGATTATCCAAAAAATAAGTTTGAGATTATAGCGGTTGACGACGGTAGTACTGACGGTACCTGGAAAGAAATGCAAAACTTTTCAAACAACCCTCAAGTAAAAATTTTCCAAAAGGAAAATGGAGGAAAGCATACAGCAGTAAATCTCGGTATTGAACATGCAACCGGAGATTTTATAGGGTGTTTAGACTCTGACTCGTTTGTACACAACAAAGCTTTGAAGAGAATAATTCAGACATTTAGAAGAAGTAACGATACAATGGCAGTTATACCTACTCTTATAATTCATAACCCAAAAAGCTTCATCCAAAAAGTTCAAGTTGCCGAGTATGATATGGCGGCTTATATAAAAAAAGTTCTTTCTGACATAGATGCGATACAGGTTACACCCGGACCTTTTTCTTTTTTTAGGAAAGAAGTATTTCAAAAAATAGGTAAATTCAAAAAAGCGCACAACACAGAAGACCAAGAAATCGCTCTTCGTATGCATGAGGCCGGTATGAAGATAGCACTTTCTCCACACTCGTTTGTATATACAGTTAGTCCAAATACGACAAAAAAGCTTTATAAACAAAGGGTTAGATGGACATACGGCTTTTTCAAGAATGTTATAGATTACAAACATATGCTCTTGAAGAAAAAGTACGGAAACATAGCAACTTTTACATTACCAGTAGCACTTTTTACGATAGGTGGTGTTGCGGTTTCTACTCTCATACTGTTGATTAGATTTGTATCAAACTCCATACAAAAGATCAGGGGGATTTATTTTGCAGGATTTAGAACGGATGGTTTTCATCTTTTTAATCTAGATTGGTTCTTTTTCAATACAGATATTGTTGTTTTCCTTTCTCTGTTTTTAGTATCGATAACTTTCTTCTGGGTTTTTCTTGGAAGAAAAATATCCAAGGGAAGGGGATTTCTTTCTTTTGATATTTTTTATTTTTTGGTTGCTTACTACCTACTGTCTCCATTTTGGGTTTTCAAGTCTGCGTGGAATACAGCTATTTCTAAAAAACCTTCTTGGCGATAAAATTATAAAAACATATGAAAAACTCTATCAGAAAAGTATCTATAATAGCGCTAGTTATTTCTTTGGCAATCTTTACCCTGATGTTACTTATTTCGAAGTTTATCGCAGATAAAAAAATAAATACTCTTATTAATCTACAGAGTGACATATCAGAAATTATTTCTAGCGCCGATATAGATGTACAAAAATATCAAGAAGAATACTGTGAGTCTCTTTCCAGTGGAGAAAGTGCTATCTCAAGAGAGCTTTCTGACCTTTCAGATAGACTTTCTTATGCTGAAGAGAATCTATCGACCAACACACAAGAGGTCAAAGAAATAAGGAGTCTTTATTCTGTATTTCAGATCAAAAATTTCCTTATCCTAGAAGATGTCAAAGACGACTGTAATCTGGATACTGTTTCCGTGCTGTATTTCTACAAAACAGATAACTGCATCAAGTGTTCTGACCAAGGTTATGTTCTGTCTGCGCTGAGAGATGATTTTCCAAACGTAAAAGTATTTTCTTTCCCAGAAATAGATAAAACCTTTTCTCAAGAAGTACTGGAGTATAAATATGGCTTTGAGGGTGATGTTTATCCAGCTTTAGTTATAGATGGTACTTTATACAAAGGATTTCAGTCTCTAGAAAAACTAAAAGAAATAGTTTCAGAATAATAGTTTGACACAACACAAAACTCGCTGTAATATGTACAAAAATTGTACATCCTCCAGCTACCCCTCAAGCAGAACACATTGCTGTTCTTTATAGTACACACTAGGAATTCTAAAATCAATCACTTCTCTCGGTCGGTCATTGATGAAGGAAAGAATACTTTCAATTTCTTCATCAGTTACGGTACTAACGTCTCTCTTCTTGGGTACAAAACATCTAATCCATCTATTGGTATTCTCTACCAGCCCCTTCTCCCATGAATGATAGGGATGTGTGAAGTATATGTTAGTATTTAATTGCTCTTCAATCACTTTCCAGTGATTGAAAGCGATGTCATTGTCAGTGGTTATAGTTTTAAGAGATTGACCATTGAACATTTCAGAAAGCGCGTGATTGATAGTCACGTGTTTTCTGTTTGGGAGCCTCTTTATGAGAGTATGTTTAGTTAAGCGATCAGTCGCCACAAGAAGTGACCAGGTGCTTTTTTTAGAAACAATAAAATCTACCTCCCAGTGACCAACACCAACTAATACGGGCCTATTTTTAATATATTTTCTATTATCTTTAGGGTTATCATATTTATACCTCTTCCTTCCACTCTTTTTCTTGTTCCATGACCAAAACAGGTACCTTTCTAGACATCTAGAGTCAATAAACTTATATATTGCTTTATCTGAACATGTTATTTCATGTTCTTTATCTAAATACCCACTTATTTGTTTAGGTGACCATTTTTCAATAAGTTTCTTCTCCACAAACCCAACTAAGAATCTATCCATAGAGACTTTCAAGCACTGCCTCTTTGATCTCCATCTTTTAATATATGATCTATGTTGGGCTTTATCTGCTATATATTCTCCATTTACTCTATTTCTGTTGACTTCACTACTTATAGTACTTGGGCTTCTACCTAATAGCATAGCTATATCTCTAATCTTTATGCTTCTACTCAATGATTTTTCAATCACAAATCTTTCCTCAAAAGAAAGATGTTTATATTGTTTTTTCTTTTTCATATGACAATAAACTTAACTTATAAATTGTTCTGCTTCAAAGTTCGTTGGGGGCATAAAAATGATGAGATTAACCAGTGACGCCAAAAAAGCTCTGTCCAGGATAGAGAAAGGCAAAGAATGGAAGCCAGAAAGGTTATCCAAAATAAAAAGTTTCAATGACATTGTCCAGCGAAACTATCTTGAGGTCTTTGGGGCTTCTATTTCTAACAAAAACATGCAAAGACTTGTCTGGTCTTCCGAATATATTTCGAACACTAACAATTTGAGCAAGGGCTCAAGGGATGCTGCGGTAAGGTCTTTTGTTGTTGAAATAGAGTTTTTTGAAGAGTTTGTAAAAGAACTTGAAAAGATGGGTAATACAAAACTCAATCTTATAGTTTTTTTCGCAACTCGAGTTTTGGGCTCAGCTCCTATTGGAGCTATTTCAAAGCTACACCTGGAGTTTGTGAGGGATATGACGGCATTGGCAACGATATCTCCCATGTCTCAGCTTTTTGAGAACTTAAACAACAAGCTTCTTACATTGGAAGAAAAATCTTCTAAAAGTACATGGCTCAGACAGCATGCTGCCGAGATTCGTTTCCGTGGATTCAATGTGGTTGCGGGGGCAAATAAAAAGCCGTTAATTGAAGAATAATACTAATCAAAATCCGCTGGCATACCAGCGGATTTTTTATTTTCTGGAGCCGAAGGCGAGACTCGAACTCGCGACCTACCGCTTACAAGGCGGTTGCTCTACCAACTGAGCTACTTCGGCGTATTGTTTTGTAGGATGATATTATCGTTTTTTGACCAAATAATCAAGTCTTTCTATATTCTTTCTTGATCTTCAAAATATGCTTCCTCCTCCTCTTTTTCTTCGTTTTTTTCCTTTATATGTCTTTTGAATTTTCGAACCTTTACTCTGTAATCGGTAAAGTTATGCATGAAGAAATTTGCGATCATTTCCCACAGATCTTTTGGTTTTTCTATATGAGGGAATCTTTTTTGAGCTTCGCTCTTTATTTTGTGAGAAAGCAAAATAAACATCTTTGCCACAAATAGGGCAAATGACTGGAAGCCTTTTTTGATAGTTTTTACAGAAGATTTTCTAAGAGAAGCTAGAGTTCCGTCTATTGCTTCAAAATATATAGGATCTCTGTCGTATATATCTATTTCTTCATTTCTTAGCATTGCTATCTTTTTGCCCAAAAATATAGACAAAACTATAGCAGAACCAAAAAACAATATAAAGTAAAACATGGTTTATGATACTGACTTGTATATCAGTCTATCTATTGTAGCACTATTATCCTCAAGCAATCTAGATATAGTTTTTTCCCCATCTTTTATAAATGGTTGTTCCAATAGAGTTATTTCTTTTAGGTAAGAATCAACCTTACCTTTTAGCATTTTTTCTTGGATGTCTTCTGGTTTTCCAGACTCTTTTATTTCTTCTCTAAACAGTTCAGTCATTTTTTCTAGAGTATCAGAGTCTACATCGTCTCTTTTTAGGTACTGTGGTCTCATAGCTGTTGCATGCATAGCTATGTCTTTTGCAAGTTCCGGTGTTCCTCCTTTTAGGATGATAACAGAACCGCTTTTTTTGTCGTGGTGTACATATAGCCCTATAGTTTCACCATCGTAACTTTCTAGTTCTTTTACTTGTATATTTTCACCAATCTTTTGTACGAGTTCGGATATTTTTGATTCAGCATATTCTTTTGCTGCATCTTCGCTATCTAGGAGTTTTTCTGTTACTTCTTCTGCAAACTTTACAAATTCTTCGTTTTTAGAAACAAAATCTGTTTCGCAAGAAATTTTGCTTATAGCAACCTTATTTCCACTTTGTTTTATGGTTATGATTCCATCACTAGAGTCTCTATCTGCCTTTTTTGCCATTATTTCACTAGACTTCTTCTGTAGTATAAGAAGAGCTTTTTCCATATCTCCCTCGGCTTCTTCTAGTGCTTTTTTGCACTGCATTACAGAGACACCAGTTTTGTCTCTTAGTTCTTTTACAGCTTCTGCTCCTATTTGACTCATATAAAAATAAAAAAATTATTAAACCAATAAAACAAAAAAACTTAGCGTTTTGCCACCCTCTAAGATTAAGAGTTTGAAGCAGCGTTAGCTAGTTCTTTTACAACCTTTTCAATTGTACGCAAACTAGCGTCATTTGCAACTATAGGATATGTGATTTTGCTGATATCACAATCAGTGTTTGCTAGTGCGATTACAGGTATATTCATGTTTACCGCTTCGTCTACGGCAACGTTTTCATTTCTAGGGTCTATTATTACAACAGCATCTGGCATACCATCCATATTTCTAAGACCAGTAAAATCTCTCTCTAGTTTTTCGTTCTCTTTGTCAATCATTAGTCTTTCTTTCTTTGTGTACTTGTTTATTTCACCAGAATTTTTTTGCTCTAGATTGTCTTCTAGTTTCTTTACTCTTTTCTTTACTTCTGTCCAGTTTGTTAGTGTCCCAGGAACCCATCTTGAAGAAACATAAGGAAGATTTCTTGAAGAAGCATTTTCTTCTACAACTCTCTTTGCTTCAGCTTTTGTTCCAACGAACAAAATAGCCTTGTTTTTTTCTGCCAACGCTTTTAGAAAATCTGTAGCTTCTTTGATTTGAGATATTGTTTTTTGTATATCAATTATGTCGTTTTCACCTTGATTTGTTTCTATAAAATCTTTCATAGAAGGGTGTCTTCTTGATTTACTGAAACCATAATGAGCCCCGCTTACTCGGAGATCCTTAGCTTTTTCGTCTATATTTTGTATTTCTGTCATGGCGAGCATTCTACCAGAATAAGGCCAATTGTGCAATAGCCCACAGCTCCCCAATATCCCTTATAGACTAAAAGGATTTTTTGGAGTAATATGCAGAAAGTATGAGTCCCGTTAGAAACCGCGGTCATTGGTACGGGAAAACACTTTTATAAAGATGTCGATAATTTATATACTTAATAAATATTAAAACAGTGACGGTCTTTTGACCACGACCTGTTTCTAACGAGATGAGGCAATCAAAACTATTCACAAAGACCAGAAAAGAGGCTCCGGCTGACGAAGTCGCTGAAAATGCCAAGATGCTTATAAGGGCTGGTTTTGTCCACAAAGAAATGTCGGGAGTTTACTCGTTTTTACCACTAGGATTAAGGGTTATCGAAAACATCTCGTCAATAATAAGAGAAGAAATGAACAAGGTTGGAGGGGTAGAAATGAAGTCTGCAGCACTTCAGAGAAAGGAGGTTTGGGAGAAAACAAGATGGTCAGATGAAGTTGTAGATAACTGGTTCAAAACTGAGTTGAAAAATGGTACAGAACTAGGTCTTGCGTTTACTCACGAAGAACCACTAACCGCAATGATGAAAAACTATATATCATCTTACAAAGATTTGCCTGTTTATCCTTATGACATCATGACTGTTTTTAGAAACGAAGCTAGAGCAAAAAGCGGCATAATGAGGGGAAGAGAATTTTTTTGGAAAGCGCTTTATTCTTTCTCAAAGGACAAAGAAGAGCACGATGCGTTTTATGAAAAGATAAAAGATTCTTATACAAACATATTCAATAGAGTTGGAATAGGCGAAAGCACATTTCTAACTTTTGCTTCTGGTGGAAGTTTTTCCAAATACTCACACGAGTTTCAAACTCTTTCTTCAGCAGGAGAAGACACTGTGTATATAGACAAAGACAAAAAGATAGCAATAAACAAAGAAGTATATACAGACGAAGTTATTTCTGATTTGGGTCTAGATAAAAATAATCTTTTGGAAGAAAAAGCAATTGAAGTCGGAAATATATTTTCTCTTGGAGATAAATTTTCTGAACCATTGGAACTTACTTACAAGGGTGAAAATGGTGAACCACAAAATGTTTTCATGGGTAGTTACGGTATAGGTATTTCTAGACTTATGGGTGTTGTTGTAGAAACAAACAAAGATGACAAAGGAATAATTTGGCCAAAAGAAATAACTCCATTCAAGGCACATCTTCTTGTAATTGGTGAAGATCAAAATGTAAAAGATGCTGGAGAATCTCTTTATCTAGAATTGAAAGCTTCTGGCATAGAAACCTTGTTTGATGACAGAGACGGTGTTTCTCCTGGAGAAAAACTTGGAGGCGCTGATCTTGTCGGTATTCCTGTTAGAATAGTCGTTTCCAAGAAAAGTCTGGATGCGGGTGGTTATGAGTTCAAAGAAAGAAATAGCGATAACTCGATGGTTTTGTCTAACACTGAGCTCATAGATACAATTTCTGAAATTTACAAAAAACATGATCAATAAGTTTTATAGAATTTTTTCAAATGATATCGGTATAGATCTTGGTACAGCAAATACTCTAGTCTATATAAAAGGACATGGTGTGGTTATAGCAGAGCCTTCTGTTGTGGCGCTGAACACTAAAACCGGAAGAATCGTTGCAGTTGGAGGAGAAGCAAAAGAGATGCTTGGTAGAACACCAGCACATATCAAGGCAATAAGACCACTTGTAGATGGTGTTATTTCTGATTTTGAAGTTACAGAAGAGATGCTTGCTTATCTTATAAACAAAGCAGAAAAAATTTCTAAAAAATATTTTAGACCAAGAGTTGTTATTGGTGTTCCAACCGGTGTTACAAACGTAGAGGCAAGAGCGGTTTATGATGCAGCAAAAAGTGCCGGTGCAAGAGAGGTTTATATAATCGAAGAGCCGATGGCCGCAGCGATAGGAATAAAGATGCCTATCAAAGAACCAAAAGGTTCTATGGTTATCGATATCGGTGGCGGTACAACTGATGTTGCAGTTATTTCTCTTGGTGGAATTGTGAAGGCAAAAAGTATGAAGATTGCAGGAGATAGATTCAACTCTGATATTTCTCTTTATCTTCGTGATGAGTTCAAGATTTTGATAGGGGAAAAAACAGCAGAGCAGATCAAGGTTGCCGTTGGATCTGTACTAGAAGAAGAACCAAAAGAAATAGTTGTGAGAGGCCGTGACATAGTAACAGGTCTTCCAAGAGAAGTTGTAGTCACAGATAGTGATGTGCGCGAAGCCATAGCGGTTTCTGTGACAAATATGATAGACGGTATAAAAGAAATTCTAGAAACAACTCCACCAGAAGTTCTTTCCGATGTTATGCAAAGAGGTATAACGCTTACTGGAGGAGGCGCACTACTTAGAGGACTTGCACCACTACTTGAAACAATACTTTCTATACCAGTTAGAGTATCAAGCGACCCGCTGACTGCTGTTGTTAGAGGTACTGGTGTTATACTAGATGACATAGAGACATACAAAGATGTCTTGATGAGAGAAGACAATGAGTTACCTCCTCGCTAAAAGAAAAAAGAAGAGAACAAGAGATTTTATAATCTTACTTGTTCTTTTTGTTTTGTTTTTTCTTTTGTTAGACAAGGGATATCCCAAGTTTGTTAGAAATATATTTGTTGGTTTAGATAAAAGTGTAGATTTTTCTATCGAAACAAGAACTAGAAAAGAACTTATATACGAAAACAAACTTTTGAGAGAAGAAAATGAAAAACTAAAACTTATAAGTCTTGCATATATACCACTCGAAGAAGAGAACGAGAGACTAACTGGACTTCTGGGTTCGTCTTTAAATCTAGAAAAAGATCTACTCGTAGGGAGAGTTATATCTAACTATGTTCAGTCTATATACGGATCTATGATTATAGATGTAGGATTGGACAGCGGCGTTGATGTTGGAGATAGGATATATGGGCAAGACTCTATTTTGATAGGAGAAGTTATGGAAGTTTTCGATAAAGAGTCAAAAGTTATTTTGTATAGTTCTTATGGTGCAGAAGTTTATGGATTTGTAAGTGAAACTGGCGCAGAAATAAAACTAGACGGGGCGGGTGTCGGTTCATACGAAGCGTTTTTACCAAGAGATCTTGATATACAAGAAGGTATGACAATCGAAGGAAAAACTAGAGGATCTATACTCGCAACTGTTGTCGACGTAGTTTCAGACCCTAGGGATCCCTTGCAACACGTTTTGTTCAAAACTCCTATCAATATTTACAACACTATAGATGTTGGTGTTGCACTAAACTAAAAATGTTTGAATTTGAAATAACAAAAAAAGGTTCTTATAAAAAAGAGAGACTAGGAATTATACATACAAAAAATGGTGATATACAAACGCCAGCTTTTGCTGTTGTGGGTACAAAAGCAACAGTCAAGGCCCTAACACCAAAACAAGTTTTAGAATCTGGCGCCCAGGTTATGTTGGCAAACACTTTTCATCTTTATCTTGAACCAGGTAGAGATGTTGTAAAAAAACACGGAGGTTTTGGCCCGATGGCTGCATGGCACGGTCCGACAATAACTGACTCAGGGGGGTTCCAGGCGTTTTCTCTCGGAGCGGCGTTCGGTAGAAATATATCCAAAGTAGCAAGGGGCGACGAAGACGCACTAGATCCAACAGAAGCAGATTTGGGAACAGAATCTTTTGCTAGGATTGACGAAGACGGCGTTTCTTTCAAGTCTCCAATAGATGGGAGTTTGCACAGGTTTACGCCAGAAAGTTCTATGGAAGTTCAGTGGGATCTGGGAGCCGATATAATATTTGCTTTTGACGAGTGTACGTCTCCGATGGCTTCTTATGAATACCAAAGAGAAGCTATGGATAGAACTCATAGATGGGCAAAAAGATGCATAGATAGACATGAACAGCTCGATACCGAAAAAGTCCAAGCACTTTTTGGTGTAGTGCAAGGCGGACGTTTTGAAGACTTGCGCAAAGAATCGGCAAAAGTTTTGGGAGAAATGAACTTTGATGGTTTTGGCATAGGAGGATCTTTCAATAAGGATGATCTCGGTGAAGCTGTGGGGTGGGTGAGTGATACATTACCAGAAGAGAAACCAAGACACCTTTTGGGGATAGGAGAACCAGGCGACGTTGTACTTGGGGTGAAAGAAGGCATGGATCTTTTCGATTGTGTTTCTCCTACTCGCATAGCAAGAAACGGAAGGCTTCATACCAGAAACGGAGATATAAATATATTTAACGCATCTTACAAGAATGATTTTTCTAGAATTGAGGAAGGTTGCGAGTGTTATACTTGTCAGAATTTTACTAAGGCCTATATAGCACACCTTTTCAGGTCAAAAGAAATGCTTGCAGGTACTCTTGCCTCGATACACAATGTTTATTTTATGAACAAACTTTTTTCTGATATAAGGGACTCAATAAAAGAAGACAGATTTGAAGAGTTTGAAAAAGAATTTTTTTCAAAATATTATGCAAAAAAATAAACCACAAAAAGGGGATATATACATTCATTACAAAGATCAAGATAAAAAATATGAAATAGTTTCTTTGGCTTTTGATACAGAGTCAGAAAAAGAAGTTGTAGTTTATAAACCTTTGTATGAACCTAATCATCTTTCTGGTACAGAGATGGATTTTTTTGTTAGAGAAATCAATATTTTCATGGAAGATATTGAGATAGAGGGAAATTTAATCCCAAGATTTAGAAAAGTATAAAAAGCATAACACAAAACTACGATCGTAGTTTTGTGTTATCTATGCTTGGCTTAATTTGACTTATCTTTTTCATAGGAGTAATCTCAAGAAAAAGACTTGCTCATGAAAAATATACTGATAGTGTTATTCTTTTTGTTTGAGCTTGCTTCTTGCGCTCTTTTTGGAGATAAAAAGATTTCTTCCAATGATTACTCAGATTATGACATGATAATCTTGATTCCTATCGAGACAAAAACCGATCCGGAAAAAACAGTCAGAGACTATTATCTCAATCTGGGACTGTCTAGAGATGAAATTCTTTTTATTGATTCACTTGATTCTTGTCGGGATACTCTCGATGAGATATTGAGAGAAGATCCAGAATACTTTTTCTATGAAATAAGTGAAGACCTTATCTTGATAGAGATGTCTCTTATTATTTTTTTATCGGAAAAAGAAAGGGGTACGCCTGAAGAAGAGCTTATGTTCCCATTGCCTTACATAGTCACAAAGTACCGAGATTTTATCCGGGATTGCGGTTGTGACGGAGAAGCCTATAAACATAACAAAAGATACAGAAAGTCTTGAGTCCGTGCTTGCACGGACTTTTTATTTTGGTCTTTTTGTGTCAAAGTAGAGTTGTTATACATACATTATGTCCAAGCCATTTAAGCTAGAAAGTTCATATAAGCCATCAGGTGATCCCAGAACGAAAGAATTCACAATATATGGTAATTCTTCGTACGGGACGAGATGTGGTAATCTAATGTTTTGTTTATGTCAAAAAGTATTTTTAAATTAAATAGCTCGTTTGCTCCGTCAGGTGATCAGCCCCAAGCAATAAAGGGGCTTTTGGGTGGTCTAGACAAGGGTTACGAAAGGCAAACACTACTTGGTGCAACGGGTACAGGAAAGACGTTTACCATGGCAAATGTTATCGAGTCTTGGGGTAAGGCAACACTTGTGATAGCTCATAACAAAACTCTAGCAGCCCAGCTTGCCAGTGAGTTCAAAGAGTTTTTCCCAAACCATGCAGTTCACTATTTTGTTTCTTATTACGACTTCTATCAACCTGAAGCGTATTTGCCAGTTACCGATACTTATATAGAAAAAGACGCTCAAATCAACGAAGAAATCGACAGACTAAGACACGCCTCAACCCAAGCTCTTCTGACGAGAAAAGATACTATAATTGTTGCTTCCGTTTCTTGTATATATGGCCTCGGTAGTCCAAAAGAGTACGAGAGTGTAAATATGAGGATAAACATTGGAGATACTATTTCTAGGAGTGATTTTATGAAAAAACTCATCGAAATACATTTCGAGAGAACAAACGCGGACTTGTCTTCCGGAACATTTAGATCTATTGGTTCTAGGGTAGACGTTATGCCTATTTCAGAAACTTTTTATTATCAGATAGATTTTTCTGGTAATGTCATAGAAAAAATTACAAAAATAGAACCAATAAGTTCTTCTGTAATCTCTGATGAAAAAAGTATATTTATTTTTCCAGCAAAGCACTTCATCACAAAGAAAGATGAAAGAGAAAGAGCGATTAGAGATATAAAGGAGGAGCTCAAGATACAATTGAAAAAACTTGAGAAAGAAGGAAAGCTTCTTGAGGCAGAAAGATTAAAGAGAAGAACTAATTATGACCTAGCTATGATCAAAGAAGTTGGTTATTGTTCTGGTATCGAAAATTACTCTAGACATTTTTCTGGTAAGAGTGAGGGTGAACCACCAGAGACACTTCTTTCTTATTTTCCGCATAACGAAGATGGAACACCAGACTTTCTAACCATTATCGATGAATCTCATGTTACACTCCCACAACTTCGTGCAATGCACAGAGGGGATGCTTCTCGTAAAACGACTCTAGTTGAACATGGTTTTCGTTTGCCGTCGGCCAAAGACAACAGACCTCTAAGATACGAAGAATTTGTAGAGAGAATAGGACAAGTTATATACACATCTGCAACACCAGGTGAAGAAGAGAAAACTACAAGTGATCAAATTGTTGAACAAATCATAAGACCAACAGGACTTGTAGACCCAGAAACTATCATAAGGCCAGTTGTCCCTACTTTTTCGGATACAAAGGCTAAAACTTTGTCTAAAGGACAAAGTTCGCCCGATCCTTCGCGGAGCGAAGGATATAAGGGTCAGGTGAAAGATTTTATCGATGAAGCGGTTTCGACCATATCTGGAGGGGGGCGTGTTCTTGCTACAACTCTAACTAAAAAAATGGCGGAAGATTTGGCAAGTTATCTAAAAGAAAAAGATATCAATGCAGAATATTTGCATAGCGATATAGAAACACTAGATAGAATAAAACTTCTAACAGAGTTTAGAAAAGGGAAGTTCGATTGTCTTGTAGGAGTGAATCTTCTACGTGAAGGACTAGACTTGCCAGAAGTTGAGCTTATCGGGATACTCGACGCAGACAAAGAGGGATTTTTGAGAAGTGAAACTTCGCTTATTCAGACTATTGGTCGTGCAGCTAGAAACGTAAAAGGTAGAGTAATACTATATGCAGATATCATGACCGGTTCACTTGATAGGGCTATAAACGAAACAGCCAGAAGGCGAGCTATTCAAATAGAGTACAACAAAAAACACGGAATAACTCCAAAGACGATAGAGAAAAAGATCAAAGACATAACTGAAGAAATCGTGAGAGAGCATGACAAGAGTGTTATGTATAACTTGGCTCTTGACTTAGAAGTGTTTGGTGCACTTGATGGAGATAAAAAAGCTAGCGCTATAAAGAAAATAATAAAACAAAAAGAAAAAGAGATGAATCAAGCCGTGAAAGAACTCGACTTTGAAACAGCGGCAATTTTGAGAGACGAAATAAAAATATTAAATTCAAAAATTATTTAATTATTTAATCAATATTAATTTATGACAACAGCAGAAAGTTTATTTATATTAGTAACAATTATTGGTTTTTTAGTTTTTATTTTTTTAAAAAAAGTTAATTGGAAAGGTTTAGGTTTTAAGCCAAATTCTTTTTTAAAAGGTTGGTGGTTGATTGTACTTTTTAATATTATTATTTTTTGTTTAGTTCAATTTGCATTAATTAAAAAATTTATAAGTCTTCCAGTGTGGATGTTAGATAAAGATCCAATAATACCACTTTTTGCGATAACATTTTTACAAGAGATATTATTTAGGGGTGTTATAATAAACTTTTTTGAAAAGTTCGGGAAAAGAAAAGCTTTATGGATTAGTATTACTATTTTTGTTTTATTCCATTTAATAGCTCCATATACTTGGAACAGTGTCGGTCTTATTTTTGCAGGATTAACTCTTGTTGCGGGATATTTTTGGGGTTGGCACTTCTTAAAATATAGAAATATATATATGTTAGGCGTTTCCCATTTCTTGGTAAACTTAAGTTTTAACTTTGTATTTTTTGAGTTACTTTCGTAGTTTTTATATTGAGATTTCTTCTATTTCCGGATTTCTTAACCTTTCTAGGAATCTATCTACACTATATCTACCACCTCCAGTTATAAATAGAACTGACAGAACTCCAAACAGTGTTATGTGTGAGTACACATCTTCTTTGAAATAGAAGAATGTTGTTGTTATAACGAAAAATGCAATTGTTGCAGTAAGTCTTGTCTGAAAACCGATAAGTAGAAATAGTCCGACAACAAGCTCTATAACCGCAACAGACAAGATCCACATAGCACTAGATACATCTATAACTCCTTGTAGGTTGTATAGGTTTACTACAGTTTCAGAAAAGTGTGGGTTTAGAAGTTTCTCAAATAGTGCAAGATAGATAAGTGCGCTACCGATACCCACTCGAAGGATGAAAGAGATATATGGTTTCAGGTGCTGGAAAGAAAGTCTCCTTAGTCCGATTATGTCATCTATGCCGGGTCTAGGATTTTCTAGTATAAGTAGACATATTGCGGCTGCTAGAAATTCTATATTTCCAAAAATATAAAAGTCTTGGAATATTGCACTGAAAAATAGTGCACAAGCTACTATTGTCATAGGTAGAAGCATAAAACCAGCAAGTAGGAAGAAACCAACAAAGAGTTCTATGACGGCGATAGTTTCTCCAGCTGAAGCAAGAGGAGATATCAGTGCGCCCTTGGCACCGGCACCCATGAGAGCTATACCTAGGGATAGTCTAAGTATCCACGGTATGAATTCTCCATAGGAGTGTATTCTCTTTTTCATTTCATCTATTTTTTGTCCAACAAAGTAACTTTTGTGTGCCGCAAAATAAAGAACAAGTACAACAAGTATTGTGATAAGCATCATTAGTAGGTTCGTTGGATTGTGAAGGGCAGAGAATAGAAAACCAAAATCATTTCCTTTGGTTACTTCCAGTGTTCCTTCTGGAACCACATATCCGACGTGTGCGCTTGTAATTTTCGGTAATAGTATTGTAGCTAGTATAGATGTTATGTATTTCATACAAAAATATTATATAACTTTGAGTTCAAATAAAAAAGCCGTGTTTTACACGGCTTTCTTTTTTGGGGACTGTTCATATTCCAGACTTCGTGCCTCTTCAACACTCAACCTTTGTGTGAATTCAACCTCAAACACCTGCTTCTTGCTGTTTGGACTATAGTTTACATCCTCTTTATATAATATGAGAACATAGTCGCTCTTTCTTAGATTGAGGTTTTTGATATAGTCTTTGAGGTCAAGAACGCTTCTTTTTATTTCTCTTTTTCCCCCTCTTTGGTGGTATATGGGCCCTAAGTGGCGCATATTTACTACTTTTCCCATAAGGTTCAGTTTTTCTGTATAATATACTTATATTTTATTTTTTCAACTATGGAGACATTTACACAAAAAGTTCTAAAAGTCGTATCCAAAATAAAGAAAGGTGAGACCATGAGTTATTCTGAGGTTGCAAAAAGAGCAGGGAGCCCAAAAGCTTCTCGCGTCGTTGGTAGTATCATGAAGAAAAATTATGACACCAAAATCCCATGTCATAGAGTTATAAAGTCAGACGGTACTCCGGGTCAATACAATCGTGGAAAAGAAAACAAAATAAAAATACTCAAAAAAGAAGGGGCCATATAGATCTTCTAAAAATTGTTTTTCGTGCTATAATCTCACCATCTAAATATAGATACACCCCCACTATCTCTTGTTTGGGGGCGTTTGGCTTATGGCAAAAGAAAAAGACAACAAAAAAGAAGATTGGATAAAGGTTAAGGGTGCAAAAACTCATAATCTTAAAAATATCGATGTAGAAATGCCACGAAACAAAATGGTGGCTATTACTGGTATGAGCGGCTCGGGCAAGAGTTCGCTTGCTTTCGATACTATATTTGCAGAAGGTCAAAGAAGATATGTAGAGAGTCTTTCTGCATATGCTAGACAGTTTTTGAACCAGATGCCAAAACCAGACGTCGATGAAATAGTTGGTCTTTCTCCGGCAATATCTATCGATCAGAAGACAAGGTCCAACAATCCACGTTCTACTGTCGCAACGATAACAGAGATATATGACTATCTTCGTGTGATGTTTGCCAGAGTTGGTAGACCGTACTGTCCGCTTTGTGGAGAAGAAATAAAAAAACTTTCAAACGAAGAAATCATCTCTTTTGTTTTTTCAAAAGTAGAAGAAGAAATCAAAAAAACCAAAAAAGAAAAAAGAGAAGTAATGGGTCTAAGTCAATCAAAAGGATTGACCGACCGAACTTCCCAGAGGGAAGTTTTAGGTATATCTTGGGATGAAAGTCCGGTTACTGTTTTTTCTCCTATAGTTCGCGGTAGAAAGGGTGAGTACTACCAACTACTTTATGATCTACTAAACAAAGGTTATGCAAAGGTTAGAATAGATGGAGGTATAAAAAATCTTCGTGACAGGATAGATCTGTCCAAAACAAAAAAACACGATATCGATATATTTGTCGACGAGCTTTTCTTTCACGAGTTTGTTGGTGAAGAAAAGTCTACAACTAGAACAAGACTTGCAGAAGCAGTAGAAAGAGCACTTCTGGAGGCTGACGGCCTCGTAACTATAAAAATTGGTGATGAAGAAATGACACTCTCTTCCAAGTTTGCATGTCCAAACGACGGTTTTTCTTTTCCAGAGATAGAACCTAGACTTTTCTCATTCAACTCTCCATATGGTGCTTGTGAAGTATGTAATGGTATAGGAACCAAGTTTTTTGGAGGTGATGAGCCGTGCGAAACGTGTTTGGGTGCGAGACTTAGAAAAGAAGCTCTCAATGTTTTTCTAATCTCTGGAAAGAAGAAAGTAAATATCCTAGACCTCGTCTCGCTGTCTGTTACTGATGCAGTGGACTTTTTTATAGAACTAAAACTTTCTCAGCAAGAAAAAGAGATCGCTAAAACAGTTGTTAGAGAAATTGAAACCAGACTTCAGTTTTTGTCAGACGTTGGACTTGGATATCTGTCACTAGATAGAAAGGCGGGAACGCTTTCTGGTGGAGAAAGCCAGCGTATAAGACTCGCTTCTCAGCTAGGTTCTAGACTTGTTGGTGCGATGTATGTACTTGATGAGCCAACTATAGGACTACACCAAAGGGACAACGACAGACTTATAAAAACTCTTCTGAATCTACGAGATCTCGGTAACACTATAATTATTGTAGAACATGATGAAGATACGATATATGCTTCTGACTACATAGTAGATATAGGTCCAAAGGCGGGCGTTCATGGTGGAGAAGTTATTGCTATGGGATTTCTAGATGAATTTCTTTCTGCTGACAAACTACCCAAAGCTGTGAGTGACTCTAGAACATTGCGATATCTTCGAAACGAAGAATTGATAGAACTCCCAGAAAAGAGAAGAACAAGCGAGAAGGGTAAAATCCAGATTCGTGGAGGAAATGTTTTCAATATAAAAAATATGGATGTAGATATTCCTCTAGGAAAGATGGTTTGTATAACCGGTGTTTCTGGTTCTGGAAAAAGTTCTTTTATGTACGAGATTTTGCACAGAAACTTAGAAGCCAAGTTTGAAAAGAGACGAAGAAGTATATCGACTTATAATTGCAAAAGCTTTTCTGGATCAGAGTATCTTTCTAGATCTGTTCTCATAGATCAGTCTCCGATAGGTAGAACACCTAGGTCAAACATCGCAACTTATACAGGAGCATTTACTCATATAAGAGATATATTTTCTGCGACAGAAGAAGCAAGGTTCCGTGGCTGGAAACCAAACAGATTCTCTTTCAATGTAAAAGGTGGTAGATGTGAAGCTTGCGAAGGTAATGGTCAGATTGCAGTAGAGATGCACTTTCTACCAACGGTTTATGTAACTTGTGATGTTTGTGGTGGAAAGAGGTTCGACAAAGAAACACTCCTAGTAAAGTACAAAGGAAAAAATATCCACGATGTACTCCAAATGACAGTAGAAGAAGCTGTAGATTTCTTCGAAGATATTCCTGCTGTGGCCGATCGTTTAAGTACTTTAAACGATGTAGGCCTAGGTTACATAAAGTTAGGCCAGAGTGCTACGACACTTTCTGGAGGAGAAGCACAAAGAGTCAAAATATCTTCTGAGCTTTATCGAAGACACACAGAGAAAACTATATATCTTCTAGATGAACCAACCGTGGGATTGCACTATGATGATGTGGCAAAACTGTTAGAGGTTTTGAAGATGCTGGTAGAAAAAGGGCATACAGTCGTGCTTATAGAACACCATATGGATATCATAAAATCTTCTGACTATATAATCGACATAGGTCCAGAGGGTGGAGTTGGTGGAGGTAGAATCATTGCAAAAGGTACGCCAGAAGATGTTGCAGATAATCCAAAAAGTTATACTGGTCAGTATCTCAAAAAAGTTTTGAAAATAAAGAAAAAATAAAAAAGCCGGAATGATTTCCGGCTTTTTTCTATCTTTTGTTGAAGTAGTATTTCATCGTTTCAAGACCTATTACATTTACGAGTCCTATCATCAACACCCCGACTAGCCATATTGGACTTAGTGCTACTGTTCCGAGTAAGTTTGATATTGGCGCTACATAAACACTAGATAGTATTGTTACAAGACCTATTATAACTCCAAAGAAAACATATTTGTTTTCCCAGATTTTGTATTGACCTAGGTTCATATCTAGTCTTTCGATTGAGAAAGAAAGGAAGAGTAAATAGGTTGCAAATGATAGATATGTGAAGGTTCTGGCGATTTCTATATCTACGTATTTTTGCAAGAAAAAGTAAACCAAGAACAAAAACGTACTAGAAAATATTCCTCTTACAAATGTGTACATCAATATATCTCTATCGATAACTTTTTGTTTGAACAAACCTTTTTTCTTTGTAGGTTTGTATTCTCTATATCCAAACGTAAATCCTAGAGCTGGGAATATATCTGAAAAGAATTTTACAAATAGTATCTGTATAGCGTTTAGTGGGAGAGCGAGACTCATAGCGATAGATCCTCCGATAAGAAGTAGTTCGTCGAAAGAGTCTGCGAGTAGGTAGACAATAACAGTTCTCATTTTTTGTTTTATAGATCTACCTTCTTTGATTGCAGAAACTATAGTTGTGTAGTTGTCGTCTAGTAGCACAAGATCGGCCGCGCCTTTGGCAACATCAGTTCCGCTTCCCATGGCAACTCCTATCGATGCAGTTTTTAGAGCCGGAGCATCATTTACACCGTCTCCTGTTACAGAAACTATTTCTCCAATCGATTCGTATATTTCGACAAGTCTTTTTTTGTGAGAAGGGGAAACCCTAGCAAATATATCTATGTCTTTGATTCTTGTTTTTAGTATTTCATCAGACATGTTTTCTAACTCTTCTCCTGTTATTATTTCTGCATCACCTTCAACTAACCCAGAGTCTTTTGCTATATAAAGAGCGGTTTTTGGGTGGTCACCCGTTACAAGAACAGTTCTTACGCCTTCTAGTTTTATGTCTTTTATTGCTTCACGCACACCTTCTCTTACCGTGTCACTAAAACGAAGCATGCCTTTCCAAGAAAATGTTTCTTTTTCTATTATTTCTTCTATTTTTTCTATATTTTTGTTTTCTATTTCTTTTTCTACAACACCGAGTATTCTTTCTCCAACTTCTGCAAAAGAATCTATTTGTTTATTTATCGCGTCTTTGTTGTGTGACCTTGTTTTGTTTATTAGTATGTCTGGCGCACCAAGTAGTGATAGATAGAGTTTCCCACCTTTTTCGTACAAAACCCCAGAGAATTTATTGAGAGAAGTAAATGGGATTTTTTCTATTATCGTATGGTTTTTGTACAGAGGGTGTAGTTCTTTTCTGTTTTGGTATTCTTTTTCTAGAGCAACTTCTAGAGGACGTCCCCCTATAAGATTGCCTTCTTGGTCTAACTCTCCGTGTATGTTGAGCATCGCAGAAAGTAGTAGTGATTCTTTGTCTTCGGCTTCTTCACCTACGAGAGAAAGTTTGCCTTCTGTTATAGTTCCAGTTTTATCTGTCATTATTATACTTACGTTACCCAGAGTTTCTGCAGAATTTAGTTTTCTTACAACACCTTTTTTCTTGAGTAAGTGTATAGATCCTATCGATAAAACCAGAGTTAGGGCTATCGGGAGACTTTCTGGTATGGCAGAAACTATAATAGCGATAGATAGAACTAGTATCTCTCTAGTATCATAACCACTTTGTACACCAAGAATAAGTATGATTACCCCTAGGGACAAAAGTCCTATTGTTATTTTTTTGGCCAGAGAAGAAACAGCTTTTTGTATAGGAGATACACCTTTCTTACTTTCTTTTACAAGACCTGCGATCTTTCCAATTTCTGTATTGCTTCCAGTTGCTGTTATCACTGCTTTACAAAGTCCACCAAAAACCAGTGTTCCCGCGTATAGCATGTTTTTTCTATCACCGAGAACAGTATTTTTATCCAAAACTTTTTCACTTTTCTTTTCTGGCAGAGATTCTCCTGTGAGTATTGCTTCGTCTACTTCTAGGTCTTTCGAAGATAGTATCCTTGCATCAGCTGGCACTTTGTCACCAGATCGCAATATTATGATATCTCCCGGAACCAATAGTTTTGAATCGACAAGTAGTCTTTGTCCTCCTCTTATAACAATAGTCTTGAGAGATATATAACTTTCTAGTTTTTTTATAGAGTTGTCGGCTTTGAGCTCCTGATAAAATCCTAGTCCGATGTTTATAAGAATCGCAACTATTATAAAAATAGCTTCATTTGTTTTACCTAAAAATATAGATATGAGAGAAGAAACCGCTAGAAGTATGATAAGCGGATTGTTTACTTGTCTTGCTAGTATATCTAGTTTTAGAGTTTTTTTGTCTTTGGCCGGGATGTTTTTGCCATATTTTTTTTGTCTAGAAGATACTTCTTCTTCTGAGAGGCCATCTCTTCTGGATTCGAGCATCTCTATTGCTATATCTGTTTCTAGTGCGTAATACGGGATGTTTTTTTGTTTTTCCATAGTAAATTATTATATCACGGGGCGATTTCGTTTTTGGTCCGAGTCGATATATAATCAGATTGTTTTATGCAAAAGAAAGACCTGAAAAAGTTTAATCTTCCAGATTCTCCAGGAGTTTATTTTTTCATCGGAAAAAATAAACCCTCTAGCAAGAAAGAGGAGATCCTATATATAGGTAAGGCAACTTCTCTCAAAGATAGAGTAACTAGCTACTTTTCTAGCGACCTTATCAATTCTAGAGGCGCACATATCGTCGATATGGTTTTTCGAGCTAGCAAAATCAAATACGAAAAAACAGATACAGTTCTAGAAGCGATACTACTCGAGGCAAACTTGATAAAAAAATACAAACCCTACTACAACACCAAAGAAAAAGATGATAAGAGTTGGAACTCGGTAGTAGTAACCAAAGAAGAATTTCCAAGAATCTTGCTTGTTAGAGAGAAGGACATAGATAGGGTGAACATGACCGTGACTTCTAAAAAGGCAGGACTGTCTAACGCAAAGATTTCAGAGGTCTTTGGTCCTTATCCAAAATCTTCGCATATAAAAGAAGTTCTGCGAATAATAAGAAAGATTTTTCCTTATGATGACAACTCTTCTAGAAGTAGCTATGGTGCAGAGTTCTACAAACAAATAGGGCTTTCTCCAGATAAAAAGAGCAAAGAAGCCAAGGCACTGTATAAACACAACATAAAACACATAGAGATGTTTCTAGATGCTAAAAAGAAAAAAATAATTTCTGAGCTCAAGAAAAAGATGCAAGATTTTTCTAAACAAAAAAAGTTTGAAGAAGCCGCCAAGATCAGAAACAAGATATTTGCAATTGATCACATAAACGACATCGCACTTCTGAAAAACGATATTTATGAAGAAGGAAATAGACCAAAGTTTAGAATAGAATCGTACGACATATCGCACCACGGAGGAAAGAGTATGGTTGGTGTTATGGTTGTACTGGACAACAAAATCTTGGACAAAAACGAATATAGGAAGTTCAACATCAAATCTCGTGACAAGTCCGACGATACTGGCGCACTAAAAGAAGTACTTGAAAGGAGGTTTTCTCATACAGAGTGGAGTATGCCAGACCTTATAGTTATAGATGGGGGTAAACCACAATATAACGCTGGAGAAAATTTTCTCAAAAAACACAAAATCGATATACCTCTTGTAACTGTTGTAAAAGACGAAAAACACAAACCAAAAGGCTTCTTGGGCGATGAAAACATGATCAAACTTCACAAAGAAGCGATACTCCTATCGAACTCAGAGGCGCACAGATTTGCTATAACATTCCATAAGAAAAAGAGAAGTAAAGATTTTATAAAGTAATTTCTATTTACTATCTTCTAAAGTGCTAATATACTAGTTATATGCTCAAAGTTGCAGTGCTCCGCGGTGGGCCAAACGAAAATTATGATATATCTATAGCTTCAGGCGAAAGCATAATTTCTGCACTAAAAACTCACAGTGATATAGAGGCCCAAGATCTTTTCTTTACAAAAGACATGAATCTTTTGTGGAAAGGTAGACCGCTTAGGATAGAAGATCTTCACAAACACTTTGATCTTGTTTGGAACAATCTTCACGGTTTTTATGGAGAAGATGGAAAAATACAAACCTTGTTTGAAAACTTTGGTGTAAAACACACTGGTCCTGGGGCCTGTGCTTCGGCTTCTGCGTTCCATAAAAGAATCGCCAAAGACGTTGCCAAAAATCACTCTGTCAAAACTCCAGAATATGTTTTGATTGATTTCTCTCCATACTTCATAGATCAAGATGAAGAAGAAATAGTTGCCAAAGAAACAGACAAGGTTTTCAGAAAGATAGCTCCACCTTGGATTGTGAAGCCTCTTTCAGATAGTTTTTCTCGTGGAGTTGTACTGGCTAGAACGTTGCCAGAGCTTGCTATCTCGATAGCTCGTAGCTATGAATCTGGAGAAGACATAATGGTAGAAGAGTATATCGAAGGATCAGAGTTTTCTGTCGGAGTTATAGATGGATATAGGGGAGAGAACTACTACATACTTCCTCCAGTCAAAAGAACTTCTTCTGGGAAGCACTTGTCTCACGAAGACGTGTGTAGTGGAATCAGTTGCCATAGTTTCAAGACTATAGATGAAAATAGTAAGTCAGAACTTATGAGAGTTGCACGTGTCGTGCATGATGCACTAGGTATGAAAGATTATTCTTCTAGTGATTTTATAGTTCATCCAAAGAAAGGAGTTTATTACCTTGAAACAGATGCCTTGCCAGATTTGCGAGAAAGTTCTCCGTTTCGAGTTGGGTTAGATTCGGTGGGTGGAACAATCGAAGACTTCGTAAAACATATAGTTTCTAGAAAAAGATAAAAAACCCAGATGATTTCTGGGTTTATACAATTATTTAATTTTTTAATAGATGATCTTTTGACGTCTATTTTTTGTGAATTTCTTCCGCGATTCGATGCGCTTCTTTAATTTTTTCCTCTGTAAAAAATAAGGTTGGTACAGACCTACTATTGCTTACATGAATAGCGTTTGGTTCAAATTTTAATATGTTTATGCAATTAAAACAAATAATATGATTACATTCCGCACGAGGGTGTGAGCCCTTATCTGAATCATAACCAATGATACAGCAGGTGGCGTAAGGTGGTATAGGATCGTTACACCTTGCGCAAGTACCGTTCTCATTTTTCTTCTTTTTTTGAGGAAAGACCGAAAAGAAAGACGATAATATTTTTTTCATGATAGATCATTTGATTTCTTTCATATTATAAAAGTTCTTATACTTTTGCAACCTAAAAATAAAAATCTTTTTATTGATAAAGGTAACATTATTTGTTGCTCTGAAAATGAAATAGTACTTTATGGGTAATGACGTCGGCAGTAACTATACTGCCCTAACCGGGAGCAATGCTCCACGGCGCACGTATGACCGCATAACTCATAGTACATTTCACCCCGTCATGAGAAACATGGCGGGTTTTTTATATTTAGGCAGTGTCGAGCACTGCGTAGCTCTTTTTAAAAAAGAGCGAAGCGGTGGACCTCAGTATATTTGATTTTAACCAGATTGTTAAGGAGATTAAGGCTTGGTGGGACCTTAAGGACCTTGTAATAGTAACTTGATATTGCTTTAGGGGTATGGGGGTACCCCCAGAAGTCGACCCCCGAGGGGGTTAGAGATAGCCGTATAGGGGTCGATGGACAAAAACAAGTGGTTTTTTAGTCTGAGAAAATATTTTCAATAATATCTTTCAGCCTTTGCGGTATAGCGGTTGAATCTAAGTCTTTAAATGTCTTGAAAGCGTTAAAAGGTTTGGTCCCACTTGGGATGGTTATACCTGCGGTGCTACATACTTGTTCAAAATCAGGGTCAAGAATTTCTGTCTTTCCAATATCTCTTGAATCTGTCACTCCTTGTTCAATATTACTATTAGAATCAGTACTACCTGCATCTTTGTCGTAAATCACAATGTACGGTATACGGAAAGCATTTAAAACTTTTATGAAAAATGGTATTGCCTCTTTTCCGCCACACTCAACAATGGTAATGCCATAATCATAAAATAAATACTCTGGATTTATATTCCCAGCAATTACAGGAAGCACGACTTTTTCTGTATCTCCCTCTACTAATACAACTTTGCGTCCAAAAAACATCTCATTTCTTTCAGGGTCAAATTCAGTGAGAAGTTTAAAATTTTTCTTTTCTTCTGCTTGAGGGAAAATCTCATCAGTATACTGAATAATTTTGGTACCAGTGGCCATATCTTTTTTAACAGCAATGCCAATAGATTGGTATTCAGTCATATCAATGAAGAAGCTTGAGTGGGTAGTGAAAATAACTTGGTCACTTTCTGAAATTTCCTTGAGCAGAGCAAACATTGACCTCTGCATTTGTGGATGAAGATATAGTTCTGGTTCTTCTATTCCGAATATTAAAGCTTTTGCTTTCTCGCCACGTTCTTTCTTTAGGAGTTCAGCATATGCTCTAAATATCACAAATATAACAGAGCGTTGTAAGCCATGTCCTTTATCTTCTATGGCAGTAAACACTCCGTCATTGACCATAATTCGTGTTCCAGACTGGAACACTTCCTTAATACTAGGAGGTGTTACATCAAGCTTTATACTCGTTCCTCTCATGTGTGCAGATAATTTCTCACTAAGCGTTGTCTCAAAGTCTTTAAGCTGAGTAATTCTTCCGTCCTGCTCTTCATTTTCACCCATGAGCAACTTATTAAATTCTTCATTCACTCTCTTAAGTTCATTGTTCTCTAGAACACTACTCAACATCGTGTTGACAATCTGACCGAATCTTGATTTTTCAGTAATCTTTGCTTCCTCTTTGATATCTTTTACAGCTGGCACATACAAGAAATCAGGCAAATACCCGTTTGCGACAGTTGCCCAACCAAAAGGTTTTGGTTTCCAATAGTAGTGTTTCTCTGCTGATGTGAATGGGTCAATTTCTTCTTTTTCAAGAATTTCAACAGCATCTTTTTTATCTTTATCATTCTCAAACTTATCTCCAAGAATCACTGCTGAAAAAAGGTGGTTATCATCTCCTTCGAAATAGTATTCTTTTTTCAGAATTACTGTTTGTTCGTCATCTAATAGGTATTTTGAAAATGTTTTCTTTGCATCATCATTTAAATCATTGAACCAAATCTGTATAACTATAGGTTGTTTAGTGTCGTTGAAATAATCAACTGGTAGTTTTTGTGTACTACTAAAAAATAGGTCTAGAGATTTTAATACATTAGATTTACCAGCATTGTTTTCTCCTATAAAAGCCATTAGATTGTCGAAATCTATCCTTTCAGTCTTAAATGATTTGAAATTTTTTATAGATACTCTAGTGATTTTCATGGTTTTCTTTAGGAATAGGTCTATATACAATATCGACCAGTGTTATCAATTTTGTAGCTTGTTCTAAAGCATCTTGGTCCGACAAGTCTGTGCCAATTTCTTTTTTATAAAAGTTAGCATCCTGTCAGGAATACATTGCTTCAAATTCAAATTTTGTGGACCTGAGGAGATTTGAACTCCTGACCTTTCGCTTGCAAAGCGACTGCTCTACCAACTGAGCTACAGGCCCAAAATATTTTTTAGTTATTAAACTGAGCCCCGACGTTCTACTTTGTAGAAGTGCGGGGCCCCGTACCTCTCTTGCAAGAGAGCGTCGGGGCTACAGGCCCAAAATTAACTAAAAACTTAAAACTCAAAATTCATAACTTTATATCATGTACTGTTCGGACCCTGTCCGCCTAATTCTGGCGGAAACTGAGCACGGTGAGATACTGCTAATATTTCAAGTTTATACTGATCCTTTCCGGGGTCTAGCCCTCACAAAACCAGTACGGAATATATTAGGACAAAATCCAAACAAAAGCAACCCCGATTTTGGTAAAAAAATGGACAAAAGCTGAAAAATATCTATAATGCTATCTATATGAATAAAAAGAAAAAAGTGGTTAGAAAGAAGAAAGCCAAGAAAGTAGAAAAGAAACAAGTTACTGCAAGACACAGATAGTCTTGATTTTTGGCAATATTTTGTTAGAATCAGGATTGTAAGTACGAGGCAGTGCGAAGAGCATAGCTTTTTATTTCGCCTTATACTTCGTCTGGTCGAAAAAATCAGTTTTGCCTTTGTGGCAAAACTGCTCCATTAATAAATGATAATTTGAAATATTATTATGGACGATATGAACAACAATGTTGTAAACACAGCAGCAGAAGGAACAGAGACTACAGAAGAAGAACAAATGAACGCTGCTCCTATGATGGATGATGCTACAGACGAAACATCATCTGAAGAAGAAACTACAGAAGAAGGCGAGATGGCCTAAATTCTCAATCAAAAAGCCCTAGATTTTCTCTAGGGCTTTTTGATTTTGTATAGTAAAATCTGTTTGTGAATCAAAAAGAAAAAATAATTATATATGGCCGAAACGCTGTAGAAGAAACCCTAGATATAAAACCAGCATCTATAAGGGAGATTTTTTTGTATGACGGTGCAGAGGAGTCATTCCAGAAAAGGATCAGAGCTATAGCCTCGAAACATAGTATCAGGGTTAGTGGTGCGTCAAAAAGCTTCATGACAAAAAAGTTGGGAGATGTTGTACACCAGGGTGTGATGGCGGTTCTAGATATGGAAATCGTTAACTTCGGAGATTGGTACGAGAAAGCAAGAGAAAGCGAAAGAAAAGACCCAATAGTTATAATCGACAGCCTAGAAGATGTTGGAAATGTCGGAGCGATAGTTAGAAGCGCAGCAGCGTTTGGAATAAAAAATATTTTTCTAGAAAAGAAAAAAGATATTTCAGGATTTATTTCTAGGATTTTCAAATCTTCTGCTGGTCAGGTAAATAGACAAAACATAGTTTTCATAGGTAACACTAACGAAACACTTCGCAAACTAAAAGACATAGGATACTGGAGTGTTGCATTAGATATGGATGGCGAAACAAAACTTTCAGAAATGACTTTTGATATGCCTACTGTTTTTGTTGTTGGGAAAGAAGGTGAAGGAGTCCCTCCGAAAACCATGGAGATTTGTGACTTTAGAGTAAAGATACCTATGAAAGGTGGCGTAGAGTCACTAAACGCTTCTGTTTCTATTGGAATCGCTTTTTATGAATGGTCACTAGATAACTTGAAATAGTTATGGATAAACTTATCGATCAAAAAAGCTATCAGAAAAAACTACTACTCAACTTGAAGGTTGGTTCTTTTTTGGCGAGAAGGGAGGTTAGGAGATCAAATCCATGGACGACTATTTTGATTATATTTGTGATGACACTAACGTTCTTGAACCTAGTTGTTGTTTCTGGAATCTTGGTTGGACTTATCGAAGGATCAGAAGAAGCAAACAGAGAAAGATACACTAGTGATGTGATACTTTCTCCTCTTCCAGAAAGAGAATACATACGAGACTCAACTCGTATAGAAAAGGAAATCAAGAAAGCTCCAGGTTACGCCATGAGTACTTCTAGATATGTTTTGTCAGGAACAGTTGTTTCCAATTACAAAGACACTTTGAGAAAAGACGAGAAGAATAACATAAGCGGTGGATCTATAGTCGGTATCAACCCCGAACTCGAAGACCAGATAACACACATATCAGAAACAGTGATAGAGGGGGAATATCTGACATCTTCTGATTCTGACAAGATCATGATTGGAAAAGATCTTTTGTACCAATACACTCCGATTGATTCCCCAGGATTTTCGGTTTTGAAAGATGTCGGTGTTGGTTCTAGAGTTTTGGTTAGAGTTGGAGACAGTGAAAGAGAAATGTTCGTCAAAGGTATATTGAAGAGTAAAGCTGGAGAAGTCGACGCTAGGATTTTCATGACAGCAAGTGAGGCTAGAAAACTCGGAGGACGAAGCGACCTAAACGTAGACGAGATAGCGGTAGAACTCGCACCAGGATATAGCGTAGAGGCGTTTAGAGATTATCTTTTAGAAAAAGGTTTTGGTGACAATGCTAGGATTCAGACATGGGAAGACGCTCAGCCGAAATTCTTGAAAGATATCAAAACAACATTTGCTCTTCTCGGTAACATGATTTCTTCTATCGGACTTGTTGTTGCGAGTATCACAATATTTATCGTTATATTCGTAAACGCTATTACTCGTAGAAGATATATAGGTATCTTGAAAGGTGTTGGGGTAACAAAGGGTGCGATAGAGATATCGTATGTTTTACAAGCACTTTTCTACGCTATTTCTGGAGTTCTCATAGGAACACTACTTGTATTTTTGGTTTTGAAGCCTGCTATATATGCGAACCCTATAGATTTTCCATTTTCAGACGGTATATTGGTTGCAACTGCACTCGGTACTTTTTTCCGAGCGGTGATTTTGTTCTTGGCGACACTTGTTGCGGGATACATACCAGCTTATATAGTTATCAAGCAAAACACACTAGACGCGATATTGGGAAGATAATTTACTAAAATATACTAAAATCTAATTAACTAAATTTATAAAACATGATCAAAGCAGACAACATAACAAGAGTTTTCAAAAACGGACAAAACGAACTCTGGGCACTCAAGGGTATATCTTTCGAAGTAAAAGAAGGTGAGTATCTTGTTATAACAGGAAGAAGTGGATCTGGTAAGTCTACACTGCTGTATCAGCTCGGTCTTTTAGATTATCCGACAGATGGTGATGTGTATATCGCTGGTGTTCCAACTGGAAACCTAGATAGTGAAACCAGAACAAGAGTTAGACTAGAATCGCTAGGATATGTTTTTCAAGATTATGCGATACTTCCATCTCTTACTGCACTTGAAAACGTGATGGTCCCACTACTCATGCAAGGCAAAAGCGAAGAGTTTGCAAAACAAAAGGCCGAGATAGCTCTCGGTAAGGTTGGTCTTGGTGACAGGATGGATCACACACCAGCCAAACTTTCTGGAGGACAACAACAAAGAGTCGCTATCGCAAGAGCGCTCGCACACGAACCAAAAATCATTTTTGCCGACGAACCAACAGCAAACCTAGACTCAGAAACAGCAGAGTCGGTACTAGATGTTTTTGGAGATTTGCACAAAAGCGGACAAACTATAATCATGGTTACTCACGAAGAAGAGTATGCAAAAAGAGCTGACAGAGTCATAACTTTGTCAGACGGAGAAATCGTTGAAGATAAAAAGGTTTAAAATGAAAACTTTAATTGTAGATAATCATACGAAAAACATAGATGAATTGAAAAATCTCTTTAAAAATTCTAATGTAATAAAAAAAGAGTATTTCAAAAAAGATTTAGATGTCTCTGAGTACGATCTAGTTGTATTTTCTGGGGGTTCAGATGTTCCAACTGTTTTAAGACATAAAGATTTTTATAAAGACGAAATAGATTTTGTAAAAGATATAAAAAAACCAGTTTTGGGAATATGTCTTGGTTTTGAAATAATTGCAGCAGCTTTTGGAGGAAGGCTGTTCGAACTAGACGAGGAGAAAAGAGGGGTTGTAGATATAAAAATAAAAAATGAAGAAATTTTTGAGGGGAAAGAATTAAATATAAAGGTCTACGAAGCACACACTATCGGTATTAAAAAAGCACCAGACTATTTTGTAGAGCTTGCTAGATCAGAGCATGGTATTGAAATTATGCTTAATAAGAAAAATAAAATATTGGCAATTCAATTTCATCCAGAAATCAAAAATAACTCAGAATTGCTGGGACTACTTTTGGAAAAAATATTAAGTTAGATTTTACTTTATCTTATAATCCTTTTAAACTATAATATAAACTATGTACGACCCAGAAAGAGTAACATACTTTGCTGAGACTGATTATCGTAATCAGAGAACCAAGTTTGGAATCAAGGCAATAGACAGAACCAAGCACATATATGTGATCGGTAAAACCGGTATGGGTAAGTCTACCTTGCTCGAAAACATGGCTATACAAGACATCCAAAACGGTGAGGGTTTTGCATATATCGATCCACACGGAGCTACAGCGGAAAAACTACTTTCGTTTATACCAGAACACAGAATAAAAGATGTTATATACTTCGCACCTTTCGATACAGAGTTTCCGATATCGTTCAATATCATGGAAGACGTTGGTCCGGACAAGAGACACCTAGTTGCTTCTGGGCTTATGAGTGCATTCAAGAAAATCTGGGCAGATGCTTGGAGCGCTAGAATGGAGCACATCTTGAACAATACTATTCTTGCTCTACTAGAATATCCTGACGCAACTCTATTGTCTGTAAACAAAATGCTAACAGACAAAGAATACAGGAAAAAAGTTGTAGACAATGTGCAAGATTTTTCTGTAAAAAGTTTCTGGGTTGATGAGTTTGCAAAATATACTGACAGATTTGCAGCAGAGGCAACACCTGCTATACAAAACAAAGTTGGACAGTTTACATCGAATCCACTTATAAGAAACATAATCGGTCAGCCCAAGTCTAGTTTCGACATAAGAGATATCATGGACAACAAAAAGATTCTGATCATGAACCTTTCCAAGGGTCTTGTTGGTGAACAGAATGCAAAGCTTCTAGGAAGTATGCTTGTTACCAAGATCTATCTTGGCGCTATGTCTAGAGCCGATCTTTCTGAGCAAGATATCAAAACAAAACCAAACTTTTATTTTTATGTGGACGAGTTCCAGACATTCGTCAACGAAACATTTGCCGAGATTCTTTCTGAGGCGAGAAAATACAAACTCAACCTTACTATCGCTCACCAGTACATAGAGCAGATGATTGACCAAGTTAGGTCCGCTGTTTTTGGAAACGTTGGTACAACTATCGCTTTTCGTGTAGGACCATTTGATGCAGAAGTTCTAGAAAATATATTTATGCCTCGATTTACCAAGACCGATCTTGTGAATCTAGGTTTTGCTCAAATATATCTGACTATGTCTATCGACGGAGTAGGTTGTCCGCCGTTTTCTGCAAAGACCTTGCCACCTATATCTACCGAACACGAATCGTTTAGATCCCAGATACTAGAAAGCTCTAGAACTCAGTTTGCAAAACCTCGAAAAGAAGTAGAAGAAAATATAATAAAAACTTTGGGGGAAAACGAAAAGAAAGAAATGCCGTCTGGTGGTGGAGAAAGAGATTTCAATAAAAAAGATTTTTCTCGAGATAGAAAACCTATAAAGAAAATCTCTGGAAGAGATAGTCTAGATAATTCTCTAGGAACTCTTCTCAAGAAACTAGATACTCCTTCTGAAAAAAAACCTGATTTCAAAAAATCCAAAAAACCTTCTTTTGTTTTAAAGAGCGATATTCAGAAAGGGCTGGACGAAAAGATAATTATAGAAAAAAAAGAAGAGAAACATATGAGTCTCGGTTCTCTAAAACAAAGACCTCCAGAAGTAAAGTCTCCGAGTATAAAGTTTGATCCAAGCAAAGACGCTTCAGACGAGAAAAGAAATGCTCTCAAAGAAGCTCTTTCCAAGGTTTCTATAACTTCCAAGGTTTTTGTAGATAAAAAAGAGGAGAAGAAAGAAGAAATCCCAGAAGCAAAGAAAAAGACTATAGAGGATTTCAACAAAAGTATAAGTAGTATCAAAGAAGACGAGCCTACTAGAGTCATAGAAAAACCAAAAGAAACAAAGAAAGAACCAGAAAAAAACAAAATTTCACCTGAAGAATTATTAAAAATTTTTGATGAATAAAGTAGGCAAGATCACAATATTTGTTTTTATATTTTTGTTTTTTACACAAAGGGCGAGTGCGCTCGTTATAAACGAGGTCATGTATGATCTAGATGGAACTGACACAGATAGAGAGTGGATAGAGATTTACAATGACGGAGGTTCTAGCTTGGACATAGAGGGATACAAGTTTTTTGAAGCAAACAGTAATCATACTCTTACAATATATTCTGGTAGTTATGTTTTGCCAGCAGGGTCTTATGCTGTGATTTGTCAAAAACCAGAAACTTTTCTTTCTGATTGGCCGGGTTTTACTGGTACTCTTATAGATTCTAGTTTCTCTCTTTCCAACGAGTCTGGAGAGTATCTAGAGATAAGAGATTCCAACCTCGCTACGGTTGCAACTCTTTCTTATGATCCAAGTATTGGTGCCGCTGGTGATGGTAATTCGCTTAACCGCAATGGTTCGTCTTGGATAGCGGCTTCTCCGTCTCCTGGGTCTAGCAACAATACTTCTTCTAATTCTAGTAACGACAATACTGACAACACAACTACTACCACAACTACAACAGCTTCTTCTAGCTCCGGATCACCGACTTCTTCTGGAGAAACTGTACAGAAGCAATCTTCTTGGTCTATCACTTTTTCTATGCCGAGTTCCGGATATGTGGGTGACGAAATAGAGATAGAAGGGATTGTAAAAAATCTTTTTCTAGAAAGAATACGGTCAGGGTTTTTTTTCTGGAATATGGGAGATGGATCTGTGTATGAAGGAGAAAAACTTTCTGAGATAACACACACTTATAAATATCCAGGAGATTATATAATCGTTTTGGAGTATTGGAGAAATGGATCTTTTGAACCAGAAGTTATTGCTAGAAAAAATATAACTATAGAAAATAGTAGTATCAAGATTTCTCCAATTTCTTCACCAAACGGAACAAGTATCAAGATAGAAAACTCTGGCAAGGGCGAGATAGATCTTGGTGGTTGGGAAGTTATGCTTGTCGGAAGTTCGTATATCTTGCCTAAGAATACTATAATCTTGCCATCAAAAACTATAACTCTTATGCCAGAGCAGACAGGATTTACCTTTGTCGGAAACTCTCTTTCTCTCATGGCGCCTGACCATACACTAGCTTCAACTTACAGTACTCAGCCCGTTACGAGTTATGCTTATAGTTCCGGGGGTGGGTCTACTGGGATTTCTAGAGCAGTTTCTTATGGTGGTGATAGTGATGTCGATGTGCTTCCTAGGGCATCATTTACCGATGAAGAATCTAGTAATCTTTCTGCAAACGTTATAGATTCTGGCATTTCTAAAAATACTTCCGTGTATGCGTTTTTTGTAATATTTCTTTTCTTGGTTTCTCTAGGATATTTGTATATAAGAAGAACGAGCTTTGCCAAAGCCGGAGAAGATATAGAAGACACGGCTCCAGAAGAAGAGGAAGACGGCTATGATTTCAAACTTCTAGAGTAAATCTAATTAGAAATTTTCTTCAATATAAGCGGTACTTTTTTGAAATCATTTATTAGAGTTTCTCTCATTCCTCCGTTATATAGTGCGGCTGCGGGGTGGTAAAGTGGCAAGAAATATTCTGTTTGTATATTTTTGAATTTTTTGTGTATTAGTTTACCGTGAGCTTCCGATATTTTTAGTTCAGGAAAAAAGTCATTCATAGAGTGCCTCCCGAGAAAAATTATAAGTTTTGGTTTTATAAAGTTTAGCTCTCCCAGAAGCCACTCTCTGCACGCATCTTTTTCTTCTGGTAGAGGGTCGCGGTTATCTGGTGGGCGATACTTTACTATGTTTGTTATGTAGATATCTTCTCTTTTTAGTTTTGTCGTTTCTAGCATTTCTGACAAGAATTTGCCGGCAGCTCCTATAAAAGGCCTACCTTCCTGGTCTTCTTTTTTGCCAGGTGCTTCACCAATAAATACTATATCGGATTTCGGGTTTCCGTCTCCAAACACGGGCCTAGTTGCTGACTTTTTCAATTCACATTTTGAAGATTCGTGCCATTTTTGTTGGAGTTCTGATAGATTCGCCATGCTTTTATTATACTTGTTTTTCTGATATAGTGCAGAGTGCTATGTCAATCAAGAAATTTATAATGAAAAACGCCCTTAGGGCAAAAGGTGTTTCAAAAGAAGATGCTGAGAATTTTGCAAGCAAGATAGAGGGTAACCCAGAACTGATCGCCTCTATGAAAAAACTAGAAGAAAACAAAGAAGTAAAAGCACTTTTTGAGAAAATACAAAAAGAAATAGAAGAAAAGAAAAAAACCATGCCCGAGATGTATGCAACTGTTCAGGTTATGGGTAAATACAAACAAGAAGTCATGAAGCACAGAGATGAGCTCATGCCACTTTTTGAAATGATGAACAAGTAAAAAAGTCAAAAATCATAATGCAAAACTCAAAAGTTAAATTCAAAACAGACTTAATTGAAAGAGCGTATGATTTTGGTTTAAAAGTTATATTTCTTTGTGACAAGTTACCGCAAAAAAGAAGTTCTTGGGTTATATCAGATCAAATAATAAGATCTGGCACATCTATCGGAGCAAACCTTGTTGAAGCAAAGTCCTCAAGTTCTAGATTGGAATTTAAAAGGTTTTACGAAATAGCCTTGAAAAGTGGGAACGAGTCTGTTTATTGGCTTAGACTTTTATTTGATGCAAGTTTAATAAACAAAAAAGATTTTGATTCATTAAAAGAAGAGTTAGATGAAATAAATAAAATGGTCGCTAAAAGTGTTATTAGTTTGAAGAAAAAGTTATAAGTCATATTTGTACTTTTGACTTTTAAATTTTAATTTTTAAATTATTATTATGCTCAAGATAGGAATTGTTGGACTTCCCAATGTAGGTAAATCAACGCTTTTCAATGCGCTTACAAAAAAGTGTGTTCCGGCTGAGAATTATCCGTTTTGTACTATAGACCCATCTGTGGGTATTGTTCCTGTGCCAGATGAAAGAGTAGAACTACTTTCAAAGTTTTCTAATTCCGAGAAGTCTATACCGGCAGCGATAGAGTTTGTCGATATAGCAGGACTCGTAGAAGGTGCAAGCAAGGGAGAGGGCTTGGGAAATAAATTCCTGTCTCATATAAGAGAAGTAGATGCGATACTAGAAATGGTTAGACTTTTTCCCGCCTCCGCCAAGGCTACAGGCGGGCAAGCCCCTTCTGGCGATATTGTTCATGTCTATGGGAATATAGACCCACTCAGAGATATCAAGGTTATAAATCTAGAACTTATACTTGCTGATCTAGAAGTTGCAGAAAAAAGAATCGGAACTCTAGCAAGAGATGTGAGAAGTGGCAACAAGGAAGCGATACTAGAAGAATCTATTTTGAAAAAAATAATCCCCGCTCTAGAATCAGAAAAGATGATAAACGAAATCGAGTTTGATGAGAAAGAGGCTGCAAAACTAAAAAGCATGAACTTTCTAACTTCCAAAAAGATAATTTATGGCCTCAACAAGAAAGCCGGTGCCAAAAACTTTGATGAGTCTGATCCAGAAAAGTTCAAAGAGTTTTGTGATTATATCGAGTCTTCAGGTGCTGGTTGGGTTCTACTCGATGCCAAGATAGAAGATGAACTCAAGGATTTCGAGGGTTCAGAAAAAAACGAGATGAGAGAAGCTATGGGCGGAGATGATGATGGTGTGGACCATCTCATAAAAAGGTCTTATGAAATTCTAGGATTAGAAACATATCTAACAACTGGTCCAGATGAAACTCGTGCGTGGACTATCAAGAAGGGTAGTACTGCACCAGTTGCTGGTATGGCTATACATACAGATTTCAAAGACAAATTTATCCGTGCAGAAGTTGTCTTCTGGAAAGATCTACTTGATGCAGGTTCTTATGCTGAAGCTAGAGCAAAGGGAAAAGTTAGGACGGAAGGGAAAGACTATATCGTAAAAGACGGAGATGTGATTGAATTTAAAATATAAAAATATTTTAAATTCAATCATCCTGAGCTTGTCGAATGGGTAATAGAATTCAAAATATAATTAATTTGACATTAATACAATATTGTGTTAGTATGTAGAGAAACTAGGATTTTATTCTAACGCTGTCTAGTACAATCAAAAAAAAGGAGGCAATATGTTTTGGCATACTATTGGTCAATACCAGTACGAACATGATGCAAATGGGTACACGGGATGGTACCGTTGCGTCGGAGGTAAAATGGCCAACGGCCACTGGCCCGAGTGGAATAACAGAACTGGAGCCACGCGGTAAAATCGCAAAAAATCAACACCCCATCTAGTAGCGAAAGCGAACGATGGGGTTTTGAACTTATTAAGGTGGCAAGGTCATAGAATTCAAAATATAATAAAACCCCGTTTTCACGGGGCTTTTTCTGTATTTGTTTTGTTTTTTTGATATAATGGAAATACATGCAAAAGTACGTAAAATATTCTCTTAAATTAGCATATAGTTTTGTTTTGTCAGTCGTATTTTCTTTTTGTTTATCTGCAAGTATACCTATGATCTTTGGTGACAATTTAAGAGATTTTTTTGATTTTCAGGATAAACCATATGGATATGTAGGATTGTTTCTGCTTACTATATCTAGTATTTTATTTTTTGTGTTATACGAAAAAAATAATAGTATCTTTAGGTCATTTGAAAGAATAACAATACTTCTTATTTATTTTGTCATTTTATCCTCATTTTTTACAGCGAGTGTGCAATATTAAATATATGAAAACTATAGAAAAGATATACAAATTTATATACTCAGTCTTTCTTTCTCTACCAATTATTTTACTTATAAATGTAACTTTTATTCTTTTTTTTAAGAGAGCCTCTTTTTTTCATAGTTTTGCCACTATTGGCATAGCTATAGTTCTCTCTATACCTTTTACATTTTTGATATTCAGATCAGTTTTAAGAGAGCGAAGATTTATTTTGGTTGTAGAAAGGTCTATTATAGTTTTAGTATTCTTTTTTATTGCATTTATTTTTTCAAGATTAATTTTCTAGACAAAAATTAATCTTTGTTTTATATAAATCAGTATCTCTTTACTCTTCAAAAATTCGGGGGATTTTTACTACAATTGATAGACATGGATCATCGAAATTATGGATAAGAAATGGCGGAGACGCTCTCCCTTCACTTCTTTTGACAACGATACTCATATCATCATTTTTTTCAGGGATGAAAATCGTTGCCCCAGTCGGACAGGTATAGCATTTCTGCTTTTTGTTTTTTTCTGACATAAGAAAGATCCAATTTAGTTATCACCATATTACATCATATAAACTATAGTGTCAAGTTGTAATATTTATCGAAAAATATACGTTTTTTTGCTATAATCGAGGGACAATGGAGGGGAAATATGACCATAAAAACATAGAAAAAAATGGCCCTCCTTCGCTTCTTCTTCGCCAAGTCTACGAAGAACAAGGCAAGGCTACGGCGGGCGCACAGATATATGCACTAAGGTGAAATATTTAATTTAAGTATGAATAACTATGATCACAAAGGAATAGAACGTAAGTGGCAAGAGAGGTGGGAGAAAGACGGTATTTATACTGTTTCGGACAAGGAAGAAAACAAAGATAATTTCTATACTCTAGTAGAATTTACATATCCATCTGGAGATTTGCATGTTGGCCACTGGTACGCGTTTGCAGTGCCAGATATTTTCGCACGATATAAAAGGATGCAAGGATACAACTCACTTTATCCTATGGGATTTGATGCGTTTGGACTACCAGCAGAAAATGCAGCGATAAAACTAGGCGCAGATCCAAAGGTTTGGACATATGAGCAGATGGACAAGATGCGTGGGCAATTCAAAACAATGGGAGCAAGTTTCGACTGGGATAGAGAGGTAGTTTCTTGCGACCCGAATTATTACAAATGGACACAGTGGATGTTCAACCAATTTCTAAAAAATGATTTGGTTTATCGCGATACTACCAAGGTAAACTGGTGTCCCAAAGACAAGACAGTTCTTGCCAATGAACAAGTTGTAGACGGCAAATGCGAGCGATGTGGAAGTGAAGTAGAGCAGAAGAACCAGGATCAGTGGATGATTCGTATTACAAAATATGCCGATAGATTGATAGACGATCTGGATATTCTAGATTGGCCAGATGCGATAAAAGATGCACAAAAAGCATGGATAGGAAGAAGCGAAGGAAGTGAGATAAGTTTTTCTCTAAATTATGAAAAAGAAAAAGTAAAAAATGAATATTTCAAGTTTAGACCAGAACTTGTTGAATTAATTGAAAAAGGTTTGAAGACAGCAACCTTTAGAATGGAAGCTAAAAATGTTTCTGTTGGCGATATTGTTAGTTTGATTAATTGGTCAGATGGCAAAGAAAGTAATCAAAAAGAGTTTGATAAAGCTAAAATAATAAAAGTCTCGGAACATAAATTAGGAGATTTGCCACTTGATTATCCTGGTCACGAAAAAGATTCTTCAGTAGAAAAAAGACTTGCAAGGTATCAAGAATACTATGGCGACCACATAACAAACGATTCAACTGTTTATATATATGAATTTCTTCCTCTTTCAATTCGTGTTTTCACCACTCGCGCAGACACACTATTTGGCGTGACATATGTTGTACTTGCTCCAGAACACCCACTAGTAAATAAACTTCTTGATCAAGTAGAGAACAAAGAAGAAGTAGAAAAGTATATAGAAGAAACAAAGAAAAAGTCAGAACTAGAAAGACAAATTGGTTCAAAAGATCCTTCGACTGGCTCAGGACTAGGAAAAACTGGCGTAGAATTAAAAGGTATAACTGCAATAAACCCAGCAAATGGTGAAGAAGTGCCAGTTTGGATTGCAGACTATGTGCTTGCTGGGTATGGTACAGGTGCTGTTATGGCGGTACCTGCTCACGATGAGCGAGATTTTGAATTTGCAAAGAAATATGGATTAGATTCTAAAATAGTTATTGTGAATTCGACCGGAGAGTGTACAGACGATGCTATTTCAAGAAATGTTGTTAAATCTTTTATAGAAAAGGACGGAAATGTATATTTAGTAAGAGATATAGGTCCAAGCGGAAAGTCTTACTGGTCACTTCCTGGTGGTGGATATGAAGATGCAGAAGACGATATCTCTGCACTTACAAGAGAAATCATGGAAGAAACTCCATTTCGAAATATAAAAATTGGACAATTCATAGGGGCATCAAGACATTGCTATGATTTCAAAGCTATAAAAAATTCACGTTTAACAAAAATATTTTACGCAAGTTATGATATTGAGAATAAAAATTCAAACCCTCAAGTTCCTGGAAACTGGTTTCCAAAAGATGAGGCAATAAGGATGCTTTTGGAAGATGGAATAATAATAGAAGGAAACATACTAAGTAACTACTTTGAAGGAAAAATTAATACAGATAATGGAATTTTGATAAATTCTGGAAATTTTAATGAAATAACTTCAGAAGAAGCTAAGAAAAAAATCACAGAATTTGTTGGAGGAAAAATGGTAAAGACTTACAGACTTCGTGACTGGGGAATAAGCCGCCAGAGATATTGGGGTTGTCCTATACCTATAGTTTACGATCCGGAAGGAAAAGCTCACGCGATCCCAGACGAACATTTGCCATGGATATTGCCGACAGATGTAGATCATACTCCAGACGGAACACCACCTCTTGCAAGAAGCAAAGAGCTTTTTGAACGAACAGAAAAAATATTTGGCGAAGGTTGGAAGCCAGAAGTAGAAACAATGGATACATTTGTAGATTCTTCTTGGTATTTCTATAGATACTTAGATAACAAAAACGAAAAAGAATTTGCATCGATAGATAGTATGGATGCATGGATGCCGATAGATATGTACATGGGAGGAGCAGAGCATACAACTATGCACTTACTATATTCACGATTCTGGACAAAAGCTCTTTATGATCTCGGACTAGTAAAAGATAACGAGGCATATAAGATGAGACGAAACAGAGGGCTTATACTTGGTCCAGATGGAAACAAGATGAGTAAATCAAAAGGAAACGTCATAAATCCAGACGAAGTTGTAGATAGGCTTGGTGCAGATACGGTGCGATTGTACCTTTGTTTTATGGGGCCATACGGAGTGACTGTAAACTATCCGTGGGATCCAAACGGGGTTGTAGGTGTGAGAAGATTTCTAGAAAGAGTTTGGAAATTGAAAGAAAAAATAGATCCAGAGAAAAAAGTTTGTCGTACAGACCCACTTGTACACAAAACAATCAAAGGCGTCACGAGTGACATGGAAGAGTTCAAGTTTAACACTGCTATATCCAAGATGATGATACTATCCAACGCTTTGGAAGGAGAGGATAAGATAGTAGAAGCTTCTTATAAAGCCCTGCTTCGTCTTCTTTCACCATTTGCACCACACATAACAGAAGAGTTATGGCAATCTTTTGGACATTCTTCGTCAGGCTCAGAACAAGGAACAGAAAGTATCCACCTTTCTTCTTGGCCAGAATACGATGAGAGCATGACAAAAGACGAGACCGTTATGATTGGTATTCAGATTAACGGCAAGGTTCGTGGTGAAGTAGAGGTTGGAGACGAAGATACAGAAGAATCAGTGAGAGAGAAGGTTATGTCTATAGACAAGATAAAACCATGGTTAGAAGGAAAAGAAATCAAGAAATTTATCTACGTAAGCAAGAAGATTGTTAACATTGTCGTATGACAAAAGAGTTAGTTTTGTTTATACTTTAGTTTAGATTATGCTAAAAAAAATCTCTAGAAAAATAACGAGAGGAGATAGACTGCTATTTTTGTTCTTGTCTTTGGGTATGTTTTTGTCTATGACATTTTTCTTACCCGACACTTCTCTTATAGATTCTGCTTCAAAAGGTTTTTTCTACTCACTATTTGCATTGGTTATATTTATAGCAACTGTCTCACTTGTTTTATTTAGAAACAGATTTTCCTTTTCTAGCAGGCCGTTTCTTTATAGTGTTATTTTATTGGTTGTACCACTATCGTTACTTTTGTTTTTGACAAACTCTTTTTCTAGATCTTTTTTGGGAAGCGATTTTAGTCCAAACACGTATATATTTCTTTTTTCTAGTATTGTATATATTTCTTCAGCGCCATTTTTTGTAAATTCAGAAAGGAGGATAACGACACTACTATTTTTGCCACTCATTGTCTTTCTTATTGCAGCTAGCCTTTCTTTCTTGCAGGTTTCTGGAGTAGATATATTTTCTGGTGAGTTTATAAATCCTGTAGGTTCATGGGCGGCACTTTCTGTATTGGCTGGACTTATGTTTGTGTTTGTTATGGTTTCGCTCGAGTTTTTCAAACTAAACAAAACAGAAAAAGTTTTATCTTATATATTGGCAATTTTGTCACTACTTATTTTTACCCTTGTTAGAAACGAGGCGATACTTGTAGCTGTGGGACTTACTTCACTATCGGTTATCTCTCTCAAGACACTTCTTCCTGGACACAGAGAAGCTAGAGCGCCATTTTACGCGTTCTTTTCGATCATACTTGTAGCACTACTTCTTTTCGTGGGCGGATACTTCAGTAATTTCTTGGGGAACACTTTTGGACTTTCTTTTGTAGATATAAGACCATCTTTTAGTTCAACTACTTCTGTCATAAAAAGTAGTTGGGGTGGTGAGGGATTCCTTGTCGGTTCTGGTATAAACAGCTTCTCTAATTCTTGGAATTTGTATAGACCAGAAGCAGTTATTTCTTCCGATATTGCGTTCTCGAGTTTTTCAAATGGTTTTGGTTATATAATGACTCTTTTTGGAGAACTTGGTCTTATTGTCGGAGTTGCTTTGACGATATTTTTGATTCATGGATTAATCATGGCTTGTCGAGTTTCTATGATGGTGGTTAGTGACAAGAGTGAAAATAGAAAAAATATCTTTTTGATTCTTCCACCTATCATGATGCTTTATAGTTTTGCAATACTACTACTTTATTCTGGTTCTGTACCAACGGTTGCTTTGTTTGTTTTGAGCTACGCACTTGTACTTGCGTCACAGAGATTCCTTGGCATCGGAAAAACTTTTAGAATAGATATTTCCAAGGATCCAAGACTTGCATTTGTTTCTATGATTTTTGGCATATTCCTTTCTATATTTGCAGTCTTTTCTATAGCAGGTGTTTCTTCTCGGATGACTGGAAACTTCTTTTATCAAAAAGCTATAAATAGTGCTAGGGCAGGGAACCTAGATTCATACTACTTATTTACAGACAAGGCATCGAGATCGAATCCCGCAGATTTTGCCCTTATAGAGAGAGCAAGAGCAGAAATTTCTATACTCGGTAGAGCGCAAGCTGACGGAACACAGATAGACGAAAATCGTGCTAGTAATATTTTCTCTAGTGCAGAGAGTTATGCTCTTCGGGCAATAGAGTATGACGCAAGAAACGCAGACAATTGGGCGTTCCTAGGCAACTTATACAAAAACTTTATTTCAAAAGACAACGAACAGTTTTACCAAAACTCTATAGTCGCCTTTGACAAAGCTCTAGAGTTCCGACCAAACGATCCGTCTATATATCTTTTCGAAGGAGAAGCTGCTCTTAGAAAAGATGATGTGGCTCTTGCAAGATCTATGGGAGAAAAAGCACTTTCTATAAAAAACAATTATGGAGATGCATTTGTTTTCTTGATATCACTAGAAAGTAGTATAGAGAACTACAAAGATGCTGTTAGACTTGCTGAAGCAATGGTGGAGAATATACCGAGCATAACTTCTTTCCAGATTTTGGGAGAAGTATATGATTTGTCTGGTGACAAAACAAAAGCTAGGAGTGCATACGAAACAGCATACTTGCTTTCTGGTAGAAGCTTTGAGCTTTCAAATGTCCTTGCTAGCTTTTATTCAAAATATGGTATAAATGATGGTCTAGATATGCTTATAAGTGACGAGAATTCACTGAGAGGAAATATAGACTATATAAACTATCTTCTTGGTCTCAAGAGTAAGCCTGTCGTAGAAGAGACTTCTCCAGAAGAAGAATCTTCCGAAGAGTAATTTATGGTTGAGAGGATTGTACACGTACTTAGCAAAGAATTTAGTACCACTAGTAAGGCAGCACTTATACTGGGTCTTTTTTCTTTTTTGTCACAAATTTTTGGTCTTGTTCGAGACAAACTACTCGCTTTCTATATAGGACCCTCTGAAACGCTCGACATATACTACGCTGCATTTAGAATGCCAGATCTTCTTTTTGTAACGATGGCGTCTATTACTTCTGTTACGATACTTCTTCCTTTTCTGGTAGAGATGAGAGGTGATACAAAAGGCGTTGGTAATTCTAGAAAACTCATAAACAGTGTTACAACAACTTTTTTCTTTATAATGACGATTTCTATTGCGATCGTCTTTTTGTTTGCTCCACTTATTTCAAAGGCTTTGGTTCCAGGTTTCGATGAAGAAGCAAGAGAGTTGTACGTAACCATAACTAGGATCATGCTGTTTTCTCCACTGTTTCTAGGTATTTCAAACTTGTTTGGTTCTATAACGCAGATGTTCAACAAGTTTATGCCTTATGCTCTGGCCCCAGTTTTTTATAACCTAGGTATAATTGTCGGAGTATTTTTGTATGTACCTATGGGCATAGAAGGTCTAGCACTCGGAGTTGTTATAGGATCACTTATGCATGCCTTTGTTCAGCTTCCAGTTGTTTTCAAGTATAAAGCTGTACCCAAAATAACTTTCGATATTGACTGGCCACTCGTTAGGAGGGTTGGTAAGGTTACGATACCTAGAACTTTGGCTCTTTCTCTAAACAACGTTTCTCTTATTGTTATCGTTTTGTTTGCTTCTAAACTAAGCGAGGGTTCTATCTCTATCTACAACTTTTCTATGCACATACAAGCTGTACCACTCGGAATAATAGGTATATCGTATGCTGTTGCAACTTTCCCGATTCTGACAAAATCTTTCCAAGATAAAAAGATAGATGAATTTTTGAGTAGCATTGTTTCTTCTATGAGACAGGTTGTTTTCTGGTCTATTCCGATAGCGGTTCTTTTCATCGTTCTGCGAGCTCAGATTGTTAGAGTCATACTTGGATCAGGACAGTTCGATTGGGGCGATACGAGACTAACTGCTGCGTCGTTTGCACTTTTTGCAGTTTCTATTGTTTCTCAAAGTGCGATTGTTCTACTTGTACGAGGTTTTTATGCTGCATCAAATACAAAAATCCCTCTTGTTATAAATCTCATATCTTCTACGATTATAGTTGTTCTCGTTCCAGTTCTTCTTCAGTTTTATCATGTGTATCCATACTTCCGAGAATTTATAGAAGTAACTCTCAAGGTCAAAGATGTTCCGGGCGGTGAAGTTCTGATGCTGCCTATGGCTTACTCTATAGGTACGATACTAAATAGTGTTCTTCTTTGGATGTTCTTCAAAAAGAAATATATGAAAGGTTTGAGATATTCGTTTAATCGAACACTTGTACACTCTGTTTCGTCTGCTTTGTTTGGAGGTATATTTGCTTATATGTTCCTCATGGTTTCTTCTTCTTTGTTTGAGATAGATCGATTCTATGAAATATTTATACAAGGATTCCTTTCTGGGGTTATCGGTATAATCGCAACCGCTACATCTCTCCAGATTCTAAAAAACGAAGAATACTTCCATATCATGAAGTCTATAAAGAGCAAACTAAACGTCAAAAAACAACTAGTATTCTACGATACAGAAGAGTTAAATTAGTTTTCAAAAAAGGCTTTTTCTGGTAGTATCGACTTGTTTATGGATATAAATAACATAAGAAATTTCTCTATAATAGCCCACATAGATCACGGTAAATCCACTCTGGCAGACCGGTTTCTTGAAGTTACTGGTACTGTAGAAAAAAGAAAGATGAAAGACCAGGTTCTAGATTCGATGGAACTAGAAAGAGAGAGGGGAATCACGATCAAGATGCAGCCAGCCAGGATGGAATACAAACTTGGCAAAGATAAATACATTCTCAATCTTATAGACACTCCTGGACACATAGACTTCTCATATGAGGTTTCTAGGGCTATGAAGGCTGTAGAGGGTGCGATATTACTCGTAGACTCCACTCAGGGCGTTCAGGCGCAAACTATGACCACTCTAGAGATGGCCAAGAAGGCTGGGCTTGTTATAATCCCAGCTATTTCCAAGGTTGATTCGCCACTTTCTAGACCAGAAGAGGTTTCTTCTGAAATTGCAAAACTTCTAGATTGCGATCCAAAAGAGGTTATGAAGGTTTCTGGTAAAACTGGTGAGGGCGTAGAAGATCTTCTAAGAAAGATAGTCGATACAGTACCAGCTCCTAAAAAGAGCGATACAGATATGCTCCAATCTCTAGTTTTTGATTTTAGTTACTCTAGTCACAGGGGTATCGTTGTATACATGAGAGTTTTCAGCGGTTCGGTCAAAAAGGGCGATACGCTTACATTTCTTGCTTCAAACGAGTCTTTTATCGTAAATGAAGTTGGAGTAACAAAACCAGAAGAACTACCTGTTTCTTCACTAGGTTCAGGAGAAATAGGTTATATAGTCACTGGTATCAAAAAACCAAAGATCGCATCAGTTGGAGACACGCTTACACTAACAAAACAAAAAGCAAAACCACTTTCTGGTTACGAAAAACCAAACCCTGTTGTTTGGGCATCTATTTTTCCGGAGAGCCAAGATGATTTTACAATACTAAGACAAGCTCTAGAGAGACTACAACTTTCTGATTCTTCACTTACTTTCGAAGAAGAATCTTCTGGAGTTTTGGGTAGAGGTTTTAGAATAGGTGTTTTGGGTATGCTTCACCTTGAAATAGTAACAGAAAGACTAAAGCGAGAGTTCAAGCTCGATCTTGTTATCACGACTCCGTCTATAACTTATAACGTTATCAAGAAAAACGGTGAAAGCGAGATAGTTTATTCTCCTCACAAATTTCCAGATGACGGTTCTGTCAAAGAAGTTCATGAGCCTTGGGCTGATATCGTTATAATCTCTCCAGACAAATATCTGGGAACTATCTCGAGTCTACTTTTTGAACACGAAGGAGATATAACTCACACCGAAACCATGAGCGGTGGAAACGCCAAACTTTCTGTTTCTATGCCACTAAGAGAGCTTATGAGAAACTTTTTCGACAAACTAAAAAGCGCGACTCAGGGCTACGCCTCTATATCTTATGAAATAGTTGGAGACCTGCCTGCAGACGTTGTGAGACTAGACATACTTATAAACGAAGACGTTGTTCCTGCTTTTTCTTCGGTTGTTTCTAGAAGAAGAGCATACGAAGAAGCCGAAGAAGCTGTAGAGACACTAGAGAAAATTCTTCCAAGACAACAAGTTGCCATAAAGATACAAGGTAGAGCTTTGGGTAGAATAGTTGCTTCTAGGAAGCTTTCAGCTTTCAGAAAGGACGTTACTCAGCACATGTATGGTGGAGATATCACTCGAAAAATGAAACTTAGAGAAAAACAGAAGAAAGGTAAGAAGAAAATGCAGGAAGGTGCAAAGGTAAACATACCTCACGACGTTTTCCTGAAGATGATGAGAAGGGGAGGAGATAAGTAGATTTATCCTCTCAAGCTAGGCATAAATAGCATTATCATAGAAATTATGACAAGAATGCTTATTATTCCCCAAATTCTTATTATTATTTTTCTGTGCTTTTGTTTAAACATAGTCTTTTATGATATAGTTTTCTATATAAGAAGATTACCAGTCTAATGAAAAAATATCAAGAATCAAAAAAGGGTAGCTTTTGGGGATCGAAGGTCTGTTTTTTTCTCCTTTGTTTTTTTTGTTTTTTTATATTTTTGGGAGTTTTTAGGAGCTTGGAGAGTTATAAAATAGCAAAAGGTAAGTATATACAAGCAGTTCAAGAAAACGAGCTTGTAAACAAGTCCAAAGATAAAATAGAAGACTCTATAATCTCTTTTGATAGCCCTCTCGAAAAAGAAAGAATAATAAGAGAAAATTATAATGTTTCTAGAGATGGTGAAGGAGTTATAGTGGTAGTAGATAAAGAAGAAGAAGTAGAAGAAAAGACTACTTTTGGATTTATAAAAAACCTGTTCTCCAAAGAAGATTAGATAAACTTGACAGAGGTGATATAATATAAGAGTAAAGATAAAAGTATCTTGTTTATAAGTATTAAGTAGCATGGCTAGGCTTGTAACAAAATGAAATCAGTAACTATATATTCAACACCGTCATGTCACTTTTGTCATATGGCAAAAGAATTTTTAGGAGAAAAAAACATCGAATTTACAGATTACGATGTATCTTCTGATGCAGCAAAAAGACAAGAAATGGTTGAAATGACTGGACAACTTGGTGTACCTGTAATCAAGATAGGAGATGACATAATGGTTGGATTCCATCAGGGGAAAATCGAAGAACTTCTAGGGCTTTAAAAAACTTATAAATTAATGTAGAATCAGAAAACCGGTTTATGCCGGTTTTTTGATTGAGAGAAACGCCCCCGTAGCCCCGACGCTATGGTCGGGGTCCATACAACTTCACTCGTCGGGATTAAATGGACCCCAGTTGTAGAGCAAAGCTCACAACGGGGCACAGTAGAACAGTTCCGCGCGCCCCGTATCATGTCTCCGTAGTTAAATGGATATAACAGCTCCGTCCTAAGGAGTAGTTGTGGGTTCGATTCCTGCCGGAGACACAAATTGTTAGAGACATTGATATCGGGGGGGGTTCTACTTTGTCCTTCGAAACTTTAGTGAAGAAGGAAGGAATAGTTCTGGGCTTGCCCTGTCTGAAATAGGCGGGGTGAAATTCCTGGCGGGGGCACAAAATCTATCTACTAAACTTTATTTTTGATATAATTTAATGGATGGAAATAGACAATAATAAAAAAATTGATGAGATCTTGGAGCTTTTGGAGGAGAATAACAAAATGCTTAGACACATAAGAGGCTCACAGAGAAGATCTCAGATTTTTAGGTTGCTTTATATTGTGGTTATCATAGCTCTTACAGCCGGTGCTTACTACTATATAAATCCATATATAAGTCAGGTTATGGACGCCTATTCTGGAATTCAAGATACTCTGGGCGGTATAGGTGAAATACCATCCAACATTTCCAATACAAATCAAGAGGCTGGAAATTTGTTAAAAGGCGGAAATTTTGATATAAATTCTTTACTAGAAGGACTAGGGCAGTAGCCCTTTCTTTCTTAGATGCTCAGGTAGCCCCGACGCTATGGTCGGGGTCCCGTACTTCTACAAAGTAGAACGTCGGGGCTCAGAATATGGCGTGGGTGTATATATTAAAAACTAAATCTGGTAAGTTTTATATTGGTAGCACTATCAATTTAGAGCAAAGATTAAAACACCATAAAGGTGGGAATACTCCTTCGACATATAGGTTGAAGTTTGATAGTCTTTTATTGTCTCAAGAATATGATACTTTGAAAGATGCCAGGAGTGTTGAATCAAAATTGAAAAAACTCAAACGAAAAGATTATTTACAAAAAATTGTTGAAGATGGTTTTATTAAAATAAAACCCTAACGTTGAAAATAAAAATTTGTTTACAAAGTGCTCGGGTAGCTCAGTTGGTTAGAGCACTCGCCTGAAGAGCGAGGTGTCGGCAGTTCGAGTCTGCCCCCGAGCACTTTGTAAATAAGATTAGATGTGTATGCTCAGTACCGACGTCCCGACATGTGGTCGTCGGGAGCACGGAGAGCCGACAGAATCGTCGGCTTTGGTTAGAGCACTCGCCTGAAGAGCGAGGTGTCGGCAGTTCGAGTCTGCCCCCGAGCACAAGATATAACCTAGTCAATTCTAATTTTAAAAAATGGTACACTACACTTACATTTTAAAAAGCTTAAAGGATGGCAAGTATTATATAGGGTCAACCTCCGATTTGGGCTAGCTTCACCCCAAAGATGTTCTTGACATAAAAGTATTATTATACTATAATGTTAGAGATAGTTTATGATCTTTAACTTAAAATACTTTATCATGTCGAATAATAATGAAACAGTTGAAAACCCTACCACTTCTGTAGATAAAGTGGTAATTTCAATCTCTAAACGATCGATCTGGTCATTTATTGGACTGCTTGTGGTAGCTGGCTTCAGCTATCTCCAATGGATAGGCTATTTATTGCCAACCTTTAAGCAGATATTTATTTTGATTGAGGAAGCAGATGCTTCAATTTTAAGCGTAAGCCAAATAGGGTTGATGTGGGTGCCCGTAATATCGTACGCCCTAGTGGCGTTAAATATCTGTCTTTTTTTTAATATATTTAAGGAATTAAAGAAAGAGAAAGGTCTCATTGCGGGTCTCATTGTGGGTCTCATTTGGGGTCTTTGGGGTCTCATTGCGGGTCTCATTGCGGGTCTCACTGCGGGTCTCATTGTGGGTCTCATTTGGGGTCTCACTTGGGGTCTCACTTGGGGTCTCACTGCGGGTCTCATTATGGGTCTCATTATGGGTCTCAAAAATGAGTACTCATGAAAATACAAAAGAGCTTGTCTTGGATGAGCTCTTTTTTAATTTTTATAAATTAATATTCGAATATCAAAGACATAACAAAACCACCCGTATATGGGTGGTTTTTTATTTATAGTGATTTTACCTTGATAGTTGTTTGTTTGTCTTTGTCTATCTTTGGAAGTCTTATTGTTAGAAGTCCGTGTTTTTCTATCGCTTCGGCTCTTTCTGGTTCGATTTCTTGTGGGAGAATTATAGTTCTAGAGAATGCACCCCAATATAGTTCCTTTGTGAAATAATCTTGTTCTGGTATGGCACGATTTTCTTCTCTTCGTCCTTTTATAACAATTGAGTCTCTAGTTATGCTTATACCCAAGTCTTCTGGCCTCACTCCAGCCACCATTGTTTGTACTATTATTTCTCCTGGTGTTTGGTATACGTCTACAGTTAGTTGACCCTCTTCTTCTTGCCACGCGTCTTCTTCTTCTACCACAATTTGAGATTGTGGGCTTTGGGATTTAACCTTGAGTGTTCTTACGTCTTTTTGTGCTAGAGGTTTTTCTTCTTCCTGTGCGAACACATCATCGTCTTCCATCAAGTCTTCGTCAAAGCGAATACTTCCTGTCAGTCTTTCGAAGAGAGATTTTCTTTTTTTTATCATAATAATTAATTTATTGTCGGCTGAATGTTTTCTTTGTAATAAATAGCGTCAGATATTCTTCTAAGTCTTTCGAAGAATAGCATACTAACAATTGCGAGAACCCATAGAACGCCATAAAGTCTCCAGAATTGTTCTCCTGTATCATTAATTATAAGGAAATTAAACGTTCCGTGCAATAAAATTGCCACCATAATCCCCACAATACTATAAAAGACTCTGACTATTTTTAGATATCTAAACCCTAGTCCCATGCCTATACCTATTGCTGCACTCGATATAGTGTGCAGGATTGATGCACCCAAGAATCTGAGTCCGCCTGTAAGAAGACTAACTGTAGTGTCTTGTGTTGTTATCGGATCAAACAAGAACATAGAGTTTTCTAGCGCAGAAAATCCAAGAGCAATCGTTATAAAATAGATAGGGAAGTCTATAGGTTCGTCTGCCTTGCCACTAGGCAAGATTATTATTATGAACATCAAGAATTTTAGGATTTCTTCTGATGCTGCAGCAAGTCCGACAAATGTTTTGTCGTCGATAGAAATACTGCTCAAAAACTCCTGTATAGGCAAGACAAGTGGTACAGCTATCATTCCTCCTAGGAATGCCAAAAACAAAAGACCTTTTGGTTCGGGTCTTTTGTCATCTTCTTTGAGCCAAAACCATAGCCAGACTAGAGCTGGAATGATTCCACTTGCTATAGCAACCAATATATTGTTTATGCTTTGATACTCCATTTCTCTACCATAAGAGGACTATCGTGTCCCAAGAGTGACCATATTTCTTCTGTTACAAATGGCATGAATGGATGAAGCGCTTTGATCTGTTCTTTTAGTAGATACAGAAGCGTATATTTTGCAGAGTCATTCATGTCTTTTTTACACTCTTCTATTATGATATCAGCAAATCTGTGCCAGAAGAAGTGGTAAAGCTTCTCGCCGACTAGGTATAACTTGTATTCTGTCATTTCTTTTGTAATTTCTTCCAAAAGTTTTTGCCACTCGTCTATATATTCTTGGTGAGAAGGATCTAGTTTTGGAGTAATAGAAGTATCGAAGTCAGAAGTATTTTCTAAAACAAATCTTGTAGCGTTCCATATCTTGTTACCAAACTTTTTGTAAGCTTTGATTTTTTCTTCGCTCAAGTTGTTGTCTCCTCCTGGTCCTATGCCAACGATTAGACCCATACGTAGCGCGTCAGCACCGTAGTCTTTTATAACATCTACTGGGTCTAGTGTGTTTCCTAGAGATTTACTCATCTTTCTTCCTTGTTTGTCACGAACGAGCCCGTGTAGATATACGTTCTTGAACGGTATTTCTCCTATTAGGTATTTTGTCATAAGAACCATTCTTGCAACCCAGAAAAAAATTATGTCATAACCAGTTTCGAGAACAGTTGTTGGGTGGTATATGCTATCTTTCGAATTCGCGAGCCATTTCTTGAGATCTATATCATAAACTTCTTTGTCTAGAAGCGTAGAGAATGTCCAAAGACCGGAAGAAAACCAAGTGTCTAGTGTATCTTCGTCTTGTACCCAGCCGTCTCCAGGAGAAGTTTTTGAAACTTCTATTTTTCCGTCTTTGTGCCAAGCTGGAACTCTGTGCCCATACCATATTTGTCTAGAGATATTCCAGTCACGCAAGTTTTCTATCCAGTTTGTATAAACTCTCTCATATCTTTCTGGCATTATGTTTATTTCGCTCTCTTTTACAACATCTAACATTAGATCTTTGAGACTTTTTCCTGTTTCGTTTTTCTTGTTTACATCAACCCACCATTGCATTTTAGGTAGTGGTTCTATAATCCCGCCAGTACGTTCTGCTGTTGCAACGCTTTGCACAACCTCTTCTTCATTTATTAGAAGGTTTTCTTTTCGTAGCCACTCAACAACAGCTTCTCGCGCTGCTTCAACTTTTGTATCTTTTACTCCTTCCATACCAACTGTCATCTTGGCGTATTCGTTTATAACTTGTTTCATTGGTAGGTTGTGTCTTTCCGCGATTTCCCAGTCTGTTTGACTATGCGCTGGAGTAACACCAAGAGCGCCAACTCCAAACTCTGGATCGACTTCTTCGTCGGCAATTATTTTTACAGTTACAGTTTCGCCTGCAAACTCGAAAGAATATTCTTTGCCTACGTATTCTTTATATCTAGCATCATCTGGGTGTACAGCAACTGCAGTATCTCCAAGTTTTGTTTCTGGTCTTGTTGTTGCTATAGGGAAGGGGAAGTCGTTAGAGTATTTGAAAGTGTACATTTTACTTTTTCTTTCTTCTCTAACTATTTCGTCATCGGAAATAGTCGTTTGACCTTTTGGATCCCAGTTTACTATTCTTTCTTTTCTGTATATAAGTCCGTCGTCATACATCTTTTTAAACGCAGAGAAGACAGCTTCATGTCTTGTTTCGTCTAGTGTGTAAGCTTCTCGTGACCAGTCGAGTGATGCACCCATCTTTATACATTGAGAAATGATAGTGTCGTGAGAGTCCTGTGCGAACTTCTCAACTCTTTTCAAGAATTCTTCACGTCCCAAATCTTGTTTTCTAATTTTTTCTTTTGCCAACTCTTTTTCTACTTTTGACTGTGTTGCTATGGCTGCATGATCTGTTCCTGGTATCCAAAGTGTCCTGAGTCCTCGCATTCTAGCGAAACGAACCATTATGTCTTCTATTGCGAGCATAGAAGCGTGTCCTGTGTGCAGTGTTCCTGTTACGTTTGGAGGAGGGAGAACAATAGAGAAAATCTCGGCGTCTTTGTCTGTAAAACCTTTTTCTATACAAATATCTGGATTAAAAAGTCCGCTTTTTTGCCACATATCATATATGCGATCTTCTGTGTCTATGTGGTCGTATGGAGACAAGAATTTCTCCGGTATGCTTGTCCCGTTAGATTTTTCATTTGAATTCATAATTTTCTCTTTATTTTAAGATCGAAAGCCTATATTTGTCTCATAAAAATAAAACAAAATCTGTTCGGGATTTCTCTCTGACATGAAAAAAATATAGCATTTTATAGCCTTTTTTTCCAGGAATCATTACTATAGATTGAGTATTGACTAGATACAATAATTATTATATAATAATATTACCTCTAAAGATTGAGGTTATATGGCAATGACAATGTCATTAATGGCGCTGATGCAAGGTTATAGAGACCAATCCGTCTTTGTTTGTTGTGGCGTTTACAACAAACTAGTCGATACCTTTCAAGGAAGGGAGACGATAAATAGCAGTTCTTTATTATGAAAAATATCATTGTTGGTCTTTTCTTGGTGATCGTATGTGTTTGGATTACTTACGTAATTTCATTCATTTGGTTCTTCGATAAATACAAGGAAACCAAAGATCCTGGTTACCCGTTTGTCTTTTTTACACTTATTGTTTTGTTGGGTTTTGCCCATGTTGAGCTTTACACTGGCATTCAAAAGCGTTTTGCTGATATTGCAAACAAAGCAACAAACACAAACAAGCATCAACCTAAGAAAAGGAAAACCTTGCGGGATTATCTGCGAGAAACCAGTTTCACTTTTGATCTGGAAGATGAAAATCGATTGATTTCAAAAAATAATCCAGGCCTTGTTATAAGGGTTAGTAAGGGACATTCAATTGACGATGTGAATATTTACACAAATCGTCCACATGAATTAAATGAGGAAGATGAGATTTGTGTGACAAACCAGATTCTTTTCATCCGTAATTTTTTTTACCATATGGGAAGTCACGAAATCAATATCTACAAAAGTCCAGCGGCTAAGTGGGAAGATTTCTCTCAGGAACTGATTGAAACAATCTTTAATCTGTATGAAGGAAAGTATCAGGTTGAAGAACACGAAGCTTAAAGTTCTTTACCATGCGCGGCAAGTAATTACTTGCCGCGCATTTTTTATCCTTCGATTCGGAGATTTCCTTCGGCACGGATTTCATCCACCGGTATACTTTGACCGAAATAAAACGAAGCTATCGCAACCATGAGAGCGTTGTCTCCAGACAGATCACTTCTCGGATAGAATATTTTTGTATCAGATAGTTCTTTTATGAGTCTTTCTTTTAGGTAAGAGTTAGCAGCTACTCCACCACCAACAACAAGCATGTTTGATCCAAACTCTTTCATGGCATCCACAGTTTTCTTTACTAGTACATCTACAGCTGCATCTTCGAACGCTCTCGCTACTTCAGACTTGTCCATGTCATCTTGGTTTTTCTCGACATAGTATCTAACTGCTGTCTTGAGTCCAGAAAAAGAAAAATCATAACTTTTTTCGTGCATCATAGGTCGTGGAAAGCCAATTTCTTCTTTTTCGTGTATCTTTCTATGCTTGTCGGCTATTTTAGATATTTCTGGTCCGCCAGGATATGGGAGTCCGAGCATTCTTGCTACTTTGTCAAAAGCTTCACCTACAGCGTCGTCTTTGGTTTCGCCAAGTATTTTGTACATGCCCCAGCCATCTACTTTTACAAGTTCTGAGTGTCCTCCGGAAACTAGTAGTGATATAAATGGAAACATATCTTCTCTTATTGTGAAGTTTTTGTTTCCGTCTTCTGCAAATACAGAAAATATATGACCTTCCATGTGGTTTATAGGTATAAGAGGTATATCCCACAACACTGATAGTGCTTTTGCAAAGTTTATACCAACCCACAATGTCGGCTCTAGTCCTGGTCCTCTTGTAACCGCTAGCTGATCTACTCCCTTGATATCGTATTTTTTTGCAAAGACTAGTAGATCTTCGTATAGTCCAGTTTCTCTTTCTAGTATTTCTTTGGCTTTTTCTAATCTTGTTTTGTCTACTTCTCCAGACTTTTCTTGTATCATTCCTGCTTCACGAAGTGCGAGTTCTAGTATGGGAACGAGTGCTTTGGCGTGTTCTCTTTTTGCGACAGCAGGGAAAACACCACCGTATTTGGCGTGGATCTGCGCTTGTGATGCTATGCAATTAGAAAGTATCTCGAAGTGTGTTTCTTCGTCGCTATCTTTTTGTGTACTAAGTATCGCTATGGCTGTTTCGTCACAAGATGTTTCTATCCCCAAAATTTTCATGTCTATATATTATACAAGATTTTTGTTTGATGCGTGTTATATTGTTGTTATGTTTTCAGAAGACGAAGAAAAAAGTGAAAAATTAACAAAGATTTTAGATCAAAATGGTTTTACCAAAAAGGAAATCGGTATAGCCATTATTGACTTGAAAGAACCTGAGCCAAAGATTTTTGGGTATAATTTTGAGCACTTTATATATCCTGCCTCTGTTTACAAAGTCTTTATTGGCGCGGAAGCATTGCGTAGAATTGAGTCCGGTGATTTTTCACTAGAGCAAGTTATTGAAGTAAAGTATCCAAATGATGTAGATAAAGATGCAAAGATTTTTCCAGGAGATAACAGAAATCTTTTAAAATCTGGCGATAGAGTAACTATAGATTATTTGCTTGATCTTATGTTTACTCGTAGCGACAATACAGCATCCAATTGTCTTATAGATTTAGTGGAAAGAGAAAGTATAACTAAAAATATAATATACAAATATAACTGGCAGGGAAGTGAAGTAACAAGAAAGTTTTTGGATAGAACAAAAGAAGATAAACCATATAGATATTCGGATACTACTATGACATGCGCAAGACATGTTGCAGAATTTTTTTACCTTGTTGAAAAAGAAGAACTTGTGTCCCCGTGGGTGTCTAAAAATTTAAAAGAATATATGCTCCGATGGAATACTGGGGGGAGAAAGGGTTTATCATTATCTGATTATATTTCTTATTATAGAAAGGGTGGATATTTGGAAAACAATTTGTATCTTCCGTTTTATCGTGAATATTACAAAAAGGCAGGCTTTGCGCTAGACTATGCAGCTATCGGTGTATTTAGACTCATAAAAACAATTGTCACAAAAGGTTGGGCATTTATACGTTGGGTAAACGATGCAGGAGTAGTAACAGGAAAAAATTCACACTATGTTATATCTTTCTTTTCAGTAAACAAACAAATAAATCCTTACAAAAAATTTAATTCAGAAAAATTAGCGAAACTCATATTTGAGTTTATGGAAAATAGATAATTTTTTGGTATCTTTATACTACCACACTCGAACATTTTTCCGAAAGAAATGAATACTTTTTGTTCAGGTTTAAAAATGCAAGCAAGCGCTGCTTTTCCGATTCGCGAAATACTTTTCATTTTTAAAAGAATTTTACCGCAACGTGCGATGCCGAGATGATTTGTTTTCTTTTGACATTCTGCGAGTTTCTCCGTTCTCGTTATATCTACTAATTCAAGTAGGAAGTAGATTAACCTAGGAGCAGTATAGCATAACTGCTTGACAAAACCAAATGCTTATGCTATGATATTGGTAATTCTTTAAAAAATATTGATTTTTAGGGTTTATTTTGAAAGTTATCAGAACTGCCAGAAACTTGGCTTGTCTGATAACTTTCAAAATTCATAAAAAATTAAAAATCAATAAAATGGAAAAATCAAAGAAAGGCTCTCGTGCTATGAGTACTGCTGCAATTTTCGCAATCATTATTTCTGTCGTTGGCTCTTTAATTTTAAGAGTTAATACAGAAAATATGGTAATGGATGTTTTACTCGGACTTTTTGTCTTTGGAAAATTTGCCATGACCATGATGTTTACCCAAGGGTGGAAAGTGTTCAACCACAAAACAATTCTCGGAATGCCACGCCTTTTGTTTGTTTTTTATATCATTGTTGGAACTCTTTTGGTTTCAATTTTTGTAACAAGCAGACAATTCGGTCCTGACTTAGCTTCTTCTGCAAAAAACATTCTCGGTTTCGTAATTTCAGCTTCGGCTGGATTGATCGGAACTTTGTATATGTGGTATGCCGGAGTTAATGAATGGATGGCAGGTGGTAGTGAATATGATGCACGGATGCAATTCAAAAGTAAAGGTGATTCAGATGAAGTAACCGAGGAAAAAGTTATTAAACTGAAAAACCTTGGCGTTATTCCATCTTAATATCTTTGCCAGAAAAAATTCGAGCTTCACTAATTTTTTAGTGAAGCTCTTTTGTTTTTCTATTTGCCCGCCCCGCCAAAAAACAAATTCGTCCGCTTTATTTATTTTGAAAACAGGTTCCATTTTGGTGGGCGATACAGGACTCGAACCTGTGGCCTTTTCAACGTCATCCCGCCTATTTAGGACGGGATAAAATGAACGCTCTAGTTCACCCCGCCTATTTCAGGCGGGGCAAGCTGAGCTAATTTTTCTTTGTAATCTTTATTTTTCTTTTTTAGCCACTTTTCGTGTTTTCTGGCTAGCTCATAATTTTTATATTCTTTGGTGTAAACTAAAACATATGGTTTTAGTTTAGAGGAGGTTTTTAATTTACCACTATTGTGTTCTTTTAATCGCCTAGTTGGATTATCAGAAATACCCACATAAAAACTTTGGTTTATTTTACTTTTTATAAGATAAACAAAGCAAGACATGTGAGCGATAGAGGATTCGAACCTCTGACCTTTCCCACGTCAAGGGAACGCTCTACCGACTGAGCTAATCGCTCGCTCAAATAAAATTACTACAGTACAAATTGTATCAATAAAAAATAAAATATGCTCTACTTCACCCCGCCTATTTCAGGCGGGGCAAGCTGAGCTAATCGCTCGCTCAAATAAAATTACTACAGTACAAATTGTATCAATAAAAAATAAAATATGCTCTACTTCACCCCGCCTATTTCAGGCGGGGCAAGCTGAGCTAATCGCTCGCTCAAATAAAATTACTACAGTACAAATTGTATCAATAAAAAATAAAATATGCTCTACTTCACCCCGCCTATTTCAGGCGGGGCAAGCTGAGCTAATCGCTCGCTCAAATAAAATTACTACAGTACAAATTGTATCAATAAAAAATAAAATATGCTCTACTTCACCCCGCCTATTTCAGGCGGGGCAAGCTGAGCTAATCGCCCTAGTGGGTTATAGAATATAACAATTGAGATCAAAAGTCGAATGGTTGCCTTGCCTTGGTTTGTGTTATAGTATCATCCTAAATAAATTTAAGTTTTTTATATGAGAAGAAGAGATATCAAAGCACCCGAAGGAAACAGAGTCCTTGTTTTTGCTTCTGGCTCCAAGGATGGAGGCGGTAGTGGTTTCGAGGCTATGGTTACTAGTCCCTACGGACTCAATGTTGTTGCCGTGGTTTCAAATCATGAAAACGGTGGAGTGAGACAAAGAGCTGATAGGTTGGGAGTACCTTTTATTTTTTTCGACGGACCTTTTACAGAAGAAGGTTACAATTCGATTTTAGAAAAAGTTGGAGAAGTTGATCTCATCTTTTTGTCTGGTTGGCTCAAGCTTGCAAAAGGTCTTGATCCGACAAAGACTCTGAACATACACCCTGGTCCACTTCCTCGTTTTGGAGGAAGGGGAATGTATGGGCACCATGTTCACGAGGCTGTGATGGAGGCATACAGGAAGTTCGAGATTGCAACTTCCGAAGTCAACATTCACTTTGTTACCGACGAGTATGATCGAGGTCCGGTTGTATTCAAAAAGCAGGTATCTATCTATCCGTTTTATACGGTTGATATGCTTGCAACTGAGGTCAACAAGGTGGAACATCAATTCCAGTCAGAAGTTGCGGCAGCATTTCTGATGGGAAAGATCAGCTGGAGTGGAAAAATGGAGGACTCTCCAACAACATTTCCAAATTATCTAGGAGTCGCCCCTATGTAGGGCGACTTTTTTATTTTTGACAAAAAAGGCAATATGGGTGTATATTCAGAAATGAATCAAACCCTCGCACCATGCAAAACCCAAACTTGATTATTCGGTACATTTTTCCATTGATTAATTCAAATGGAATTGACTCTAGTATTGGATTTTTGACCGACACAGAGATACAGGGTTGTAATATACACTTTGTATCCAATTTCTTCTGGAATGAATTTTATCCCACTAAGTATAGTGGAATGGAGATTCTAGAAGAGTGCATCAATCAGTCACTCATGGAAAATCCACGAGAAATTTTTTTGTTTCTTGTTCAGATGAAGCAGGCAGACAAACTGATTTCGCGTGAGAAAATACCCATGCCATGCATTCACCCCAAAGACATGATTCTCGGAAACACTGTTCTGGAAATTCAAAACATTTCAGAACTAAAAAAGATGAGAGGTGGAGTACCTGCTTCGATTTCGGATATACCTTATATCGAGGTTGGCTCAAAGAGGAGAGATCATGTCATCTATCCGTTTACCTTTGAGTTCGACATTGATCCAAAAGAAGTCGGAAGGCCATTTTTTGGAATCGACAGCGTCGAATTTCCAAACCACAAAAAACAGATATCTTAAATCACAAGCACCCCACGTCGGGGTGCTTTTCTTTGACAAGAAATATTATATGGGTGTATATTCAGAAATGAATAAAACCCTCAGTTATGAAAGAAACATATCTCATTTTGAGACAACTGTACTTTACCAGTATAGGAGAACCTTATATCTTCGTAAGCGAAGATGAACTTTTCCACGGAAGGAATTTTAACACCAGGGTTGAAGAAATTTATATTGTTTCTGAATACTTTTGGAAACAAAACCCTCATAAGTACTTTGGAATGGAAAAATTAGAATCTTTAATTTCTGAACGCGTTGAAGATCATAGGTCTGCACGTATTATTTTTTTCTTTATGGAGAAAAATTATCTTGATAAAATTATCAAGAGATCTTGTATTCCTATGCCAATGATTCCTCCCGGGTGTATTGCCTACGGTATTGATATTCGCCCCATGCTTTTTTATTCTATAGAAATCGATAAAAATCTTCGCATCGGACATATCGGAGACAAAGAAGCACCCATTGTGTGGACAGATGAGGAAAAACCAAGACCTTTGGTTGGATCAGTATTTTTCAATTATGATTCCATGTTAAAATATCCGGACGGCATAATACCTTTGTATATAGCTGGTCCAGGCTTCAATGACGCTCGCTTTAAGGTTATCTGAAATAGTGCACCCCGCGTCGGGGTGCTTTTCTTTTGACAAAATCTGATTTTTGATGTAATTTAACAAAAAATTGAAAACTATGGTTAAGAAATATTTATTTCCCAGGAACAGACTCGTTTTGACATTCAGGGGTTTAAGATTCACAATTGCTTTTGGATACGACAAAAACTGTTTTGGAGGGAAGAATAATATATTTTTTTCTTCTCTACTTTATTCTCAGGTCTATTTCTTTTTGGAGGTCCCCAATGACCTGGGCGGTATCGAAGCTTTTCATAGAATCCAGCCATCTTCTGGTAAAAAAGTGTATGCCGAAGGTGCTGGGGGACCGTTTTTCTACCCAAGTGAATTTTTTGATTTCATGGTTTCGGATATTTCTGAAGCAATTATGAATAATAAATCACAGCAAGCAGAAGAATGGAAAAGGTTTATGAATAGCATCGTCGTTATAACCGTTGGTCCCCAGAAAAATATCGTGGGTTTCTGGTTCGAGGATGATGTGATTCATGAGATTGGTGGAGCAGTTCTCACCAAAAGGTTCGAAGATCTCCAGCACGTGTTTGAATCTTTTCCAAGACGTATGGTTTTGGCTGCTGTAAAAAAAAGGGCGGGAAACAACAAAGGAAAAAGATAACTCAAAAAGCGCCACTTGGCGCTTTTTATTTTTGTGAAGTTTTGCCACCCTCCCGTTCGTGTGTGCGTAAAACCCCGCTCGTAAGGACGAGAGGGGGAGGTGCGAGCGGGGCTCCCTAAAAACAAAACCACTCATATTATAAGTGGTTTTGGAGCAAGGTATACTCATCTGTCGCTATCTAAGTTACCAGTTCTTATACAACTGCTCATCAAGCTCTAAAGATATTGATAACTATTGCTCAGTCTGACCTTTATTTTCCGCGTCGTTGGCGCAAAGCACTTGCGGCAACAGATTTTTCTTTTTTTCGAGGGAGGTCCTTTCTCAAAAGTTTTGATGCAAGTTTGCCAACTTTTTTACTAGTTTTTGCCATAAAATTATATAAATTAATTATTAATATCGACCAATATAGAAATATGTGGAAAACTGTACATTGAAAACTTTCTATATATTTTCTATAATATCATACATGATTACAAAAAAGCAAAAAAATGTGCTGGATTTTATAAAAAATTTTCAGCAAAAAAATGCTATATCCCCATCATTAGAAGAAATTAAGAAAAAATTTGGTTTAGCTTCCGTTTCTACAGCTTCTTATTATGTTGAAAAACTAGAAAGCAAAGGATATTTAAAAAAAGACGACAAACAACACAGAGGAATATCGGTTTTTGAAAACGAAAGCATGGTAAAAATACCTTTACTTGGCGTAATTGCTGCTGGAGAACCAATACAATCCATAGAAAACCGTGAAGAGATTGCACTTCCAAAGAGTAGGATAGGCAACAACAATAATGTTTTTGCATTGAGGGTCTCAGGAGACAGTATGATCGACGAAAATATACAAGACGGTGATGTGGTTGTTGTAAGAGAAACTAAAAACCCCACAAACGGTGATAAGGTTGTCGCATTAATAGATCGAGAGAATGTTACTTTAAAAACTTTTTATAAGGAAAAAAAACAAATTTTACTTAAACCAGCAAATAAAAAATATGACTCGATTGTCATAGATAAAAATAGAGAATTTGAAATTCAAGGAGTGATGATTGATATTGTAAAACAATCATTTAACAATCCTGTAGATATTATATTTCCAGAAAAGGCGCAGAAACGAAAAACGACTATTCCTCTAAATAAAGTAGTGTGTGGAGATTGTGTTGATGTGATGAAAAATATACCAGACAACTCCGTTGACATGGTCGTTACTTCTCCACCTTATGATGATGTAAGAAACTATAATGGTTTTAGTTTTAACCTACACGACACAGGTAAAGAAATCTTTAGAATTTTAAAAGACGGTGGTGTTGTAGCTATGGTTATCCAAGATCAAACAAAAAATTTTGGTAAAAGTTTAACATCTTTTAGAACTATCGTTGATTGGGTGGATAATATAGGTTTTAAATTATTTGAAACAGTAATTTATAGAAAACATGGTACCGAGGGGGCATGGTGGAAATATCGTTTTAGGGTAGATCATGAATATATGCCAATTTTTATTAAAGGAGAAAGACCCAGCTATTTTAATAAAGAAAATCTTAAGATACCCTCAAAGCATGGTGGAAAAGTAATGACTGGTAGTGGAAATAGAAAGACTGATGGAACAACAACAAAAACAGTTACAAGACCTATAAATTTAAATAAATGCCGTGGAACTATTTGGGATTATTTGAATGCAGGTGATAAGAATCCATTAAAAAGAAAACATCCAGCTGTATTCCCAGATCAAATTCCTGTGGATTTTATAGATTGTTTTTGTCCGCCTAAAGGCATAGTCCTTGATCCGTTTGTAGGTTCAGGATCAACACTAGTTGCCGCTAAAAAGCTCGGGAGAAATTATATTGGGATTGATATCTCACAAGAGTATTGTGATCTAACAGAGGAAAGATTAAAAAAGGATATACCAAACACCTTATTTAAATAGATTTTATTCCATCTTATCAGGAGTTTCTAAGGTGTATTCTATATTTATTCCACTTGTCATTGCCCAAGATAATGGGTTTTTATCAAAAAACGCCTTGAAATTAACATTTGTTAATGTTTTTCCGTCTTTTTCGAAACTGCTTTTTGTAAATTTATACAATTTAAATCCATTCCATCTCCACGAATTTTTCTTGTATTCCCACTTAGTTAAAGAGCCAAGCAATGTTAAGAATTTTTCAATTCTCTCCACTGCACCTTGATTAATTTTATAGCTAGTTCCATCTTCCTCAGTATTGTAATGTTCGCCATCTTTAGTTGATATTTTTAATCTATCACCCCTTTCGTGAGGAATACTTATTTTATCCCTTTCTCTAAAGAAATTATCCATCTCTCTCATCAAGTTTATAATTGTTGTATATTTTTCATTTTCAAAAATTACATTTAAAGGGCTATTTTTTTTATCAGCATCAAGATAATTTAACCAATTTAAAACATTCTCCGGATAACTAAATAAAACATTGAAAACACCATCTGTGAAATATAGTGGCGGTATAGAATCCTCATCCAAAGCGACACGAGTGTGTTCGTTTACTATTCCCATAAGAATATGAATTGTTGCCAGTGGATATTTAAGACGAAAGTCATGTTTTCCGTCATACTCTCTTAAATTATTTGGCTGGATACAGTTTTTAAATTTTTCATCCCAATTTGCAGGTTTATTATTTTTATTTAAAAGCAACATATGGTGACCCAAACTACGAATATCGCCTCTGGAGATTTCCATGTCTAAAAAGATACAATCTTTTGGTTTAATTCCATCCTTTAAAACCATAACCTTCCCATCATAAAAACCTTCTATAGTCCAATCAAAATAATGAGACATGAACAGCCCACATAGCAAACCGTCACTATCCGGACTAAGAATTGCTTTATGATTTCTCTCAACGATCCAAGGATATTTTTTGATTAAATCTTTATAATCAATTTTATCATTGTGTCTATTTTCTAATAATCTCTGTATATTTGACATAAATTTATTTAACGAAAAAATCTAGCGATTTTTTATAAAGTTTTGCAAACTCTTTGAGTTGCAAAACATCAAAGCGTCTTTGTCCAGATTCTATCTTTGAGACATAAGATTGAGTTCTGCCAAGTTTTTCAGAGACTCCAATCTGACTTAAACCAGCTTCAAGACGCGCTTTTTTCAAGCGTTCTACTATTTTCTTATGGTCGTCTTGATAAATCGCTCTTGGCATATATCTATATAATAGTATTCCATTGTGTATTATTCCAAATTGCCATATAATTTATATAGACCCGCCCGAAGCCCCATCGCCATACCTTTTCAAAAAGAATCCCTTCGCGAAAAAGAAAAAGAATGGAGATGCGGAACGGGGCGAGGGCGGAGCGCCGAGGTACAAGGTGCTAGTCGGCATGATTAGTAGTTTTCGAAAAAAGTTCGCGCATTGGTTATAATTTCATCACAAAGTACACAAAAATCCCACGCAGGTGGGATTTTTGGTCTTTGTGACCCTAGTCGTGGTGCGACCATACGATTCGTTGCTCCCACAATGCTTTTTTGGCTTTTTCTATTATATCAAGTCGACCCTTGTCGAGCGACAAAAAGTGACAAAAGTGACACAGGTTTAAATAAAAAGGTTACAGCAATCTGTAACCTTTTTGCTACTTTATGGATTTAATCGCTTAACATCTCTTGGGAGATAAGTCGCCTCGCGAACATTTGGCAGGTCGAGGATTTTCATAATGAATCGTCCAGGACCAATACCTGCACCTCCATGTGGAGAGCATCCCCATCGGAAAAAGTTGAGATAATCTTTTAATTCTTCAAGAGACATACCTTTCTCTTTTGCTTGTTTCTCAAGTATCTCAATGCGGTGCTCACGTTGTGCAAGAGTCGTTACTTCAATACCTTTAAACAAAAGGTCTGCGCGCTTGCCCCGACCTTCTTCGTTGCGCATATGATAAAAGGCACTTTTTGATACATGGTATTCAGTAATGAAGACGAAGTCGTGATTGTGCTTTTCTCGTACGTATTCACTGATAGCGCGCTCTTCTTCTGGAGAGAGATCGTGTTCTTCTCCGCTTGCCACACCACGCTCTGCAAGTATCTTTTTTGCTTCAACCATCGTAATCTGCGGAAAAGGCATACTAGGGATTTCTAGTTGGAGCTCTGGAAACTTTTCTTTTAATCGGGTAAATCCAGAAACTATCATATTTTCCTCGGCAACAATGATGTCCTGATGAGATTCAATGTAGGCCATTTCAAAATCCCAACCAGTAAATTCTGTAAGGTGTCGGGTTGTAAATGAAAGCTCTGCTCGAAATACAGGACCTGTCATAAACACTCTTTCAAAACCACTTGCAATAGCCATTTGTTTATAGAACTGTGGTGACTGTGCAAGATATGCCTTGCGGTCAAAGTAGTTAACTTCAAAGACTTCAGCACCAGTTTCGCTTGGCGTTGACATGAATGAGGGTGTATAGATTTGAATAAAATTATTTTTATCCCAGTAGTCACGGAAGCCTTTTTCAAGTTCCGTCCATACCTTGAAAATCTTTAGATGATCTGGTTTACGAAGATCAATCCAGCGATAGTCGAAACGTATAGGTGCTTCAGTTTCTTCTCCACCCTTCTTTTCAATAATTGGTATCGGTAGCTGTGCATCGGCAGCTGAAAGTACTTCGATTGAAGTAGCTTCTATTTCATAACCACAAGGTGCCTGAGCTGCCTCTTTCACAAGGCCTACAACTTTAACCACTGATTCTGTAGTAAGTTCCTTGGCAATTTGAAAAGCCTCGGCCTGTTCAATGGTAACGACTGTTTGCAAGATACCAGTTACATCCCGAACAATAAGGAATGCGATTTTACTTTGCGCACGTATAGTATGAGCAAAGCCTACGACAGTAGTCTCTTTCCCTGAATACTCAGGAATGTCTTTAATATAGGTTCTTATAATCATATTTATTAGAGATGAAGGAACAAAAATGCCCCTTCGAACTTATGTTGATAAGCTCGCAGGGGCGATAGTATATCGCGGTGCCACCCTACTTTTTTCTCTGGCTCCGTATCGTTGCCTCCCCGTTGTCAGTGGTTCAAAGGCTTCGATATGCAGTAACGCTACTATATCACAAACACATACTTAAGTAAAGCGGTAGCGAAAAGCTTTTCGCAAGTATGCTATGTATTTCTAGTCCTGCATAGTCTTAGCAAACATAGTGAACTCTGTCATCAATATATACATGACAGAAATAATAAAAGACAATTTAAAGTATTGTTTGTACGCCCGCAAATCAACCGAAGCAGAAGAAAAACAAGCTCTTTCTATTGATTCCCAAATCAAAGAAATGAAGCAAATAGCTGATCGTGAAGGGTTAAATATTGTTGAGATTCGTCGTGAATCTCATAGTGCAAAAGAATCAGGTCAACGACCAGTATTTGAAGAAATACTAAAGGATATAGACGACGGCATATTTAACGCCATTATCACTTGGGCACCAGATAGATTAAGTCGTAATGCAGGAGACCTAGGAAAACTGGTTGATCGTATAGATCAAAAGAAACTAACTCAAATCAAAACTTTTGGTCAGACATTTACAAACTCACCAAGTGACAAATTTCTTCTTATGATTTTGTGTTCTCAAGCAAAACTTGAGAATGACAACAAGAGTATTAATGTGAAGCGAGGTATGAGAGCACGGTGTGAAATGGGATTATGGCCAGTACAGCCACCAACTGGATATAGAAAGCCAAATGAGAGATTGTCTAAATGTGAAGTAGAGATTGATCCAGAAAGAGCACCGGTTATCAAACAAATTTTTGAAAAGATTGCATACGAACGATGGAGCGGAATGAGAGTATATTCGTGGTTGCGATATGAATTAAATTTTAAAACACACAAAGGATTCTATTTAAGTGTCGGAAATGTATTTAAGATAATCAACAACACCTTTTATTACGGACGATTTGAATTTCCACAAGGAAGTGGAAACTGGTATGACGGAAAACACACACCAATAATCAGTAAAGAACTTTTTGATGATTGTCGATCTGCAATTAAAACACAGGTCATAAAAACCCATGGAAAAGAGTTTGCGTTTACTCGAATGGTGAAATGTGGATCGTGCGGATCGGGGATTACTGCTGATGAGAAGTTCAAGAAGTTGCTAAACGGAGGAGTAAATAGACATGTCTATTATAGGTGTACGAAGTCGAAAGATAGAAAATGTACGAATCCTGCAATAAACGAAGACGATCTATTAAAAGAATTTCAGAAAATGGCAGGAACTTTGGAACTTAATGAAGTACAACTTAATGAGAAATTAAATCTTGAAATTAAGAAATTCAAAAAACTTCAAGCGATGTTTTTAGGAAAGGACAACCCAGCAGATATACAGAAAGTTGATCTCAGAAATTACATGAAATTCGTTTTGAAAGACGGAACAATTTTAGAAAAACGATCGGTTCTTGATTGTATAAAAAACGATCTAGTTTTGAAAAATAAGATCATAATAGTTAAAGAGTAAAACTAACTTTTTAAACAAAAATACCTAACGAGATCATCGTTAGGTATTTTTGTTATTCTTTATAGCAAGGGTATTTAGTGACCCTTGTCGAGTGCTCGAACTAGCACTCGACTCTGTGACCCTACGGGGAATCGAACCCCGATTACCGGCTTGAAAAGCCGATGTCCTAACCGTTAGACGATAGGGCCATTTGGTGGAAAGATTATAACACAAGAAAATGATAAAGCAAACGGTATTTCCTTGTCAGATATATGTTTTGTGGTAAGATTTGTTTAAGCGTTTTTTCTGAAAAATCGGGGGAATAATGGTGGGTTTTTGGCGTCGTCATTATAGTACGTCTGATTCCGTGGTTGTTTTCTGCCACCCCCGATTTTTTCCAAGTTCTTTACAATGGAAAACCCAGCGACCGTCTGGTACGCCTCCATTATACGATTTTCTCGTTAAGTGTGTTTGATTTTTTTGAATTCCGACCCCCGTGCTTGCACGGGGGTTTTATATTTGTAATAGATAAATTTCTATGTATAATCAAAAAAAACCCCTGCACCTATGAAAAATATGCAAACCCTCTCCGACCATCAATTGGTCCAAATGTTCATGAGTGATGGAAATGAACAAGCTTTTGGTGAAATCTATCTTCGGTACGAAAATCCCGTGAGAGATTTTATTAAAAAATTGTTTTACGGCAGTAAAATGCCAAACTGTCAGGACGAAGATGATATCGTTCAAGAAACCTTCCTGAATGTACATAGTGCCTTGAAAAGAGGCCTGTACAAGAATGAAGGGAGAATGAAGGCATGGATCTTTACTGTCGCAAAGAATCTTTTTCTGACAATTTTCCAAAAAAACAAAAGGAAGCCAGTGTCGGAACTCAATGATTGGTATTCTAAAATGGTGTTTTTGCCAGATATAGAGAACAGAATGTTCTCCGAAAGGGCTTTCGAATTTCTACTAAAAAGCGGTAGAGATTATGATTGTTTGTTTTTGTATGCGATTGGTTTGAAATACAACCAAATTGCAGAAGTCATGAATATCTCCAAAAACACCGTAGGGGCAAAAATATTTAAACAAAGAAAATCTTTGGAAGAGGTTTTTGCCCCAGAGAGATCAGAACGTTGAAAACAACAACTGCGTGCCCCGTGCTGCGCAGTTTTTTTGTGATAAAATATTCTGGTTAATCATTTAACTAAAAAATAAAAAAATATAAAAATCGGCACTTTGACATAAGTGTCGATTTTATGTAGTATCGAAAAAAAGCACATTCATATGTCCAATAAAAAACCAGAAATGACCATAGACTATTCTAAGGCAGAAGAGGTTTTCGGAACATTGTATGATGCTTTCGAAAACAAAACTTTTCCTTTTGACCAAGTCGTTTTACCTCAAAGGAGGGATAACATGCCTGACTCGATAGAGTGGGGTGGTCGCGATCACGCACTTTTTCTGTTTACTCTATGCTACTACATGAGAGGTCAGATAAAGAGTGAAACTGCTGTAAAAAATCTCAAGAAAATATGGGAAGACAACAAAGATTTGTTCGACCCAGATTACTTGAAATTTGCGGACCACGAAACAGTTTCCAAGATTATCGAAGACAAGTTGTTTTTTAACGGCCTCGGATTCGGATCAAAGTCCATTGCACCCCAATGGTGTCTCAACAAAGTCAAAATAGCCAATCATTGGTCAAGTGATCCACGTAAACTGTTTGAAAATGTTTCCGGATATGAAGACGCTCTAAAGGTCGTAGCAAACAAGGGTAAATGGAAAGCCGAGAAGCCAAACGGTTTCTATGGTTTCCAAGAGAAAATGGTTTCCATGCTCGCATATTTTTATGTTGATGCAGGAATTATTTCACCCCTGAGATTCCCGCCACCAATAGATTTTCATATCTTGAGAGTTCTGGTTTCAAACGAAGTTTTGAAGATCAGTAACTTCTATCCCGGAATGAGTTTCTATTATGGTAAGACCACCGATATGGCAAGAGAGGTGACAAATTGGTGGTTGGAGAAACATTCTAAAGATCCGATGATACTTTCCAACGTTCTGTGGCTTATGTCTCGGGACAACTGTGAAAGATCCCCAACAAACGGATCAATCATTGGAGAGTACAAAGCAAGGAGTACTAAGGTGAATCCAAAAAATCTTTCTTTCAAGATGGCCACTAAAAGGTTCGAGAATACCTGCTTCAGGTGTCCGATCAAAGATAGTTGTAGGTATGATATACCATCGGCTTCTTATTATACACACGGAAAACTCGAAGTAAGGCAAGAGAAGAAAAAGGACTATCTGGTACAACTAAGGTTGAAACTATAAGCGTTTGATTTGAATTTTCAGTCAAACGCTTTTTCTTTTTGCATAAAGTGGGGGATAGGAATATAATTTACATTATGATAAAAGTTGACTACAAAGAAGCTTTTTTGGGGATACTAGGTGCGGTTCTTGTAATTGTTGCTATCGGAGTTGCACCACTGGAAAAAATCAAAAATTCTTCTACAAACAAAGGTGAGGTCGGTGTTTCTGATTATGAAAAAACTGTAAACGAAATACTGTCTGTTATTGCTCTATCTTCGGAAGTAAACGAGCCGGTGGGGTCTTTGTTTGAAGAATACTACTCAACACATTCTTCTTCTGATATGAGTGTTGCAGAAAAGAATCTACTTGATCAAGCAAGACGAAGACTAGATGGGGCAGGGGTTTCACTCAGGATACCAACTGTCGAAGGTGTGAATTTATACTCTATGCAAGGAGGTGACGGATACGGTGGATATTTCTGGGTCCTGTGGCTTTCTGAAGAAAGAAGAGCTGGACTAGTAGGTAATCCAGATATAACAATAAACTTCCCAGTAGAAGATCCGAGCGTGCTTATGGTCAGAACAGAAAAGTTTATGGTAGACGGAGAAGACCAGCCATTAGTCAGGGGTTATCTTATAGAAAATGGTTTTGCAAACCCAACAGTCGGACCGTCTCCAGTGTTTGTAGAATATAAATAAAAATCTCCGCACAAAGCGGAGTTTTTTTATTCTCTATCTACTCTCTCATCGAGAAGTACTGGCTCTATGTCGCCAAAACTTTTTATATTTATATTTGACTTATATATATTTATATAGTATAATATAAAAAAATAACAACAAAATGCACCTTAACAAAAGCCAACAAAAAGAAGTACAAAAATTTCTACAGATGGTAGGTGCTAAAAAGCCACTTACCTTAGAAGAAGAAAAAAGACTCTTTGAAAAGAGTCTTTCAAAAGACCAAATTAAAAAATTATTGATTTCGCACAATGCTCGTTATATTGTGCATGTAGTGAAAGAACACCTTTACGAAGGTGTTGAAATAGCTGACCTTCTACAAGAAGGATTGGTAGCGACTTATGTCGCTGCCGATAAATTTGACCATACTCGTGGTTTTAAATTTATCAGCTACGCTACTCATTACATGAAAGCGTATATTTTGAAATTTTGTTCAGAGGAGATTAATTTTAGCCTAAGTGAGATGCTAAAACACATTAAGGTAAAAAAAATTTCTTCAATTTTTGAACAAAAGTTTGGGATATACCCTCTAATTCAAGATATTGCCTTTGACGAGGAGGTGATGGAATACCTTGGAATTAGTAGTGGGAATCTTAAAAAAATTTTTTACAAAATAGAGGTTCTTTCCTTGGAAGCTACTTACAAGGAAAGAAGGGATGGAGAATCCTATACCTCAAGTGTTTCACCAATCGATGTGTTGATTGATGAAACCTTCGCGATCGATCCTGAGATGGAGAAGGAGTCCTTCAGGATGGACTTAAAAGAGTTTTTCAAAATCTTAAATATCCGTCTAAGGACGGACTTGTCCTTTCTTATCTTCAATATAGGTTCGCAAGAGCTTATAAAAGATTCGAAGGACAATCTCGTCCAAGAATTGATGGAAGAATATCCATCAGGATATGAAGTTGACTTGGAAACCCTGGGACTCGTCTTGGGGATTAGCAAGGAAAGGGTAAGGCAAAGGATTCATAAGAGCATCTCTGAGCTAAGAAAAAGGGAGAAGCTTGTGAGTCTGTTTTTTGAAAAACATAGAAGCCTTCTTAATTGAAGGCTTTTTTTATTCTCTATCTACTCTCTCATCGAGAAGTACTGGCTCTATGTCGCTAGATGCTCCAGCGATACGCAAGACGTCTTTGTCGACTTTCTTGAGTTCTTTTCCAGAAGAGTTATAGTGATTTACTGCAGTCGATAAGGTGTTGCCGAGTTTGTTATGATAATCCTCATAAGCTTTCAAGTGTTTACCTAGATCTTCAACTCTTTTGATTATTTCTTGTGCGCGTTCTTCTATCTCTAGAGCTTTGAGCCCTTGGAGAACAGTTTGGAGGAATGCTAGGAATGAAGTAGGAGAGACTATGATAACTTTTTTTTCTTTGAACGCATAGTCTATGAGGTCACGAGTGTTGACCTTGATACCGCCGACTTGAGCAACAAGAAGATCATAATATATAGCTTCGTGAGGTATGAACATAAACGCAAAGTCCATAGTTCCTTCGCTTGGTTTTACGTATTTACTTGTTTCGTCGATACGAAGCTTGAGATCGTTCTTGAACTGCTTCTCCAACTCTTCTCTTCGAGACTTATCTTTTTCTTCGACAAGACGGTTGTAGTTTTCTAGAGAAAACTTGGAGTCTATCGGTATAATCTTGTCTTTGACGAAAACAACTGCATCGACAATAGTACCGTCTTTGAAACCATACTGTACTTGGTATGAGCTTGGAGGAAGAACATTTTTCAAAACTGTTTCTAGATAATATTCGCCCAAGATACCTCTTTGTTTTGGATTCTTGAGTATGTCCTGGAGACTTTCTAGCTGTTCGGCGAAACCTACAACTTGTTTTCCGGTTTCTTTGACTTCAGTAAGTTCGCGAGTTATTTCTCGTATTATTTTTTGTGATTCTCCCGCTTGGTATCGTATAGATTCGTTGACTTGTCTTTCTGTTTCGCGGAGTTTCTGATCGAGAGTATTGGAGAGGTTGTTTAGTTGCTGTAGTAGTAGGGAAGAGTCGCCATCTTTTGGAGAAGAGTTCTTGTTTTTGGAAAGATAAAAAATAATCCCCAAAAGCATGATGACTATAATTCCAAAAAAGATGTTTTCCATATCGGTTAATTATATCAGATTTTGAGTATTAAAAAATTTGACTTTTGACTGATAATGTTTAATATCGGTTTTGAATAAAGCACATATAGATGAAAGAAAAAAATATACAAAAAGTGCCCATTGTCTGGGCACCAGGGCATCATGTATCTGTAAAAACTATGGACCAGTTGCCTAGCCACAACTACGAAACACCGGACTATTTAGTTCGGAAATGACCCAAGGCCGCGTTTGCGGCCTTTTTTATTGTTCGAGGAAATATTTGAGAGTATATAGCCAGTCTTCTTCTCCATCAGGGTTTTTTAGTTTTTCGTTGTACATCCACTCTAGATAACCTCTATCCATTTTGGCAACGTCTTCTACTTTTTGTCCGTTATATTTTCCAAAACCAAAAACTCTCATTATAGAAGGCTTGCTAGAGATTTCTATCATTTCTTTTATTGCTTCTTCTTCGTCGCCATTGTTTTTGTCTAGAAACTTTTTGTAGAGTCTTTCAAATAGTTTTCCCAGAACCAAAACATCACCCTTGGCATCATGAGCTTGAGCATCTACATCCATATCTAGAAAGTATCTTAGGTACTGCAAGTTGTATCTCGGTATTTTGGAGTCTTTGTCCATATGGCGTACGAGTCTCAGTGTGCAGATAAAGTCACCGATGTTTATGTCTTCTTTTGAAAACATATTTATATCGAAAGGTGCGTTGTGTGCTACTGGTATATTATCTCTATCTTCAAAAAGTTTTTTGATTTTTTCATAATCAGAACTTTTTTTGAAAGCTTCTTTTCCTTCTACCATTTTGTTTGAGATATGATGAACTGCACTTGCTTCTGGTGGTATGGGTTTTCCAGGATTGTACAACTCTACAAAAATCTCACCATCTTCAAAGCTTGTGTCACCACGCTCTTTCTTGGCATAAGCTATTTGGCATAGTACATCTTCTTCTGTGTTTCCAGTAGTTTCTGTATCAAAAAATATAAAATTCTTCATAGCCATACTATACAACTTTTGATATAATCTTTCTATATGAGTTTGCAAACAGACATAAAAGAAAAAATAAAAGAAGCAATGTTGGCAAAGGACCAAGTAAGGCTTGGTGTTATGAGGATGCTAACTAGTGCGTTTACAAATGAGCTTGTAGCCAAGGGTAAAAAGCCGACAGAAGAACTTTCTGACGACGAGGCATTGGCCGTGATTGCAAGGCTTGCAAAACAGAGAAAAGACTCAATAAGTCAGTTCGAAGCCGGTGGAAGAATGGATCTTGTAGAAGAAGAGAAGGGTCAGCTAACTATTCTAGAAGAATTTTTACCAGAAATGATGGGAGAAGATGAAGTTAGAAGTTTTGTTTCTACAAAGAAAACAGAGCTCGGAGTAGATGATCCAAAAGACAAAGGAAAGCTTATGTCAGAAGTTATGAAAGAATTAAAAGGTCGAGCCGATGGAGGCATTGTAAAAAGTGTAGTAGATAGTTTGTTTTAAATTTTTTAATTATGAATCCCGTTAGAGATTAATCATGTTTTATGTTTACGTATTACAGAGTAAAAAAGACGGGAAAATGTATACAGGAAGTACCAAAGATCTTCGGAAGCGCTTTTTGCAACACGAAAAAGGATTATCAACTTGGACAAAAGGAAGAGGTCCATTTATAATGGTTTATTATGAAGCATGTCTCAATGAGCAAGATGCTCGGTCGCGTGAGACATATTTAAAATCAGGTATGGGAAAGCGTTATCTAAAAAATAGACTTAAGCGCTTCCTATCTCTAACGGGATGAAAATTATAGTTCATTGGCTTATCCTAACTCTAGCGGTATTTGCTGTACCATATTTTGTTGGAGGTATATCAGTAGATAGTGTAGTTGTGGCGATTATTGTCGGTGCGTGTCTTGCGTTTATAAATATGGTTGTAAAACCTGTTATATCTATCCTAACTCTACCCATAAACATAATTACTCTAGGACTTTTCTCTTTAGTTATAAATGCGGGGCTTTTCTACCTAGTTTCGACAGTCGTCGAAGGTTTTAGTGTAGATGGGTTCATGCCGGCACTTTGGGGATCTCTGGTTGTTTCAATAATAAACTGGTTTTCTGGTAAAGTCGTAAGAGATTAAGGTGATAAAATTTTTCCAAAAAAGAAAAACTATAGTTACTCATGACTCGTCTTTTCACGCGGACGATCTTTTTGCTTGTGCAACGCTAAAAATCTTGTATCCAAATGCAAAAATAATAAGAACTAGAGACGAGAAGATAATCCAAAAGGGAGATATTGTTCTAGATGTTGGTGAAATATATGACGAAGATAAAAAAAGGTTTGATCACCACCAAAAAGAGGGTGCAGGTTTTCACGATATAGATACTTCTATTCCATATGCGTCTTTTGGGTTGATATGGAAAAATTTTGGATTAGAGATTTGTGGTGGCGACAAAGATGTATGGAGAAAAATAGAAAAAAATATTGTTCTGCCTATAGATGCGACAGACAACGGAGTAAGTACGATAAACCTCATAGGTAATGTTTCGCCATATTTTGCGCCCGAAACTTTTTTGGCGTTTTCTCCTTCGTGGAAAGAAGATAAATCAAATATAGATAAAATATTTCTTGAACAAGTTGAGAAAGTAAAGACACTGCTTTTACGAGAAATAAAAGTAGCCAAAGATGACATAGACGGAGAGAGACTTCTAGAAAAAGCATATCAGGATGCAGAGGACAAAAGATTTTTGATTGTAGATGTAAATATGCCGAGACCTCTTTATCAGGGATATCTTCCGGTAAAAAGCGAAGTTTGCTTTCTTATATATCCATCTAGTGACAAAAAGAGTTGGAAAGCAGAATCTATAAGAGCTGATTTTGGGACAATGAACTCTAGAAGATATTTCCCTCAAAACTGGAGAGGGTTAGGAGAAGAAAAACTTCGAGAAGTTACTGGAATAGATGACGCTATCTTCTGTCACAGGGCTGGATTTCTAGTTATGGCTGAGACTTTCGAAAGTGTAAAAAAAATGGTAGAAATAGCACTACAAAACTAATATGCATTTAGTAGATGAAGTAAAAATAAAAGCAGTAGCCGGAAAGGGGGGTGACGGCGTCATACGTTGGCGTCATGAGAAATTCGAACCCAAAGGGGGTCCTGCTGGTGGAGATGGTGGACGCGGAGGAAGCGTTTATTTTGAGGCGGTCAGAGATCCGTTTTTACTTGCTAGTTATACTGACAAAAAGGTCTACAAGGCAGAAAATGGTATGCCAGGAAGTGACGGCAAGAAGAAAGGTAAAGACGGTGAAGATCTTGTTATCAAGGTTCCAGTTGGATCAAAAATAATAAACCTTTCGACAGACGAAGAAGCAGAACTTCTAGAAGAAGGACAAAAAGTAAAAATGCTTTCTGGAGGAGAAGGTGGACTCGGAAATGATAGATTCAAGTCTTCTAGAGAAACAACTCCATATATAGCAACGCCGGGAAAGATTGGTGAAGAATCAGAGTTTTTGATAGAGCTATCTCTTCTTGCTGATATAGGACTTGTCGGTTTTCCAAATGCAGGAAAAAGCTCTCTTCTAAACTCTATAACAAACGCAAATGCAAAAGTTGGAGAGTACGAGTTCACAACACTAGAACCAAACCTTGGAGACATGCACGGATTTGTTATTGCAGATATTCCGGGTCTTATAGAGGGTGCAAGCGAGGGTAGGGGACTTGGGAGTAAGTTTCTAAAACACATTTCTCATACAAGACTTATAGCTCACCTCGTATCTTGTGAGGCCGGTATGAATATGATGAAGGCCTACAAAGAAATAAGAAAAGAACTAGAATCATACGGTAGAGGTCTTTCAGAAAAGGACGAGATAATCATACTTTCTAAAACAGATGCCTTTACTGATAACAAAGAAATAGAAAAGAAAGTGGCTGATTTCAAGAAGCTCGGAAAACCAGTTTTTGCAGTATCTTTGTTTGACGAAGAATCTATCAAAAATCTAAAAGACGGTCTCGTAAAAATACTAGAGAAATAAAACCTTGATAATAGTGGATTTTGCTAGAGGCTTTATTTATGTATAATTGAATCTATATAAATATGCCACTAGACTTCATAAAAATCTTCTTGCCATCAACACTTTCTTTTCTGGTAGGTATTTTGGTAACTCCTAGACTTACGTATTATTTCTACAAATACAAAATGTGGAAGAGAGTGTCTAGAAAAGACAACTTTGTTGAAATGAGTGAAGAGTGGAAGAAAATCCACAATGAGAAAGAAGAAGTTTCTACTCCTAGAGTTGGTGGTATTGTGATCTGGCTATCTGTTTTTTTGATAACAGCTATACTCTGGGTTCTTTCTAGGGTTTCTTCTGGAGAAATAATAGAGAGATTTGATTATGTTAGTAGAAGTCAGACATGGCTTCCGTTTTTTGCACTACTTGTTGGAGGAATAGTTGGTCTTATAGAGGATTCACTAGAGATTTTTACAAGCAAAACTAAAACTCTTTCTCATGGACTCGACAAAAGAGTTCTTATATCGATTATCGTTGCGATAGGACTTTTCTTTGGATGGTGGTTCTTTGCAAAGCTCGGAGTTAGTACTGTTCATATACCGTTTGATGGCGATGTAAATCTCGGGATTTTGTTTATACCGTTTTTTATATTAGTTACACTCGGAATATTTTCTTCTAGAGTTATCGACGGTATAGACGGTCTTTCTGGTGGAGTTTTGGCGATTATATTTGCATCGTATTCACTTATAGCATTTTTCAATAATCAGATAGACCTGGCTACTTTTTCTGGAGTAGTTGCAGGAGCGATACTTGCGTTTCTTTGGTTCAATATACCACCAGCAAGATTCTATATGGGAGAAACGGGAATGCTGGCTCTTGCACTATCGCTTTCTATAGTTGTGTTTATGACAGGAGAAGTTTTGATGCTTATATTGATCGGTCTTCCTCTGGTTATTACTTCTATTTCTTCTGCACTACAGATTTTTTCAAAAAAATATTTTGGTAAAAAGGTTTTCAAGATCGCACCTCTACACCACCACTTTGAAGCACTAGGTTGGTCTAGACCCAAGATAGTTATGCGTTATTGGATTGTGTCGCTTGTTTGTGGGTTTTTGGGAGTCATAATCTCTATTGTTAGTTAAACATAAAAATAGCTATGTACACTTCGAAGAAAGGAGAAATAGATAAATTCTTTCTTTACACGACAATGGTGTTGGTTGGTTTTGGAGTACTAGCGTTTATTTCTGCGGCCTTTGGTATATATGCAAAAAGCCAGGAAAAGTTTTTTTCTATACTTTTTAGTCAGCTAGTTTTGGGACTTGGACTCGGACTTCTGGTTGCTTATTTTACATCGAAAGTAAATTACAAATTTTGGAGAAAACACTCACTAGTTTTTTTTATAATTTCTATCGTGGCGTGTCTTTTGGTTTTTGTTCCCGGAATAGGTGTTTTGTATAACGGAGCAAGGCGTTGGATATCGATAGGACCCATATCTTTCCAGCCTGCAGAGTTTTTGAAAATTGCAGTTATATTATATCTTTCTGCATGGCTTTCTTTTGTAAGGAACAAGCCAAAAAATTTCTGGTGGAGTTTGGTCCCGCTAGTTGCGATTTTAGGAGTGGCGGGAATTATTCTTGGTTTTCAACCAGACACAAAGAGTTTTATTCTCATAGTTGCTGCATCTCTTGTCATGATTTTTGTTTCCGGAGTTAGTTTCAAGTATATAGGTATAGCTCTTGCGCTTATCGCAGTAACTTTGACACTTATGATACTTTTTAGGCCATATGTTGCTACTAGAATAAAAACATATGTTGACCCTAGTTCTGACCCTCTCGGTTCTTCGTGGCAGATAGATAACTCAATGATCGCTATTGGTTCGGGGGGATTTTTTGGTAGAGGTTATGGCCAGAGTATCCAAAAGTTCACATATCTTCCAGAACCACACGGAGACTCTATATTTGCAGTAATAGGGGAGGAAATGGGATTTTTGGGGACAACATTTTTGGTTTTGCTGTACGCAGCTTTTGGTTTGAGAGGTTTCAAGATAGCCATGATGGCACCAGACACGTATAGTCGATTTTTGGTTGTTGGTATAATCGGACTACTTTTGTCTCAGTCCTTTCTCAATATTCTTTCTATGACCGGACTTTTCCCACTAACGGGAGTACCTCTTGTTTTTGTAAGTCACGGCGGTACATCTCTGCTTTTCTCATTTTTTGCTGTCGGTATAGTTATGAACGTATCTAGATACACCAAAATAACATCTTTGGTATAATATAGTCCTATGAGAATACTTTTTGCTGGAGGAGGCACAGGAGGACATTTTTACCCGATAATCGCTGTTGCCGAGGAATTAAACGCACTTGCTGACAAAGAAAAAATAATAGAACTAAAACTTCACTACGCCTCTACAGAACCGTATGACAATGCGGCGCTTCTTAGAAACGGGATCAAGTTTGAACAAATATATGCTGGAAAAGTTAGAATATATTTTTCTCCAAAAAACATTATAGATATATTCAAAACTTTTGTTGGTTTTATCAAAGCCCTAGGGATGGTCTATAGACTTTATCCAGATGTTGTTTTCTCCAAGGGTGGTTACGCGAGTGTCCCTACTGTTTTGGCGGCGAGAATTTTAGGTATACCTGTTATCATTCACGATTCAGATTCAGTTCCCGGAAGGGCGAATCTTTTTGCTGGTAAGTTTGCAAAACGAATCGCGCTTTCTTTTGAGTCTGCAGCGAGTTATTTCAAACACAAAGATAGGATTGCCATAACAGGACAACCAGTAAGACGTGACTTGCGCGAGGCGACTAGAGAGGGTGCATATGAGCATTTTGATCTTGATCCAACCAAAAAGACAATACTTATATTTTGCGGTTCACAAGGTGCACAAAAAATAAACGATATAGTTTTGGATACACTGCCACATATCTTGAAAGAGTATCAGGTTATACATCAAACTGGAGACAAGAACAAAGATATAGTTATGAAAGAGGCAAAAGTAATCCTAGGAAAAGATTACGAAACCCTTTCAAAAAATTACAAAGTTTTTGGTTTTCTAAACACACTTTCTACAAAACTTGCTGGTGGGATTGCTGATGTTTCGATAGCTAGAGCGGGATCTTCTATTTTTGAACTTTCACTTTGGGGCGTGCCGTCTATATTGATACCAATAACAAGTTCGAATGGTGATCACCAAAGAAAGAATGCATATGCAGTAGCTAGAACTGGCGGGGCAGTGGTTATAGAAGAAGCAAACATGAAAGATACAATAATAATCTCCGAAATAGAAAGAATACTCAAAAATGAGACACTTCATGATCAAATGTCTAGAGATATAAAACATTTTGCTACACCCGACTCAGCGGGAATAATAGCGGGGGAGATATTGCGTGTTGCTCTAGATCACGAAAAATAAAAAAGATGAAAATATAAGGATTTTTTGCTAGAATGGTGGCATGAAAGAAAATGGAGTAGTAACAAGATTTGCACCGTCTCCCACTGGGAGATTTCATGTTGGAGGAGTCAGAACAGCTCTTTATAACTACCTTTTTGCAAGACATACTGGTGGCAAGTTTATTCTAAGAATAGAAGATACAGACAAAGAAAGATCTAAGAAAGAATATGAAGACGAAATCATGGATCTTTTCTCATGGCTTGGACTAGAGCATGACGAATTCTATAGACAGTCTGATAGAACTTCTACATACAGGAAATATCTTGAGAAGATGATAGAAGAGGGAACTGCTTATGTCTCAAAAGAAGAAAATCCAAAAGAAGGACAAAGAGATGAAGTTATAAGATTTAAAAATCCAAACAAAGAAGTTACTTTCAAAGACGAGATTTTGGGAGAAATAACGTTTGATACAACAGAGCTTGCAGATTTCGTTATTGCTAGAGATTTGGACAACCCTGTTTATCACTTTACTGTTGTGGTAGATGATTTTGAGATGGGCGTTACACATATCATAAGAGGACAAGAACATATTTCAAATACACCAAGACAACTACTTCTTCAAGAAGCTATCGGAGCGACACGTCCTTTGTATGCTCATATACCACTTATACTTTCGAAAGATAAAACAAAACTTTCAAAAAGAGATCCATCTGTTGTACCTGCGATTGAATATAGAGATTTGGGTTATCTTCCAGAAGCACTACTGAACTTTTTAGCGCTTATTGGATGGAACCCCGGTGGAGACAAAGAAGTTTTTTCAAAAGATGAACTTGTAAAAATGTTTGATATATCCAAGGTCCAAAAGAGTGGGGGAGTTTTCAATAATGAAAAACTAGAATGGTTTAATCGTGAGCATATAAAACTTCTAAGCCAGGAAGAAAAGATAGATGCAATAGTAAAAAACCTAACAGATGAATTCAAAAATGACCCAAATTTTTCTGAAGAAAAGATAGGGAAGGGGGTAGAGGCCATCCTAGAGAGAATATCCGTTTTTGGTGAAATAAGCTCTCTGTGCGCCTCTGGAGAGCTAAATTGGCTTATAAAACAGCCTGTTTATGACGGAAAAATGCTCCTGTGGAAAACTTCTACAGCCGATTCTACCAAAAACCATCTTAATAAGGTTTTGTCAATAGTTCAAGATTTGGACTCTAATGGCGACGCTTCTTACTGGAAAGAAAACATTTTTCCTTATGCAGATGAAGTTGGTCGTGGTGATGTTCTCTGGCCCCTACGCGTATCTCTATCTGGCTTAGAAAAATCCCCTGACCCTTTTACACTCATGAGTATTCTTGGCAAAGATGAATCTATTTCTAGGATTAAGTTTGCTATAGGCCTATGCTAAAGACTTTCTTTAGATATTTAGCATCTTTTCTTATTTTGTTTTCGATGACGTTTTCTAGCGCTCTCGCTAATAGTGCTGTTACTGATCTTGAAAACAAAATAGAAAGCCACCAAACTGAAATAGAAAAACTAAACCAAGAACTAGAGATTTTTCAACGAGAATTGAATAGTCTTTCTCAAGAAAAGAATACTTTATCAAATGAGGTAAAGAAGCTAGATATCACAAAAAAGAAACTAGAAACAGACATAAGGCTGACTGAAGAAAAGATAACAAAAACAGATCTTTCGATAAAAGAACTCGGTATCGATATAACAAACAAAGATGAACTTATAAAAAACAAAAAGACTGCTATAGCAAAGGCTTTGAGACAGCTCTATGATGATTCAGGACAAAACAGTCTCATATTTTATATTGCTAGCGGTAAAACTCTAGCTGATACTTGGAGACACGCAGATAGCATACTTAGATTCCAAGAAGAACTAGAACAAGATATAGTAGAACTTTCTGACACAAAACAACTTCTAGAAGCTGATAAGAAAGAAGCTGAGAGCTTAAAAGAAGAGCTTATATCACTCAAGTCAGAACTTGGAGACCAAAAAAAGATAGTTGTTTCAAACGAAACAGAAAAGAATAATCTTCTTTCTGAAACAAAGAATCAAGAATCTAAATATGCAGCTCTTGTCAAAGAAAAGGAAGCTCTTATTGCTGCTTTTGAAGCAGAACTTCAGGCTTATGAGTCTGAACTCCAATACATACTTGATCCATCCAAACTTCCGGCACCAGGTTCAGGACCACTTGGTTGGCCGCTTTCTAGTGTTCTTATAACACAGCAGTTTGGAGTTACCGCAGACTCTGGGAGGCTTTATGCAACTGGTTCGCACTCAGGAGTAGACTTTAGAGCATCTACAGGAACGCCGGTCTTTGCTATGGCAAACGGTACAGTGGTTGATTATGGAGATACAGATATAGCTTGTAGAGGTGCATCTTTTGGTAAATGGGTTCTTATAAGGTATTCAAATGGTCTTGCGGCTACATTTGGACACTTATCACTTGTAAAGGTCTCAAAGGGCCAAATGGTGACTCCAAATACGCTCATAGCTTATAGTGGTAATACAGGTAGATCTACAGCGCCACATCTACACGTAACAGTTTACGCTGGAGATGCGGTCAAAGTTGAAGGTAAAGAATCCTTGGCATGTACTGGTAAGATTTTGGTTCAGCCAAGAGCGGCGACAAATGCATATCTTGATCCACTTCTTTATATGCCGAAAACAACTTCCTCAATGTTTAAGTAATTTATTTTTCTAAAGCCCGCCAAAACAATAGGCGGGTTTTTGTATGCTAGACACCAGGGATTGAAGAGCCTTTATAAGTAGACTATTTCTCCCTTATATAATGTCGCAAAAGGTATATTGTGCGACTATATATTTATTTATGTATATAATATAAAAACAAAATAAGGGTTGCCCCCTATCTCCCGATCTATGACACAACTCTTAAAAAACAACTTTAGCTATTTGAACATTCTCTCCAGATTGCTACGAGTTGATTATATTCTGTAATTAATTCTTCAGTTTCTTGATAAAAACTATTGTAGTATTGTGCGTCTTGGTTATAGTTTTCAACTCGATCTTTGTAACCAGTCTCATATGGCGCATACGGCTTTTCTAGGGATTCTTTTTCTATATCTAAACTAAGCTTTAGATCGTCTAACTCAAGCCTTCTTTTTTCTATGTCTTCATACATTTCTTTTTCTGGAGGCAAACATATGTCTGATATATCTTTTCCAGTAGTAAAGTATGAGTCAACAATAAGAACATTTTTGTCTTCTCCAACCTTATACTTGTAATATGCTTTCTTGATGTCTTCTTTGAGTAGAGTTATTGTAACAACAACAAAAAGTACAACAAACATATTTATTATTATTCTATTTCTAGCACCTTTAGTTATTGCCATAAGTCATCACAAACTTTTGATTTTTCGTAACCAGCGTCTTCAGCTGATTCTTGAGTTTCAAAAAATATTTTATTGTCTTCTTTTATACTGTTTGCACCGCTACATCCTACAGAATAGTACTTTTGGCCATTGATAGAGGCTACATAGTTTGAAGGTCCGTTTGTAGGTCTCGAAACACTGGTATTTTGCCCCAGGACTTCCCCGTCCAGATTTTCAGAATAAGAGTAACCATAAACATAGACATTTTGGTCTTTTTCTTCGGTTTTTTGCTTGTCTACAGAGAGTCTACCTAGCCCAAATGAGATTATTCCTGTCATGACAAGGACAATAAGCGTAAATACCTCCATTTTATCAACCCCGGCTCCCCTGCCCTTGATATTTTTGGCTATATTTGTTATCATATATCCACCTGATTATAACACATTATAGCAGTAATAACCTTTATTTTTATTGATTTATGGCACATAGAAAGGCTGCCGGAACAGCCAAAAACTTAAGAGATTCAAATCCAAAGTACCTAGGTACCAAGCTTTACGATGGACAAGTTGCCAAAGCTGGTAGTGTTATCGTAAGACAAAGAGGATCAAAAATACTAGCTGGAAACAATGTTTCTATGGGTAAAGATCATACTCTTTTCGCTCTAAAGCCTGGAACAGTTAGGTTTGGCTCAAAAAGAAAAACAAACTTTGATGGAAGTGTATCTAGAAAAAAAGTAGTACACGTTGATCAAAAATAAAAACTCCGCGAATCTCGCGGAGTTTTTATTTTGTTTAATCTTCTTTTCTCGAAACAACTAATTCTAGGTTTTCATCTACACTATCTCTCACAACTCTAACGGTATATATTCCAAGCTGTTTTATGTGTTCAGCCAGTTTTATGTAGTCTTTTGGTATAGTAATACCAAACGTTTTCTTTATTTCTTCGCTTATTCTTTCTTCGTGTATAACTGAATAAAGTACGCCTTTTTCGTTTGCCTTTTCTTCTAGATGTATTTTTTGACCTCTGATTTTTTCTAGTTCTTTTTCAAATAGACTTGATTGGATGTCTTTTTCTGCAACTAGGCTAGCTTTTCTTTTTTGTAATTTATCTACAGATTTTGAATCTGCTGGTATGGCTAATTGTTTTGGTATGAGGTAGTTCTGGGCGTATCCAGAGTTAACTTCTTTTATTTCGTCTTTTTGTCCTACTTTCGGAACAGATTTCAAGAGTATTACTTTCATATTCTTTGGGTTAATTGTTTAATAATTCGATCGCTTTTTCCATTTGTGGATCTCTACCGTTTTCTACATCTTCTTTTGTGAACTCGACTTCATAATCTGGAGTTAGTCCTTGTTCACTTATAGATATACCGTTTGGTGTTAGCCATTTTGCTACAGTTATCTTGATAGAAGAATTTTCGGTTACAGGTATTAGTTCTTGTACTGAACCCTTACCAAATGTTTGCTCTCCGACAAGAGTTGCTTTTCCATGCTCACTCATAGCTCCAGCCATGATTTCTGAAGCTGAAGCAGAACCCTGGTTTACTAGTATTACTACATCGTATCCAGTCCCAAACACATTGTAACCTCTACTTCTATATTCTTTTTTCTCACCTTCTTTTCCTATAGATTCTATAACTACAGTTTTACCACTAGGAAGGAACCAGCTAGTCATATCGATTGCGCTATCTAGGTATCCTCCTGGATTGTCTCGAAGGTCAATAATTAGTTTCTTTGTTCCAGACTTTAGAAACCTATTTAGAGAGTCTCTAAAATCTACATGTGAGTTTTGAGAGAAACTGTATATTTGTATAACGTATATATTGTTTTCTGTGTCTTTGTAATCGTGAACATTTGGTACGTTTATGACGGCTCTTTGTACATTGATATCTAGATATTCCTCGTCTCTTTTTAAACCAAGTTTTACAGTAGTTCCTTCTTCGCCTCTTATCAAACTAACGCCTTCGCTTAGAGAAAGTCCTAGAGTGCTTATGTCGTCAATAGATATAACTATGTCTCCAGATCTGATACCAGCCTTTTCTGCTGGAGATCCTGGTAGTGGTGCAACGACAACTATTGCTCCGTCTTTTTCATCTACTTCCATACCAACCCCACTAAACTTACCATTGACTCCTTCTAGGAATTTTTGGCTTTCTTCAGGTGTAAAAAATTCTGTGTACGGGTCCCCTACTGATTCAGTAAGGCCTTTTATTGAACCCCAGATCTTTTCTTCGTCTGTAACTTCTTTGATTGATTTTGATTCTATTATATTCCAAACCTTCCAATAAGATGCAAAGTTTGCTTCGCTTTCTTCTGCTAGTGCTCCCTCCCCTAGGCTTACTTCCAGTTTGTGGCTACCTAAAGATATACCAACAAAAAAAGACAGAACACAGAAAGTTAGTATTGTAAATAGTCTAAAAAGGTTTGTGTTTTTGTTCATATTATCTGAACATTATCTCAAATATAAGGAGTTTTTTCAACCAACTAATTTCCTGCTTCAGATGGCTCGAGAGCTTTTTCTGTGTATGTATTTGCAGGGTCCCATATAAGCCATGAATCTATACCCGCATCGTATGTTGCTGTGATTTGTGCTCTAACCATGTCTGCTGTATATGTCGCACCGAGATTGAAGTCTTGTATCCAAGGGCGCAAGTTTTCTGCTGACTTTCCTATAGCTATAGCTCTATCTACAGCACTTTTCATTGCAATATAAACAACATCATAAGGAACTTCGGCTGGTTTTGGGAAGCCATGCCATGTGTCTGGATAATGTGATGGATACACCATAGGACATACGTAGTCGAAATTGCGAAGCCCGTCTTCTAGAATTTGTCCTATATTTAGATCATCTGTATTTGTAGTGGTCATACCAAATAGATCCGCAGAGCTGGGTATGCCGTCAGCTCTAAGCTTGTCACCAATAAAAGTATAAAAAGAGTTCATGACTTCTGACTTAACTTTGCCTTCGGAAACTGGATAATATATATCTTTCATATCTCCATCTGATGGGAATCTTATGTAATCAAAGTTTATTTCATCAAAACCAAGGTCATAGGAACCTTTTGCAATCCGGTAAGTATAATCCCAAACCCTTTCACTTCCTGCATCTATCCAACTTATACCTTTTCTGTCTTTCCAAACAGAATTTTTATCGCTAGCTTTTTTTACTGCTTCTTCTGGCCAAACTTTTACAATATGCGGATCTTGAAATACTGCGACCCTACCTATAACATAAATATTTTTTGAGTGCAGCTCTTCTATAAGAGACTCTATATCTCTTATTCTGTTCTCGGTTGATCCTATTTCTTGTATAACTTCGTCATCTATCTGAAAAGCAACTTTTCCAGTGTAGTCCTTGATATCGATTATTATAGAGTTAACCTCAGTTCTTTCTACAAGAGAAATAACCGAATTTCTTATAGACGGTGTTCCTGCTACCCAACTAGTCATATAGACAGCCTTCATGCTGTCTGGAGTTTCTATATGAGAAGCTACTTTTTTGGGTTCTTCTTCTACTTCTACCTTGGCTTCGACATCACTTTCGATTAGAGATGTTTCAGCTTCGCTTTTTTGGTTTATTGCGATTAGTCCGTCTAGTTTTATATCTGGAGCTTTATAACCGACAAAGGTAAAAACACCTAGTCCGATTATTCCAAATATAAAATGATTAAACTTCATCTTTTAGATTCAAAACTTCTTTTCTTCTTATTCTTCTTCTTGGTGTTGGTTTTTCTTCTTCACTCATTACTGATATTTCTATCCCACGATCTTCTTCTGGTTCGTTTTCTGGATCTGAAGACAATTCTTCTTCCTCTTCCATTTCTACAGAAGAATCATCCTCTTCTCCGAAGTTTTCAAATCTAAGAGATCTTTTTTCTCTTATTAGTTTTGCTCTTCTCTTTTTTCTAAAAGAGTAAGAGAAAAATATGATTACTATACCGGTTATTATATAAAGTATTTTTTTGGTATCAGCTGGAAATCCAGAAAAAGACAGAACAATATTCCAGATACCAATTATCATCAAGATTCTGTATTTTGCCATGGTCTAATTTTACTTTAAAGCTATATTTTTGGCAATTATTCTCCCCTCGGATAAACCACTACGGTTATCTCTCCTTTTACAACGGTTTTTCTTTCTAATTCTTTTATAACTTCTTCTGGGTAGCCGTATATATGCTCTTCGTATATTTTTGTCATCTCGCGTGATACTAAAATTTTTCTAGTATTGTCTTCTTTTTTTATTTCAGAAATAGTTTTTATTATTCTGTGAGGAGACTCGTAAAATACACACGTGTGTTCTGTCGACAAAATTTCTTTGATTGTGGAGAGCTTTCCTTTTTTTGTTGGCATAAAACCAAAAAAAGTAAATTTGTTTGAGGGTGCACCACTCACAGACAAAGATGCAATAATCGCACTCGGTCCAGGTATGGTGAAAATATTTATTTCGGGGTGATTGTCACGAATCTCTTTTAGAAGTTTTGATCCAGGATCAGAAATTGCTGGTGTTCCTGCGTCTGTGACGAGTGCTAAGTTTTTACCTTCTAGTAGTAGATCGATTATTTTTTCTGAAGAAAAAACGTTGCTTTTTGAATGATAAGAAATATATGAATTTTTTATTCCAAAAGAACTGAGCATGGTACCAGTTTTTCTTGTGTCTTCTGCAATTATATAATCAACTTCTCGAAGTGTGTTTAGCGCTCTCTCCCCTATGTCTCCTAGATTCCCTATTGGAGTTGCTACGACGTAGAGTGTGCTTTCTGTTTTTTTATTTTCCTTTGGCATAAAAGAGTTTTTTACCTACGTGTAGTGGGATAAGCGCGCTAGTAACTTTCTTATATTCTTCGTATTCTTGATTGCCGGCGTATCTTTTTTCTAGAAGTGGTATGCCAGAAACTTTTGTTATTAGAATAGTTATAGTTATAGGTCCTATAATTCCAAACATAAAACCTTGAGTACACAAAGTCATAAGCCATATTCCCCACCAAAGTGTTACTTCTCCAAAATAGTTTGGATGTCTTGTGTATTTCCACAAACCTTCTTTCATTATTTTCCCCTTATTTTCTTCTTTTTTCAAAAATCTGGAAAGCTCATAATCTCCAACTGTTTCGTATAGAAATCCAGCTACAAAAACAAGAAATCCAAATATAACAAAAATATTTTTGTAAGTTTCTGGACTAGTACTCATGCCGATAGATACAGGTAAAACGATTAGAGAAAGCATAAATCCTTGAAGAAGATAAACTTTCAAGAAAGATTTTATTATAAAATTTTTACCCCACTTTTCTCTCCACTCTTTATATCGCCAGTCTTCTTTTTTGCTAGTATTTCTTTTTGAGATATGTACAAGTAGTCTCGTTGCCCACAAAAACACAAGTGCAAGGATTATTATTTTTGGAGTATTGATTTCACTTATATTTGTCAGAAAAAAAGAAATCGTTACAAACAAAAATCCAGGCCCCCAAGCGCTATCGGCTATATCATTTCGATTTAGAAGCATGCCAAGCAAAAATATAACTGACATGTAGATAGTCGCAAGAATTATATTTGAGATAAGTATTTCTATTATATTCATAGCTTATTTTAGGAATCTATCTAGGGCTATATTTACCCTTTTTCTAAAGTCTTCTTTTTGGCTTTCAAACTCTGAAACAGGCCCTACATATACGTTTTTTGGGTCTACAAAGCCCTCTAGAGCGTTGACTACGAGTTTTAGGCCTTCTATACCGCGAGCCCCTCCAACTGTCCCAGAAGAGACGCCACAAAATAGCCACTTTTTTCCACTATAGTTTGGGACCGCTCCGGCGTCTATCAGCATTTTTAGTTCCCCTGGATATCCATGATTGTATTCTGGTGTGACAACTATAAAGTGCGTTGCAACTGTGATCAGGTCATTCCACTCTTTTGTTTTTTCTGAAGATAGCCCCTCTGTATAATCATGAGCAAAGTCTCTTACATCTACTGTTTTTATTTTTGTACTTCTTTCTTTTACTATATTTACCATCTCAGAAAAAACTTGTTCTGACTCTCTCCCCTCTCTTCCTGTTCCAAGTATGATCAAAATATTTTTCATATTATTTTTTTACGATTATTGTCTGTGTTGGATAAGCAATTTCTATTTTTTCTTTAGTGAATTTTTCGAATATGCTTAGCATTATTTTTTCATTTTTGTTCATATAGGTTGCATAGTCACTTGAGTTTACGTAATAAACATTTTCAAAGATTATCGAAGAGTCTCCGAAACTAAGTAGGTTTGATCTATCGAACCTTACATCACTAACGCTTTCATGTGCAGACTTTATTATTCCAGGTATTTTTTCAAGAACATTTTTTGGTGTGTCATATGATACTCCAACGTTGAAAACTACCCTTCTCTCCTCCAATCTTTTGAAGTTTTGGATTCTAGAAGATGTTAGGTCACTGTTTGATATAACTATTTGCTCTCCTTGCAAGGCTCTTAATCTCGTTGTTTTTATTCCTATTTTTTCAACTGTACCCATTTTACCGTCTATCATGATCGTGTCTCCTATTTCAAATGGTTTGTCAAAAAATATAGAAAACGAGCTGAATAGATCAACCAATATATTTTGTAAAGCTATCGCGATAGCGATACCACCTATACCAAGTGATGCTGCTAGAGAGGTTATATTTACACCCAAGTTCGACAAAACAAAAAGAAGTGCGATAACCCATATAACTGCACGTATTATGTTTTGTATAAATAATGCTGCTGACTTGGAGGAATCATTCTCTTCTTTGCCTATATATATTTTTGTATAGTGTTTAACTGCAGTATTTATGATTATAACTATTTGTGTTGAAAGAAGTACTAGAAATAACTTGTCTCCCACCGACGAAAGTTTGACTCCTAAATCTTTTGAGAAAATTAGATAAAACGACAAATAAAGTAGGAACCAGTTTTTAACTGACTTAATCATACTCAATATAAGGTCATCAAACGTATTGGATGTTTTTTTAGAAAACGACGCAAAACCTTTCTTTATAAGTATGTGTACTATTTTGATTGCCAAAAAAAGTACAGCAAAAATTACAAGATCTCTTATGTATGTATTTTCTATAATTTGTTCAAACATTTTTATATATTTATTGTGTCGGGTTGCGCTGCTTCTTTCTTGTGCATATTTCTTATTTCTCTATGATGTCTTTGGAATTGGAATAGAGAGAAAACAAATATTGCAGAACCAACTATACCTATTATGTTTACGATAAATGTAGCGAGCGCATCTCTAACTAGAAGTAGTTCAAGTGAAGCAATACCAACTCCGATACCAGCAAGTGGTGGGATAAGAGATACAGCTATTGCGACTCCCGGCATTGCGCCACCTATTCTAGGGTGAGCTATACCATACGATGCAATCAACCCAGAAACTGTTGCAGTTAGGAATGATAGAAATAGATCACTAGAGAAAAATATGAAGTTTTGTTCGCTTACACCCTGTCTTCCAAAAAGAAAGGCAACAATTGTAGAGAGTATCAATGCAAAAACTACGGATCTTATAACCATCTTGATAGAACTACTCATGATAACTGGATCATTTATAACAACACCAAGACTTATGGTAAGTATCGGATAAAGTATCGGTGCTACGAGCATACTGGCGATAAGAACTGGTATGTTGTCTAGCATTATTGCAAAAGTCGCCAGCATAACTGACGCTACAACTAGAACGAAAAATTCTTGTTTTGGAGATGAGTTTTTAATCAAGAGAGATAGACTGTCTCGGATCTCTTGGTCCGTTACGCCTTTTGTAAGGCTGAAAAATTTCTTATTTTCTTCCATATGATATATATGCTATCACAAACGTTCTGGGTTATCTATTTGAGAGAAGTTTAAGCCCCGGAATAGAATCCCGGGGCTGGTTTCAGATTTAGGCCGCTTTTTTGGCCGGCAGTTTTTGCTCATTTCGAAACTCCTTCGATCCTTTTTTTTGCCAGTGTTGGTGGTATTTCACTTCAACATTCTTTCCTGTGTACCATGTGATCTTTACATCAAAGCTTCTCTTTGTGTTTCTGCACTTTATAGTGCCGATGGTTTTTTCAGGAAAAACGTGATTGAAGAATAAAATATCTTCTTCTGGAGCCACGACATATACGAAAAAATTTTCTTCGAAGAACTTTTGGACAGTTTTGGCTAATCCGTATGCATCGTTTTTGTCCCACCTTTTGTTATGAGTGGTTATTTTTATGTCCTTGCCGTGAACTCGTCTTAGTGCAATTATTTGCTTGCATCCTTTAGAAAGTTTGTGCCTCGAAATGAATACTACTTTTTGTTCTCTCAAATTTACAAGGGTTTGTTTAACCCAGTTTATAAAAAATAAGAAATTCTGTCAAAATTTACTTTCCAACAGAAAAGAGATTGATTCTTTCTTCGATTAGATGTGAGACTGCATCTACTGCAGGTTTTAGAATCTTATACGGAGCGATTTCTTCTGGGTCGTCTTGGAGTGAAAGTTTAAGGGCGTTTTTATACGCATTTCTTATCTCTGTGTTTATATGAACAACACTTACTCCAGCTTTGATTGCTTCTACGAAATCTTCATCTGTAATTCCAGATCCCCCATGAAGTACAAGAGGTAGACCAGTAGCTTCTTTGATATCTTTGACTCTTTGTACATCTATTCTAGGATTACCACCTTTTACCATTCCATGTATGTTTCCTATTGCCGGAGCTAGGATGTGTATACCTGTATCACTGCTATAACTTTTTGCCTCTTCTGGATCTGTCATCGTTATGCCTTCTGGTATTTCTTCTAGATTCTTTGAAGAGCTACCTATATAGCCTAGCTCTCCTTCTACTAGGACTTCTCTTCCCTCTTTTTCCATAATTTCTTTTGCGTATTCGACACATTGTTTTGTTAGAGCAACGTTCTCATCATAAGGAAGTTTTGCTCCATCTACGATAACCATGTCGAAACCTGCATCTATAGCAGCTTTTACTTTCTCGAAGCTATAGTGGTGATCAGCATTTAGAAAAACAGGTATTCCCTCTTTCTCTCTCATGTTTCTGACCATTGCTACTGCTGTGGTTAATCCTACGAAACTTTCTTCTCCTTCTGAAAGTCCTAGGATTACAGGTTTTCCAGTTTTGCGTGCCGCTGAAATGATTCCGTTAAATATCCCGATTGTTGAGAAGTTGAAGTGTCCTAATGCATAACCCTCGTCTCTCGCCTCTTGTATGTATTCTTTTAGTGTTTTCATTTTATATTCCAAAAAATTTTAATAAATAAATAATAAGTAGTGCAATGATAATAAGCTGAGCGACCTTGTCAAAAGGATCCTCTAATTTTGCTGTTAGTTTGTAGAATATCCCTAGGATTACTACAACCACAAGAAGCGAAGTTAAACTCTCTATCATATATGTAGATTATATAACATTTTATGTAAATAAAAAAAGTCACGCATCGCGTGACTCTAAATCTTCCCAAAAATCTTTTGTTCTTGTTAATGCAAGAGCAAGTCCCTTCATGTTGTCTATGGGATTTTTGACTTTTGGACATAATTCACTTGGAATTTCAATTGGGAAGCAATTATACAAAATAACTTTCATATTCTCCAAAAAAGGATAGTATATACCATCCTTGCTGGGGTTTATTTTCCAGTTGTATAGTATATTTGCTTCCTCGTCTGATATTCTGATACTTTCTCTGACTCGCGTCCTAAATAATTCCAAATAAATTCTTGCTTTTTCTTTGATTTTTTCTTTTTGGATGTCTGTTTTTGGAGGGTCAGCAATTAGTTGGTTTTCATAGTGTTGAGATTTTCTTTGAATCTTTTTACATAAGGACTCAAGAATGTTTTTTTTGACAACTTTTCTCAACTCTGCGATTAATCTTAGGCAGTCGATGTCGGTCATATTGTCTTAAGGTGCTTTTCTATATTTATACCATATTTTCCACAGTTTCTCAATAGGTTTTATATGATATAATTTTATAAACAAAGACTAGAATTTCGAGCATCTCTGATATAACCCCCAAGAAAAATCGCTATATAACCAATATGGCAGGTCTTTTTGTTTTTATTATTTTTAATTTCTAACTAATCATGGGTATTTTTTCAAAAAAAATTGATTTTCTCGCGATCGGAGACAACGTAACAGACGCTTTTATAAAAATAAGTGATGCAAAAACTCACTGTAAACTAGATCAAACAAACTGCGAGCTTTGTGTACGTTTTGGTGACAAGGTTCCTTTTGACGATCTTATCGTTGTTCCGGCTGTTGGTAACGGTCCAAATGCTGCGGTTGCTGCTGCAAGGCTTGGGCTAAGCTCTGCCCTATCGGCTGCAATGGGAAAAGATACTTATGGAAAAGAGTGTCTAGAAGCACTCAAGAAAAATGAAGTCATAACTGACTATATAGATATTGATCCAAAACTTCCTACAAACTATCACTTTATATTATGGTATGACGTAGAAAGAACTATACTTGTAAAGCATCAAGCATATGTAAGAAAACTAAATCCAAAGATGCCAAAGCCAAGATATATATATCTAACATCTTTGGGAGAGAACACTCTAGATTTTCACAACGAGATCGCTGATTATCTAGAAAAAAACCAAGATATATTTCTTGCCTTCCAGCCCGGAACATTTCAAATGAAAATGGGTATAGAGAAACTAGGAAGAATCTACTCTAGATCAAACCTGTTTTTCTGCAATGTAGAAGAAGCACAAAGAATACTCGGAGAAGAATCGAGAGATGTAAGTATGCTTCTAGACAAGATTCATAATCTTGGACCAAAAAATGTTGTTATAACTGACGGTATAGAGGGTGCATATGCCAGAGAAGAAAATGGCAAGAAATTCTTCGTGCCTGTTTACCCTCACGAACCATTTGAAAGAACTGGTGCTGGAGACGCTTTTGCATCTACTGTTACTGCTTACCTTGCAATGGGACTAACTTTCGAAGAAGCTCTGATAAGAGGCCCTATAAACTCTATGTCTGTAGTTCAGAAAATTGGCGCACAAGAAGGCCTACTTCCTAAAAAAGATCTAGAAGACTACCTAGCAAAAGCTCCTAGTGATTACAAAATCAAGGAGATATAAAACCATATGATAAGAGAAGGATTTTTCGGAAAAGATAATAGTGAAAATAATAAAAGACTAGAGAATCTGGGTGTTCAGTTAGAGTTGGATATATCAGAAGAAAAAAGTCCTGAACAAGGACCAAAAGTTTTGAAACTTTCTGAAATACCATCATCAGAACTTTCTGACATTTTGGAAGATATGATAAAAGAATCTAGTCCACTAGATTCATGGTTAGACTTGAGAGATGAGTTCAAAGCAAAGATACAAGATTATGAAGCAAAAATACAAAACATAGAAAATGATCCAGAGTTAGAAAAGGCTGAAAATAAAATAATGAGAAAAGAAGGACTTTTGAAAGAATATCATAGCAGTATTGCGTCTCTTAAATCTAGAGTTGAACTTTGTCAAAGAGAAATAAATAAATACAATTAATCTTATGAGAAGATTTGAATTTTTTTCAAAGCCGGAAGATAGAGAAAAAGCAAAAGAAGCTATCAAAAAAATAGACCACAATAACTTCCCTTCTGAGGATGCATTTGAGGAAACAAAAAACGAACTAGAAGAATCAAATAGAATCGAAACAATAATAAATTCTGAAAAAGAAAAAGGAGAATTTGGAGAAGTTGGTACAAACAAGGCCTTGAGAGAGGCTTATAGTAAGATAGTTTCTTCAGAAGAGTATATAGAAAACTTCGAGACAGATCTAAGTGAAATACTTATATTTTTTGAGTCTCTTGAACAAAACGAGAAGTTCCCAGATGAAATAAAAGAAGCGTATAGTCGCATACCTATGTTTATAGATGCTTTAGAAAAAAGACTAGCTAATCTTTTTTCGCTAGAAAATTTCAGTGACAAAAAGTATAAAAGAAGTGAATCATACAAAGAAAGACCGGAAAAAGAAGATTCTCTTGAATATCAAGAAGGTGCAAGAGTTTTGCTTCAAAGGATCAAAAAAATAGTAGAATCAAAACCTATAGAAGACCTAGACGGAAACGAAATAAGAGAGCTAGAAAGTTTACAAGGAATTCTCATAGCATCTTCTTCACAAATAAGACAAATAGCTTACCCAGATCTTGATGAGGGTGCTAGTTTGAACTAGAAATCTATCTATTTCCTACAAAGTCTAGTATTGAGTTTTTTATACCTTCTTCGTCTAATCCGTAGAATTTCAATAGTTCTTCTGGCTTTCCACTTTGACCAAATTCGTCGTTTATACCGAGTCTTTTTATACGAGTCGGAAGCCTTTCTCCTAGTAGTTCGGAAACAGCACTACCAAGTCCACCTGCTATCTGGTGCTCTTCTATCGTAACTATTGCACGTGTTTCTTTTGCCAGAGTAAGTACTGCTTCTTCGTCTAGTGGTTTTATAGTAGATATGTTTAGTACTTTTGATTTTATGCCTTTTTTTTCTAGAGCCTTGGCTGCAAGAATTGCATTTCTTACAAGTGATCCTGTTGCGATTATACCGACGTTTGGTAGGCCATCAGATGCAAAAAATATCTCTCCCTTCCCTATTTTGAAAGGAGTTTCTTTGGTTGTAATTATTCCTGTTTTTTCTCGGGCAAGTCGGAGGTACACTGGTCTTTTTAGTTTTGCTATTTCTTCGGTAGCTTTTTCTGCTTCGATAGAGTCGCATGGCGATACAACTATCATGTTTGGAAGTACTCTCATAAGAGATATGTCTTCTAGTGCTTGGTGCGTACCTCCGTCTGGTCCTACAGAAATCCCAGCGTGACTTCCTACGATGCAAACCCCCCTGTCGTTGTAGCAAATAGTAGTTCTGATCTGCTCCCAGTTTCTTCCTGGACTGAACATCGCGTAGCTACTACAAAACGGATATTTACCCATAGCAGACATACCAGACGATACGGCTACGAGATTTTGTTCTGCTACTCCAATTTCTACAAATCTTTCTGGGAAACGTTCTTTGAAAAGATGCATCTGTGTAGACTCTGTGAGGTCGGCACAAAGAGCAACTATGCTAGAATCTTTTTCTCCAGAACTAAGTAGTCCACGACCAAAACCTTTGCGAATTGGTTCCTGCTCGCAATCATCTCCTAATACTTTTGGATTTAGTTTTAGTTTTGGATTCAACATTTGTTAGAAAATAGGTTTTAGTTTTTAGAAGTTAGTTTATTCAAAATTTTCATTATTTCCAATAAGATAGAGTCAATTTTATTATAATCTAAATTGGATGTTTCCGGTAGTTTTTTAGAGATTATTATTTGAGTTTCTAGTTCTGCACCAGATGCAAATGCTATAAATAAAAATCTCTTAAACTCAGATTCACTGCCCCTCATTCTTCCTTCTGCAATATTTGAGGGTATTGAAACAGCAGCCCTTCTCATTTGTGAAATAAGACCAAATGATTCGTGTTCGGGAAATGCCCTTGTCAACTTATAAACTTCTTCAACTAACTCTATAGATTTTTGCCAAACGATAAGCTCTTTGTAAGTTTTCATTTGCTTTTGTCTTTCAAGTCCTAATTTCTAATTTACTAGTTGGCTAAATTTCTATTCATGTTCGCTTCTAATTTGTCCTCCTAGAGTTCTTAGTTCTTTGAGGGCCATATCTGCTTCTTCTTTGTTTGGAGCCTTGCCGTGCCAAGTGTAATCTCTTTCGAATTCGTGCACACCTTTACCGGGAATAGTTCTTGCGATTATTACAGATGGTTTTTCAAAGACCGCTTTTGCTTTGTTTACTGCGTCTATTATTTCTTCTATATTGTGACCATCTATTTCTTCTACATGCCAATTGAAAGATTCCCATTTTTTCTTGAGCGAATCTAGCGGCATGACATCTTCTGTGTAGCCATCTATCTGAATATTATTTCTGTCTACTATTGCGATCAAGTTATGTAGGCCTTCTTTTCCTGCAAGCATTATAGCTTCCCAGTTATTGCCCTCGTTTAGCTCTCCGTCACCAGTGAGACAATAGAAATACTTATTACTCTTAACTCCATTGTCTATTCTGTCGGCGATTGCCATACCAGCTGCCTGTGACAGACCGCTTCCAAGTGGCCCAGAGCTTGTTTCTATCCACGGCATAAATTCTCTATGAGGATGTCCTTGGAGTCTAGAGCCTAGCTTACGGAGCGTTTTGAGCTCTTCTAGGGGCATATACCCAGCATGTGCCATTGTTGCATAATAAACTGGACATATGTGTCCATTTGAGAGGACCAATCTATCTCTCTCTTCCCAATCTGGGTTTTTGGGATCATGTTTTAGTATTTCAAAAAATAAAGCAGAAAATATATCTGCCATACCAAGAGGTCCAGCGGTGTGACCACTTCCTGCCTCGAGAAGCATTTCGATAGTTGAAACTCTTATATCGTTTGCTTTCTCTTCTATTTTTTTTATCCTCTCGTCAGTTAGTTCCATCCGTTTTATTATAACAGACTTTTTACAAATTCTACTTCGTTTTCTTTGTTCCAAATCGCAGAACCCATGACAAATCGGCTAACGCCAAATTCTTTTAGTTTTTCTATATTTTCTTCGCTTACTCCGCCGTCTACAGATATGGTTATATCTCTATAAATGCTTTTTATTTCTGAAACAATATCGTATGTTTTTTCGCTAAATTTTTGTCCTTGTAGTCCTATTGTTTCTATACCCATCACCTGTACTCCATCTATGAGAGGAACAGCTTTTTGTAGGATAGATAGATCTTTGTCATGCTCTAGGGCTAGAATCACCTCGATAGCTTCTCTTGTTTCTCTGTCTATAGATTCTAGAAATCCTAGTATTTCTTCTTCTTGTCCAACTTCGTAGTGAAGTATTATCCTCCTTCCACCCAATCCGCAAAATACACCAAAATATTGCCAAGAGTTTTTTGCCATTATATCTATTTCGTATTTCATTCTCTCTAGATAAGGAAAAGTTTCTTCCATTTCGAAAAGATAATCTAGGGCTATATTTTGATTAAACGGCCAAGACGCCTCCCCTGCCAAAACACCATCTACGACGTCGACCTGAAAAGTATCGACAACATCGAGCATCTTTGAGACCTTGGAGTTTATTTCTTCTATACTATCTGGAATTATTGCAGGGATAATATTCATTTTATTAGGTATTAGTGTTTAGATTATTAGAAAATAGGATTTTTAAAACTTTGAAATTCTTCTAGCGTGTCTTTCTTCACCCGAAAAAGGCGTTTCTAAAAAAGTTTTTATTATTTCTTCTAAGTAAGAATCTTCTACAAAACCACCTCCAATAGAAAGTACATTTGCATTGTTGTGTTTTCGTAGTAGTTTTACTATCTCTATGTTCCCTCCATAGAAAACACCAGCTCTAACACCACTATATCTATTGGAAACCATAGCTTCTCCTTGACCGCTTTTTCCAAATACAAATCCGAAACTTCCAGCATCTTTCGATACAGCATCGCCGACTTTTGAAACATAGTCTGGATAGTCGTCATCTTTGTCAAAAGAAAGAGCTCCGAGATCTTCTACGTCGTATCCAGAAGTAGATAGTATGTTTTTTACTTTTTCTTTTGTCTCAAAACCTGCATGGTCTGTTCCTAGATAAATTTTCATACTATTCTTGTTCATTTTCTTCTTTATTAAAAGGATGTATTGTTTTACTCATTTCTTTATATTGTCCTGTTCTAAAATATCTTTCATATTCCGAAGGAGTGACTTTGTCTACATCTTCAAAAGTGACGTCATCTACATAAGACTCTACTATAAATTTTTTTCCATCAGGCGTCTCACACTCTATAAGTGCATAATTTTCAGTATAGTCTACAGGTCCTATAGGTTTTTCTTTCTTAGAAAAATCCTGACCTCCAGCACTAGATTCTATACCCTTATTGAACATTTTACCTATACCACTAAACATAATATTAATTTAGATTTATTGTTAATTCTACAACTTCATTTGCAAGAGTTTGGTTTATCCCAAAGTCTTTCATGTCTATATTGAAGTTGGAAGAAAATCCTTCGCCTGTAGTGGTAAATGGTACTGTTATTTCTTTTGTAACACCATGAACGGTTAGGTTTCCAGTTACGGTTGTATCTGTGTTACCTGTGATCTTGAAAGTTGCTTCAGGATAAGTTGTCGTATCAAAGAATCGGTCTGATTTTAGATCAGTAGTAAGTAGGTCAATTCCTGTGTTTATACTGTTCACGTCCGCTACTATTTCTCCAGAGAAAACCATAGATTCATCTGTCGCAAAAGTACTAGTTACAGAATCTATCGTTCCTTTGTGTTCTTTTCCTGGACCGAATCCCACAAAACTTATACTAGCGCTATATTGTCGTCCTCTTTGTGCTACTTGGTTATCTACTACATCCTCTTCTACGGTTAGAGTTGTTTCGTCTACTGCCTTGTTCCCTACTTCTGCAAAAGGAACTATGTTGTCTGGTTTTACTGAAAAAGCGAGATACGCACCTCCAACAAGGATTATTAGTAGAACTGCAATTGTTATCTTTTTTGTCATATTAGTTTATCGTTTCTCCTGTTTTTATAGCGTGATCGACAAGGGTTGCTGTGTATCCCATCTCGTTATCATACCAACCCATCACTTTTACAAGGTTTCCATCTACTACTCTTGTCATAGCTAGGTCTGCGATAGATGCATGTGTCCTACCTAGTATGTCACTAGACACAAGAGGTTCTTCTGTAACAGAGAATATTTTGGACCATCTGTCTGTGCCGGCAGCGTCTTTCAAGATCTGATTTATTTCTTCGGCACTGGTATCTCTTTTTGCCAAAAATGTTATGTCTACGATTGATCCCGCTGGAACAGGAACTCTTGTAGATATGCCGTCAAACTTTCCAGTAAGTTCTGTAAATGCTTTTGTTACAGCGATAGCTGCACCAGTACTACTAGGGACTATGTTTTGTGCCGCAGCGCGACCTTCGCGCAAATCTTTTTTGCTAGGTCCATCAACAAGAGCTTGAGATGCAGTGTATCCATGAACGGTATTTAGTAGAGCTTTCTCTATACCAACTGTTTCGTGAAGTATAGCGATAAGTGGGCTAGATGCGTTTGTAGTACAAGAAGCGTTACTTGTGATATCACATGTTCCAAATCTGTCTTCGTTTACTCCAAGTAGGATTGTTTCAGATTTTTGTTCACCTTCTCCATCTTTTGAAGGTGCGCTTATCACAACCCTCTTTGCACCTTGGTCTAGGTGAAATTTTGATTTTTCGTATGAAGTAAATAGTCCAGTAGATTCTATTACGATATCTACATCCATTTCTCCCCACGGTAGACCCGCTGGTTCTTTGCTAGAGATAAATTTTACTTTTCTTCCATCTACGATTATATTTTCTCCATCATTTGTTACTTCATGTCCCCAAGTTCGGTAAACAGTGTCGTATTTTAGTAAGTAAGTTAGTGAATCTATCGATCCGAGGTCGTTTATAGCTACCACTTCTATCTCTGGTCTATCCCAAGACAATTTGAAGAATGCTCTACCTATTCGACCGAATCCGTTTATTGCTACTTTGTATGTTTTTGACATTTTGGTTCTTTGTTACTTCTTATAAAGAGTCCTGTATATTGTAACAATAAAATCCCGTATACAAAAACCTGTATTACGGGATTGATATTTTTCTGTTTTATTGTATTAATTTGGTTTGTATGAGTGCTTTTTCGTGGTAAAATCTTGCTGTATTTGTTGATTGCAGTACTTTATTGAAAGTACGTATAACATACAAATTTTTGTAGCTTACTAGTCGAAAAGTTACGATAAAAATGAGTTATATTCAATTTTACATTTAAGAACAAAAGGAAAAGCCCACCAAAACTTTATATAGATTTGAAATTCTACAATATATTATGCAAGAAAATAAAATCACAATCATCATAAATAAACCAATTGAAGAAGTCTTTGAATTTACAACAAATCCAAAAAATACTCATTTATGGATTCCTTCAATTGTTGAAGAAGTTGCAGAAGAATATCCTCCTCAAATTGGAACAAAATATAAAAACAGAGGAAATGATTCTGATTGGGATTTCTATAAAGTTGTAGAATTTCAAAATAACAAAATATTCACGCTTTCTGATTTAGAAGATAATTATCATGTTAAATACACTTATCGTAAAATTGATGATAATCAAACAGAAATGGAATATTTTGAATGGATGGAAAACGGAGAATTAAATAATCCATTTACTGAGGATATAATTCAAAAATTAAAGTCAGTTATGGAATCCAATTAACAGTTTTGGTGGGCTTTTCTAATTATTGACTCCCTTTGGTCGATATTTAATAATATATGTTCTTAAATGTAAAACTCTGAAATTTTCCTTCGGAACGTTGCACTCTGGCTCGGGGCTAACGCCCTCACTTAACACAGAATATGCGGTTTCGCTCGTGCCCCTGCTCGACTAATATTTGCCTCCGCTATCGTTACGGCAAACACCAGATATACTGAAACGTTAAATTAATTCTTTCAATAATTCTTGTACAAGTGCTGGATTTGCACTACCAGCAGTTTCCTTCATAACTTTTCCTACAAGTGACATAAGAGCATTTTCCTTTCCACCCTTATATGTTTCTACAACATCTTGGTTTTCAGAAATTACTTTTTCTACAATAGCCTTGAGTGCTTCTGGATCATTTTTCTGTATAAGACCTTTTTCTTCTGCAAAAGTAGCTGGGTCTAGGTCACTTTTTGTCATTTCTATAAGTATGTCTTTTGTACTTCTAGAAGAAAGAGAGCCATCTTTGAACATCTTTATAAGAGAGGAGAAACTTTTATCGTTTGGTATTTTTGCTTCAGGATCTTTTGCCAAAGTACCGACAAGATCAGAAGTTATAAAGTTTGAAGCTGTTTTTATGAGCTCTTTGTCAGAATCAAAATCAGCTATAACTTTCTCGAAGAACTCTCCGAGACTTAGATTATTTATATAACTTTCTATATCTTCGTCTTTTATACCAAACTCGTTTCTATATCTATTTCTCTTTTCTTCTGGTAATTCTGGAAGATTTTTTTCTATTTCTTTTATATCGAAAAGAGTATGAAGTTTGAATTTGGGAATATCTGGTTCTGGGAAATATCTGTAATCAGACGCATTTTCTTTGCTTCTTTGAGAGAAGGTTTTTCCTTTGTTTTCGTCCCAGCCACGAGTTTCCTGCCTTATTTCTCCATCTCTTAGCATTGTATGTAGCTCTTCCATTCTGTCGAATTCGTACAAAACTGCTCTTTCCATGCTCTTGAATGAGTTTAGATTTTTGACCTCTACTTTTGTACCTAGAACAGATTGGAATTTATCCAAATCTGTTCGGCCGATCAATCCTTCGGATTGATTTAGGCCTTCAAGTTCGAGTTTCTTTGAGCTAGTTATAGATATGTTTGCTTCAACTCTCATCTCGCCTTTTTCCATGTTTGCTTCAGATACACCCAAATACCACAGTAGTAGTTGTAGATCTCTTGCAAACTTTCCTGCTACTCTTATCGCCTCGTCTTTATCATCGAAGGTATGAGGTTCTGTAACTAGCTCCATAAGCGGCACGCCAGCCCTGTTTAGATCAACTAGAGTTTTTTCGTCACCATGTTTTGACGTACCTGTATCTTCTTCTAGGTGTATTCTTGTTATGTCGAAACCAGACAGGTGTCCTCCTGAAACTATAGGGTATTTGTACTGGCTTATCTGATAACCTTTTGGTATGTCTGGATAAAAATAGTTTTTTCTATCAAATTCAGTAAAGTCTGCAATATTTCCTCCTATTGCAAGACCAACCTTTATAACATTTTTTATCGCCTCTTCATTTGGAACAGGCAGAGTTCCTGGTTGAGCGCTACACACAGGACATATGTTTCTGTTGGGTTTTTGTTCATCTGGGTCATTCTTACAAGAACAAAACATCTTTGTTTTAGTAGAAAGTTCCGCGTGGACCTCTAGTCCAATTGTGTAATAAAATTTCTCCATAATTTATAAGGCTATCATAGCAAAAAACCTAGATTTTCTCCAGCGGGCCTTATACCTTATAAAGTAAGAAATTTATGATGTCCAAAGAGTCTATAAACCTACCCTCTTTTGTCGATCCTAGTATGACTGCTATGTATTCTTCTAGTGGACCTGTCTCAAAGGCTATTATCAAGTTGCCACCAGCAAGGTTTGTAAGTCCGGTTTTTGAGAAAAGTAGCGACGGATATTTTTCTGTTATGTAGTTTGTATTTTTGAAAACAAGGTTAGGCTTCCCTATTGGCCCAACTGATATTGTCGGCTGGCTTGTTTTGTATATATAGTCGCTTATTTTAATGAGAGAATATTTTGCGAGTTTTACCATATCTAGAGCTGTAGAATATGCTCCTGGAAAAACCGAACTCTCATCTAGTCCAGTTTCGTTGAAAAATACCGTATGCTCCATGCCTATCTCTGCTGCTCTCTGATTCATGATAGCTACAAAAGACTCATCTTCTCCCAAATGATATTCTTCCGATGTCCTACGGAGTGCGTGAGCTATATCGTTAGAAGAAGTCACAAGAAGTAGCGATATCAAGTCTTCCTTCTTCCACAAGTCTCCAGCGACAAGTCCGTGATCATCCGGCATGGCTAGGTCTTCGTATGTTATCTGAATAGGAGCTCCGTCTGGAATTATTTCGTCTGCGACTATCGCGGTCATAAGTTTCTGTAGAGAAGCAACTGGTCTTTTTTCTTCCTCATTTTTTGAATAAACGATACAGTCGTCACTTTTGTTGTATATAACAAAACTTTCTGCCAGAAGATTTAGTTCAGCTTCTTCTTTGCAATATTTTACCTCTACAGGGTCTTCTTTGTTTATGATTGTTAGTGGTGTACCGGTAAGATTACTTTTTGTGACATTTGCAACCACGGTCGAAACACCCAACACAAATATGATCAATATACACACCAAAAATATCTTGATGTTTTTTGGGTTATTATTCTCCATTTTCTTCTACCTCTTCTTCTAAATCTTCTTTTTCTTCGCTAGATTTTTCTAGTAGTATATCGTTGATTTCTTGCCAGTTATCCATGCCTTTGGCGTCGCTTATTCCTATATAAGAAAGTAGATCAATAGATGGATAATATATAACTTTTCTAGAATCTTCTTCTGCGGTTCTTTTTTCTACCAACCCTCTTATCATAAGAGATCTCAGAATAAAAGTAGAATTTACTCCTCTTATATAATCTATCTCGCTTCTAGTTGCCCCATTTTTGTAGATGATTATAGATAGAGTTTCCAGTGCGCTTTTTGTCAGGTCTTTTTTGAGTTCTTCCCTTTCTTTTTCGGTAAACATATCGAAAATTTCTTTTTCAAGTCTTATCTCTATATATTCGTCGTTTTCTACAAGCAGTAGGCTGCCCTTGCCCTGATAAGATTCTTTTAGTGAATTTATAGCTTCTTGTAGTGAGCTAGCATCTAGTCCTAGTATTTTACCAGCCTCTTTTTTAGAAACTGATGTCCCTTTGAAAAAGAGTAGAGCTTCTAGTTTGTTTTGGTTTTCTTGATTATTCATATACTTCTTCTTTTTGTTCTTCCAACTTTTCTATAGTCATGTCAGAATATTTGTCATCCTGGTTTACATCTAACAATCCTGATCTTACCATCTCTAGAAGAGCTAGAAAAGAAACAATAGTGAATACTTTTGCTTCTTTTTCGTTCATGCCATTTGTTTCGTTTGAACAAAACTCTTTGAAAGATGTTTTGAATGATTCTTGTATTCTGTCAGAGATGCTTTCTATAACGTCTTCTATTTTTATAGCAACAGAAACTTCTACTCTAGAAAGAATTTCTTTTTCTGGCATCTTGGACAGAACTTCTCGCACAGATTCTTCTAGCACCTCTCGTCCTAGATTGTCTCCAGGAGAAAAGAAGCTAACTTCAGCCTTTCTTTCTTTGAGTGGATGTAGGCTAACTTCTTTTGTGTGATTCAAAAGTATTGGTAGTGCATCAGTTATGGTTTTGAAAAACAAAAGTCTTTTTTCTAGGTCTTTTATGTCACTTTCTTCTTCTGTTGAAATAGAAAGGTTTGGAAGTAAGCTTTTTGCCTTGATTAGTATCAGGGTTGCTGCAACACGTATAAAGCTCGTGACTTCGCCTATTTTGTCTTTGTTTTGTTCCAAAAACTTTATATAGTCTTCGGCAACTTCTTTGATAGAGATTTCGTTTATGAACAATTTTCTTTTCTGTATAAGCTCCAAAAGTAGCTCGAGTGGTCCCTCGAAAACTTGAGTTTTTACTACAAATTGGTTCTTGTTATTGTCCTCCACGATTTATTTCTTGTCTTTCTTTAGCGATATTCCAAGTTCGTCTAGTTGTTTGTCAGAAACTTTTGAAGGAGACTGCATCATGAGATCTTTTCCTTCTCCGTTTTTTGGGAATGCTATAACTTCTCTTATGTTTGGTTCGTTTTCTAGGATCATTACAAGTCTATCGAATCCCCACGCAATTCCTCCATGTGGAGGACATCCTCCATCTAGTGCATCTAGCATGTGAGAGAAATCACTTTCTACTTCTTCCTTGTTGTAACCCATGATATCAAATACTTTTTCTAGGGCTTCTTTTTCGTGGTTTCTTATACTTCCTCCGCCTATTTCGTACCCGTTTAGGATTATGTCGTATTGTGAAGTTATTATTTCTCCTATATCTTTTTCGTTCATTAGTTTATCCATGTCTTCCGGTATCGGTCTAGAAAATGGGTTGTGTGTAAATGTCCAAGATCCTTTCATGTTTGCGTTGTCAGACTTGGCTGTTGATTCGAAAAATGGGAAATCTACAACCCACAAAAATGCCAAAAGGTTTGGATCGTTTTTGTCTTCTCTTATGTCTGGTCTATCGCTACCATATTTTTCCATAGCGTCTTTGTAAGACATTCTAGGGAAAGGTATTTGTTGTATTCTTTTTTCTGGATATATTTCTTTGACGATTTTTATGAGAAGTTCTTCGTTTAGATTCATAACGTCTTCCATTTCGACAAAACTCATTTCCATATCGAGTTGAGTAAACTCTGGTTGTCTGTCACCTCTTGTATCTTCGTCTCTCATACATTTTGCAAATTGGAAATATCTTTCCATTCCTCCAGCCATGAGAAGTTGTTTGTATTGCTGTGGTGATTGAGGTAAAGCGTAAAAGTTTCCAGGATAAAGTCTAGACGGTACAACATAGTCTCTTGCACCTTCTGGAGTAGACTTTGTTAGAATCGGTGTTTCTATCTCGACAAAGTTTTGTTGAGACAAGAAATTCCGTACAAGAGTTGTGATCTTGCTTCTGTTTCTTATGTTTTTTTGCAGCCTTTTTCTTCTTAGGTCTAGATATTTGTATTTTAGTCTCACTTCTTCACCTATTTCTAGTCCATCTGTATGTATATCAAAGTTTGGAGTGTGAGCTTTGTTTAGAACTTCGATGTTTAGTATTTCTAGTTCTATTGTTCCGTTTTCTTTCTCTGGTTGTTTGTTTCTCTCCGGTCTTTCGTTTACTTTTGCACCGATTCTAACTACCCACTCGTCTCTAAGTGATTGGCCAGCTTCCATCGCGTCTGATCCTGGCAGTATCACACCCTGGACGATACCTGAGAAGTCTCTTATTTCCAAGAAAATCATCTTTCCTTGATCGCGTCTTACGTCTACCCAGCCAGAAATACTGACCTCTTCTCCGACCTTATTTTGTAAGTCTTTTATGTATGTTCTCTCTTTCATATAGACTGCCATTATAACATTTTTATAGCTAAAAGGTAGCCCAGATTTTTGTAATAAAAAAGCCTTGAGTTTAAAATTCTAAACTCAAGGCTTTTGATCGTTTCTTACAATTTACGAGCAGACGAGATGCCGAGGTTACCAAGATGGCTGCCCTCCCAGTAGTATCTGATGTTGAGACCGTCCCTGTCGAAGCGACCGACGTCGACGCGGTCGCTGTATGTAGAAACGGAACTGGTCCTGACGTACTTGTTGGAGCGAAGCAGGTAGATGCCACGCACCTTGTAGTAGGCAGTGACAGCATAGCTGACTTCGACGGCATTCGGAACGTATTCATCCTCGCTCAAGAGGTCTTGCTGCTCGCTCCACGTCTTGCTGAAAGAGTTCGGGACTGCTTCCTTCCTGATTGCGAGCCACTCGCCAGCGGACACCTTATCCTCACGAGAGAACTTCTGCTTGTCCTCGGCGTACCACCCTTTGGTCTTGAAGGAGAACAGCTTGTTTTCGAGCTCCCGAACTTCGAGGAGGTTCATCTCCGTCGGCGGTTCCGCGATGAGCATATATCCGTTGGCACGAAGCCAGAGGATGGCCTCCATACCAGGCAGGGTGTCAGCGAAGTGTTCCAACTGCTCGTCGGTGTAGCTCACGCCGTAGGCGGTTGCCACTTCCTGGGCGCTGATGTAATCGTCGCCGAGAATGAGAAGTGCCAGTTCGTGACCTTCGGGGAAGCAGGTTTGTATCACCTCGCCGTTGTCTCCCAACTTGGGACAGCCCCGGCGCAGGTACTCGGCGAGATTTCGCCGTGCTACCGGGTTGTTGGTCGGATGTTGCCAGTGGGACCAATCAATGCCTTCCTTTTCGGTGAGACGAATGAGTTTTGCCATTGTTCCAAGGGTCCTGCTTGGATCTGGATTAAGATGCGATTTTGACATCGGATGTTAATTTATAAGTGAACAAAAATAAAATCATGTTATTTTTAACACACAATTAAATTATTGTAAATATCTTAACAAAAAAGAAGAATTAGTAAGGTGGCATAAAAAAGGTAACACCAAACTACGATCGTAGTTTGGTGTTACCTTCTGTGGGTTTTAGTGTTTTGTGTTTTAGTCTAGTTTTACTCCTACTCTCTTTCTAACCTCTTCCATTTTTTGAGAAGCTATTTGTTTTGCTTTTTCGCCACCTTTTTTTAGTATTTCTAGAACTTCTTCTTTGTTATTCTCAAAATATTTCCTTCTTTCTCTCATCGGTGCAACGAAGTTTTCTATATCTTCAAAAAGTGCTTCTTTTAGGTCTTTATACTTCCCTTTCTTTTCTTCGTATAGATTTTTGAGATAATCTTCGTCTCTAAACAGTTTGTGTATAGCGTAAACATTTTCTGGAACCCCTTCTCCCGAGTCTGTAACTATCCCCATAACAGCTTTCTTGATTTCTTCTGTTTCGGCAAAAAGCGGAATAGTGTTTTTGTAGCTTTTGCTCATTTTCTGACCATCTGTCCCTGGAACAGTTTGGACACTTTCTACAATCATAGGTTCTGGTAGTTTAAATGTTTCTCCAAATATTCTATTGAATTTTTCTCCAGTGTCTCTTGTAATTTCTATGTGTTGTTTTTGGTCTTGTCCAACTGGAACTATTTCTGAGTCGTAAAGCAAAATATCAGAAGCCATAAGCATCGGGTAGTTAAATGTTCCTACAGATATCTCTTTGTTTTTTGCTTCAGCGTCTTTGAAAGCGTGTGCTCTCATGAGATAAGGCATAGTTGTCATGGTATCAAATATCCACGCAGCCTCTGTGTGCTCTGAAACGCTTGATTGTTGGAATATGACAGACTTTTCTGGATCAAGTCCTATTGCAAGATAATCCATCGCCAGATCTATTATGTTGGAATTCATCTCTTCTTTGTCTTGTATGAAGTTTAGAGCGTGATAGTCAGCAATCATAAAAAGACTTTCGTATTTTTCTTGATATTCGACAAATTGTCTCATTGCCCCAAAATAGTTTCCGATATGAGGTCTTCCTGTTGGTTTTACCCCAGATAAAAGTCTCTTTTTCATAAGAAAAATATAGCATAATTTGGGCCTCTTCGGTACTTTTTGATTTTCAACAGAATAGTCACAGTTTTGTTCCAGATTATCTTGCGGTCCTCAATCTCTTTTGTGCTACAATCGAATTAATGGCAAAAGATAGAGAAAACTATTATGCTATCCCACCTCAAGATCTCGATGCAGAGAGGGCTGTTATAGGTTCTATTCTGATAAGACCTGGTGCGATGAATGAACTAGTTACGAAAGTAACGCATTTCATGTTTTATCATGAGAAGCATCGCAATATATACAAGCTTATGCTTGAACTATACAACCAGGGAGAAGCTATCGACATAATCACACTCTCGTCCAAAGCAAAAGAAAAAAATATAGATGAGAAGATTGGTGGATCTAGGTATCTAACAGAACTAACTAGAGAGGTTCCAAGTTCTGCCAATGTTCATCACTACGCTTCTATCGTAGAAAAAAAGCATATCCAAAGAAGACTCATAGAAGCAGCACAAGATATATCTACAATCGCATCAGAAAACGCTGCCGATGATATAGAAAATATCCTAAACAAAGCCGAGTCAAAAATATTTGAAATAACTCAAGGTGTAAACAAAAGCAAATACGTAACACTAAAAGAAGCCTTGCGAGAAACATGGGAAGAACTCGAGCACTTACATGAACACAAAGACGAGCTTCGTGGTATTCCAACTGGCTTCAAAGAACTCGACAACATGCTCGCAGGTCTACAACGTTCTGACCTTGTTATCCTAGCCGCAAGACCATCTGTCGGTAAGACTACCCTTGCCCTAGATATTGCACGACAAACTTCTATACACTTTGGTTCTGCTGTTGGAGTATTTTCTCTCGAGATGAGCGCCTCACAGCTAACACAGAGAATGCTTGCCGCGGAATCACAAGTTTCTGCTTGGAATCTTCGAACCGGTAACATATCTTCTGACAAAGATTTCCAGATTATAGGAGAAGCGCTAGATAGATTGGCCAAGGCAAAGATATATATAGACGACATGGCAGCGAACAATATAGTTTCGATGAGAAGTACAGCTAGAAGATGGAAGTCAGAACACGGACTAGATCTTATAATCGTTGACTACCTACAGCTTATGGCATCAACCAAAGACCACGATTCTATGGTTAACCAAGTTACAGAAATATCTAGATCACTAAAACAACTCGCAAGAGAACTCAACGTTCCCGTTCTTGCCCTATCACAGCTTTCTCGTGCAGTTGAGTCTCGTGGCGGTAAACCTAGACTTTCTGATCTTCGTGACTCTGGTTCTATCGAGCAGGATGCTGATGTCGTTATGTTCCTACACAGAGAAGACAAGTACAAAGATGAGTCAGAAAAAACAAATATCGTCCAAGTTCTAATCGAAAAGCACAGAAATGGTCCAACAGGTGTAGTAAATCTATTCTTCGACCAAAAGAAAACAACTTACTTGTCTATCGACAAAACTACAGACGAAGCTATGTCTTATAGTTCTATTGCAGGACAAAGTTTAGATGATTTCTAAAAAGATAAGTATATGAGTGAACTGGACGAGCTAACAGAGTTTTTCAAAAATTTTCCTGGTATTGGTGACAGACAAGCTAGGCGTTTTTCTTATTATTTTTCGAAACTCGGCAAAGCAACAAGAGAAAGGTTTATAGATAAGCTTTCTTCTGTCAGTGATATGGTTTCTGAGTGTAAGATGTGTCGTAGAGTTCATATGAAAAGTGGTGCCGAAGTTTGTGATATATGTAGCGATAGTACTAGAGAAACCAGCCTTCTTTTGGTTTTGGAAAAAGATTCTGATTTCGAAAATATAAATATAACTCGAAAATATGACGGACTTTATTTTATACTTGGTGGCACTATACCTATTTCTCACAAAATTCCAACTTATATAAAGCTAGGAGATCTAGAAAAAAGAATAAAAGAAGGAATAGATTCTGGAGACTTGAAAGAAGTCATACTTGCCTTCTCCCTCAATCGTGATGGAGAAAATACAAGAGAATATGTAGAGGACTTTATAAGCCAAAAGTTCGGGAATGCTATAAAAATATCGAAGCTTGGAAGAGGCTTGTCGAGCGGTAGTGAAATAGAGTATTCTGACGGAGATACACTCGAATACGCACTAAAAGGAAGATCATAAAAAACAAAAGCCGGATTTATCCGGCTTTGTGTTTATTTGATTGAAACTATTTCTATTTTTGAGTTTGGTTGTCTGTGTCCGTTTTTCTTGTGGTAGTTACTCTTTGCTTTGTATTTTACAACTGTAACTTTCTTTCCTCTACCGTTTTCTAGAAACTTTGCACTAACTTTCGCACCTTTGATATAAGGGTCTCCGATAGTTGTTGCTCCTTTGCCATCATCTACCAAAAGCACCTTGTCAAACACTACACTTTTACCTTCTTCTAGGTCGTCTCCAAGCTTTTCTATCACGATTATTTCTCCTGGTGAGACTTTGTATTGTTTGCCGCCTGCTTCGATAATAGCAAATTCTATGTCTTTATTTTTACCTTTCTTCTCAGTCATGGTTCCTAGATTCTAGCATAAAACTTTATTTTTGCAATGTTTTTTAGGCTATAATTAGCTTATACTATAAAGGCATTAGAAAAAGCCAATTTTTATGGAAAATATATATTTATACAACACATTATCCAAGAAAAAAGAGACTTTGTCAAAGAAGTCCGGTGATACCATAACCATGTATAACTGTGGTCCTACGGTATATAACTTCCCTCACATAGGTAATCTTAGGGCATACATACTATCTGACATCATAAGAAGAACTTATGAAATAAATGGCTTTTCTGTAAAACAAGTAATCAATATAACTGATATAGGACACCTCCAAAGTGATGGTGATGAAGGTGAAGACAAGATGACAAAAGCTCTAGAGAGAGAAGGTAAACCTTTTACTCTAGAAGCTATGAGAGAGGTTGCTGAATTCTACGCCGAGGCGTTCAAAAAAGATCTCAAAGATCTCAACATAGAAACTCCAGAATATATGCCTTTTGCAAGTGACAGCATAGATGAGTATATCGATATAATAAAAAAGATATATGACTCTTCTAACGCCTATACCAACGAAGATGGCGTTTATTTCGATACAGCTTCTATAGAATCTTATGGAAAGCTTGGCGGGCTAACACCTAGTGAACAATCCGAAGAAAGAATAAGTGGTGCCAACAAGAAAAACAGCGCAGACTTTGCACTATGGAAGTTTTCTAAAAACGATATTGGTTATGAATCTCCTTGGGGCAAAGGTTTTCCCGGCTGGCACATAGAATGTTCTGGGATGATCAGGAAGTTTTTGGGAGAAACTATCGATATACACACAGGAGGAATAGACCACATACCGGTTCACCATAACAACGAGATTGCTCAGTCAGAAACAGCCAACCACAAAGAACTTGCTCATATATGGGTTCACGGGGCTTTTGTGACTATAAAAGACGAAAGGATCGCTAAGTCTTTGGGCAACATCATAACTCTAGAAGATATAAAAAAGTCTGGTATCAACCCACTTTCTTATAGGTTGTGGCTTATGAGTGCTACTTATCAGAAAGAAGTTTCATTTTCTTGGGAAGCACTACGGTCTGCGGATAAGGCTCTATCTAGATCTTATGAGGTATTTGATTCTTTGAGAGAAGATGGAGAGGTTGATGAAAAGATTGTAGAAAAATACAAAAAAGAAGCTCTTTCTCTTATAAACGACAATCTAGACACTCCTTCTTTCATCGCTCTTTTCTGGGAAGTTATCAGGTCTCAGGAAATTGAAGACGTAACAAAGAAAACACTAATTCTGTTTTTTGATCGTGTTTTGGGGCTAGGATTTTCTGATAGAACAGGCGAAGAAATACCAGAAGAAATAAATGAGCTTGTTAGACAAAGAATAGAAGCTAGAGAAGCCAAAGACTACAGTAAAGGCGACGAGATAAGAGATAAGATAGAGTCTCTCGGCTATACAATCAAAGACACCGAAAACGGGACTATCGTCAAAAAGAAATAGTTTAGATACCGGTTTTTTGTAACTCCTCGAGTAGTTTCTCTTGATGTTTTGAGAGTTTTTCTGGGATGTTTATTTTTACTACAACAAAGAAATCTCCTCTTCTGTCGCTTCCCTCTTCTCCAACTCCTTTGTTCTTTATTCTAAGTATATCGCCATGACTTGTCCCCTTTGGTATTTTGATAGTAACTTTTCCATCTAGTGTTTCTACACTAGCTTCACCGCCAAGTATTGCCATTGTTGGTACTATAGAGATGTTTGTATAAAGGTTTTGGCCATCTCTTTTTATATTGTCAGATTTTTCAACTCTTATTTTTATATAAAGGTCACCATTTATTCCACCCTTTATTCCATAGCCGCCACCTCTAACTCTTAGAGTTTCGCCGCTCTGTATTCCTTTTGGTATTTTGACTTTGAGGTTTTCTGTAACTTTTTCTATTCCTTTTCCAGAACAAGAAGAACATCGTTTTTCGTATGTTTCTCCTTTTCCATCGCAAGAGGCACATTTTTTGTTTGTTTTTATATGTCCAAGTATTGTTCTAACTTCTTCTACTACTGTGCCTTTTCCTCTACACGTTTTGCAAGATTCTTTCTTGGAAGATTTGTCATCACCTGAACCGTCACAGACTTCGCAGTTTTTTTCTCTTTTGTAAGATATTTCTTTTTCTGTTCCAAAAATAGAATCTTTGAAAGAAACACTTGTTTCTAAAACAACATCTTTACCTTTTCTTATCCTTGTACTTTCTCTACTAGCTCCTCCGCCAAAAAAGTCAGAAAATATGTCTCCTAGGTCAAATTCAAATGATCCACCTTGTCCCCCCTGGAAACCAGAGAAATCAAATCCTCCAAAACCTTGTCCTCCACCAAACCCTGGTCCAGCAGAGCCAAACTGGTCATACTGTGCCCTTTTCTGGTCATCAGAAAGAACCTGGTAGGCTTCGTTTGCCTCCTTGAACTTCTCTTCGCTACCACCCTGCTTGTCAGGGTGGTATTGATGAGCGAGTTTCCTAAACGCTTTTTTGATTTCATCTTTTGAAGCGTTTTTTTCAACTCCTAGTATTTTATAATAATCTTTACTCATATTTTAATTTTGCTTGTCCTGCCAAAGCTTTGGCGAAAGTGAATAATAGTTTTTGGACATATTTATATTATTGACTTTTATAACAAATATGATATCATATTACATGAATTTAAATCAAAAAAAATGGCTAAATATACTTTTGAACCAAAAGATTCAGAGAAGGAAACGTTTGAAGAATTTGGTATTCCCGCTGAAGTAGTGGTTATTACCGAATATAACAAGTATGATGCTTGGAATCTTCTTTCTAAAAGGCTCAATAAAAAAGAAGGATTAATCAGAAAGCTTTTTAAACATACTCTTACCTCTTACTCGTAAAAAGACGTCAGACCAGCCGCCCCATCGTGCGGCTGTTTTTATTTTCTCAACCCTTCAAATTATATCATTCTATCTCAAGAATTTTGTAATAGTCTTTGGACATTTTGGGTTAGGAAATTATTCTTTTACCTCCGCGTCCTTTATATTTTCATCATTTTCTTGATTGTTTTCACTTGAGCCTTCAGGCGAACCAGCTTCGCTGGTTTTAGCCTTCTTAGTCATGACTTCATGAATCTTCTGCATTTCTACTGTCAGTTCATCTGTTGCTTTTTTGATATCATCGTGTGATCCGTCTGGAAGTTCTTTGACTTTCTTTAGGTTTTCTACTTTTTCTTCGATAGATTTCTTTACATCTTCTGGAATGTCATTCCCTGCATCTTTTATAGCTTTCTCAGCTGCAAACACTGTCATGTCTGCTGTGTTTCTTACTTCTGCAGCTTCTCTTTTCTTGTCATCTTCTTCTTTGTGTAGTTCTGCATCTTTCTTCATCTTTTCTATTTCTGCATCTGTTAGTCCTGAAGAAGCTTCTATTCTTATAGATTGTTCTTTACCAGAAGTCTTGTCTTTTGCTTTTACATTCAATATACCGTTTGCATCTATATCGAAAGATACTTCGATTTGTGGTACGCCTCTCGGTGCTGGCGGTATACCTTCTAGAACAAATCTTCCTAGTGATTTGTTGTCGTTTGCCATAGGTCTTTCACCTTGAACTATATGTATTTCAGTCGAAGTCTGATTGTCGGCTGCGGTAGAAAAGACTTGAGACTTTTGTGCTGGTATTGTTGTGTTTCTTTCTATTATTTTTGTTGCAACTCCACCAAGTGTTTCTATACCAAGTGATAGAGGGATAACGTCTAGAAGTAGAACATCTTTGACATCTCCTTGCAATACTCCACCCTGAACTGCTGCACCAAGTGCCACAACTTCATCTGGATTGATAGATCTATTTGGCTCTTTTCCAAAAAGTTCTTTTACCTTTTCTTGGATAAGTGGCATTCTTGTTTGTCCTCCAACTAGAATTACTTCGTTTATATCACTTATAGAAAACGGAGATGCTTCTAGAGCTTTTTTGGTTATATCGATAGATTTCTCAACATATTTTCTTGCTAGAGTTTCTAGAGTTGCTCTAGAAAGTGTCATAACAAGGTGTTTTGGCCCGTCTTGATCAGAAGTAATAAATGGAATATTTATTTCTGCTTGTAGTGTAGAAGATAGTTCATGTTTTGCTTTCTCAGCAGCTTCATCTAGTCTTTGTAGTGCTAGCGGATCTTTTCTTAGATCTACACCATTTTCTTTTTGGAATTGTTCTGCAATCCAGTTTATGATTTCTTGGTCTATGTCACGCCCTCCCATGTGAGAGTCTCCGTCTGTAGATTTCACTTCGATAGTGTCTTCTGAAACTTCTAGAACAGAAACGTCAAATGTTCCACCTCCAAAGTCAAACACAACAACTTTTTCGTCTTTTTTCTTGTTGAATCCATAAGCAAGCGCTGCAGCTGTAGGTTCGTTGATGATTCTTTTTACATCAAGGCCTGCGATTTTTCCCGCGTCTTTTGTTGCTTTTCTTTGTGCATCGTCAAAGTATGCTGGTACTGTGATAACCGCTTCTGTTATTTTTTCTCCCAACTTTTCTTCTACGTCGACTTTGATTTTTGCCAAGATCATCGCAGAAACTTCTTCTGGGGTGTAGAGTTCCCCGTTCATTGTCACTTTTACCCCACCGTTTTCTGCCTTTTCTATCTTGTAAGGCACTATGTTCTTTTCTTTTTCAACTACAGTATCATCAAATCTGTGACCCATAAGTCTCTTGATACCGTATATTGTGTTTTGAGGGTTTGTAACCGACTGTCTTTTTGCGAGTAGTCCAACTATTCTGTCACCTTTTTTGTTTATAGCTACAACTGACGGTGTTGTTCTACCGCCTTCTGTGTTTTCTATTATTTTTGGCTGTCCACCTTCTATGATTGCAACAGCTGAGTTTGTAGTTCCTAAGTCTATTCCTATTATCTTGCTCATATTTTCTTTGATTAATTAAACTTATAAATTATTTCTTGTATTCATATACAGAAACTTTTGCTGGTCTCAATATCTCATTTCCTCTCTTGTAACCTTTCTGTATTGTTTTTGATATTTTGTGATCGTCTTTTTCTTCTTTTGTTTCTTCGGTTTCTATTGCAACATGGATGTTTGGATCGAACTCTTTTCCTGTATCGTCGATTTCTTCCAACCCATAACCTTCCATAATACTTTTTATCTGGTTATAGATATATTCGACTCCAACTCTCCAGTTTTGATCTACTTTTTCCCAAGCCAGTTTGTTCTTGAATGCCATTTCGAAACTATCTAGTGCCGGAAGGAAGTCTTCTAAAATTCTAGATTTTATTATTTCTGTCGTTCTTCCTTTTCCGTCTTCGGACTCTCGTTTCAAATTGGCATATTCTGCTCGAGATCTTTGCCAACCATCTAGATATTCTTGGCGCTCTTTTTTGGCTGTCTTTAGTTCCTCTTTTATTTTTTTGAGTTTGAGAGAATCGGTAGAACCTTCTTCTTCAAGCTCTATTTCTATGTCTTGATCTTCGTTTTTCTTTGTCATACCAAATAAAAGCTTAATTTATAATTTACGGTGTTTATTTTACACAAACACACTACTTTTGACAAGTTTTTTACGCTCGCAAAAAACTTGTTTAATATTATATTTATATGATAATATTGTGTCAATGGCCAAAGGACAGAAGATACAAGAGAAAATACTATCTCTTCTAAGCGGTAAAAACGCCGCCAAGCGAGACGATATACTAGATATGCTTAAAGAGTCTCAAGAAGAGGCTTACGCGCTTTCTAGGAGCCTAAAAAGCCTCAAAGAAAGTGGTTTAGTAGAAAGATATGACACAGAATATTCGTCTTTTTATAAAATCACTCCTTCTGGAAGAAACAAGCTTAGAAACATAAAACTTTCTTCAGAAAATAGCCTAGTCTCTACTTCTTGGGATGGGTTCTGGAGGATAGTTATGATAGATATTCCAGAAAGTAGGAAGAGTGAAAGAAACTCACTCCGATACCTCTTGAAGAAAGCTGGATTTGTAGCGCTCAAGAATTCTGTCTGGATTTCTCCCCTACCACTAGAACACCTGTTTATGAATATAAAAAAAGATATGGGTTTCGAAGATGAAATGATAATAATCGTAACCCAATATCTAGATCCAACGTCCGAAGAAAAAGTTCTAAAAGAATTTATGATGGAATAAAAAACTCCCCGATTGGGGAGTTTTGGAAATTAGATTACTTTTATCTCTCGCATACCACTTCCGGCTCCAGGGCTGAAGGGAGGCTTTTCTTTAACCTCAATGCCTTTTAATGGAGAATGTCTGGCGCAGACATTGTAGCCATTGGTAAAAAGACTACTTGTCTTAGTGAGCATATAGTCATTGTCCATGAACTCACCTGTTTGGAACTTCCGAATTCCGGTCATGAGAAGATACTCCGTAAGATTTGCAAACAAGATATCTTCTGAAGGTGATTCGTAATTCCTCCCAATGTGTATGTCATCTGGAAACCAGTTACCTACAGAAAGTAGTCCGTACGGACCTTTTGGTCTTTTTTGTTCTTTTTCTTCGTCGATTTGATCAAACCTCCAGGGCAAAGAGCTCTTGACTCCCCACTTTTTTTCATAGAAAGCCAAAATTTCTTTAGGACTGAATTTTCTGGTATTGTAGCAAAAGCTACAAAAACCTTTTACTTCTGGTATGTCTTCAACCGGAATATTGATTTTCAGATTGAAGACTCCTCTGTAAAACTTTTCCACCATATCGATAGAATCGTAATATTTACAGACTTTCAAAGTAGTTTGTGCTTCGAACATAGTTTTTTCTTTTTATGGTACAAATATAGCTATGATTTTTATAACATAAAACTAGTAATATATCAAAAAACTCCCCGATTGGGGAGTTTTTCTTTTTATCTTTTTGACCACTGTGCGCTCTTTCTCGCTTTCTTGAGACCGAATTTTCTTCTTTCTTTTGCACGAGCGTCTCTTTTTAGAAATCCTAGTTTCTTTAGAGGGCTTCTTAGAGTTTCGTTGTTTTCGCTTAGAGCTCTAGATATACCATGTCTTACAGCTTCTGCTTGTGAGTGTATACCTCCTCCTATAACTTTTACACTAACTCCTAGCTTATCTAGTCCAGATTCCTTGATAGGACTTTCTACTATTTGTTGCAGTGATGCTGTTGGGAAGTATTCTGCTAGAGTTTTTCCGTTTATTGAAAATGCTGAAGCTGATCCAAAAGAGATTCTAACTCTTGCAGTAGATGTTTTTCTTCTCCCTATTTTTTCTACGTATTTCTTAGTCTTTTCCATAATATTATTCAACGATTAGATTCTTGATTATCTTGCTTCTAAGTTTATTTTTTGGAAGCATACCGTAAACTGCAGTTTTGAAGATCTCTTCGTAACCTTTGCTTTCGATAACTTTTGCCATCTTTGTTTCTTTCAAACCTCCTGGATAACCAGAGTATCTTTTGTATAGTTTGTTTTCTAGCTTTGCTTCATCGATCAAAACCTCTTTTGAGTTTATGATTCTTACAGTTCTATCTGCGATTTCGTTCTTTACGAAGTCAGGAGTATTTTTTCCCATTAGAAAAGTAGCAGCTTCTGTAGCTATTCTTCCTAGTTTCTTGTTTTTTGCATCTATTGTGTGTTCCATATATCTAATCTACAAATTCTATTACAGCCATTTTGCTTCCATCACTTTTTCTTGGAGGAAGTTTTGTTATTCTTGTATATCCACCAGCTCTTTCTTGGTTCTTTGGTGCGATTTCTGTAAATAGCTTCTTTATAACTTCTTTGTCGTTTCCAACTCTTTCTGCTACTAGTCTTCTGTTGGCTACTGTATCTTTTTTGGAAATTGTTACTAGAGGCTCAACATGCTTTCTCAATTCTTTTGCTTTTGCTTCTGTAGTTCTGATCTTGTCTTTTAGTATTACAGAACGAACAAGAGAGCGAAGAAGTGATTTTCTCGGTCCTGCTTTTCTTCCAAATTTTCTATTTTTATCTCCGTGTTTCATAACAATTTCTGATTAAATGTACCTCTATTCTAGAGAAGCACCGTAACTTTTTAGCACATCTTTGATGTCTTGTACACCCTTGTCTCCTAGGCCTTCAACTTCTAGTAGATCTGCTTCTTTTTTTCTTATAAGACCTCCTATTGTTCTGATTCCAGAGTTTGTAAGAGCGTTTATAACCCTTTGAGGGAGGTCTAGGCTCTCGACTCTAGTCTTCATAACATCTGTCATGTCTTCTTCTGATTCAGGAGTTTCTTCTTCTACATTTTTGTCTTCTTTTGCTTCTAGAATGCTTTGTACAGCACTATCAAATCCGATTACAGCTTGTAGTTGTCTTATCATGATCTCGATAGATTTTTCTAGAACTTCTTTTGGACTTATAGATCCATCAGTTTCTATCTTGATTCTTAGTCTGTTGTAGTTTGTTTTGTCTCCGACACGCATGTCTTCAACTTCGTAGCTAGCTCTTCTTATAGGAGTAAATATAGCGTCTACTGCTATAGTTCCTATTTCTACTTTTTCTTTTTGTAGTTGATCTTTTGAAACAAAACCGATTCCTTTTTGTACTTTTATTTCTATATTCAAAACTTTACCTTTTTCTGTTATTTCACAGATCTCTATTTCTGGGTTTAGTACTTCTACTTGACCTGTAGTTTCTATGTCTTTTGCAGTAACAGTTTTTGCACCTGTTGCTTTTAGAGTAACTACTTGTGGTTCATCTGTAAGAAGCTTGAATCTAACCTTTCTAAGAGCAAGTATAAGAGTAACAACGTCTTCTTTTACGCCGTCCATTGTAGAAAATTCGTGGTCAACACCATCGATTTTGATAGATGTTATAGAAGAACCAGTTAGAGAAGAAAGGATTATTCTTCTTAGTGAGTTACCAAGTGTGTGGCCGTATCCTGGATACAGGTTTTCAATTTCGAAAACACCACTTGTTTGGTCTTCTTTTATTATTTTTGGTTTTGTTGGTAGGATGATGGACTCTAGCATATAGTTTTTTGTTTATAAAAATGGTTAATAAAATTATTAATAAAAATTTTATCTGCTATAAAACTCAAACACAGCATTCCAGTCAAAGACATCGTCTACTGTAGTTGGGCTCGATACCACTTTGCCCTCTCCTTTGGCTGCATCGAAGTTTAGCCAAGAAGGTGACATGTAATCTTTCAATTTTTTATCTAGTGTGTTGAATATCGGCTTTGCCTTACTTCCCTCTTTGATAGATATTACGTCTCCGCTTTTAACACTAAATGAAGGTATTGTTACTTTTCTTCCGTTTACAGAAATGTGACCGTGAGAAACCATTTGTCTTGCAAATCTTCTGCTGTTTGCTAGACCCATTCTGTATACAACGTTGTCTAGTCTAGATTCTAGTTCAAGAGAAAGCTTTTCGTGAGGAGTTTTTGAAGCAGTAGCTTTCTTAACATAATTACCAAATTGCTTCTCTGTTATACCGTAAGTAAATCTAATCTTTTGCTTTTCTTTTAGTTGTTGTCCGTAAATAGAAAGTTTAGCTGGTTTTTTTCTTGTACCTACACTTCTTCTTGATTCAGAAAGTGCAAATTTCTGTGTTTGACATTTGTCATACACAGCGTTTCCAAGTCTTTTACAGATTTTGTATTTTTGTACTGGTTTCATAATGTTTATACTCTTCTAGCCTTCTTAGCTCTTACTCCATTGTGTGGTACAGGAGTCTCGTCCTTGATACCTGTTAGGTCAAAACCTTTTGCAAGAAAAGCTCTTGCTAGAGGTTCTCTACCTGAACCAACACCTCTTATAACTACATCTACGTCTTTTAGTCCTGCCATTTCTGCTTTTTCTGCTAGAGTTTCTCCAACCTTTGATGCTGCATAAGGAGTACCTTTTCTAGCGCCCTTAAATCCAAGTGATCCTGAAGAAGACCAAAAGAAAGAGTTACCGTTCTTGTCTGTAAGAACAGCTTTTGTGTTATTGAAAGTAGCCTCTATGTGTAGAGTTCCTGAAGTCAGCTTCTTTTTAGAAGGTGCAGTATTTTTTGCTCCTGCCTTTGCGCTACTTCCTCCTTGTTTTTTTACAATTCTCTTTTTTCCCATAATATATCTATCTTAGTATTAAGTCTTCTCAACTTTTCTTCTACCACTACTCATAGTCTTTCTAACGTTTCCTCTTCTTGTTCTTGAGTTAGTCTTTGTTCTTTGTCCTCTTCCAGGAAGCGCTTTTTGGTGTCTTGTACCTCTGTATGACTTGATATCTTTTAGTCTCTTGATGTTTGCAGAAATTTGTCTTTTTAGATTACCTTCTATGTTTAGCTCTTCTACTATTCTTCTTATTTCGTTTTCTTCTTTTTCAGAAAGTTCAGTAGGTTTTTTGTTTGGATCTACTTTTGCTTCTGAAAGAACTTTTTCGGCAGTTTTCATACCAACGCCATAAAGCGTAGTAAGGCCGTACGATAATTTCTTGTTATCTGGAATTGTTATACCTAATATTCTCATATGTTTTATTGTTTCTGCTTATGTCTAGGGTTATCACACAAAACTCTTAGTCTTCCTTTGCGTCGGACTATTTTACATTTGTTACATATTTTTTTTACTGCTGATTTTACTTTCATAATTTTGTGTTTAACCTCTTCTAGTTATTCTTGCTTTTCCACCATACTCATCCAATAGCAATTCTACCCTGTCGCCGACAAGGACCTTGATCCTGTGTAGCCTCATTTTTCCGGATAGATACGCTATTATTTCTTGTTCGGTGTCACTTAGCCTAACCCGAAACATCGCATTTGGCAATGCTTCAGTAACGAAACCAGAAACGGTTTGATTTGAATCCTTTTTATCCATCAATGTATGTAGCGAGATTCTAGCAAAAACAGTAAAAAAGGTCAAGTGTTTTAAGGGATTTTTATCTCTATATCCACCTTTTCGCTCTTTTGAGGTATTTTCCTCTTCCAAAATGGGGTTATTTTGACATCTACTCCAGAGTTCTGATCTAGAGAAAGTATTGTATTTTCAGCCTCTTTTCGAGATTTGCCTAGAACATCTTTTCTTATTAGGAGTGTGTCCTGAACATAAACTATATTGGCAAGACCGCTTATTGTGAAGTATCCTTCGTTCTCTGCTACTTGCCAGGCTCCAGATTTTTCGGCCAATATCTCATAACTTATTACGTCTTCTGACGCTGTTATATTTTTGGCCAAAATTTTCTTGTCTACTATTGGGACACTTATGCTTCCCTCGATTGATATAGATTTTTTAGCAGAATCTGATTCGAAAGAAATGTCCTCTTTTTTGCTATAAGTAATAGTTTGTTTTTCATCGATTACTATATAGTCTTCTGGTATTTCACTAGACACTCTCCCTTCAAGTTTGCTTTTGAGTGAAGATACTAGTTCTTGATAAATTGCGTCCTCTTCTGCATCTGTCATGAAATACACTTCTCCACTGTATCCTCCAGTCATAGGAGTTTTGCTTCTAGCATAAAAATGATCATATTTATCACTACTTATAAGTCCTGGTAGTGTAAAATCCGTTAGTCCTATGTTGTAGTCCATTCCTTCCATTTCGGCAAAAACTTCAACTTCGATTGATCCTGGAACGGTTTCTCCGCTTACTGTTTTTTTACCGGGAACAGTTATAGGGTCTTCTATCATGTAGATCTTTCCTTCTGGTGTTTCAAATCTTGTTGTTGCTATCAGTTTTTGTGGAGATGTTGAATAATCATTGTAAACAATTATAGTTCCACTTGCCTTTGCGTTTCTTTCTTCTTTGCTTTCATAACTAACTTCTTGTGACACTGAATCATCGACAACTATATAGTTTAGATATCCAGAATTGTCTTCTGAGTTACTGTTTATCCTAAAATCAGTCAAAGTAACCTCTTCTGTTTTTGGCGTTATGGTTATAGATGCTTTGCTTGGGCTCAGGAATAAAACAGCTCCTATTACTCCAAAGAACAAAATAAGCAAACTATAGTTTCTAGTCCTTCTTTTTCTGGTTTCTTCTTTTAGAGGTTTATATTTTGGTCTTTTTGTTTTGTATATTTCGTCTGATCTGTCTGCATTTACAAAAACCCTTCTCGTATCATGAGAAATTTCTTCTTCTACCATGTCTTCTATTGTTTCTCTGCCCATATCCTCTCTTTTTATTTCTGGTTGGGTTGGGTTTTCTTGGTTGTTAAAAACAATGTCTTCTATTTTCTTCATAAAATCAAATGGGGTAACTTACTTATCTATTATAGTTTATTAAATAAATTAAACAAATCGCAAGTGAGGCGTCCAAACTTTTCTGCCCATTCATATCAAAAAACTGACTTAGGTATTTAGAATCAAAAGAATTGATTTTTTTGATTGACGGATTGTTTCCTATAAATGCCGGTTCTTTTTGTATGAGGTTTTTGAATATAGAAAGCATGTCTTTTCTAGCGAATAGATATATATTGCTAGGTACGTATCCAGCTATCGCTATGTCGTGGAGTGCTCTTGTGAGATCTTTCTCCCAAGAATCTTCTACTTCTTTTATTTCTGCTAGAAACTTATTTTTTTCTTCTTCACTTATTGAACCCTCTTCTATCATTTTGATAGTTTGGAATATTTGTTCATCTTTTCTGTTGTCTGTTCTTAGTTTACTCAAAAAAGCTTCTCCTCCGATTGGAAATGTTGCAGAAGCACTTATAGAATCATCTGTGACGATAGATATTTCTGTTAGTTCAGCTCCTATGTCACAAGTAAGGTAATTATTGTCGTTTTCGTTTATGACACTTATAGCTTTGTAGTTAGAAAAACCAGTACTGTGAAATATCTGATTGTGTCTACCTGTTGCGCTTCGTATAGAGTTGGTTATTGTGTCGACAATGCTTTTTGGGGATACACTAAAATATAACTTCAAAACTATCGAAGAAACTTCTTTTCCTATTGGGTTTTCTACGTTGTATCCGTTTGCAAGAATCTTCAGTATTTTTCTTTCTAGAATAATACTTTCTGAGCCAAATTCTTTGTACTTATCTTTGTAGAACTTCTCTACTTTTTCAGCTTCTTGTTCTATTGTGTTTTGGATTAGTTTTTTTGTAACCAAAAACTTTTTTGGTTTTTCTATTCTTATATCTTTTACTTGTGAGGCGTACCAAGGAGGTGAAAGAAAGACATGGATATCCTTGACCGAGCTAGAGACAGCCTTGTTCCCGGTGTTTAGTCTTTTGATTGTTTTGTCTAACTCTTCTAGAAATCTTTCAAAACTTATATCGTTTGTTAGACTTATTCTTTCTCTATGAGAATATTCAAATTTTGGTTTTACTGCAGATGAAGTGTCTTCCGGAGTTATACCTACACCCATTGCAACTGAACCAGACCCAATATCAAAAAAAGTGTACTTATCGAAAGTAACTTCTTTTTTATTCCCCTTCTTTTGCATAAAACAATTATACCAATCAAAGGCTTGTTTTTACAAATCAAAATACCCCTTTCGGGGTATTTTATCTTTTCCACTTTTTTCCTACTCTGATTCTGTTTAGCTCTTTTTCGATCAATGCTTCAAATCTAGCGCTATCTACATCTAGAGTGTGAAGAGATTCTTCTTTTATTTGCTTAGCTCTCTCATAGGCCGCCTCAGCTCTTTCTACGTCTATCATGTGTCCAAGTTCAGATCTTTCTGCAAGTATTATAACCTTACTATCTTCTCTAACCTCTAGAACACCCCTAGAAACAGAAAGACCTACGGGCTCTTTTTCTCCAGTTTTTTTGACAATTATTTCTCCAGTTTTTAGTGTGGTTATAAGCGGTATGTGTTTTGGCAGTACTGTTATTTCTCCCGCACCAGTTTTCATATTGATACTCAAAACATCGTCACTTTCATAAACAAGTGCTTCAGGACTGATTATTTTTAGTTTTAGAGTATTTTGCGCCATTTTAGTTTCTTACTTCTTCGATAGTACCTTTCATATAGAAAGATTGCTCACTAACGTCATCGTATTTTCCTTCTAGTATTTCTTTGAAACCTCTTATTGTGTCTTCTAGTTTTACATATTTACCTTCCATGCCAGTAAATTGTTCCGCAACAAAGAAAGGTTGTGAAAGGAATTTTTGTATTCTTCTCGCTCTGTGTACAACCAACTTATCTTCATCAGAAAGTTCGTCCATACCTAGAATCGCGATTATATCTTGGAGGTCTTTGTATTTTTGAAGTATTTTTTGTACACCTCTAGCTACTTGGTAGTGTTCTTCTCCAACGATTCCTGGTTGAAGTATTGTAGAAGTAGAGTCTAGTGGGTCAACAGCTGGGTAAATACCGAGCTCAGAAAGCGCTCTAGAAAGCACCACTGTTGAGTCTAGGTGAGAGAATGTAGTTGCTGGAGCTGGGTCTGTTAGGTCGTCAGCTGGCACATATACAGCCTGAACAGAAGTAATAGAACCATTCTTTGTCGAAGTAATTCTTTCTTGTAGTCCTCCCATTTCTGTTGCTAGGTTCGGTTGATATCCCACAGCAGAAGGTACTCTACCGAGTAGAGCAGAAACCTCTGATCCAGCTTGTGTAAATCTAAATATATTGTCGATGAAAAGTAGAAGATCTCTTCCCTCTTTGTCTCTGAAGTTTTCAGCCATAGTAAGAGCAGAAAGCGCTACTCTAAGTCTTGCTCCAGGTGGTTCATTCATTTGTCCGAAAACTAGAGCTGTTTTATCCAAAACTCCAGATTCAAGCATTTCTAGATAAAGATCGTTACCTTCTCTTGTTCTTTCACCAACTCCAGCAAACACAGAATAACCACCGTGCTCACTAGCAATGTTGTGTATAAGCTCCTTCACAATAACAGTTTTACCAACACCTGCTCCTCCAAATAGACCGATCTTACCTCCTTTTAGGAACGGACATATAAGGTCGATAACCTTGATACCAGTTTCGAGTATCTCTGCTTTTTTAGATTGATCTACAAAACTTGGCGGTTCTCTGTGTATAGGATTTTTTTCTACAGAGTTAGAAACTTCACCTTTTTCATCAATAGGCTCACCTAGAACGTTGAACATTCTTCCTAGAACTTCTTTTCCGACAGGTACACTTATAGGGTTTCCTGTGTCAGTAACTTCCATCCCTCTAGATAGTCCGTCAGTAGATGTCATAGCGATACATCTAGCTTCTCCTAGTCCCAAGTGCGCAGCAACTTCTAGAGTTACTTTTTTCTGAGGAGATTCAACAACCAAAGCATTTAGTATGTTTGGCAAATCTCCCTCGAACGATACGTCGACTACTGGACCTGTTATTTGTGTTATTTTTCCTTTGTTTTTCATATATTTCTTCTAATAAATTTCTAACTTGTAATTCCTATTGACCCTCCTATAATTTCCGATATTTCTTTGGTTATTCCGGCTTGTCTTTCTCTGTTGTAATAAACCGTAAGTTCTTTGACTATGCCACTTGCACTATCACTCGCGTTTTTCATGGCTGCCATTCTCGAAGTGTGTTCTGCGGCGACTGATTCTAGAAATGCGTGATACAGCGCTTGCTCTAGTAATTGTTCGAGGATACTTCCTAGAACTTCTTCGCTGTCTGGCTCGAAGAGATAGTTTAGGAATTTTTTTGTATCATCTTTTTCTTCTTCACTGCTCAATATATCTCTATAAATTTTTTCTTTTACTGGAAGAACCTGCATCAAAAATGGTTTGTATGATGAGATAGACTTGTATTCGGTAAACAAAAGTTTGACCGAACGATACTTTTTAGTAAGAAATTCTTTTGTTATAAGATCTCTTACTACAGCAAAATCTTCAGCCGTACTTTTTTCATTTAGATCTATAAAACTTCCTAGTATTTCTATACCGTTTCTTCTGGCTGCTTTTTCAGATTGCTTTCCTATGGTTACAGCTGTTATATCTGCGCCAGAAGATTTTTTGTAGTTAGAAAGTGCTTTGGAAATGTTTACATTATAAGATCCACAAAGTCCCTTGTTTGAAGATATGACAACCAAAAGGACTTTGTTTGTTCCAGATACATCACTCATAAGAGTATGTCTTACGTTTCTTTCTTTTGATATGTGATGAAGTAGCTCAAGCGCGTATTTAGAATAAGGCTTACCCAAAACGGCTCTCTCGCTCGCTTTCTTCATTTTGGCAACAGAAATCATCTCCATAGTTTTTGTAACTTTACCTATGTTTTTTACTGAAGTTATTTTCTGTTTTATTAACCTTATTTGATTAGACATATTTTTATGCTGATATTTTGAACTCTTCTAGAGCTGAAACTAGTTTTTGTTTTATTTCATCATTCCAGTCTTTTTGTATTTCTTTTAGCAAATCGCTAAACCTATTTTCCATAAAAGAAGATAGTTCAGATTCTTTCTTTTTTACATCTTCTACTTTTACTTCGTCGAAGTAACCTTCATTCATAGCAAAGATTGATACAACTTGTAGAGGAGTTTTTATCGGAGAATATTCGTTTTGCTTTAGCATTTCTGTGATTCTTTTTCCTCTTTCTATTGTTTTCTTTGTTTCTGGATCTAGATCAGAATCAAACTGCGCGAAGCTTTCTAGTTCTCGGTATTGTGCCATTGTAAGCTTGAGTGTACCGGCATTTTTCTTCATAGATTTTATTTGTGCAGATCCTCCAACACGAGAAACAGAAAGTCCTGGGTTTATAGCAGGTCTGACACCTTTGTAGAATAGGTTTGTTTCTAGAAAGATTTGTCCATCTGTGATTGATATAACGTTTGTTGGAATATATCCAGAAACATCTCCTGCTTGAGTTTCGATTATAGGAAGAGCCGTGATTGATCCGCCCCCGTATTTTTCGTCTATTCTACAGGCTCTTTCTAGTAGTCTTGAGTGTAGGTAGAAAACATCTCCAGGGAACGCCTCTCTTCCTGGTGGTCTTCTAAGAAGTAGAGATATCTCTCTGTAAGCAATAGCATGTTTTGTCAGGTCATCATAGATTATAAGAACGTCTTTTCCTTGTCCCATAAAATACTCTGCGATAGCAACACCTGTATAAGGAGCGAGGTATAAGTTGGATGGACTTTCTCCAGCTGAAGCAGATACAACAACTGTGTAATCAAGAGCACCTCTTTCTTCTAGGTCGGCAACTATTTTTGAAACTTTTGAGTTTTTCTGTCCTATGGATACGTAGATACAGATAACATCTTGTCCTTTTTGGTTGATTATAGTGTCTAGAGCAATTGTTGTTTTACCAGTTTGTCTATCACCGATTATAAGTTCTCTTTGACCTCTTCCTACTGGGATCATGGAATCTATAGCCTTGATACCAGTTGAGAGTGGTTGGTCTACCGGCTTTCTCTCTATAACACCAGGAGCAATTCTTTCGATAAGAACTTCTTTAGTTCTTTGTATACTTCCCTTGCCGTCTATTTCTTCTCCGAGAGCGTTTAGAACTCTACCCAAAACGCCATCTCCAACACTTAGAGAAAGTATTTTTCCTGTTCTTTTTGCTCTGTTTCCTTCTTTGATTCCATTGCCTTCACCTAGGATAATCGCACCTATGTAGTCTTCTTCTAGGTTTAGAGCTATACCTTTTTCTCCAGATTCAAACTCTATGATTTCTGATGCCATACAGTCTGGAAGTCCAGATATCTTTGCGATTCCATCTCGCACACTAACAACTTCGCCAAACTCGTTCTCAGAAATTTGAGGTTCGAAGTTTTCTATTTTTTGTTTTATTTTGTTTATAAATGTATCCATAATTATACTCTCAGAATTTCCTCTTCTAATTTTCTAATATTTGTTTTTATACTTGCGTCGTACAATTTACCTTTGTTTTCTAGTATGAATCCTCCTATGAGTTCGTTTTCTTCTATTATTTCAGTCTCTTTTGGATCGATATCATACTTTTGTAGAATCTTTTTTATAGTCTCGTCTCCAAACTTGTGCGAGGTGTATAGTTTTATTTTGTTTTTCTTTTTTTCTTTTTCATCTATCTTGTATATTTCTTCTAGTACCTTTGGGATTATTTTGAATAGATTATTTTTCTTCAAAACAGAAAAAAGCTTGTCCAAAAAATTATCGAAGTCTTTCGAATCTCTTTCTTTGTATATATAAGATGCGAGTTTTTTTGAACTTATCATGATATTTATATCTTTTTGAGCATTTCTTCTGTATATTTTTCAGCCTTTTCTTGACTAACTTCTACACTCGAAACACTTTCTATACCTCCCACCAGGGTTTCCAAGAAGTTTTTCTTGAGCTCACCAAGTACTTTTTCTTTTTCTTGCTTGATAGACTCTTTTCCTTCTTCTATTATTTTTTCTCTACTTTTTTCTCCTTCTATCTTGTTTTTTGCTACGATTTCTTCGCCTCTTGTTTCGGCACTCTTAAGTATCTCACCAACTTTTTGGTTTGCTTCTTTTAGTATTGCTGACTTTTCGTTCTCTGCTTCAAGCATAAGAGACTTACTTTTTTCAGCGTCTTCTAGACCTTCTTCTATCTTTTGTTTTCTTTCATCTATCACAGATGTGATTTTTTTGAGAAAGAATCTTTTTATAAGATAGAAAACTATCAAGAAGTTTATGAGGTTTGCTAGGGCTACCTGCCAGTCAAAACCTATTTTTTGAAGAATATCAAGCATAACTTTTTATTTTGTTTCTTATAGCAAGAAGAATACAACCATAGCGTAAATAGCTGTAGACTCAGCTAGCGCAACACCGATGATCATCTTTGAGAAGATAGAACCTGTTTGTTCAGGGTTTCTTCCGATAGCTTCTAGTGCTTTACCAATAAGGTAACCTTCACCGATAGCAGAACCGAACATAGAAAGAGTTGCCATACCCTTGGCGATAACTCTTGCTGTTTCAAAATCCATGTTTTCCATATATTTTTTATATTAAAATTAATAATTCTTATAATTTAACTCTGCGACTCGTCTTCTTTGACTGACAACATATAGTATGCCGTCACCAAAGATCCGAAAACCAGAGCTTGTATTACTCCTACGAGCAGGTTCATCGAGAGCCATACACTAGGTAGTACGTACGCAAGAGAGCCCACGATAATTATCATGAGCACCTCTCCCGCATACATATTTCCAAACAAACGAAGTGAAAGCGAAAAAACCTTTGCAAGTTCTCCTACTATATCTAGTAGTCCTATAAAGAAGTCTATAAGCGCCATCATTCCGCTTTTTATTCCACCTTTGAAACCCTTTACAAGGTCACTTATTTTAACGAACTTATTTATATGTCCCCATAGACCCCACTCTTTTATACTTACAAACTGCAGAACTAGAACTGATCCAAACGCCAAAACAAAAGTCGTATTGAAATCTGCTGTTGGGGTTCTAAATATAGATAGTCCATCGTAAGTGATACTTGTAAGACCTGGTATAAGTCCTATAAGATTAGAAATACCAACAAAAACTAAAATAGAAAAAACAATAGCAAAAACTTTTTTAGATCTTTCTTTGTTTCCTGTTATTTGATCGATAAGATCTATAACTCCTTCGTATAGCATCTCTACTCCTACTTGGATACTTGTCGGCTTTGTTTTGAATTTCTTCATGACTGTTTTATAAAAAACAATCATTAGAATTATCATAAAGACTATAAAAAGAGTTGAGTTAGCTACTCTGAAACCACTTATTTCAAAAATAGTTTCTGGACCTATCGGCGATATCTCTCTCTCAATTCCAAGCATAAAAATTATTTACTATTAGATATTTCTGACTCAACTTTTTCTAACTCCCTAGAAAGCCTTTTGTATTCCATGTAGACCATAAACCAAGAAGAAACAAAAGCAATAAAAAGAACTATTATTTTCATCCAAGGACTTGTCCCTAGATATTCGTCTAGTTCTCGGCCTATTATTGCTCCAAGAACTGCTGGTATGCCAAATATAAGGGCTATCTTGAGCCCTAGTAAAAATATTTTGTTAGTTATTTTATCTCTCCTTTTCTTGAGATCTTGGATGTTTTCTTCGTTCATATAAAAAGGCAAAGAGACCCCTCTCTGGAATCTCGCCACTATTGTACTTGAAAGGAATATTTTTGGCAAATAAAAAACCGCCTATTTATACGGTCTTTTTTGCTTTTTTATTATCTTTTTGAAATCTCTGGAAAGAACATGCTTTGTGCTTTTTTCTCATCCTGACACACATAATAAATCTTGTAAATAAAAACCCCCGCGAACGCGAGGGTTTTTTGGGGTCAAACAATTTCAGGATTTGTTTGGAGTTGCCACATCCTACTGTAAGTTTCAGATTGTTCTAGTAGTGTATCGTGATCGCCGCTTTCAACAACGCTTCCGTTATCCATAAGAACAATTTCATCTAAAACCGCTACAGTAGAAAGTCTGTGTGCAACAACAATCATTGTTTTACCCATAAAACAACTAGTTATGGCATCCTGGATGTACTTTTCTGTTTCTGCATCAAGTGCAGAAGTTGGTTCATCCATTATTACAACAGGCGCATCTTTTAGTATTGCACACGCTATTGCCAATCTTTGCCTTTCTCCTCCAGAAAGCTTGATGCCACGTTCTCCGACAATGGTTTCGAAACCTTTTGGAAGTTTTTCCCAGATAAAGTTACAAGACGCTTTTTCTGCAGCTTCCTGTAGTTCTTCGTCCGTTGCACTTAGCTTTCCCATTTTGAGTATTCTCTTTATGGTCCAAGATGGAAAATGTGGATCTTGAGGAACATAAGAAATCCAGCTTCTGATTCTGTTCTTTTCTATAGAACTTATATCTTGACCGGATATACTTATACTGCCTTGACTCTTTTCGTAAAGCCGGAGGATTAATTTTACAAGAGTGGATTTGCCACTGCCTGTATGACCTACCAGCCCATAACGTCTTCCCTCCTGAAAAACAAAAGAGAATTGATGCAAGGCCTTTCCTCCTCCCGGATAAGAAAAATCAACATCTTGGCAAGAAACAGAAAATCTTCTCGAGATTTCGTTTTGAAGAATAGAAGTATTTTCAACTTCTTCTTCATCCAAAAGTAGAGAGAGTTCGTATGCATCTGCCATAGAAATTCTAATCCTGTTTAGACTTCTACCAAGCGAATACATATAATTTGCCAAAGATGCAATAAATGATTGAACTAGTGCTATGGTTCCGATTGTTTCGATGCCACCAGATACTCTAGTCAAAACACTCATCATTACAAAGATTTCTAAAAAAACCACAAGTGCTGATTGGATTGCCCACTGGAAATTACTAACTCGCCACGAAAGAAGTCTTTTTTCATGTTCATCTTTGGTAAGATTTTTGAAGTCTACCAAGACATTTCCAACGATGCTAAATGCTCTCAATGTAAAAACTGAAAGGAATATATCTGATATACTCCCAGTCGTTACAGAGTCAGCAGTTGACTCCGAAAGATCATATTTTAGTCTAAACTTCAAAATAAGTACTGTTACAACGACAAATACTAAAACCCAAGATGAAACAAAGATTCCTAAATATGGAAGTTTGATCCATATGTAAGTGGCAAGTCCTATAACAAACAAGCATGCTCGTAAAATAACGAAAACAAACTCATCTATTACCGCTTCTGAGTTATGGGAGAATCTTTTTGACTTGGCGACTAGTTTTCCGGAAGAATTACTAGTAAAAAAATCAGATGATTTTCCTAATAATTTTTCCATCGCGTAGTCACGAAGACCTTTGATGATATTAGATTCACTTTTGGTCAAAAAGTAGTCTCCTGACCTATTGAGAATCCATCCCAAAACTAAGGCATAAATAATAAATGAAAAGTGCATCCAGATTTTTGGATCTGGCGCACTGTCAAAAATTATTTTCCACTGCATAGGTCGAAAGAATAATTCGATAGATACAGCAGAAAGATACAAACAGATTGTCACTACTAGGGCCAATCTGTTTTGGAAGAAGGTGTTTTTCCAGTGTTTCCAAACATTGGTAAAAACTTTGGCTTTTTCTTGTTTTTCCATAAGTAATTGTTTTGATTTATATTTAGTTTTTAAGGTTCTTTTTTCGCTAAACAAAAGTCCTAGCTTTGTGTTCAGCTAGGACTTTTCAAACGATTTAAATTAGGAGTTTAAAAATTCTTCAGCTTAACACAATAAGGAAGCTTTACTTCTTTTGTAGAGACAAAAACCAGGCATGAAATTCCCCAGTGATTTGTTCTATTTACTTTTGTGTTATCTGAATTCATAACTCTAAAATAATAGCATTATTGCAAGAAAAGTCAATACGAAAAAACCCCCGCAGTATTTTACGAGGATTTTTGTAGTTTTCTATTTATTCAGTGGTTACTCCGTCAAACTCAGCTTCGTTTGCCATTGCTTCTTCCCTGGTAATCCTCTCTATGCCGTCTTTGTGATGAGCTGGAGAATATATGGTGTATAGTTTTAGATCGACAGATCCTGTGTTTACAACATTGTGCTCCGCGCCAGATGGCACTATTATTGCATCTCCGTCCTCTACATCATATTCATTGCCGTCTATTAGAACCTTTCCGGTTCCCGCTTCGAATCTGAAGAATTGATCGTTTTCTTCGTGAACTTCCATACCGATCTCTTCTCCAGGCTTTAGACTCATGAGTACGAGTTGTGAATGCTTGCCGGTGTATAGCACCTTTCTAAAGCTAGAGTTATCTTCTGTTAGATTTTCTATTTTTCCAAAATATCCTTTCATATGATTCAATTATAACATACGAGTTTACACAAAAACAAACTAAATCTTGACCAGAGAATAAGTATGTTGTACAATCTTTCCCAAAACTAAAACCCTCGAACTATGTTCTTTATTGACATCACAAATGAGACTCTCTGGGAGAAGATCAAAAGGATCACCAAAGAAGTCTTTCCTTTTTCCGGAGAAGACATTCTCATAACCGAAGAAAGAGAAGGCCACCTCGGCTTCAGTCTTTCTATGGCTATAGAGCCAGAAAAAGAACGCTGGCGTAATTGTATCTACCACATCACAGAAAGTGGTGAGATAATTATGGAAGAAAAGGAAGGCAAAATGGAAAAAGTCCAGGTTAGCTTCTGCTACTGAAAAAACATACCACCCTTTGCGGGTGGTATTTTATTTTCTACAAACTACAAACTTGTGCACATCGGAGAGTGCATATCTCGGCATCTGGATCATTCCTACAATCACTAGCGCATTCATCAAATACTCCACCTATTTCTGTACATATTTCTTGCGACACACCCAAGCATTCACTAAACTCTTCATCCCAGGCACCGCCCGCGTTTTGACAAGACTCACCTTTCCCACTTTCTGGTATATCATCTCCTACTATTTCTTCTTTTTCTATAGGACAGGCTGCAAACTCACAGTTTGGTCCGACTCTACCGACGGCAGTCCCGTCTGGACAAATCTTTGCCTCAAGAGTACAAGAAACTTCTTCTGGTTCTGGCGCAAAAACTCTAGGTTTGCCTATATTGAAAGCGGCCATGATTACACCTATAAGAACTAGAAGTAGTATAACTATAAATATTTGTAAAATTGTATTTTTCATATTTTTATTTATTCAAAATAGTAATCGACACTTGTAATACTGTTGCAAAAGAAACCCAGAGTAGATAAGGAATGTTCATATACGTAACCCACTTGACATAAGGATATACAGCTACCAACGCCCAAATCAAAGTTATAAGAACTAGAAATATATCTATCATCGCAAGAGTATTGTTTTGGAGGCGAAATTGTATAGGACTAAACGCGAAGTTGAAGACAAGATTCAGTATAAATGGCAGAACTACAACAAGCGGTATTTTTTTCTCAAAAAACATAAAAAATACTTTTGTAAAAGAAATAGCGATAAGTATATAAAGAACTGACCACACAGGTCCAAACAAATAACTTGGCGGTGCCCAAGACGGCTTTACTAGAGTTTGATACCAATCAAATGTTTTCATGTATATATTTTACCAAAATAAAAACACGCACCCAAACGGGCACGTGTGCAGACTTTTTAGAAAACGACTAAGAAGTGGCTATTTTAGTCAGCATCTCAGGAAGATTTTCCAGAAAATTTTCCACGCTGGGAAAAATATTTCTTTTGGTCCGAGGTTCGCCGTATCGACTGAGGCTAATGCTTCCGTCGATATTTACTGCCACAAGTCCTATGTACTTATCACTGGTCCTGATTGTAACAGTGGTACCGATTCCACTGTAGAAAGATGGCTCATTGAAAGATATATCTTTTCCAAGTTCTTCCATGATCTTAGGCAAGATTTGATCAACTATCTTTCCTTGCTCTATTTGATTGAGGTTTCCCATAAGTTGTACGTTTTTTCAAAAAATACATTATTTAACCCCATGTGTCAAATATAGAAATTTGCAAAGTATACATATTTTGTCTAGTATGAACTCAAAAGAAATTGCACATGAACAAACAATTGTTACTCCTAGAAGCCAGGGCAAGAGACCCTGATTTTGATTTTAAGGTTGTTTATAGGAAAAGAGGCTCATTGTCTTTGTTTAATCTAGAGATAAGAGAAACAAACGTTTCTTTTTATTATCTGATGGACAAAGAAAGAAACTGGATTATTCATCCAGAGGCAACTTATAGACCTCAAAAAACTTATACGATAATCGTGAAAGAATATGGGGTCAAAAAAGTAAGCCAGATCGGAGAATATTCACCTGAAAAAGTTTTGAGGTTTTGGAAAGATTTGAGGTTGGTCGCTAGCGACTTTACCCTTTTGATCAAAACCATGGGATTTCATCAGGTTTCCAGAGAAACGGCAGCAAAAATCCTTTTTTTGAAAAAGAGAAAAAAAAGGTTGAAAAAAATTGCCAAGAGAATAAACAATCTTCTACCGCCATGGTAACCACCCGCCCCCACAAGGGGCGGTTTTTATATTTCTAGTATAGATTTTATTTTATCAATATTGTATTGATCTTCTTTTTTAATCCTAACCAATTTTATATTTGCACTTTCTAAAATCTTTTCTACAACAAAGTCCCTTTCTTTTCTGTCTTCTCTTTCATGAGATTTATCATCAAGTTCTATTGCAACAAGTGGGGTTATGTATTCTTTATCACAAATCAAAAAATCAACTGATTTTCTCTGTATGTGAGAAAGCGCAGCACTCCAATTTTGACCTTTTATTTTGTGGTCTAAAAATGAAGAAAGATGTACTTGAGGAAAGATATAATATTTATTACCAAATTCTTGAATCAATAGATTAAATAGTTCTGCCTCACTTTTCGTTATAAGAAACTTCTTCTTTGAATATTTGTAAATTGGTTTTTTATCTTTTAAAACTTCTTCTTTGTTTCCAGATATTATTTTCCAAATTATCGGAAAAATGGTTACCAATAAAGTACCGACAATAATTGTAATAAATATTTTTATTAATCCTTGCATTTCATTAATCTAAATCTTCCAAAGAGTAAATATCGTAAGCCATTTCCTCATACGGATGAACTTTCTTAACTTCTTCTACAACCTTTTTTATAATTTCTCTTGAAACAATTACTTCTATTCTTTCTTCTTGTACCTCTTCTAGAACTTCAGCTTTTCCAATTGCTGGATTTGACTCTTTATTTCCTCTAAATCTACCAGTGCCAATAGAAGAAAATGAACAAAAATCATAATTTCCTATAATTCCAGCACCAAGTTCACCTAACACTTTTCTTATACCGTCAGAAGAGTTTATGGGAGAAAATATTACAAGTTTTACATTTTTTGAAAGCATTTTAATTCCAATTCATCAAGATAATGCCAAAAATTATAAACATGCTTAACTGATAACCTGCTTGAATCATAAATCTGGAACGCATTATTTTACTAGAATCATTAGTCCACATAGCGCATCCGGCTATAGTCGGCATAACAAAACCAGCCCAGATCCAAAGTGATCTAGATAGACCTGTTACTGATTGTGTATCGTTTATCAGGTGTGATAATACAAGTACTTGGAATAAAACTAGAACAAACTGAATAATATACTGAGGCATAGCCTTTTTCTGCATTTCTTTTCTTCTTGATTCATCCATTTCTGATACGCCAACTATTCTCATCCAGGTTTTTCCAAAAAGTGGCCCATACCATACTGAGCCCACAACCATTGCGATTACACCACACACTATTATTGCTAAATAATTTATAGATGTTTCCATAAAAAAATTGATTACTTTTAATTATTTAAATTATATCATTTTGTAAAATAAAAAGTCTCCTACTAGAGAAGACCTGTGTTTTACTGCGAGTTACGAGGCCCGCCATTTTGATTGGAAGTTTTTTGCTTTGTGGATGGATAACCATAAGGAATGCTTTTGGTACCTTTGATGCCTTTTGCTGCAAAAAGAAACATCAGGATAAACACAATTGCAAACAAAATTAATCCAATAGTAATTAATAATGTAATATCCATGTGCGTTAATTTTATTCAAAGAAATGAACGGCCATGCTTACGCACGGCCGTCTCTGTGGCGGGGTTGCTTAACCCTCAATCTCCCCCGCTTTAAATTCATGACCATGGAAGGGAAATCCCTCCCATGATCGTGAACCTTATGAATAAACCAACAAATAATTTATACACACTATAAATCATTTCTTATAAAAAGTCAAAACTGGCCGTCCACGAAGAACGACCAGCCACCTATGAAAACAAACACTACTTGGACGAATTACCCCAGGAACTGAGCACGTAAACGTCATTCATGGACCCAGTATCCTGAGACAAAACAACCAAACCAATGGTTAAAAGGTGCCCGGTCCCCCGACCGGGCATAGGTGACAGACTTGTTAATAGAATAACAAGACATAGTCACCCGCAAGAACTTTAGTTAGATGTTTTCTAAGATCTATCTATATAAACTGTACTAGTTATTTGAGAAAATGGCAAGTTTTTGAGCTACCTTAAAAAGCTTGACAAAAAATACGGGATTCGCACCTGGGTTATGCCTTATCAAAAGGGTGGCAATGAGAAAGACCCGCGTGAGCGGGCATATATGGGACACATTCCTGATACCTAACGTATCAAGAAAAGGAACCATAAAAAATCGAAAGAAACAAGCCCGAACGGATTCCGTTCGGGCTTAAATTTTAAGCTGACCTACTTTTACACCAGATTGGCTGAAGTATATGCGAACCTTTTTAATATCTTTTTCTACTGCATCTATGTATTTTTCGTTTGGTAAGATGAATTTGAAAATTTTGAACTTCTGCTCAACATTTTGAAGTCTTTTTTCTATATTATCTTTCCTGATCAATATATTTCTGAGTTCAATATTGATATTTGAAAAAAGATAGAAAAAGATAATCTCTCTTACAAAGAAAAACATAGACATAAAAGAAAGAGTTGTCAGTACTGACTTATTTGCTTTTTCACCTGATGCAAGTGAAATAAAAATCAGAAGGAAACCAGAGGTAAGAAATATCATTATTCCAGTTACAAATTTTGAAACGTCTTTCTTGGCTTCGTTTGTTTTGAGTTCATCAACAATCTGATGTCCTCTGTCTGAGTATTTGGTTTTGAGGGTCATGATAAAGTGCTTTGTTTATTAAAACAATATAAAAATAAGGCTCTTTTGTCAAACCAAACAAAAATGCCCGGCACAAAGCCAGGCAAATGTTTTAATCTACATAACATAGATTGAGTCTATCCATGTTGAGATAGAGACCTTTCACAAAGTCGTACTTCTCCATGAGCTCATCAAGTGGTTTTTGATACTTACTCCATTGGAAGAAGTAGAAAAACAGTCTTTTGATCAAAGCACTGGAAACCTCGTGATTGAGAAGGAATCTTCTCTTGTCGATTTCTTGAGCGATTCTGTCGATAGACTTAACATGACCCCAACATACAAGATTCCAGAAGGCTGTTTCTTTTTTAGAGATCTTACTGTTTTTCATATATTCGTGAATATCTGCCTCTATTACAGAGAACTTTTCCACGCCACTTGCTGTCCCGACAGTATTTCCTATTGTTTTCATTGGTTGAACGATTTATTTACTCGAACAATACAAAAAGATATACCTTTTGTCAAACTTGTTTTATTGTGCTATTGTCTCTCTGAAAGAACAAAAAAATATGGAAATACTAGTTTTTTGCCTGCTATTTGCAGCGCATCACTACGCATCTTTGTCGATGCAAACCCTGTTTCTTCACCGCTATTCTGCCCACGGACAGTTTAGTATGGAGCGCAGGACGGAAAAAGTCTTCTTTGCCCTGACCTGGATTTTCCAAGGTTCTAGTTATCTCTCGGCACATGCTTATGGAATCATGCACCGCATGCACCACGAGTATGCCGACACAGAACTGGATCCTCACTCACCGAGATTTGTCCGCTATGGTCCGATAGGACTGATGGCGAGAACCTGGAAGTTCTACAATGGAATATCTTCGGGAAAGATAAAGATTGAGAAAAGGTTTTTGGAAAGATATCTTCCGAAATGGTATAAGTTCGACAGATTTGCTTCTCACTGGGCGACGAGAGTGTCGTGGATAGGGATTTATGCCCTACTCTACTATGCTATTCTCGGATCTTGGTGGACGATGTGGTTTATGTGGCCGCTTTTCATAATCACTATTTTTATGGGACCGACACACGGACTCATAATCAACTACTTCAACCACAAGGTTGGGAGTAAGAAATTTAGTATGAAAAACGACTCTACCAACATACCTATAAGTTCGGTCATGCTAGGAGAGAATTATCACAACAACCACCACAAGCATCCATGGAGTCCAGACTTCAGTCTAGGAGAAGGAAGCGATCCTGGGTACAGCCTTATGCTGATTCTTGACTATTACAAGGTAATACGTCTAAGACCCGACATCGACACAAATCACGCCAGTAGCTACTAAACTACTGGCTTTTTTTATTTAAAATAAAAAGACGCCCGAAGACGCCTTATAAGTTATGCGGCTTGTCCTCCACGGATAAGCCTCATTGGTTGGTAAGACCTTTTTTGATCTGGTGTTTCCTCCTGTATAGGAGTTTGTATAACAAGTTCTTTTTTTCGGTTTTTATAATCCCGAATGATCTTGTTTACAACAAAAACCGCAACACACAAAAGGATCAAACTTCCCAGAAAAAAATCTGTATTGTATTCCACTTTAATTTACATTTTTCGTACAAATAATAACATACGAAATAAAGTGTAGTCAATTTTTATAGTGTGGGCGACATAAGAATCGAACTTATGACCTCTGTCTTACTGTGCCCCGTATCAAACCAATAAATTATAGTGTGGGCGACATAAGAATCGAACTTATGACCTCTGTCTTATCAGGACAGCGTTCTACCACTGAACTAGTCGCCCATAAGGTTATTGGTTGTGATATTGATGGGGTCAGGACCCCTCGTAATAAATTGCTTTGTGCGGGGCAGATAGTCGCCCACTCAAAAGCAGTATGAAAGAATATAACAATTTTCCGATTTATTTGCAATTATAGAAAGAAGGGCTATTATGATCATGGTTTATGAAAGACAATCTAAAACAAGAAATTGCGTGGCTTTTACGTGATAAATACAACGGAATAGTTGGAGAAGAGTTCGAACAAGACACAAAAAGACTAGAGAAAGGTGAACCTCTGGCCTACGTTATAGGTTGGGTACCGTTTTCTGGTACCCAAATATATCTTGACTCCAAGCCCCTTATTCCTAGGCCTGAAACTGAATTTCTAGTAGAAACTATTTCAAAAAACATACCTCAAGAAAAATCTTCAGTTCTGGACTTATGTGCTGGATCTGGTTGTATAGGTATAGCTCTCGCAAAAAAGTTTCCATCTACAAACATAGACTTTGCCGAAATTGATGAAAATCATCACAAAACAATACAAAAAAACCTAAAAGAAAACCAAATACAAAACAAAACAAATATATTTGGTGGAAATCTATTTGAAAATATAGACAAGAAGTATGACATCATAGTCACAAATCCACCGTACATAGATAGTAGTCTAGACAGAGTTCCAGATTCTGTACTAAACTACGAACCACACATCGCACTCTTTGGAGGTAAACAAGGCATGGAAATAATAGAAAAAATACTAAACGAGTACAAAAACTATCTAAACGATGGAGGGATACTATACCTAGAGCATGAACCAGAACAAACAGAAATCATATCTCGGTTTTCTGGTTTTGAGAAAACTATCAAAGACCAGTTCGATGTAGATAGATTTTCTATTTTTAGAAAGTAGATTATTCCTCGTCTTCGTCTCCTACTTCACCGCTTTGTATGGCATCTAGGATTTTGTCTATGTTTCCAGACATGATACTTGGCAAGTTTGACCAAGATTGTTTTATTCTGTGATCAGTAACTCTGTCTTGTGGGAAGTTATATGTACGGATTTTCTCGCTTCTGTCCCCTGTTCCGATTTGAGCTTTTCTCTCTCCAGCATATTTTTTTGCTTCTTCTTCCTCTTTTAGTTGTTCTAGTTTAGAAATCAAGATAGACATAGCTCTTTCTCTGTTCTTGAGCTGGCTTCTCTCTGCAGTAGATCGAACATCTATACCAGTGGGTTTGTGGATTATACGTACAGCAGTTTCAACTTTGTTGACGTTTTGTCCACCAGCACCACCAGACTTTGAATACTCCATTTCCAAGTCTGAGGGATTTATTTCTATTTTTGTTTTTTTCCTTATCGGCAAGATTGCAACAGTAACTGTCGAAGTATGCACTCTACCGTTTTTTTCTGTTTCTGGAATTCTCTGAACTCTGTGTACGCCAGTTTCAAATCGTAGATTTTTATAAATATCTTTTCCTCTCATTTCAAACACAACTTCCTTGTACCCACCAACTTCACTCTGTGATTCATCAACCTTGGAATAGTTCCAACCTACTTTTTCTGCATAACTTGTATACATAGCGGCTAGCTCTGCTGCAAAAAGAGACGCCTCATCTCCACCCGCACCAGCTCTTATTTCCATGATTATCTCGTTTGGAAAAGCTTCTTCTTCTTTCTCACTTTTCCATATTTCTTCAATCTGATTTTTTATAGAATCTATTTGTGTGTTTAGATTGCCCTTTTCTTCATCAACCATGTCTTTCATGTCTTCGTTTTGAGAAAGCAAAACATCGAGCTCAGTAAAAGCTCGAGTTAATCTCTCATATTCACTAGCCAAAAACGCTGTTTTTGGATTTTCTTTTGCTTCCTCTATGTTGAAATTTTCGTTTTCCATAAAAATAGACAAGGAGCATTGCCTAAACAATGCTCCTAGAAAAGGTATTTATTTTTTTGCAGATTCTGCTTGCTTTTGGAGTTTCTTGAATCTTTCTACTCTACCAGCTGTGTCGAGAACCTTCTCGTTTCCTGTATAGAATGGGTGAGAAGAGCTTGAGATTTCTACTTTGTATAGAGGATATTCTTTTCCATCACCTTTGTACTTACCTGTTTCTTCTGTCTTTATACTAGACATGATCAAATACTGCTCAGAGTTTCCTGAGTCCTCAAAAATCACGTATCTAGCGTCTGGATGTATATCTTTTTTCATACTGGGCTTTATGCTATCACAGTTTTATGAACCTTTCAAGGGCTATTAGATTCCCTCGATTATATCGATATTGGCCTGTATAGCAGCTGCTTTTGCCATAACCTGATTACCGTAAAATGTGTTTGGAGGACTTTTTGTGTCGCAAACTCGGCCAGAATAATATCTACAAGCAGCGTTTCTCTCGGCTGTATAGGTCTGAGCTCCAGCGCCTAGGTCTTGCAAATACATAGAAGTAGCAGTTATGGCGTGATAAGGAATCCATGGGTCAGCAACAGCAGCTCCTACAGAAGCGGCTATTCTGTTCTCAAAGATTTTCCATGTAGAAGGTATAAACTGTGATGGCCCCATAGCACCACCGTACCCTACTCCTCCTATAGGACAAGAAACTGGTGTGTTATAAGGATCTCTACCGGTTTTAGCTGTTATGTCCAAGAAAGGTGTAACGTCTCTGGTTGGCTTCATAACGTTTGCAAATGGTGTTCCTGTGTTTTTACCAACTCCAGAACCAGTTACAGGGTCTTTTAGATAACAAGAACCGATATTTGCTCCGTATGCTGATTCCTGTTCAAGTATCGCAAGCACAAGAGCTGGTCTAACGCCTGTTGTTTTAGAAGCAAGATTTGCATAGTCTAGGGCATCTCCAAACGGTATCGCAGCAGTGTCACGAAGTGAGAATAGCGCAGCACGAAGTTGTGCAGCTCTAGCTTGTCTCTCTGAAAGGATTTTCTGATATTCTGATTCTTTGTTTTTACTTATAGAAAGAAGTTTTTGTTTTTCTGATTCACTCAACTCTATCTGTTTCTTGGACTGTTCTAGTTCATACTTGGCATCTAGTTCAGCGTTTTGTTTTTCTTGTAGACTTTTCTTTTCTATTTCTGTTTTGCTTTTTACGTTTTGTAGATTGTCTAGAGAATCCTTGAGAGCGACTCTTATACTCGCATAAGAATCGTTGTCTGAATAATACTCAGAAAGAGACTCGTCACCCAAAATTATGTGTAGAATTGTCGTATCTTTGTATTCGTTTGTTTTGCGAAGTAGTTCTGCAATAGAAGACTCCTCTCTTCTTATTTCTTCTTCTAGAGAAACTATAGTCGAGTTTTTCTGAGATATGTCTTTGGATATATTGTTTATAGCGATAGTTTTTGCTTTTACTTCTGCTTTTGCTTTCTCGATTTTGGAAGTTAGGACATTGATTTCACCTGTTATGCTTCCAGATTCTTTTTTCTGTGTAGAAAGAGTATTTTCCCATTCAGCAATTTCTTTCAAAAGAGCGTTGTATTCTGCTTCTAGTTTTGCTCTTTCGGCTTCTTGGGTTGATGTAGCTTTGACATGATTTGTTATGTCAAAAATATTTGGCAAAACCAAAGAGGCAAGGATCATGATTCCCGCCACTTTTGGAATGAATTTTATAGAATTGTGAAGATTACTCTTCATTTTCGACATCTTGTTTACCTTTAGATTCTACCTCAATCTGTGATAAATCGACATCTGTACTAGTCTCTTCTGATTCTTCTTCTTGTTTCGAAATTGAGGCGATTATATCCTCGTCACTGTGCATATGAGACACACCTTTTGGAAGCTTTATATCGCCTACGCTTATGTGTGAATCTACACTAGCTAGTGAAGATATATCTACCATTATCTCATGTGGAAGATCTTTTGGAAGACCTGATATGTTCATATCGTGCATAACCTTTACCAAAACTCCTTCTCCAGCCCTTACTGCAGGAGAAACTCCTTCAAATTCAAGAGGAATAGAAACCTCGATAGGTTTATTCATATCTACTACCAAAAAATCGACGTGTGCTGGTGTATTTCTAACTGGATCAAACTGAACATCATGTATTAGAACATCTAGTTCTTTTCCGCCGTCATTTAGCTTTATAGTTGTGGATTCTCCAGCTTCAGCAAAAATCTTGTTGAATTCAGTCTGTTTTACTGAAATACTCTTTGTTTCTTTGCCTTGACCATAATAAATAGCTGGAATATATCCTTGTTTTAGAAGAGCATCTCTCTTCTCATTTGTTCTTTCTTTTGCTTCTATTGTTACTGTCATATGGGGCTATTATACCCGAAAAACCCCTTATGGTCAAAGACTCAAGAAGAGTGGGCGTTTGTCACTCCAAAAGTCATATGATCCTTGAAAAACTCCATATTTGTTCTGACTTTTTTGTTTGGATTGAATATATTTTGTGGATCAAATATATCTTTTGTTTCTTCGAAAAGATTGATGACTTCTCTGTCGTACATCATAGATAGATACGGTGTTCTAACGATACCGTCGTTGTGCTCTGCCGTTATAGATCCTCCGTATGACAAAACGAGTTTATAAACCTTGTCAGAAAGTTCCAAAACCACATCTTTGAGCGTTGGATCTTTTGGATCTACAAGAGGAATTATGTGGAAATTTCCGTTTTCAGCGTGGCCTGCGATTGTGTAAACAAGATTTGGATAAGCCGCAACGAGCTCATTGACCTTGGGCAAGAATTCAGAGAGATATTCTGACCTAACAATAACATCGTCGATAAACGGAGCAGTTTTTTTACCCGCAACGTGCTTTCTTAGGAGTGCGAAGCTATCACGTCTCATCTGCCAGTACTTTTCTGCTTCACGAGAAGACTTGGTAACTCTAACTCTTAGGTTTAGATCCTTGATTACTTCTTTTGCTGCTCGAGCTTTTTTGTCTATTTCTTTTTCATCTTTGCCGGCATATTCAGAAAGAATGATAAGTTTTGGAACACCGCCAAAGAGTGTCATCAAAACTTCTGGCAAGAATTCTAGACCGAACTTGAGTGTAGAAAAGAATCCCTTGTTTTTTACAAAATCTTTGAAGAACTTAACTGCCAACCAAAAAGTTTTGTCATCATAAGACTCGATACTTATAGGCCCTGTCGCTAGAAGTCTGTCTACAATCTCACCTATATTGTTGAAATCTTTCAAGAATACAACCATTAGTTTTGATTTTGGAATAGCGTCTACAAGATAAAACTTGATCTTCGTAACAGCACAAAGTGTGCCCTGTGATCCAACAACAAGCTTACATAGATCGAAAACGTCTTCCATCTCGTCGCCACTTTCTGATTTTGTAAGTACATTCCACAAGTAATATCCTGCAGAGTTTTTTGTGACGTTTGGCTTGGCAGCGGCTATAGTTATCTCGTTTGATTTGATAAGTTCATACATTCTTTTGTATATTTCACCCTCTGCTGTTTGTTCTGTGATTTTTTTGTAAAGCTCTCTTCTTGTTATAGGTTTTATTGTATATATATTTCCATCACGCAAAACAACTTCAAGCTCTGCTACATAGTCTTCTGTTTTTCCATAGCGAAGTGTAAGTTCTCCACCAGAGTTATTTCCAACCATACCACCAAGAGCGTTGAGAGACTTGGAGGCTGTGTAGCATGGGAGAAGTAGTCCCTTGTCTTTTGCTAGAGGTTCAAAATCTCGATAATAAACACCTGGGTCAACAACTGTATATCCTGTGACTTTCACTTCTTGTGAGCATGGAAAAACAGGTAGGATTTTTATAGGTTTTTTTAGTTTTTCTATAACATGAACTTTGTTCATGAATCTTGTTGTGTCCAAAACAAAAGATTCCCCCAATGGTCCACCAGACATACATGTTCCAGCGGCTCTCATCGTTATATTGATCTTCTGATCATGAGGAAGATTTCTATTTTGATCATTTATCCATTTTGTGAGGTTCGATACGTCTTCGCTATCTTTTGGAAAAAGAACTATTTGGGGTTTGATAGAAAATATACTTGCATCATGACTGTATTTCTCCAATGTTTCATCTGAATTTTCTATGTCACCTTTCCAAAACTTTTTTATTTCTTGAATCATAAAATGAATTATATCATGCAAATTTTCTAAAATAAAAAGCTGGTTTTTACCCAGCTTTGTTGTGAAAACTTTCTCGAAAGATTTCATAATTTTCGACAATCCAATCGTCATCTTTTGTCCAACTATCCACGTTTTTTGGCACCAGCTTTTTGAATATAGCCATCATGCCGTTGATTTCAGGAAAGTTAGATGGGTCATTCAACCTACCGTTTTCATCCAAACCATAAAGGGCTACGTGAAGTAATCCTTTTATTTTGGCTCGATAATCACGTGGCAAGAAAAGTTCTCCTTTTGAAACGGTATTTCTGATACCAATTCCATTAATGCTCGCGCCGTGGTTTTTTGTTAGATCAATTACTTTTGTTTTCCTTTCGGAAATCGTAAATCCCTGATTTCTAACAAAACCAAGTATTGCTTTTCTTTTTCTTTTGCCAAATGGCTCTGGTGAAGAGAAGATCAAGTCGTCTCCCATCCTAGAGTATCTGGCATTATATTTATGCGCCAATAAAGCAAGATATATATCGAGCTTATAATGAGCATATATATTGAAAAGCCAAGGAGAAACAGGAAGCCCCTCTGCAAGAGTCATGTTCGGATCAGTACAATACAAAATCATAGATATAGTCCAATCGATTACTGGATTAATCCCATTAATTTGGCAAAATATTTCAACGTAAATACTTGCTTCAATAAGATCCATACTATGATATGCAGACTTTAGATCTGTAACAAACCAGTGTCTAGGGTAAAACTTTCTGTTTTCTTTGTGATGCTGAAGGGCGGCAATGGGTGGAGTACTGATTCCCTTTATCCACTGATATGCATAAGGAAGATTCTTTTTATTGTAAACCGGGCTCAATACTTCTTTCATGATATCGTGCATGATTCGAAGAGTTTCGTTTGGTTTACATATAACCCTAACTTTTCTTTTACCAGAAGAAGAATATGTGACTATTTCTTCTGTTTTATAACCTGGTAAAGGACTTTTGTTTTGTAGTAAAAAATGATCGGTTGGAAAATCAATTGATAATTGTTTTTCCGACATTGTTAATTTTCTATTTATTTGACATCTTTATATAAAAAAATAATGTTCATGTCAATTTATAAAAAAGTCCGTGCATTGCACGGACTTTGAATGAGTTGTGGTACCCTTGTAGAAAATTTTAGATTAGTTTTGTTTGCTTTGTTTTGTTTTTTTGGCTTTAGGCGAAAAAACTCATCAGATTTCGTCTTTCGTCATAAAATCACGTTAAAGACTAATCTTTGTGAATTGTCATTGCAAATCTCATTTCTAAGATTTACTACTCTGGACATCGATCCAGATATTTTGATTGATTGGCTTTAGCCAAAAAAACAAAACTACCTATGATTTAATCTCCCTTCAAAATATACAAAACTATTACTAAAAGATTCAAGGTACCACGTCACCGAGATTCGCCTCTGGTGAAAATATCTTTTTCATATTGATTGTAATTATAAATAAAAATATTTGCAAATATTTTTTCCACTTTTATCCTACTCCAAAATTGCCTTTATTCTCCTGACTCCAGCAGACGATGCTTCTTCTTTTTTTATCTTGAAGACCTTGGGCGTCCCATCGGAATTGGCCCCTAGTTCACCAGTGTTTTCTACGTGAGGTCCACCACAAAACTCTATGCTATATGGATTTCCATTTTCGTCTTCTATAAAGTAGACCGATACTATATCTGGATATTTCGCGCCAAACTCCATTTCTGCGCCAAGTTTTTCTGCTTCCTCTTTTGGCATTTCTCTTTTTATAACCTTGTATTTCTTCTGTATTGCTTCATTCACCAATCTTTCTACCTCTTTCTTTTCTTCGTCTGTCATCTTGCGATCAAACGCAAAGTCCATCCTTAGTCTATCTTCTGTTATGTTTGAACCTTTTTGTTTTACCTCATGCCCCAACACTTCCTGAAGTGCTTTTAGTAGGAGGTGGTGAGCAGTGTGAAGCTTTATGGTTTGTGGTTCATGGTTTACTAGACCGCCCTTAAACATACCAGCCGAAGAACTTTGCGAAAGATCTTTGTGTTCTTTCATTTTGTTTTCGAAATCTGTCATATCTACAGACACACCTTTTTCTTTTGCGAGTTCAAGTGTCATTTCGATAGGAAAACCGTATGTTGTAAAAAGAGTAAATGGATCTGTTCCCTTCTCAAACTCTTTTAGTCCAGCCGATAGAGTTTCTCTAAACTTTGTTTCTTCTTTTTGTATAACTTCTTTTATTTTTACAAGGTCTATATTCTCGTATATATCACCGTATAGATGAACAAATTCTTCTACTATTTCCAGAAGCGCTCCTTCTCTCATGCCAATCTTTTCGCTTATCCTAACAGCTCTTCTTATAAGTCTTCTTAGTATGTACCCTCGTTCATTGTTAGATGGTAGAACTCCATCAGATATAAGAAACATCGCAGTTCTAGCATGGTCGGCTATTATCCTTTTTGAAGAAAGGTCGTCAACACTTGTCATAGACTCTATCTTTTCAAAAACTTTTTCAAACAAGTCTGTATCATAAACACTTCTTTTGTTTTGTACGGTTGCAAGAAGTCTCTCGAATCCCATACCAGTATCTATACCCAGAGTTTCTGACTTTGTAAGTTTTGCTTCACCTTTGTCTAGTTTTTCTCTAGAACCGTCGCACATATACTCGTTGAAAACGATATTCCAAACTTCCACATCTTCACCAGCTGCGTTTTTACAATATATTTCTGTTGTCGGTCCACATGGTCCACTATCTCCAGTTGGTCCCCAGAAAACATCTTCTCCATCTTCTCTTATGTCTTTGATTCCAAGTTCAAGCCATATATCGTGCGACTCGGTATCTTTTGGAACAAAGTCATTGCCACGGAAGTAAGTAACATAAGAAATCTCTAAACCAAGCTCTTTTGTGATAAAGTCATGTGCGTAGACTATAGCTTCGCGTCTTCCATAACCACCCTTGGGCGAGGCAGACTCGCTGGGCCTATAGCCAAAAGAAAAGTTTCCGAGCATTTCGAAGAAAGTAAGGTGTGTAGAGTCTCCTACTTCTTCTATATCGCCTGTTCTTACGCATTTTTGGATACTAACTACGTTTTTTGACCCGAAGTCTTTGGTAGCGTCGTCTGGATGACTATAATAGAGCTTGAATTGTTGCATCCCGGCTGTTGTAAACAAAACAGTAGGATCAGCCTCTGGGACTAGAGAAGAAGACGGTATCCTCTTGTGACCCTTGCTGAAAAAGTATGCCAAGAACTTCTGTCTTATGTCGCTTGAATTCATGTGACTAAAATATAGCGTATTTTGGCAAAATAAAAAAGCACCCCTATGAGGGGGCTTGTTAAGTTATTCCAAAGATCGCATTGGTTTAGAGAATCTTTTTCTGTTGAGAGATTTCTCCACAACTCTTGAAAGCTCTGTGTTCGATAGTCTCAACATCTCTTCCACATCTTTCCGATTCTCATCCTTGATTATCATCCCCCTACGACGAAGAATTTCTTCCCAATACCGGATCTTTATACGAGACCCGCTACTTAACCTCGTGAGCACGTTGTAATCAGGATTGAAAATTTGATTGATTCTCTTCCTTCTCCATCTTTCTATCAAACCAACTGAATCAGGATCTACATTCTGAAGAAGTCGACCTCCGTCTTCTCCTATGAACCTCGTTTTTGCAAGGATGGGAGTAACACGTGAGAGAAGATGAACGTGCCATAAGAATAAGACACATTCCAAAGGTTTATTAGTTATCATACGGTACTAGTTTTTCCTCATACTAGCACAAAGAATAGAGATTCTAAAGTGCGATAAGTATAGCTCCGCCTAGAACCAAAAGTGCTCCTATAACAGACTTTATAGTAAGGGTTTCTCCCAAGAAAAGTGCTGCAAATATGATAGCAAAAACAACAGAGGTTCTGTCTAGTGCAACAACAGGAGAAACGCTCCCATCTCTGATCGCGATAAAATAAAAGAGCCATGACAATGCTCCAGCTATACCAGACAGGAGTATAAAAACCCAAGTTCTAGACAATCCAAATATGTCTCCTATCATATTTATTTTTCCAGTAAACAAAACCACCCCCACAAGAAAAAGCGCCATAACAACAGCTCTTACAGCAGTAGCAAGAGTTGTATCTACATCTTTTAGACCAATTTTTGCAAATATAGAAACAAGAGCAGCAAAGACGGCAGAAAGTATCGCATAGACTACCCACATAAAATCATTCTTGATTATCTATTTTTTCTTTTTTCTTGTATCTTTTTGACCTACGTACGATTTCTTCCAAGAACCAAAGTGCGATAAATATAAATAGTGTGAGTATTGTTCCCAAAAATGCCAAGTAGAAAAGTCCAAATCCAGAAGCAACTCCTATAGCAGCGGCAACCCATATACTAGAAGCAGTTGTTACTCCGACAACATGATCGCCTTTGACGAGTATTAGTCCAGCTCCGAGAAATCCTATACCAGCAACGACTTGGCTCGCCACACGGAGATAGTCTCCATCAAAAAACTGACCGTACTTACCGATTATTGTTTCAGATATGATTATGAAAAGTGCTGCTCCCATAGAAACAAGAGAATACGTTCTCATGCCAGCTGTCTTGTGAGCATAGAGTCTCTCTGTACCAACAGCGATACCACAGACAAGTGCTACGGCCAATCTCATAAAAATATCTATTTCACCTAAAGCAAAGTTTTCCATATAGATATTTTATAAATTAAACAGAAATTATTCCACCACCTTTGCACACATTTTTTTCATACACCACCATGGACTGTCCACTAGATAGTAGTGGCCTTTCAACGTCGAGCGTGAAAATTGTAGATTTATCACTTTCTTTTTTAGACAAACATTTTGCTTTGTAAATCTTGCCATGATAACGAAACTCTACATCATACTTTTCTCCGACAGAAAATCCACCAGAAAGTTCGTTGCAAGCTTTGACCAAAACTAGTTTTCTTTCGTCCATCTTTTCAAGACCATAAGAAGACAAGTCTTCAAATATAGTTCCGCTTCCCCATTTTACTTTTGGATAAGGTGAGACTGTTATTGTGTTTTTTTCTATATTTTTATCTACAACATATAAAGGTGAGGAGTTTGGAGAAGGTTTGTCTAGAGTAAATCCATGTCTTTCTCCCATCGTATAAAATATCGCTCCGTCATGAGAGCCGATTTTGTTTCCTTCTGTGTCTAGAACATCTCCACTAGAAGCCTCTACAAATCTAGATAGAAAATCTTTCATATCTATCTCTCCCAAGAAGCAAACACCCTGACTATCTTTTTTCTTTGCAGTATGTAGTCCTATTTTTTCTGCGATTTTTCGAACTTTAGTTTTTTTTATGCCACCTATTGGAAAAATTATATCTTTTAGTTTGTCTTGGCTTATCTTCCACAAGAAATAGGACTGATCTTTTGCTTTGTCGAGTCCTCTTATTAGTTTTTCGTTCTTTATATCGGCATAGTGACCAGTAGCTACCATCGCACCGTTTGATTTTGCAAAATCATAAAAAACACCAAACTTAACTTCTTCGTTACACAAAACATCTGGATTTGGAGTAAGTCCTAACTTGTATCCTTCGATCATCACCTCTCCTACTTTTTGTTTGTATGCCTCTTCTGCGTCAAACTCTAAAAACGGTACACCTAGTCTTGCACATACGCGCATAGCATCTCGTCTATCATCCTTCCAAGAACAAGAAATAAAATCTGGATGCCAAGTACGGATAAAAACGCCGGTTACGTCATAACCAGCTTTTTGTAGTAGATATAGAGAAACAGACGAGTCTACTCCACCAGAAACACCAATAAAAACTTTTTTGCCTACTGTTTCTTTATTGCTTTTTTTCGTTAATAATTTTTTCATAAAGTTCTGCTAGAACCCTAGCATCAGAAAGTGCAGTATGTGCCTTTTTGTTATTTATACCATAGTGTTCACACAAAGACCTGAGTGAATATCGCAAGTCATCCTTGTGGTGAAGCTTGGCAAAAGCAACAGAAATAGAGTCTATCCTAGGATAGTGCATAAGAGAAGTAATTCCTGTTTTTTTGAAAGCCTTGTCTATAAATGCCGCATCAAAAGAAAGGTTGTGAGTTACCATAATCGCATCTTTTGTTTTATCGACAAATATTTTCATAGCTGTTTCGAGGTCATGTGCAAAAAGCCAGTCAGCCTCGTTGTAACCGTTTATTCTCAAACTTTGTGGATCTGCATCTTGTATTCTTTCTGGTTTGATCTTGATCTCTACTTCTTCTAGAACTTCGAGCTTTATATCGTCACCATCCCAAGACTGTTTTGCCAAAACTATACCTATTTCAATAAGCTCGTGTTTGTCAAAATCGAGACCAGTAGTTTCTGTATCTATAAATGCCAAATTGTGTTTTTTCATAACTATTTTCTAAAGATAAAGGTCTTTGTTACGCTTGTGCTCTTCAAAGTCCTTGCCGTAGTGTATATTACCATCTTTGTCGTGCAAGTAGTAAAGATACGGAGATTCTACTGGGAAAAGAGCTGCTTCTATCGATTCTAATCCGGGATTTGTTATAGGAGACGGCGGAAGACCCCTGTTCTCGTATGTATTCCACGGTTCATCTATATCTAGGTCAGACAAGGTCAAGCTATCACTTCCCTTGCCATGATAAACCAAGAAAGGCGCGTCGACTTGAAGTGCCATACCGATTCTTATCCTTTTCCAGAGTATGCCAGAGACAATTGGTCTTTCTTCTCCAAAATTTGTTTCTAGCTCTATGATGGACGCCATTGTTAGGATTTCGTTTTCTGTTTTGTCTCCAAGTATTTCTGGAGTAAACAAATCTTTTGTTTTCTTGTCGAAGTTTTCCAACATAACTTCCAATATATCTTCTTCGTTAGATTCTGGATCTACAAAATATGTGTCTGGAAAAAGTCTTCCTTCATAACTTTGTGAAATAGAAAAGAAATTTTCTTTGTCAAAGTTTGGAAGAGATTTTTCAAATGCTTCTCCTATTTCGATAAAAGTATCACCCTCTTTGATAACAACCTTGGTTGAGTTTCTTTGTAGAAGATTATGACTTATATAGTAAGAGAGTTTTATTGTGTTCAGTGGCTGATTTATAGTGTAACTACCAGATTGTATAGACTTTTCTTTGCCAAAAATTTTCAGGAATACTAGAAAAACATACTTTTCTCTTATAACACCTATTTCTTCCAGGTCTTGTCCAACACTATACAGACTCTCGCCACTTTCTATAGAAAATTCTTTTGGATAATCAAAAAAATCTTTTGGCATACAAACCAAGAAGAGAAAAGCTATAACAGAAAGTAGTAGAAAAGAAGCAAAAACCTTTTTCTTGTGCGTAAGAATAAATTTCATATTTATATAGGTAGGTTAGCAGGAGGAGCAGATTTTTGTGACTCTATCCTATCGACAGTTGGAGTTGCAGCGACTCTACCCGGTATATGGAATATAGTTGCAAGTTCTTCTGTTGTTAGAACAAATGGAGTTCTGTGTGCAGGATGATAGAAATATGCTCTTTGCTTGTAAAGTTCAAGCATAATTGTTTTTTTAAGAGATGCACCCTTTCCAGAAAAGTCTTGCCAAGGATAATCAAAAGTTGTAAAATTTGACGGTTTAAAACCATTTAAAGATTCTGAGTTGTATTGTCTAACAACACTTGTGAGAGCTGGTATAACACTTGGATCAAACTTATCCTTAGCGGTGATATATAGGATTCTCATACCAGTATCAAATCCGGGTTTGTCGGCTGCTCTTTCTAGAGCGTTTATGATATTTTCTTCACCTTTTGTTAGTTTGAATTCGCTTCTTGCAGCCTCTCCTTCTCCTATCTTTCTAACACCCTTGCTCAAGAGTTCGTTCTTTAGTCTCTCGGTTTCTTTTTGCCATTTTTGTTTTGCGAGATATCCATCTTTGGTTGAATCTTTCTTATCTTTGTCGAATCTTTCCCAGTTAGACGGTCTTACCAGAATCTGAAACCATAATTGTTCACCTTCTTTTAGTGAACCGAAAAATTCAATCATAGGAGTTATCGGGTCTATCTTTTCCTCTTCTTCTAGGCTTCCTGTAGCTCTATCGAGACCGTAATCTACGTATGTTTTTATCGGATAGGCATCGTTTTTTGTAAGAGTAAATTCTGTACCTATCATGCTCCATTCACCATTTTTATCATGAGGAGGAACTGCATAAGCATAATCTTCTCGTTCGAAAATCTCTACATTTGGATACTGAGCATACATCTGACTTTCTATAAGTCTTTTGAATTTTCTCTCTGTTCTTATAAAGAATCTGACTTTCCCTTCTATCGAAACGATCTCTAGAGAAAACCATGCTGGCACATTTCCGAGCCAGTATCTTTGGTACCAAGTACCGACGCCCCCAGACTGATAAAGCGCTGTTGTAAAAAATATTTCCATGGCCTGAGGAGATTTACTAACCTCTCTTGGGATAACAAGTTCTAGAAGAACCCAATCGATTTTTGAAATGTATTCTGTTCTGATATATCTAATCCATAAAAACCATGCGAACAAAAGTAGAGGAATAGTAAGCCAAAGCCAATAAAACCTTCCGGCTAAGGCAAAGAAATCAGATGTTAGTGATCCGAAAAATTCCATATATATAAAATTATATCACAGAGATTAGTACTTTACAGGCAAAACGTAAGTGAGTAGTGGATCTTCGTCTGCAACCTGTTGATGAGTGAAAAGTATGTATCCTTCTTTCTCACCACCTGCACCAGTAAATGTAAGGTTCGCTTCAAAATATACCGGACCTGCTGTCATCCAGTCTGTAGTTGTGTTCATTATTGCAGGACTACTTATCTTGTTTCCTGTTTCTAGGTCATAGAGTTCTGCTACGCCAACATTGGCCTCAAACGCACCCCAACCACAACCGTCAGTGTTTCCCTCTATAAGAAGTGGCGAAGTTATAGTTTCTCCTTCTGCCAGATCTTTGAGATAAAATCCGCAAGTACTTGTAGCTTCTGGATATTCTCCAGCGTTTTCTGATGTACTTTTAGAAGAACCTATTTCTTCTATTCTTTTTTCTGTCTCGTTTGTTATTGCTCCGATTGAGTCTTGATCATATATATCATCTACAACCAAAGAGCCATCTTGGAAAAACCCGATAGCTAAAAATACCAAAACAAAACCGACTATTATAAGAATGATGTTTATAAAACCGGATTGTTTGTTTGTATTAGATTGCATGATATAGACCGTTTTTGTCTTTCTTGAAGTATTTTGAGTTTTGTAGATTTACAAGAATAGTGTTTCTTTTTAGATATCTTTCTTTTAGAACTTTTTCTACAACTTCTTCCTTTGTCATAGGACCTTCTTTTACAAGAATTTCTTTTATAACTTCTCTAACTATTCCTGGTTTGTATCCCCAATCAGAAATGCTGTACATACCTCTACCAATCAAAACAAATCTATCGTCTTTGATAAGTTCGTTGTGACATGTAGCTGTGTGACATTTCTTTCCGAAGTCTTTTTGGATAGCTTTTGCTACTTCTGTGAAGTGCATAGGTGAACCATTCTTTCTCATAGTAAGGTATGCGTAGTCCTTGATACCTCTAACTTTGATACCTGAAGAATCAGATTTGCCCCATTCTCCTAGTGGGTTTGCTTTTACTTTCTTAGAGAGAGTTAGCCATCTTTTTGCTATTTCTTCTTTCTTGTATTCTTCTCTTATGTCTTGTAGAGATTCGATAAATCTTTTTACGACGTCGTTTTCAGTTAGAAGTTCTGCGTCGTCTAGAGATGCATATAGTCCTTTTAGTGCTGTGTGGATCTTTTCAGAAAGCCCTTTGTCGATAGTCCATCTTGATCTTAGGTGATCATCTTCTTTGAATTTGTGGAATCTGTCCTCAAGAACTAGATAGAAGTGTATATGATTTTGAACTACAGGATCTTTGGATATGTGGTTTAGTAGATCTTCTTCAGCCACAACTAGACCCATGTCTTTTACTATTCTATGAAGTTCTTCGAAAATACCGTCGAACTCTTTCATTTCTCCACTTTTTCTTATTGAGTTGATAGCGGCATTCTCTATTTGTCTTACTCTTTCTCTTGTAATGCCGTATTTTTGACCTATAGATTCGAGAGTTCTTCTGTCTCCGTCTTCTAGGCCATATCTAGCAACAATAACGTCATAACTCCTGTTTTTTAGGGGTGAAATGATCTTTTTTGTTACTTGCTTTGGTTTAAAACTGATAACTGACATAGGGCTATATATGCTTGATTAAATTTGTATTCTGAAATATTACACTATTTTCAGAATAAGTCAAATATATATAAAACCCCGCCGAGGATACGGCGGGGGTTATGTGCTAGTTAACATTTTTATACAAAGATTTATTGATCTTCCGTGGATAAATAACAGAAGCTGATTAAGCTGTAAGAAAAATATACAAAAGAAAAAGTAAAGAACCTTGCTTCGATTAACTTCTGATTATGATCAGAAGGAATTTTTTCTTTTTGCAAAAAACAAAAACCAATTTTTTGAGAAGAAACCTTACCGGCATTTTGATACAAAGCTAATCCAAAAAGTCCAAAAGCATAAACTCCTGCGTCTTGAAATATAGGAAAAAGTGAGTACACACTCCCGTCAGGATTATATCCACCCCAAATAGAGTAAATATTTCCTCCAACTTTCCACGTATAACAAAAAACAAGGATAATTAAAACTTTTTCTAATTGACTATAATCTGACATAAAACCAGGAAAAAAATCTTTAGACAAATGATATGTTAACAATGTAGTAATAAAACTCAGAAAAAAGTTTTGATTCATTTACAAAGTTTTTTTTGACATTATAACAACTTTATAGTTTTGTCAATATAAAACCCCGCAGAGGATACGGCGGGGGTTTATGGCTTAGAGGGCGATTATGTCCTTGATACTTATGAAAACCATGAGAAGTATGAGGATCAAGAATCCTATAGTATTGACCCACTGGAATATCTTGGGTGGTATTCTTTTCTTGGTTATAGACTCGATTATAACGAATAGTAGTCTTCCTCCATCTAGTGCTGGAAATGGTATCAAGTTTAGTATCACGAGGTTGATAGATATAAGTGCTGTGAAAAATAGGATGTAAGAGAATCCTAGAGAACTGGCCTCGCTTAGAACAGGAACAATACCGATAGGTCCAGATATTGTAGAAAGATCTGTTCCACCGCTAAATATTCCTACGAAACCTTTCCATATTTCTCTAGTTAGTTCGATAGATCTACCAAATCCTTTGTAGAAAGATTCGAAGAATCCATACTTAACAAACTCAAACATACTCATTCCAACTCCTATAACATAAGAAGAGTTATCTTCTCTATATTCTGGAATCACAGAAAACGAAAGTTCTTGTCCTCCCCTTTCTACTGCCAGAAGAATTGGCTTACCAGAAGAGTCTTTGACCGAAGACTGAAACTCACCGACAGTTGGTGTTTCTATAACAGTGTCTTCTATTGTTAGACTTTTTACAACGTCACCAGAAAGTATTCCCGATGTGTATGCTGGAGAGTCAGGAGAAACTTCTGTTATGAGTAGTGAAGCATCGACAGAAGAAGATTCAGATCCATAAGAATAAACTCCGATCATAAATGTAAAAGATAGAAGTATCCAAGCCACGATGAAGTTCATAAACACTCCGGCTAGAAGTGTCGCAGCTTGTGCATACTTGGGCGCTTTTGAGAAACTTCCAACATCTTCTTTTGTATCGCGTTTTTCTCCCCCATCTTCTTCTATATAATTTTCTCCAAATATTTTTACAAAACCTCCAAACGGTATGTAGTTCAGTGTATAAACTGTCTCTCCGCGCCTGAAAAGTGTCACAGCTCTCGGTGGAAATCCGATACCAAACTCGTCTACTCGTATTTTGAAAAACTTAGCAACGATAAGATGCCCAAACTCGTGGACCAAAATCAAGAAGAATAGTACAACGATAAGTAGTAAAACTCCCATGACTAACCATTCATTATGTCGTTCTTTTTCTTATCAAAAATTCCTTCTAGTCCAGAATTTCCAGCGTCTACAGATTTTTGGATATTTTCTTTTGCTCTTTCCCAATCATCTTCTGTCATCGTTTTGTCTTTTTTCATACTGTCTATTTCGCTTATAGCTTTTTCGCGAACTTTTCTGATTGAGATTCTAGCTTCTTCTAGTCTTCCACCTAGGATTTTTACAAGCTTTTCTTTTCCTTCTGTTGTAACTTGTGGAAATATAACTCTCAATCCTTCGTCATCTACAGATGTAGAAAGTCCGAGATCAGAAGAAACGATAGATTTTTCTATTTCTTTTATAAGAGTTTTGTCCCAAGGAGAGATTCTCAGTGTTTTACTATCTTCTATCGATATAGACGCCACATTCTTTACTGGTGTACGTGCTCCATAAGAGTTTACAGAAATACCGTCTAGGATTTGTGGGCTAGCTTTTCCAGTGTGCACAGCACTGTACTCTTTGGAAAGCCAAGCTTCTACTTCTTTTAATTCATTATCAAATTGTTTTATATCAAATGCCATATACAAAAATGTACACTTTTTAGAGAACCTCGGCAAGGTGTTAGTAAAAATTTTCTATTCAATAGAAAGCGAAAGCATTTCTATAAGGTGCTTTCTAGAAGAAAGTCCTTTTTTGAGCATCTTACTTGTTTCAAAAAGTGTTTTTAGATTATCTTCTCGTGGATTTGTCTCGATTATTTCTTTGTAAATATCTTCCATTATGTTTTCTAGTGTGTCTATATCTTCTTCGTATTTTGTAAGCAAATCAATTCTTTCTTTTGGAGAAAGTTTCAGAAAAGAATCTACGATTCTAGAATTTCTTTCTTTTTCGAAAACTGGGAGGCATATCATTCTAGACTGAAGTGTTTCCGATATATAGTCTTTGTTTTTTGTCTGAAGTATCACGATACTGTGACCTTCTAGCTCTTCTACAACTTTTAAAAGCACGTCTTGTGATTCTCTTTTCATCTTGGAGAAACAAAGTAGTCCAACCTTTTTGTAATCTAGATTTATTGGTTTGAGTAAAAGCCAGTTTTTGAAGTTGATCGCGTCTTCTAGGAGAATCTCTTCTTTTTCAAATATAAGAAAATCTTGTGAGAGATCTTTTATAAGACCACTTTCAGAAAGAGATTTTTTTGTATATTCGATAGCGCTGTCTTTGGATCCAGTCAGTATAATTTTGTTGAAGTTTTTTAAAACGTTTTTTAGATCCATTTTATTTTTTAGAGATTATCGCTCTCTTGTATTCGTCTAGGTGCTCTAGTGCAATACCAGTACCAGTAACAACACAATATAGTGGGTTCTCTGCTAGTCTCGCCTTTACACCAGTTTTTCTATATACAAGTTCTGGTAGTCCTCGAAGAAGACTCGATCCACCAGTTAGGATTATACCGTTGTCTATGATATCAGAAGCAAGCTCAGGAGGAGTTTCTTGAAGTACGTCTTTAATCGCTTGGATCATTGTCTTTAGTTCTTTGTCTATCGCTTTTACAACCTCGTTTGTTTTGACAACAGTAGATCTAGGAAGACCTTGGACGTAATCACGACCTTTTATGATAAGAGAAAGTTCTTCTTCTAGAATAACAGCGCTACCAACTCGGATCTTTATCTGTTCTGCGGTTCTATCTCCAATAGCAAGGTTATATGTTTTCTTTATATAGTCTGTGATAGCTTGATCTATTTTGTTTCCTGCACACTTTACAGAAGTTGAAGCAACGATACCTCCTAGAGAAATCACGGCAACGTCAGTTGTTCCTCCACCGATGTCTACAATCATGAACCCTTTTGATTCATATATAGGTATACCAGCTCCGATTGCAGCAAGGATTGGTTCTTTCACAACGTATGCGTTTTTTGCTCCGGCGCGAAGCGCTGCTTCGATAACAGCTCTTCTTTCTGTCGAAGTCACACCAGCTGGAACAGAAATCATCACTTCTGGTTTTAGAAAAGCAAACTTACCCAACGATTTTCTTATGAAATATCGAAGCATTGCTTCAGCAACTTTGTAATCAGCGATAACACCGTCACGCATCGGTCTATACGCCACAATATTATCGGGAGTTCGTCCAATCATGTTCTTGGCTTCTATTCCTATCGCTAAAATGCTATTGTCTGCTTCAGAGACAGCTACAACAGCCGGCTCATTCAGAACAATCCCTTTTTGTGGTACATAAACAAGGGTATTGGCGGTACCTAGGTCGATTCCAAGTTTTCTAGAAAAAATACTCATAAACGAAATATAGCACGATTAGAATAAGACAAAAAACCGCCAAAAACAAGTAAAGTTAGTATAATAAACACATAAAAGCTTCAATGTATACAGTAGACATCATAACCGTAGACAAAAGAAAAGGCTCCGATACACTGAGCTACTTTGGTGACGAATACATAACACCTGGGTCTGTTGTAGAAATACCGATAAGAAACAAGAAGTACCTTGGTGTTGTAGTTTCTAGTAAAAAGGTTTCAGAATCCAAGACAGATATAAAAAGAAGTTCTTTTGCTCTCAAAAAACACGGACCAATAATCAAAGAAGGAATGTATAGCAAGAACTTCATGACTCTCATAGAAAGATTGTCTGAATACTACTTTGTGAATCAAAGCGAAATACTTCCAAATATTATTTTGAAAAACTGCATCAAGAAAGAAGCCTCGAAAGAAGTTTCGACTTCTTCAGAAATAAACGGTGTCGAAGGTGGTCATGGTTTCGTTTTGCAAAGCAAAGACGAAGAAAGATTGCACCACTACAAAAGAGCTATAAGAGAAATGTTCGCCAAAGGCAAATCTGTTATGTTTGTTTGTCCAAAGATACTTTTAGCTGAAAAGTATTTTGAAGAACTAAAGAAAGGTATATCAGAATACTCATTTATATTTCACGGTGATGTTCCAAAGAAAAAACTTCTAACATCTTTTGAAAAAACACAAAAAGAAAAGCATCCTATTTTTATAATCGGGACACCATCACTTTTTTCTATAAAACGAGATGACGTTGGACTTATAATCCTAGACCAAGAAGGCGACAAAAATTATCGCGGTATGACATACCCATATATAGATGCTGTAAAAATGGCAGAGTTTTTCTCCGATATAACTGGTGCGAGACTTATCCTAGGAGATGAACTTATAAGCACAGAGACTCAAGTTTCTCTTCGAGAAGGATATCTATCCGAAGAAAGAAATCTTTCTTACAAGTTTTCAAAAGATATAAGCAAAACCCTTATAGATATGAAAGCAGAAGATTCACTAAGAGGATTCGACGTGCTTTCTACAAAAACAAAAGACCTTCTAAAAAAAGTAGATTCTGGCAAGAAATCAAAAACTCTACTTTATATAAACAGACTAGGACTTTTTACATCTCTTATATGTAAAGACTGCGGTAGTCCAGTCAAATGTCGCATATGTAAAAACAATCTATCGATGGTTGAGTCTCAGAGAAAAGAACGCCAGCACGTTTGTACCAAGTGCGGTTTTAGAGAAAAAGTAACTGAAGACAAATGTCAGAATTGTGATAGTTGGAACATCATGCCTCTCGGCATAGGAAGCGAAAGAGTTTATGAAGAAGCCAAAAAACTTCTAAAAAATACTGAACTTGTTTTGTTCGATAGAAATCACATAACTTCAACCAAAGCTCTAAACGAAAAAATAAAAAAAATAAACGATGAAGACAAAGTTGTAGTCATAGGAACTGATATGAGTTTACAGTTTTTCGAAAAGTTTGATCATGTTGTCATAGTTTCTCTAGATAGTATATTCTCTCAACCTTCTTACAAGATCACAGAGGAAACGATCAGAAGTCTTATAAGAACTCAAAACCTAGCCAAGAAAGAACTCTTGCTCCAAACAAGAAATCCGGACGAGCCTATAATCAAGTCTTTTATGGAGGGATCTTTTGCCAACATATACACAAGTGAAATAAAAGTCAGAGAAAAACTGGACTTCCCTCCTTATTCTAGATTTTTCAAAATAAGCAGAACTGGAGAAAAGATGTTTTTGGACAAAGAAATATCACAGTTTAGACCAAGAGCAGAATACGTGTTTGGAGAATGGATCAGGAAGAGAGGTTTTTTGTACGAATATACTGCAATAATCAAGGTTCAGTGGTCTCCATCGCCCTATAAATACAAGGCTTCGGAAGACATAGATCGCATGATTTGGACTCTTAGAAATGCAGGGTGGGAAGTTGTTTCAGACATCACCAGAATAATCCCCTAGTCTCTTGTCAACAAAGAGCTATTGTGATAGTCTAGAAGGCATGCGAGCAAAACACATAGTAATAGAAAAAAAGGACGGAGAGAATAATTCTTCTATACTTAGAAGATTCTCAAGAAAAGTTAGAGAGTCTAGAATAATCCAAACAGTCAAAGGTGAAAGATACTATTCTAGAAAACCTTCTAAACTAACTCAGAAAGAATCAGCACTCAAGAAACTAGAAAGAAGAAGAACTATAGAAAAGCTAAGAAAACTAGGAAAAGTAGCTTAAGAAACCAAAAAGAGATGAATGATTCTACTCTACAAATAACAAAATCCCACAAAGGCCCGCTACCAAGCGTGGCCTTTTTGGAGATGAAAAACAAAATACTTGGAAAAAAGTATGAACTATCTATATATTTTGCAGATCCTAAAACTTCAAAAAGTTTAAACAAAAAATACAGAAACAAGACATATATTCCAGACGTGTTGTCTTTCCCCCTTACAGAGTATTCTGGAGAGATTGTCGCCTGTCTCGATGTAATTTACAAAAAGTACAAAGAAGAAGGTTTCAAAACCAAAAAAAGCTACCTTTCTTTCATGATCATACACTCTATGCTCCACCTAAAAGGATTCGACCATGGAACAAAAATGGAAAAAGAAGAAGAAAAGTACAAAAAGATCTTTTGTTAACAAGCTATAAATTCTCTTGGAAACCAAAAAATGGTATTATTTCATCATAGATGAAGAAAGAGATAAGTTTTGCCATAGACATAGGCAGTAGAACAACCAGAATAATTGCCGTTGAAAAGAACCAATCATCCCTACCAAAAGTTAGGGCTATTAGTAAAGTCGATACAAAGGGTGTAAGACACGGAAGAATAATCGACAGAAGAAAAGCAAAAGAATCTATAATGACAGCCGTTTCTCAAATAGAAGAATCTCTTGGTTTCAAAATAAAAAAAATAGCTATATCTTCTGGTGGAATTGGCCTTAGAAGTGATATCAATGATGTAGAAATCGCAGTTGGTAGACCAGATGGCGAAATCACAGAAGCTGACACAAGAAGAGCTCTCAAAGACGCAGAGAGTCTAGCACTTAGCAAAAACAAATGGATACTAGAAACAAAGATAATCGCCTCCAAAGTAGATGGCCAAGAAATCGAAGGATCTCCAGTTGGTTATCATGGAGAAAACCTAACCATACGAGCTATATCTATAAGTAGCCCATATAAACAAGTAGAAGATATTGCTTCTATAATCGAGGAAATTGGTATCAAAGTGAGCTCTATTATCCCTGGCGGTGTAGCACTTTCTGAACTAGTACTTAGCGAATCCCAGAAACAAGCTGGTTCGCTTGTCCTAGATATAGGCGCCGAGACAACAACTGCTACTGTTTTCGAAAACGGAATCCCTGTAGCGGTTTTTGTTTTCTCTTTTGGAGGAGACGATATAACAAACGAAATCGCTCTCAAGCTTCGCGTATCGATAGACGAAGCCGAAGCACTAAAAACTGGCGTACCAACAACAATATCTATCGCCAAGAAAAAGTATGACGAGATAGTAAACGGAAGAATTGAAGAGTTATTCCAAACCGTAGATAATTTTCTGAAAAAAATAAAAAGAAGTGAGCTTCTACCTGGTGGTGTACATATATGTGGTGGTGGTTCTTTTCTAGATGGGATAGAAAATGTTTGCAAAAACAAACTAAGACTACCTGCACAAGTAGGAACACCACAAGCCAAAGAAGGAGAAAAGAATCCAGTCAAAGATCCACTTTGGTTTTTGGTTTATGGAGTTGCAATAGAAGACATGAAAGAAGATCATGACGACGTTTCTTTTGACGACGGAGAGAACCCTATCAAAAATATTTTCAAAAATATTTTCTCACAACTTAAACCTTAGATAAGAAAACACATATCTATTTTGTCAAAAAAAAACAGGAGCGCTCTTCTGTTCTTTTCAAAAATAAAATATATGCTAATATGCCGGGTATATCAGTCCGAAATATTAATAAACCTATAAAAATATGCCAAAAATAAGCCCTGAAATACAATCATTCGCCAGAATCAAGGTTATCGGAATCGGAGGTTCTGGAAAGAATGCACTTAACCACATGGTTAACTCAAAAGTCAAAGGAGTAGAGTTCGTATGTGTAAACACAGATACTCAAGACCTTCATCACTGTTTAGCAGACAAAAAAATTCATATCGGTAAGAACCTAACCAAAGGTCTAGGTGCTGGTATGAAGCCAGAAATAGGACGCGCTGCTGCAGAAGAAACAAAGGCTGAAATCCAAGACACAATCAAAGGTGCAGACATGGTCTTCATCACTTGTGGTATGGGTGGAGGAACAGGAACAGGAGCATCTCCTGTTGTAGCAAGAGCCGCAAAAGAACAAGGCATACTAACTGTGGCTGTAGTTACAAAACCATTCTTCTTCGAAGGAAATCACAGAATGAGATTGGCTGAAAAAGGTATAGGTGAACTAGAACAAGAAGTAGATGCAATCATTGTGATACCAAACGATAGACTACTTGCTATTTCGGGCAAAGAAATGACTCTAAGAAACTCATTTGCACTATGCGATGAGATACTAAAACAAGCTGTAGAAGGAATCTCAGACCTTATAACAACTCCAGGTATAATCAACGTAGACTTCAACGACATCAAAGAAATCATGCACGACGCTGGTAGCGCTCTTATGGGTATCGGTGTTGCATCTGGTGAAGAAAGAGCAAAGAAAGCTGCAATCGAAGCTATCAACTCTCCTCTACTCGATATATCTATCAACGGAGCAAAAGGAGTTTTGTTTGCTGTAGCTGGTGGAGAAGATCTAACTATGAACGAACTCCAAGAAGCTGCTAAGGTTGTTACAGAATCTGTCGACAAGGACGCTAGAATCATACTAGGTACAATCCATGACGAGAGACTCAAGAAGGGTGAAGTTAGAGTTACAGTTATCGCAACTGGCTTCCCTACTGACACTCCTAGAAATTCACTATTCCAAAAAGCTCCAGCAAACACTGACAAAGAAGACGACGGTAGTGGACTAGGATCTATCTTTGCTCCAAAAAAGGAAATGAAGAAAACGGAGATACACAACGAGATTATCGAAGACACTCCAGCTCCAGCTCCTAAAAAACCAGAAATAGAAACTTTCGACGAAGATGACCTACTAGACGAAGATGATGACTGGCACGCAGTACCATCATTTCTAAGAAGAAAGAAATAATTTGAAAAATCCCGCCTTAATAGGTGGGGTTTTTTATTTGTCCGGAAGCGATTTAGGGTTTGCCCCGCAGTTGCGGGGTAAACTTGACTCTTTAGGAACAGCAATACTCATGCTAAAATAGACTAATGGAAAACAAAACATATGAACTTACAATTATCGGTGGAGGTCCAGCAGGAGTGTCGGGTGCTGTTTATGCTGCAAGAAAAAGGATTAAAACCGCTCTTATAACACCAGAATTTGGAGGACAATCTTCTGTATCAGAAAAGATAGAAAACTGGATCGGAGACATAGCCGTATCGGGCTTTGAACTCGCAGAAAGACTAAGAAAACATGCAGAAAGTTACAAGGGTGAATACTTAGATATAGTAAATGGAGAGATTGTAGAAAAAATATCAAAGAACGGAGGAAATTTCTCACTAAAACTTAGCTCAGGAAAAGAAATCGTTTCAAAAAGCATTCTTATCGCCTCTGGATCAGGTAGAAGAAAACTCCCAGCCAAAGGTGCAGACGTTTTCGAAAACAAAGGTATCGTTTACTGTGCGTCTTGTGATGGTCCCCTTTTTGCTGACAAAGATGTTGTAGTTGTAGGTGGAGGAAATGCAGCATTTGAAACTGCGGCTCAACTTCTTGCATATTGCAAAAGCGTTACTCTTATAAACAGAGGTGAAGATTTCCGTGCAGACGAAATAACAGTTGAGAAGGTTCTAAAAGATCCAAAAATGAAAGTTTTGAAAAACTCAGAAATAACAGAAGTTATGGGTGAAATTTTTGTAAACAAGATAACTGTCAAAAACACTTCTTCTGGAGAAGAATCTACTTTAGATGTCGAAGGTGTGTTTGTAGAAATAGGACAAATCCCAAACACAGGCTTTGCAAGTGACGTTTTGGAGCTAGATCAGTACGGGAGGATAACAATAGACCCATGGTCAAACAAAACCTCTACAGAAGGCATCTGGGCCGCTGGAGACTGCAGCAATATCCTATATCACCAGAACAATATCGCTGCCGGCGATGCAGTAAAAGCTCTAGAAGATATATATCTCTGGCTTCACAATACAAAGTAGTCAAAAGTCCGGAATATTCGGACTTTTTGATTTCTGTTGACAATATATCTATATTCTTGTACTATCGAACCTGAACCCTTTAAATTGAAGACTATGACGCAGAAAACAAGCGTGGCAGCAGCCACCACTAAACCCTCTATTGAGTGGCACAAAGAAATTGATCTCGGGAAAGGAATGTACCTGAAAATTCCCCCGAAAAACAATGAAGGCCTGGCACACGGAATGGTCATTAATATCGGCACGGGAGAGCCGCAGATGGTACACAACCAAAAATCGGCAGTGGAATTGATCGACCGTATGTGGAACTGCAAAAAAATCACATACAGTGAATACAAGGCCTGCCGCACAGCCATCTGGGAATCAGGATTCCCGTCAAAAGAATAGGCAATTTCGCCTAACAAAAAAAGCCCAGCACTTCGCTGGGCTTTCACTTTGCCTATTTAATCCAATCTAAAAAAAGTAAAAGAAGTAAAAAAGGTAACACAAAACTACGATCGTAGTTTTGTGTTACCTTTTTGTTTTTGTAAATAAAAAAAACCCGGGCAATCCGGGTTTTTGTTTGATCAATGAGATACTGGCGTGCTGTACTGTGTGTACTCGTATTTCTCTTTGTACTCTTCAAGAGGCTCCTCACCCACTTGGGCATAAACATACAGCATTGCTCGACTTCCCCCTTCACATTCTGGTGAGGCAAACATTTCCCTCTCTGTAATTTGAGCCTCCGGAAAATGGTTTTCTATCTGAACCATTAATCCCTTTATTTTGGCAAGGGTGATACTGGGAAAAGGTCCGAACCGTACCATTAAGGTATCCTGAAAAAACTTTGGCTTACTCATCTTTTTGTGTTTTATTCAACACAAAACTACCAAAAATGGGGTCTTTGTCAAGTGGAGTTATCGAAGTATAGATCTTGGTCCTATTACTCGTTTTGATCGGAGTTTTCTACCAAGGTGAGAGTATTGTCCTGCGTCTATTAGTACAAGATAAAGCAAGAATAGCGAATCCACCAAGTGATCATCTACAAATGGGTTATTGTCTGGTGGAATAAGAGCAAAGTACATAAGCATAAGCATAAGTATCCCAACCACACTCCCTACTCTAACCATAATTCCTAGAAACAGTGTAAGTCCTACAAACAGTAGTCCTAGCATGAAAACCCAGTCTACAAAACTAACTCCTGCAAGCGAACCAAAGAAATCTGCAAACGGTCCTTTGACTCCATGAGTTAGGAAACCTGTCGTTGGTGATCCACCAGAAAGCCACGCCTTTTCTCTCGTCGTTGCAAATCCGAGGCCAAATAGTTTGTCAAAAAATGCCCAAAGGAACACGAAGCCTAGTGTTGCTCTGGTTATGTTTAGTAGTTTTTTGTCTGCTGTCATATACATACATTATACCAAGGGGAATAAAAAATAAAAAACTACCTTTCCCCTAGGGAAAAGGTAGCTATTGAAAAACATTGAAATCAAAATCGAAATCCGCCTTTTCTCGAAGATCCTCGAGACCCTTGAGATTATCTCTCGGCTCAATAAGCCTGATCAAACCCTTCTCGATCTGGTTCACATCTTCTCGAACTTCTTCGAGAGTTCTGATGGTACCATCCACAAGAAACGGAATTTCCATTATACAGATTCTATAGTCCTTCTCATTTCGGTCGAAATAGACGCGACGATGAGAAGTCTCTCTGTCTTTTGGATACTTCGTAAAGTGAGCGTAAGATGTTACATCTACCCAAGAGTGTTTGAAGTTCTTTTTCTCATTGAAACCTCCCCCACTCATGCCGATATAAACAAGCTCTTCTTCTTCGAAAATAAAGTAGATTCCAAATCTCCACTTGTAATACTTGAGTGAGAACCTGTCTTCGCCTTTCTTGTTCTTGTAAAAAGGTGCCACAGTATGTGACCTTATATACTTGATGATGTTTTTCTTTCTACCATTATCAAGCATCCTTTTTACTTTGTTGTAGTGAGTGTCGATTGGCGTATCGAGATACTCTCTTTTGATTTGCCTTTTGATTCCCTTGAAATGTCCAACCTCTGCAGGTACAACAGCATAATGATAATCACCTACATCCTTCTTGAGTCTGTTTCTGACTCGTGAAATAGAAGAATACAAATTCGTTTGAGACTCTCCAACAGAATAGATCCTCTTGGAAAACCTGAACTTGATTATATATATACCGCTAACATTGCGCAGATTGGAAAGATCGTCCAATGGTCGATATTTGAGTTTCCAAAGGGTAAAATCAGGATAATCGGTTTTTGGTCGAGGGACGGTTTTTCTCGTCGCGCGACCAGTTCTGACTTTGTGTTTGCGTCGCGTGACTTTCATCGATTTTCAATTTTTTACCATTATACAAATAAGTCAAAATATCGCAAATTTGACAAAATTATTTTCTATGCGTACAGCCGGGCCAGCAACATGGACGACGTTTGCCATCAGCAAGGTCTTCTCTAGCTCGTCTTATATGATCTATCCTAGTTTCTTTTTTCTTGACCGAGATAACCCAACAAATCCATTCATTTCTAGCGAGTGGTGTTATATCTTCCCATGTAGAAAGTGCCTTCTTGTCTCCGACAATAGCTTCACGTAAATCTGCCGGAACTTTGTGTGCTACACCACTAGAGATTTTTGTCATGAAAAGATTATATCATTTAGAAAATAAAAAAAGCGTCTTTAGGACGCCTTTTGTGTTACTTTCACGACTACTTTTCTTTCGTTGTGATCGATCACTGTCTCGGCTTTCACCTCGAGAAAGTCTGGGATCTGAACCCTGGAAACCGCTCTTGCGATACACCGTAGTTCTTCATTCATATGATCGAGCCGGTACTTGTTTTTTATTCATGCTGGATTTTTGCGTTTAATCGATAATATCACAAAACTCTTCGGCAAAAGTTACCTTTTCCTGAAGAATTGCTTTTTCCCAATACGAGGCTGCTTCTTCTCTTCCCAATAATCTCAAAGCGGCAATTGCATCTTGAGAGAGGACTTCGAAATCACCGTCTATATTTTTTTTCTGAAAAGGCATTTCTGCACCAAGCCACTGCTTTGATATGCCTATACTTGCAAAACTCCTAGGAATTCTCACAATTCGTATTTTACTCATAAAAAGATCATTTTGATTAAAGTTGTAGAGATACTAACATTTTGTGCCAAAAACACAAAATACTAAAATTATTTTACCTTGACTCTATGGACAAAGCACATCTTTTCGTTGTTCTGTCCTGATCTGATCTGAAGAAAAATCATCAAGGAGTAATGAGAAATCATTACTCCTTTTTTGTTTTATATCCTCTAAAGAACTAGAACTTGTGGATTTCGTGTATTTGCGACATTAGAGCTTTTTGAAATCCTGCAAATGCGTTCGTTTCCTCTCTATAAAAATCAAAATCGACTTGGGTGTATGAAGAAATCATAAACTTACTATCAGTCAAAAACTGTTTGTATTTTATAGAGTGATCAAATATCTTTTGTGAAAAGCCTTTTTTTGATGAATAAGAGATTTCAAGTTGTGATCGTATAGAGTCAAGCTTTAACTCAGCATCAAAAAAGTTGTAAATTACGGCATCTCTGTGCTTATTTTCAACAGCAGTACCTTGTGAGAACAATTCGGATATTATTTTATGATTTTTCTCGATTAGACAAATAAGATCTTTCACTTCCTCTATCAAAAGCGATTTAATTCCACGATTGTCATCAATAGCTTTTTTAATCAAAAAAGGAACAAAGCAGGCTATTGAAATAGTTACAAGAAGAGAAATAAAATCTAGAGTATTGATAGTGTTGTCGATCGTGAAAGCACCTAGTTTACCTATGAGGTGATAATTCAAAATAATTAGTAGTAAATCACCAATTATCAGCAAAAGTGTAATGATCTTACTTTTTATCATGAGTTCGAGGGTTTTTAATCTCAGCAATAATCTCATCAAGTCGAGTAGCACTATCGTCTGATTTAAACTCAATGTGCTTCAGAACTAAATCAGCAGTTTTACTCAGAGACAGCTTCCCAAATGAACCCGATATAAAAGAGGATGGATAACCCCAAACACCATCTAGGTCGATTAAGATTTTATAATCATCTTTTACAGCGCCTTCAAAAGCGCCCAGAAGTATATCCTCTAGAAAGGCTTGTCCTGAAAAATCACCATCTTCTCTATATCGAGCTCCTGGGGAGTCAGAGAAATCATTAGCTATTCTTATTTTCTTCTTTATTTCCATATGTTTATACGTTGACCAACTCCCAATGTAGGAACGTCCCATCAAAGTCATAATCCAAGGACTCGTTCAAACTGTTAGTTAAGTCCATTTTAACATTATTTGTAATAATATAAAACGATTTAAACCAAGGATCTTTTGAGTGTCCTACAATCTGGGGTATGCCTTTACCCCTTAACTCTCGATCCTTTTCAATACGAGAATGTATCTTACCTGCCAAAAGATCATCAACAAGATTTATATTTGGATACAGCCCAGTAATTTTAAGTAGTTTTGTAACGTAACTTTTTGTATGTGTACTTTTAAAGATACCAACCCCCAAATCAATGAAAGTATATGATGTAGAGTTTGTGATTGGATTATTATAAACATATAACCACCAACGACATTCTCCTTGTTTACTTAGGTTTGCGTGATTGTGGGTGTTTGCCATACATTCAATCAGGATTTCGTAGAGAGATGAGTGGATATCATAGGACTCAGCATCGGGTTTTGATTTTTTATACACGTTTTCCATTCCGATGATACAGGCATTTTTCGCTATTTTCTCGACTACTTTTTGAGCAAACTCTTTGTGTAACAGGTTTCCGGGTTGGGCTTTTTTAAAACTTACTGCTTTAGTAATATGTTCGTAAAAACCAGACTCGGTAAAGATTTTCTTTAGATCATCTTTTTTTGGCTCATTACCCCTAGAATTTCCTGTAGAAGTAAACTTCGGGCTTTTTATACTTGCAACTAATAATGCAACTGTGTCAGGTGTCATTTGAGAAACATCGGAAATATCAAAGTTCACATTTTTCTTTCCGTAAAAGATTTTTTTGGCATCATTAAAATACTTCAGAACCTCGTTCGTGTTATTTATAAAGGAGAAATTATCAGGTGCCTTGTGTTCAATGTAGGGCGCTATCTGATGTTTTTTTACAGCAACAAAATGACGATGTTTTGCAACGCCCTTGTTTTTCTTTCTGTTTTTCCATTTAGCTTTGTGTCTTTTTTCTTGATACCTTTTTCGTATTAAAAATAAAGTCCAAGCAGTACTATTTTTCGTAAGTCTCTTCATATATCAATTACCGACACAACGTACAATTGTTCTGGTCAGGTACTTAAAACAACATCATTCTATCATTTTTGAACTTAAAAATTAAGCCAGAAAATGCTATAATTTCAATATGCAAAAGATGGAACTCGCCAATAGAAACGGTTTGAAAATCGTAGGAGTACTAGAGAGTAAAAATGAAGCTCCTAGGGGTACTTGTATTGTTCAACATGGCTGGGGTGGGCATAGAGACAAGGATACCGTACAAGCAATAAAAAATGCTTTTCTTGATGCTGGTTTTCAGACATTCAACTTTGATGCTACGCACTCGTTTGGTGAAAGTGATAGTGACTTTGAACAATCAATATCGTTTGTGACCCTACGGGGAATCGAACCCCGATTACCGGCTTGAGAAGCCGATGTCCTAACCGTTAGACGATAGGGCCATACTTTCCACGCAAAAATGAGTGGAAAGTGGATTTTTTAACAAAAAACAATCGAGAGAGATAATAACATTTTATAACTATTTTTCAAGAGTATTATCTATCCGGCGGGATGTCGTAATAGTTGATCAAGAACTTAACTGTATCGAAAAACGATTCTCCAAGTGTCTGGGATGAATATCTCGCACCAATAGGCTCTTTTATGAAATAAAAGACAAGATATTCTGGATCATATGCTGGGAAGTAACCAAATATAGAGTGTAGATACCTACTCTCATAATAGCCACCGTTTACAGGATCAGGAATCTGGGCAGTACCCGTTTTGCCCGCAACGCTGTGAGTTGGGATTTTGTAAGAGCCGCTATTCATAGAATCTAGAACCTCTACAAGCATTCTAGTAATCTCCTCGCTTGTTTCAGGATTGATATTTGACCTCTCTTGTTTATCCCATTTTAGCTCCTTTTCCTTGCCCTCGTATATGAGCTTTTTGCCTATATGGAGATTCGGTAGCTCACCGTCGTTTGCAAGCGCTGAGAAGGCTCTCACGGCCTCAAAAGGCGTTATGGCGATACCTTGTCCAAACGATGCTGTGGCATATTCTAGCTGTCTCGGACTATACAAGTTCGAGACCTTACCAGATATCTCACTAGGCAGGTCCACTCCTGTCGGCTCGTCTATTCCATATCCTAGGAGATAATCTCTCACTCTGTCTTTGCCGAGTTTGTCTGCTACAAAAACCATACCAGTGTTTAGAGACTGGTTTAGAACATCTTGCATTGTTGCAGTACCTCTACCCTTCTTGTCGAAGTTATATATAGTCTTGTCTTCTACCACAACAGATCCACCGTCATAGTATGATGTGTCTCTTGTCACAACCTTGGAGTTTAGTGCTCCTGCCATAACAAGTGGCTTTATCACAGAACCAAACTCATAAATGTTAGAAGTAAATGGATTGATGAACGAACTTATAGTATTCACTTTTTCATACTCGTTCGGATCAAAAGACGGTACGAAAGATATCGCGATTATTTCTCCTGTTACAGGATCTAGTATCAAGGCACCAGCTGAAGTAGTGTTCCATCTCTCGGTTAGATCAAGAAGCGTGTTTCGCAAATAAATCTCTACATTTGGATCGATTGTTGTTATAAGGTTTGCATAACCACTTTTACCAGTGATTATGTTTCGAACATTCAAGAATACTTCTGCAAACGGATTGATTGCCACAGAACCCTCGCCACCATCTAGCTCTTCGTTGTAGTATCTTTCTAGTCCGTATCTACCAGAAAGTTTATCTCCTTCGAAACCAACAAAACCTACAGTTTGAGCTGCTATGTTGTCCCCTGGATAAAAGCGCCAGTTTTGCGCCGAAATATAAACACCTGGTAGTTCTAACTCACTTATAGATACACCTTCGTCTTTGTCTATTTCATGATGCACTTCGTAGAACTTACCGTCAGCTTTTTCGATAGTAGAGTTATACTTCTCTTCGTCTATGTCTATATATTGTTTGAGTGCTTCTAGCGTTCCGTCTACATCTTCTATCTGGTTTGGAACTATCTGTAGTTTATAACCACTCTTGGTTGTAGCGAGGGCGATTAGTCCACCGTCTTTGTCTTCCATATAGATATCACCTCTCTTGAAAGTAGGTGATTTCTGACTAACATATTTTTCTTCGGCTTCTTTTCTGTATTCGTCAACATTCAAAACCTGTATAGTAAAAAGCTTCACTATAACTAAAAGAGAAAGGGCCATAAGCCCTATCGATAGAAAACGTATTCTAGATATGTGGGTATTCTTTAGGTTATTCTTGAGAAATGACATAAGCAAGATCCTGCCCCTTGTCTGTATAAGCAACTCCTACTGGTTCTACAAATCCCATATCAGCAAGTCTTTTCGAATTACTTATTTCTTGAATCTTCGAGAGGTAATCTATTTGCATAACAGAAAGATCTGTCTTTGCATCTCTAGAATCCTTTCTCAGGCTCTCTGACTTCACAGCATACGAAGCGGATACACCTATTATATAGAAATATGAGAAAATCCCCAAAAACATAGCCAGTACCATCCTGTTGGAGTAAACTTTGTATTTATTTTTTTTGTTTCTTTTTCCCATTTTATTTGTTTGATTAATTTTTTTCAAAAATTCTTAGTTTTGCACTTCTAGATCTAGGATTTTCTAGAACTTCTTCTCTAGAAGGTTTGATAACTTTTTTGTTTACTCGCTTCCCTTTTCCTTCTTCTTCGAATCTAGAAAAGATTCTTTTGATCAGTCTGTCTTCTAAGCTATGAAATGTTATGACAGCTATCTTTCCGTTTGGTGCGAGCTTTTCTAATACATCGTTTAGACTTTGCTCTACAGCACCAAGCTCGTCGTTTACAGCTATCCTTATCGCTTGAAAAGTCTTGGTTGCGGGATTTATCTTGCCGTTTCGGTAAAACCCAGGAACACTACTCTTGATACATTCGACGAGTTCTAGGGTTGTCTCAAATCTTTTCGTCTTTCTTCTTTCGACGATAGACTTGGCGATTCTTCTAGCGAATCTTTCTTCTCCGTAACCTTCGATTATAGAAACTAGACTTTCTTCACTCCAGTCATTTACGACATCTTCTGCTGAAAATAGATTTGAATCATCGTCAGAGAGTGTCATAGAGAGTGGTTCATCTTTTTGAAAAGTGAATCCCCTACCAGAGGCGTCTATCTGGTATGAGCTCACGCCGAGGTCGTATACGATGCCGTTTATTTCTTTTACATTTTGTTCTTCGAGGAATTGTTTTATGTTTCGAAAATCTCCTTGGATCGCGCGAAAGTGGCAGTGCGCAAACTTGGATAGTCGTTCCTCAGAACTTTTTATGGCAAACGAATCTTTGTCTATTCCGATGAGAGTTATGTTTTTGTTTGATTGGCATATCTTTTCGCTGTGCCCACCAAAACCTAGTGTTGCATCGATATATACTCCTCCTTCTTTGATAGAAAGTCCTTCTATTGCTTCATTTAAAAGTACTGTTTTGTGGTGTAGACTCATAACTAAAGTATTCCTACTTGTCCCAGTTTTTCAGCCAAAGTGTCGGCTTCTTTCTCTATAGAGTTTTTGTACTTGTTCCAAGAATCAACGTTCCAAAGTTCGACCCTATTGTCTACACCGATGATCGCAACTTTGCCCTTGATACTGGAGCGCTCTACAAGAAACTGAGGTACAAGTATTCTGCCGATAGAGTCAACCGAAGCCTCTACCGCATTACCGAAAAGAAGACGGGAAAAACTTCGGTTGTCACTTTGGAGCATCGATGATTCACGAAGTCTTTGTGAGACTCTTTCCCACTCATTCTTGGTGAACATAGCGATACACTTATCCAAACCTATAGCCAAGATCACACTTTTTCCGAGTTCTTTTCTGAACTTTGCCGGAAGTGAAACGCGATTTTTTTCGTCTATTGTATGGATAAATTCTCCTATCAGCATATATACCCCCGTGGAAACTTTTTTAGAATATTTTTGATATTCCCACTAATTCCCACTTGATACCATTATATCCCACAATCAACCAATGCACCACCACAAAATACCACTTTTCCACAGAGAAAATGGTTGGAAAATATATTATTTGAAACAAACGTTTATTAGAATAATTACTTTACAAAAAACCTATAATGATGTATGGTATATATTAAATAAAAACGCACATTATGGGAAAACAAAGAAGTACTGTGGCTGCGAATATTATAAACAGGCACCTCAGAAGCGGTGCTGGTATCGCTATAGTGAACGGAGAATTTCAGGTTCACCGGGTACCGAATATTTCCGGTGAGCAAAAAAAAGATAACCCCGGCCTTCTGGTGGTTATAACACCATCCGTAAAAAGGCAGCTCGATCTTTCTGATCGGGACATTGAAACACTGATGGACTAAAAAACAAAAGCCGATGCTGTACGCATCGGCTTTTTTTAATCTTCTTTTGGTCGCATCAGTGGGAACAGTGTTGTTTCTCTAAGTGGTTTATCTTCGAAAAATGAGAACAATCTTTCTCCGAAACCAAAACCACAAGTAGGTGGCATACCGTGTTCGAGCATCTCTACAAATTCCCATTCTGGCATCATAGCTTCTTCGTCTCCCCTATCTATGAGTTTTTGTTGTAAATCAAATCTTTCTCGTTGGTCTATCGGATCGTTTAGTTCAGAAAAACCATTTCCAACTTCACTTCCTGCAATTATGATCTGGAATCTTTCTGTCAAAAGTGGGTTGTCAGTTCTAGCCTTGGAAAGTGGTGACACAAGTTTAGGATGACCTACCAAGAATACTGGTCCAGCTATTTGTTTTCTACAATACTTCCAGAGTGTATCAGTTAAACGCTCTTTGTTGTCTCCTTCGTACGACACACCAAGTTCTTTTAGTTTATCTTTCATTTCTTCTTCGCTTGCAGTTAGTACATCGATACCTGTAACTCGTTTTACTTCATCGACATACTCGATACGAGGCCAATCACCAGAAAGATCAAACTCTTGTCCGCGTGCAGTAAATTTCATCTTGCCATATACCTTTTGTGCTATTTCTTGGTAAAGTCTTTGAGTTAGAGCCATTCCGTCTTCGTAGTTTGCATAAGCCCAATAAAATTCCATATTGGTAAACTCTTGAAGGTGCTCTGGACTAGATCCTTCGTTTCTATAAGCACGGCCTATTTCAAATGTTTTTGGAAAACCAGCCGCCATAAGTCTCTTCTGCCACAACTCTCCTATCGAGATACGCAAATAAACATCGATATCAAAATCACGATGATAAGTTTTGAAAGGATTCGCTTCTGCTCCACCAGTCGTTACTTCAAGAGTCGGTGTTTCTACTTCTAGGAATCCTTCTTTTTTCAGAAAGTCTCGTGTTACTTCCCAAAAAATAGATTTACGTACGAAAAGCTCACGTAGTTCTGAGTTCATGGCGATATCTAGATATCTTTTTCTATACCTCTCGTCATCGTCTGTGATACCATGCCATTTTTCAGGAAGAGGTAGAAGTGTCTTTGAGCCCATCTGCCAGTCTTTTGCCAAAACGCTCATTTCACCTTTTTGAGTAACGAAAACTCCTCCAGAAAAACTAACTATATCGCCTATATCAACTGTATCGACAAAAAGTGTAAATACTTTCTCGTCCATTTCGTCTTTCTTCAAAACAACTTGGAACTTTTCTGTACCATCATCTAGTACGACAAAAAGTATCGCTCCTTGTCCGCGAATCGCCATGATCCTACCAGCGATAGAAACTTCTTCGCCGCTTTTTTCTATTTGTTCGAAAGAATCTCGAAGAAGCTTATTGGAGATTGTTTTTTTGATCAAAGATGGATAAGGGTTTATCCCTTCTTTTTGAAGAAGTTCTAGTTTCTTTATTCTAGCTTCTTGAATATCTTTGAGTGCCATTAGCTGATACTTATAATAGCATATTCTTGCTCTCCTTGTGGAGTAGAAACAACTACCTTATCACCCTTTTTCTTGCCAAGAACAGCGTGTCCAAGTGGTGATTTGAAAGAAAGCATGCCAAGTGACATGTCAGCTTCTTCTTCTCCGACTAGAGTAAACTCTCTTTCTGATTTGTCAGATTTTTTCTTTAGTTTTATTTTTGATCCTAGAGAAACTTCTCCCTTTATACCTTTTTCGATAATAACGCTGTTTCTCAATATATTTTCTAAACTTGATATTTTTTCTTCTAGTTTTGCCTGTTCGTCTCTGGCTTGGTGGTATTCCGCGTTTTCAGATAGGTCTCCTAGACCCTTGGCAAAAGCGAGTGTATCCAAGATTTCTTGTCTTTTTGGTCCTTTTAATTCTTGGAGTTCTTTCTCAAGAGACTCTTTTTTGTCTAGAGAAAGATAATATTTTGACTCATCCATATCGTGAAATAATACTTGCTACAAACCCAAAAGTCAATCCGTCTTTACTCATCCTCTATAAGGAAGTCGAAAGTATCTACTTTTGAAAGGGTTTTTTGCATAACCCATGTGGCTCCGGGCTGGTCTAGTGGTCCATTTTCCATAATCACAGCAAAAGCGTACTGTGGGTCATCATATGGGAAAAATCCCACAACCCAAGAGTTGACCCTCTGTTTTGCGAGACCAACCTGCGCAGTACCAGTCTTGGCAGCAATGTCGATAGGAAGATAACTAAGTGCGATACCAGTACCTTCCAAAACCACGCCTCTCATACCCTCTCTTACGACATCAAAATGTTCTGGATCTATAGGAAGAGGCTCTTTGCTAACCAACTCTTCATCACTTGTTATCGTAACGTGTGGAGTAACCAAAGTTCCACCGTTTGCAATAGCTGCGATAGCTCTAACCATCTGTATAGGTGTTACTTGAAAACCATACTGACCGATAGCAGTGTTATATGTGTCTCCAACTCTCCATATGTCACCGTTAAACACCTTTTTCTTCCAATCGGGGTTTGGGATAATGCCGTCTTTTTCTCCAGAAAGATCTATTCCTGTTTTCTCTCCAATACCAAACATTCTTGTGTATTTTTCTATCCCACTTATACCAAGACCTTTTTGGTTTTCAAATCCTCCACTAATTTCATAAAAATATACGTTTGAAGAAACAGTAAGCGCTCTTCTCATATCAACCCAACCGTGAGCCTTGTTGTCTTTGTATGTATAAACAACATCTGGATCATACGGGCTCACAAGACTTATAGAACCAGAACTGTATATTTGTTTTTCTTCATCTATTACACCTTCTTCTAGTGCACCTATAGCTACAAACGGCTTTACAATCGAACCGGGCGTGTATAGTCCAGAAAGAGAGCGTAGAAGGAATGGTTTACTTTTATCGTTTTGATAAGAATTGATTGTTTCTTTATCTTCCCCAAGTGACATAATCTCACTATCGAACTCAGGATAACTTGTCATAGCCAAAACCCCACCACTTTTGATACTCATGATTACACCCGCACCACCAACATATCCGTACTCTTCTGAGTGATTCTTGATAGAGTCGTAAAATGCAGACTGCAAAACACTGTCGATTGTAAGATATAGGTTTTCTCCAGCAATGCTACTCTTGATACTGTTTTCGGAATAGATATTTCCAAAAACGTCTCTTTCGATAAGTCTCTCACCATTTTCTCCAGACAATAGATCGTTGTATTCAGCTTCTACCCCACTCTTTCCGATAAAGTCTTCTTGCCAATAATTTCCAGACGAGTCGAGTTTTGGATAACTAACATAACCAAGTATGTGACTAAAACCACCTCCATCTATATAACTTCTTTTCGGAACTATTTCTCCCTCTTCTTTCTTCTCGTTCCATGCTAGCTCTACCCCGTTTCTGTCATAGATAACACCACGTTCAGAAAAAAGAATTTCTTTGTCCAGACTGTTTCTGACACTTTGGTCATAGTATTTTGCTCCTGCAAAAATCTGCAAACTAGCGAGCCTAGCTGTTATCCCAACAAAAACAAAAAATATAATGAAAGAAAATACTCTGACTGTGGTTTTGGAAATAGGTTTTTCGATTGTACCTTCGAATTGCTGGACATTGAAACTCGGCAAGTTAGAAGAGTCGAGAAAAATCTCGTCTGGGTAGATTTCTCGTTTAGAATATTTTTTTGAAACTTTTCTAAGTCTAATCATATTTTATGAATCTAAAGAAACTTTTCTAAAGAAAGAAAGTAGTACGAAGGTTAGTATTACGAAAAAAGTATGGAACGCCATCATATGCATAAATCCAGAACTAGTAGCAAAAACACTATCTAGATATATAGCTGGAAGTAGCCCTACCAAAGGATGAGCCCCGAAATAGATAAAAAACACAAATAAAACAAGTGTCATCCATATAGGCAAAGACATGGCGCTTCCAAGCAAAAATATCGCTGAAATAACGGATATCATGTACCTAGTATATCATGAGGGGGAGGCAGTTTTCAACTCCTATAAATATGTGACCCTAAAAAACGAATTAAGGCAATCTACGCCTAAAAATAGAGCTAAAAATCATATAGATAGCAAAAACTAGGAAACCGTAACAGATTATAGCTATCTTGAAAAAGTAATAGAGCCCAGTAAAAAGAAACTGGAGGATCTTTTCTTTTGTTATTTTGTCATCTTCTACTGGAACCTCTTCAGAGTCAGGATCTTCTGGAACATCTATCTTTGCAAAAAAGAAATCTCTATAACTTTTTCTTTTTGTTTCAGCATATTCATATATACCGACAAAGAAGTTACTTACACCTTCTGGTATATGGTCTTTTACAAAATTAGAAAGATTCTCTGTGTTTTTTAGGACTTCTTCTGTGCTATTTTTTTCTTGTGCAAATCCAAAGTTTGGCAAAAATATTGTGAGTGCCAAAAATAATATAAATACTTTTTTCATCATATCTTGTTTTCTATATCACCTATTTCGTTTCCTATTTCTACCTCTGCTTGATCAAGATCTTCTTGGAAATCTTCTAGGAATTCTTTTTCTCTTTTTCCATCAAGACTATTTGATCTAGATGCTACTTCTAATTCTGTATCTACCCGCTCTCCTAGTGCGTCAAATTTCTCTTCGTTTTTCTTCTCAGCTTCTTTTGCTTCTCTGAATATAAGTGTCCTGTATTTCTGGAATGAGCGCAGAAGTATCACAAACAAGAATCCGATTATGATTATGACTATAAGTAGCAGTATAAGTGGGATTAGGTACTTGATTATGCTTCTTACAAACATAACAAACTTACCAGCCAGAACCTCTACACTTATTTCAGGTAAGTATGAGCTCTCTGCTCCGTTTTCTAGGACAGTTTTTACTCTAAGCGTATATTTACCACTAGCCCAGTTAACACTTGTATTTAGACTAAATCTTCCAGTTTCAGAAACCTCTACTTTTAGAAGTAAGTCTGCGCCACTCCTTTTTGGTCTAGCCAAGAAAGAGTTGAATAGGCCGCCAGACTGACTAACAGCCTCTATATATACAAAGCTTCCAGGTACACCAGAACCAGAAATAAAGAATTCACCTGTAGAAGGTATTTCTTGGGTGTACTTGTCTACAGTTGGAAGTGGAACTTTTTCAATCGTTACATAAGCTCCATTTGAAGAATAGTTCCCAGCCTTATCTACTGCTTGTACAAAAACAAGTTTTTTACCTGGAGAAACTACAGGAGAGATATAGTCTTCTTCTCCTTCTTTCTTCCAAACAAACGGCTCACTTCCACCGATGCTTATAGTGTAATAATCAACACCAGAAGTATCGTCGCTAGCTTCTATGAACGCGTGTAGTGTCGAGTCTTGGTAACCTGGTTTTTCTATAACAGAAACAGCGTTTGGTGGAGTCGTATCTACTCCTATCCTAAAGTGTGATATATCTCCCCATCCAGAAGAGTTTCGCAATCTAACGTGTGCATACCACTCACCATCTGTAAGATCAGTTTTTGAGTAATTTGTAACAAGTCCTTTTGAAGAAGTTCCCGGATCACCTACGGGGTTTTTATCGACACTATAAGAAACTCCTGTAATTGTGTCGTCTATACCCCAAGAAATCGCTACATCTCCACTCTGATACCATGCAAACGGATTTGGGTGTGTAGAAGAAGAAATAATTGGCGGCAAAGGAGAAGAACTTGATCCAGCTGGAGTAGTTGCAACCGGCACACCTTCGCCTATGGTAAAACTTGCTGTTGGCAATGTTCCAGAAAGAACGTTTGAACCCAATCCATCGTTTGCCAAAATCGCAGCTCCAGTTATAGAAAGGTTGGCAACGGCGGAAGCCTTGGGAGAAAAGTTTATCGTTAGGATTTTACCAGAAGAACCTTGATAACCAGGATTTACAACCAACCCTTCAAAAACTACAGTTGAACCGTCGACTTTTGGACTAACAGTCCAGAAATTAACAATAGAAGAAGAAATAGAAACAGAAGAAACATTCAAGTAAGAACTAGGAAAATTTATCTTGCCAGAGAAGGCATTGATAGCCTCGGATGGACTATTTACATAGAGACTTACAGAAAAACTCTGCCCTATCTTATAAGCACCAGAAGAAGGAGAAAAAGTGAAATTTGCCCCAAAGGAAGTAAGTGGAAAAAAGAGTAGTATCAAAAATATGGCTCTCCTCAGCATCATACAAGAATTATAACTTATTTATTGTCTTTTTGTCTCTTTATTTTCCCTACAAAGTAGAAGAAAAGTAGAAGTAGTACAAAGATAAGTAGATATGTATATCTAATATCCAATCCAGAAATAACAGCTGTGGTTATATTGCCAGCATTGTCTACCGCTCTAACTCTAATCCTAGATTTGAGTGATTGATCCTCTAGTAAATATGGACTTTTTGCTCTAACCCATGGGCCCTTGCCCTCTTTGACTTCATAATACGCGATGCCTGTTTCTTTGTCTGTGGTTTCAAATATAAGGAAGTATCTTCCATCAAATGCGTTTGGACTGTTGGTTATTATCGAAGAAAATGCTTCTGGTCCACGAGTGTCTATTATAATGCTGCTCATTTTTTGTCCTCCTACTTCTGAAACAGCAAAAGAAAATGAATCACTAGAAGTTTTTAGTTTTGTACCGAGACCGTCATTTTTGTAAACTTCAGCTTTTGATATATCGATTGTACCGGAACCTTCTCTTAGTGGTTTAAAAACGATTCGGAAAAGTTGTCCTGGTTTTTTAGTGTTTGTTATAGGATCGATTGTTCCAGAAAAACCTCCGGCCATGATTCCAGAAAACTGGATACTAGATCCAGAAATATTTGGAGATTCAACCCAACCAGTCGCAACAGTAAGTCCGTTGTATATATCGACAACTTCTACTAAATCTTCTGGAAAAGTAAGCTCTCCTAGAAATGCATTTATTTCTTCTCCTTCACCGTCAACAAAAATATCTAGGTAGAAGTTTTTGTCTGGAGAAAGTATGGCGGGAGTTTCTGTTCCAAAACTTATAGACGCGGCATTTGCAAAAAACATTGGTATAGCCAACAAAGCTAAACTCACAGAAAATATTATATTTTTTGTAATTTTATATTTCATATTTAACCAGTCCAATAATAAGCAAGTATCGAGAAGTCTACGATTGTAACGATGCCGTCACCAGAAAAGTCTACGTTGCTAGGTGGAGACGGTCTGTAATACCAGTATGCGAGTATAGAAAAGTCTATAAGGTTTATACGACAGTCTCCGTTAAGGTCATATATACTTCCACAAGTTGGGTAAGCTTGATTTTCACTACCAACGTTGAAAAGTATACTTTTAGAATATGAAGTTGCTTCACCTGTCAAAAATGCTTGAGACTGTGCGGTATGAGAACCTATTTCAAGAACTGCACTAGAGAATGTATAAAGGTATATTCCGTTTTCATCACTTGCTGTATTGAAAAAATGCGGAACTTCTGAGTTTACGTTTATCAAAACTTCAGCATCTGGTGCAGTTTCTCCAAAAACAGACACCGTGTCTCCACGTTTAACGCTTATCTTATCTAGCGCAATAGTGGGAGCAATAAATATCCCAGATATATAAGTAGTAACACCGCTTGTTATATAAAGTGGAAATGTAAATGGCGTAGATCTTCTACCGTCGCTATCTTCTGCCAAAACAGAAAAAGTATAAGTACCAGTTGTCAGGTTTCCTACAAACACTGAGAAAAGTGCGTCTGGTCCAGCAATAGTCTGCACTACTTCTTCACCATCCTTGAGGATTATTATAGTTGAAAGCGGATATGCTCTACCGGAAAAACTAACTCCGGTTGGAGAAAAACCTCCACCACTACCTCCGCTTCCGCCACCTCCTCCACCTCCGCCACCTCCTCCTGGAGTTGTTGCACCGACAGTGGCACTTATACTGACCACGTCAGCAAAAAGTGAACTTGGAAGTGTCACGACAAGTGAAAACATAAACAAAAAAAACGAAGAAACAATAATTATGTCTTGATTCTTCGTTTTTTTATTGGTTTTGTTTTGTTTTTTAGAAAACATCTGGATTATCCAGCTTGGTTTTCACCTTCTGGACCCTGATGATGAGACTCTTCTTCTATTTCTTTTCTGATCTCTTCTTTCATTTCTTTGATAAGCATGTCCTTGTGTCTTCTAGTTAGTCTCTTGTATAGGAAGCTTAGTATAAACAAAGACACAATTACAACTATAAGTAGTTGCCATGGTATAATCCAAAATCCAAACTTTGCATTACTTTCTAGAGAATTATCTCCACCGTAAGTAAGTGATAGCTTAGCGTTGTAGTATCCAAAAGCAAAGTTTCTCCATTGATTCTTTACGTTCTGCCAGAAATTCATGTTTTCTGTTTCGGTGGAAAGTCCATTTTTACTTTGCCAAGAAACTTCAAACTTTCTGATTTGAGAAGGCAGAACGTTTCCGTCAACTATGTTTGCTGGAATTATAGCTTTTGTAAAACCAAACATGTGCTTTATTGTCACATCTCCTTCTGGTTTTATTCTGTCGTTACCACCATTTTGGAATCTATAGAACATGTCTACAGGTAGTGATGTAAAGAATTTCTTACCATCTGTACTAGAAAATTCTACTATTCCTCCGGCTTCATCTATCTCTCCATTTACTCTCAGAAGAACAAGTGTACCAACTTTGGCACCGATAGAAACTTGGCCTGTACCTGTGCTTGGTGGTTCATTGCTCCAAAAGATCGCAGCAAAATATCCTCCTGGATCTGCTGATTCTGGGACAGCTATAGTTACAGGAACAGTCTTGGACTCATTTGGATTAAGAATAACTTCTTGTGTTGTATATATCCAAGTAGCAAGGCCCTCTCCTCCACTAGTAAAGCTTGGTGTTCCACTTTCTCCTAGTGCTTCGAAGTTTTCAAACGAAACGTAAAAAGTTTTTGTTACTGTTTGGTCGTTGTAGAGTTTTAGTTCAGTATTTACTGTTTCTCCTGGATCTGCAGAAACCTCTATTCTTACAGGAGAAAGTGTCAGAGCGTCAGCAGTTCTAACTTGAAACAAAAACAGAGCAAAAATCGCAAAAAAAGCTGTGCTAATTACTCTAATTTTTGACATAAATAAATCCTCTAAAAATTAACTTTCTAATAAGCAGCTGTTGCTATATAAGTAACATCTGTTGAATATGATCCAGCTTCAGTAAGTGAAGAAATGTTAGCTAGATATGATACGCTGAGTGTCTCTGTTGCTGTAGGACCAGTTTCTGAAACTATTTCTGTTGCTGTAGATGCGACAAATGCAAAATCTGGGGTGGCATCTCTCTGATATCCTGATGCAATCGTAGCGTCACCATCAGTTGAGACAGAAAGTCCAAACTCTTCTGTTCCCGGGGTACCATCACCATCACCTGTTACAGATGCAACATCTATAGTATTAGCACCACTTGTAAGTGTTGCGCCATTATATGTTATCGAATATCCAGAAGAAGCATTTGTACCAACTGTCATAGTGTGCGCTGCTGTAGGAGTTGTTTCAGATGCATCGGTACCGTTTGTGTCACCTGTTGCCCATCTACCGGTAGATGCACTAAGAGTACCAAAACCGACTGTTGTATCGTCTACTGTAAATGTTATAGAAGGGTCAACTGTAGCTGTGATATTTACTGAGTCGTCAGCAATAATATCGATAGCAGCTGTACCAGAGTCTCCAAATGTTCCACCGATTGTTATAGAGTGATCGTTTCCAGCTACACCATTTGATATTTGGTTCGCACCAGTACCAGAAGATGTAGCATTTGTACCAACTTCTATCCTTACACACCTTGCTGCAGTTACAGTGTCTGTACCAGAAGTTATGGTTATAGTCTGACTGGCAATTGAAACACCCCATGTTGTACCAGAAGCAGATGCGGCTGTAGTCTTTTCTGTGTAACCGGCTGTAGTACAAGTACCTGAGTCTCCTTCTGCAAAGTCAACGTCATCTTCTACAATAGAACCAAGTCCTGTGAAGTCTGAGTCAAATGTAACCGTTATAGTCTCACCTGCTGCAACTCCAGACGGTGTAACAAAGTATATTGTGTGATTTGCTGCAGTAGATGCAGTAAGAGTAGAAAGAACATCTCTAAGAGAAGTTACAGATGCCGCGATAAGCATCTCTGGTCGAAGGAGTAATGCTCCAAACGCCATGACAACTACAAGGTATGAACCTAGTATTTTTGTTAAAAATTTTTTATTCATTTTATGTGTTTTTTAACTTATAAGTTTTATACCCTTATATTATAATACTTATCCTTCTTACCTTCAAGACTTTTCCACAATAGAGTCTTAGAAATTACCTGTAACTATATAAGTTACATCTGTAGAATAGTTATCTCCTGACACAGTAAGTGAATTTATGTTGGCTATATAATAAGCCGATATAGTCTCTGTACTAGAGACTGCCGATGTTTTAGAGACTATTTCAGTCAAAGTATTGGCTACCCAGCTCCAATCACGGCTTGCAGGAGTAGCGTTGTGATCATACCCAGAAGCAATCGTACTAGATCCATCTGTAGAAAGCCCCAAACCAAACGCCTCTGTAACACCAGGGTCTCCATCCGCATCGTTTGTTATAGAAGCGGCATCTATATCATCCGTACCACTCTTGAGTAAATCTCCAAAATATGTGAGTGAGTACCCAGAGGAAGCTGATGTTTGTATAGTAAATGTATGAGCTGCAACGTCAGAAGATGAACCACTCAAATCTCCAGTTGCCCACCTTGCATTTAGGATTGTAAGTGGACCAAATCCTATAGTTGTGTCAGATATCGAGAATGTAAGTGACGCATCAAACCAACAAGAGTCGTTGTTACCACTGTTGGTAGAGTTTGTTGGGGACATCTGTATAGCTGTACCCTCACAACCTCCGTCTTGAACATCGGCATAATCAACACTCGCTGTACCTGTCGGGTTGAAGTTGAACTGTGTACCGCCAGAGGTAGACCTTATAGTTATAAGGTTTCCACTACTACCTGTTACGGTAAATGTACCTGTTACCGTGTATATTGCACTACCTGTTATAGAAAAGTTGACTTGTTTTGCAGCAGTATGAGTAAGCGTGAGGTCATAGAAAGAAGTTGTACCAGAAATAGTTGCAGTGTTTGCCCCATTAAAAACGAGAGAAGAAGTATCTGCTGAAAAAGTTCCAGCATTACTAAAGTCTCCAGTTATCGTAATAGTTGATCCGTTGGCAGTAAATGTTCCAGCTTGTATATCTATAGAACCGACATCGAGGTCATAAGTATCATCAAAAGTGTTGAATCCACTTCCTCCCTGCATTGTAAGTGTTCCGTTTATAGTAGTAGATTGCTCCATCGCTTTTGTTGCACTAACAGAACTTATAAGAACATTGTAGTAAGTATAAGTACCAAGACCCTGATTTACGTTTGCATCAAAATCTACTGTCGAATCAGTATTGAGTGTTACTGTTTCGAAACTAGAATAGTTACTATCTAACGCGCCTGGTCCACTTTGGTCCACTTTGATTGTTGCAGCGTTTACAGTAAGTGTATTTGTACCAGAACCTGTTATGGTATTACCGTCAGGATCAACCGTTCCAGCCGAGACTGTAAAATTGTTTGTTATACCCGTAGTCGCTGCGAGTGTTTTTGTTCCAGAACCATTTACAACAAGGTCATAAAAACTTGTTGTGTTTGAGTCTGTTATAAAGACATCTCCGGCGCCTGTAAGTTCTACACTAGAAGTTCCCGCAGAAAAAGTTGCTGATGAACCTCTTGTAAAAACAGTTCCGCTTGTGGCAGTAAGATATATTGTAGATGCGTTTGCAACAAATATAGCACTACCAGCGTTAGTTATTTCAAGTTTACCGGTAGATAGCGTATAGTCGGAATCAGTGCTCAATGTGCCATTCAAAACATTTGTAGTACCTGCCGCATTTACAGTAGTTGTCCCTGTTAGTACATATGTTTCAGATGCGTTGCTTACAGAAAGATTGTAGTAGTTTACAGAACTAGCAATAGAAGTGTTTCCTCCTCCATTATTTCCCGTGTATATAACAGTAGAAGTTCCTTCGTTAAAAGTACCAGAGTTTGTAAGCGGTGTTCCATCTGTTCCTGTAAGAGTAAGAGTTATCGAGCCAAGTGTTATTGTGCCAGATGCACCAATATCAAGGTCAGCAACCGTCAAATCAAAACTTGGAGTAAATGTTCCAGCTGTAAGAGTAAGTGTAGAATCAAAAGTAGATGAATCCGCAAGTGCCCAACCTCCACCAGATCCGTTGAATGTAACATTGTCGAAGTTTTCTCCACCATCTGTAATAACATGACCTGTTGCAGTCGCAGTAAACGTAGTTGTCTGTGAACTAGAGTAACTAAACGTACCTTCGTTTGTAAAATCTCCTCCAACAGAAAGTGCATTGGTTCCCATCGAAAGTGTTCCTGTCCCGTCTATATGAATATCTCCATCTTTCGAAGAAGACGATGAAGAAGGTGAAGTGGTTACAGTACCACCAGGTGTAAATGTTGAACCGTCCAATATATGTAGCTCTACTCCGTCTTCTACAGTCAGAGTATCTGGAGAAGAGTCAACCGCATCATAAAGCATGTTTGTATCGTCTGTAGTACTGTCATAATCTACAAGATCAAGTATTGTGGCCGGACCTGCATTCTTGTGACCAACTACAACAGTGTCATAATAAAGATCCATTCCCACATCACCACTACCACTTGAAACATACACAAGGTTGGCTTTGTTGGTACCCGTAGTATATATGCTTATGGTATCTCCAGCAGAAACTGTTACTGAAGAAAAAGTATATGTACCGTCGGAACTAGAGCAGGTTGTAGTTTGAGCTGTTCCACCGTTTACTCTAAGTGATACGTTTGCGGTAGTTCCGTCACAGTCACCACCGTTCCCAGTTGTTGCGGCTGTAGATTCGTCAGATTTATAAACAGTCCCTGAGACACCAGATCCAGCACTAATCGTAACAGAAGGATATGAACAAGTAGAAGAAAGACAATCTGTAGTACCACTAGCTTGATATCGCCATACTGGTGTAACCATATCTACATCATATGCTCGGAAATAATATGTAGCAGAAGTAACATTCTCGGCTTTTAGTGGATAATCATACTCTGTTATAGCAAGACCAGTGTTGTCCATGTTACTTCCTGCTGTAGCATCCTTGTCAGATATGTATGCACCAGTTTCTGTAGAACCGGTAAGATTACTTGTGGCGATAGCAGTATTGTCAGAACAAGATCCACAAGTCTCACCGCTTGTAGCATAACGCCACACCGCACTTGTCTCACCTGTATCACCTACATCGGTCCATGTTGCAGTAAGTGAATCTGGATCGTCAGTGGTCCATTGAAGCTTCTTACGTAAATCCGCACCATCCAAACTACCAGTTTCAACAAACTGATATCTTAGTCTTATAAAATCTTCTGCTGCCACTCCAGTAGCGGTAGCGTTTTCTGCCGCTATACCAGTAGATGGAGTGTTGGAAGTATAGTCACTGTAGAACCTCCAGTTTCTTCCCCATGGAGAATAAAACTTCCAAGCAAAATCATATGGATAAGAAGCTCCAGCAGGATCAGTACCTGGAGCATTATTATTTGGGCAAGCTACTCCATAGTTTGTAAGATTTGTTTCGAGGTCAGCGTTGGCGGTAGAAAGCCCAGCACCAGTCCAAAGCTGAGCATACAAATCACAGTCCACGTCAGAAACAGCAATCATTATGTCATCTGCATTTGGTGATCCCCAAGCTTTTACGTTTAGGGCGTCGTCAGATGTTGTAATACCTGTTCTGGTTTTTGACCCCCATGTACCTGATGGGGTAAATGTAAAGTAGTTGTTTGTTCTAGTTGTGCCCGCGTCGTTGTAAACATGTAAACCCTCTCCGTTGAATCTTTCAAACGCAGTATACGCCTGCATACTAACAACTGTTTCTGTTGCAGTGTCAGGACAGTCTGTCACGGCACACACAGTCCAACCATCAGTAGAATCATCTCCTCTCCACACAGCAGAACGGGTATCGTTACCTTGGGCTGAAGTTGTAACTAGAACTCTCGAACTTGTAGGGTCGGCTTTGGAAACTACCCATTGTCCGTTGGAGCTAGTAGAATATGCGGTACTTTCGCCACTCCAACCAGTATCTACGTTGTAAGTTCTGTATTTTATAGCACCAGTTGTAGAGTCAGCATATGAAAGAACGAAGTTGTCTGTAAACTGCCAGTTACCATCAAAACACATTGCAAACTGACAAGCTACTGCCATAAGAGTTTCTATTGTAGTACCCGAATCCCAAGATGATCCATCCCAATAATATGCAAACAAGTCTCTGTTTGCGTCTATAACCAAAAGCATCATTCTATCGGCTCTTTCTGACGCAAGATTATATCCGGAAGCAACCAATCTTATACCCCAAATAGCACCGGCCGAACCGGGAAGATCTATTTCGTTTGTTGCACTAGGTGTACCTGGTGAAGAATCTGGTGACCAAGATGATCCATCCCAAAGTGCATAGTACACTTTGTCTGATACGTTATCAGAATATGCAACCATCGCTCTTCCTGAAAGAGCTTCGTAAGCTATATCAAAAGTTCTAAGACAAAAGCTTCCTGTTCCTGGAGTGTTACATGTTTGGGTGGCGGAGGTACCTGGGTTATTCCATTGTGCTGTATAGTCACCATTGGCATCACAACCTGTAGTACATGTTTCTACATAGAGTGATCCGTCAACTTTAAGTGTTCCTATCATGATCTCTTCTCTGACTGGAGATGTATCTGCTATAACCCACTGAACATAACTCGTGTTTGAGGTTGCTCCGTTTATCTCTGTTGCAAATGTGCTCGGGTTTGTAAAAACTCTTGCTCGGAGCACTCCCTGACTCGAGGCATTTGTATCGCCGTAATACATAACACCATTGTTGGCCACTGCGTCAGAGGCTATCTGCCAGTATCTTCCCTCTTCGAAGAAAACCTCTTCACCAAACCGGAAACTAAGCGGACCTATCAAAAATAGTTCTGGTGAGATAAGTGGTGCCTTGAACCTATAACTTATAGTTGCAGTTTCTCCTGCGGTTAGAGACAGGCTCCATCTTATTTCTTTCTCTCCAAGGTTTTCTATTATGTTGTTATAAGGTATACCTTGAGAACCTTTTCTTATATCAAAACTTAGCGGGACTCTTTCTATAACTGTTCCACTCCAGTCTTCTGTTGCAGTAACTTTGAGAGTGACAGAATATTCTGCTTTCGGGTTTATTCTAGTAGGAGCAATTCTTTCTACATCGAACACTACTCCTTCATCTACCATAAATGAATCTTTGACTGTTTTTTGCCCATTGGCTGTTATTGCAGAAAGTGTAGTTTTGTATTCTCCTTCGATTGTTGTATCGAAATATGCGTAGTAGTCTGGAACACTTATTATGTTGTCAGGACCACACTCTTCTTCTCTTGTTATTGTTCCGTTGTCTGTAGACAGCGTTGAGATATTTCCGTCTGGATCTGTAACATACATGGTTAGATCAGCATCACAAACAGTTCTACCTCCATCATCCAAAACTCCCATTTGTATATAAGAAGTCATGCCAGGGTAGTACACTGATCTGTCGAAGTTCACCGCCAAAACTCCCCAACTAAAATCTTTCTGAGTTGTAACTTTTGCTTGTGGTGTATCGACAGAAACTTCTATTGTGTATCTTCCTGGTTTGAAATCTCTCTGGTTTTTATCTACAACGATTTGAGTTTTTTCTATTCCTTCATAGAGAACTTTTTTAAAACTATAAGAAAGATCTACCATGTCTCCATACGGGTCAAATATAACTACACTTATATCTTCTGGTTGCTCAATATCCTCTAGGAAAACTACGTCTTCTTCTCCTGCAAATAGATAGTTTAGTGGACTTTCTATCTGAACTGTTTCTGGAACATATACATCTTCTTCTACAATTTCTTCTTCTGTAGTGTCGGTTGTTTCTATAACTTCTTCTGTAGTAGTTGCGGTATCTGGAAGTTCTATAACTTCAGGAGTTGGTTCCTCGGCAACTTCTTCAGGCAGAGTAGTTTCTTCAACTACTGGTTCTGGTTCTGGAGTTGGTTCAGGTGCAGGAATTTCTTCTTGTGCTTTTACCACTCTTGTTATTCTCTTCCAGAAAGAAACTGTTTCTTCTGGGACTGGTTCTGGTGTTGGTTCTTCTTCGATAACTGGTTCAGGTTCTGGAGTAGGAGTTTCTTCAACTACTGGTTCTTCTGGAGCGACTGGAGTTTCTTCGATTGTGTCGGGCTGTGATATTTCTTCTACCACTTCCTCTGTTGGAGTTTGTTCAACTGTACCCTGACTTTCTTCTAGAGTTTGCTGGTCCGCTCCATCGCTTTTTTCTATTATGTCTTTTGCTTTGTTTATTATCTGTTCGGTTTTTTGTTCTAGTTTTTGGTTCAAAACATTTTGGTCTTTTTCTTCTAGACTTTTTACAACTTCACCCAAGAGCCCGTGTTTATCTTCTAGAACATCGGCTTGTTGTTTTGAAACCAAGTCTCTCGCGTCTTCGATTGTCAAAAGTGGTTCGCTTATGATAAAGCTTGGACTTTGGTTTAGTGTGAAGTCTTGGTCTACTTCAACTATATCTTGTGGGTCTTTGATGAAAACTTCTGGAGCGTCGTCAATAGGCAGAAGTGTATCGTACTCTACATCGATAGACATACCATCTAGGAAGAAGTCCATGTTACTGTCTATGTTTGCAAGTGGTACAACTCTTATCTGTATGTTATCTATATTCTCCCACTTTCTGATCAGACTCTTGTCTACTTCAAAAGAAGGATTTGGTAGTGAGTCATAAGTCACAACACCGACTTCTTGCCAGTTGAATCCGTCGAGTGAAAGGAAAACTTTCAAGTACGGAGTCGATGTGTCTTTTGCGTTTTTTGTCTTTACTGTTTTTTTAGAAGACTTTGAAGCCGGTGTAGTTTCTTCTACGACTTCCTCACTTTCGGAATCTGTAATCTCTTCCGAGTTTTGTTCTTCAATTGTCTCAGCGGTCTCAATGATCGTCTCTTCTACGACTTCCTCAGTCACTTCTTCCGGTGCAGTAGTTTCTTCAACTACTGGTTCAGATTCTGGAGCTGGTTCAGGTTCTGGAGCTGGTTCTGGTGTTTCTTCTTGTGCTCTAACTACTCTTGTTATTCTCTTCCAGAAAGAAACTGTTTCTTCTGGAGTTGATTCTGATGCTGGTGTTTCTTCGATGGCTGGTTCAGGTTCTGGAGTAGGAGTTTCTTCAACTGCTGGTTCTTCTGGAGAAACTGGAGTTTCTTCAGTTGTATTGGTTTCTACGACTTCTTCTTTCTTTTCTGGTATTTCATTTATACTTCCACCTCCTTCTAGAATATCGTCAACGCTAGGTGCTAGTGCGTCTTCTATGTTTTGTTCTTCGTTTTCAATTTCTTCTTTTTCTACTTTAGTTGGACCGGTGTCTCTTATCTTGCCTTCTGGGAAAGCATAGAGACTCAAGTTCAAACTAAACTTTTCTGGAACTTTTTCATTTGGAATATCTCCACCGAAGTTACCACAATAAATATCTCCAGTAGAGTTTGCGAGTATTGCGGAGTATGAAGCGATTTCAGAATTCTTGGACGGCTCTTGAGGCGCTCCTTCTGCCCGGTCAGCATATTTCCAACTACCCAAACAATCTCCAGGGTAAAATGTTGCAATAGTTGCTCTACTTCTAAACGAGAAGAATGAACCACTCAAAATAGCGATAAGCATAACGGCGATGCTTATAAATCTTGTGTGAGGATGGTTCCTAAATGCCTGCCAATCTATCTTGATTATGGGTACTCTTTTTCTAAGAGAAAGGATTTTCTTTGCTGGATCAATAAAAAGACCCCCGACTTCATCTCGGTATACAGGCCTTTTTTTATTTACTTTTTTTCTCTTTTTGCGGAAATTTAACATGAAAAATATGTCGAATCCCAAACAGACCTAACAATAGAAATTATAGCACCAAAACCCCTGATTTTATATAAGGTTTTTAACCCTTTATTATTTTGCTGGGTCTCTTGGACAAAGTTAGAACCTCTATTTTATTAGAAAAGACGGTATTTTCTTACACCACCTTTACTATTTAATTAATTTATCTTTTGTAACTCTAGGTATTAACAAGAATGTTTTAGATTTTCTGTTATAGGACTTTATTTCTCTTGCCTTTATGTGAGTATTTCTTTCTAGAAACTCGTTGAATGATTTGTACTCCCCAGTTCCTTTTATATCCATATCGTATAACTTCCAATCATCTAAACAAACAATAGCTGGTTCCGTTATCATTGGAACCAAGAAATCAAGGACAGTTTTTGAAGAACTATAAGTGTCACAGTCAATAAAAATAATTCCAATATTTCCTATGTCGTGTCTCTGTATTATTTCATCATTAAGAGTTTCGTTATACCAACCCTTTATCCAAGTTACTTCATCAGGATTCACATCTCTTCTTTTTAGACAATCCTGCATCTTCTCAAAAGAGCATACATAAAAACCTTTTTGTAAAACATCGTGCTCTTCATCAGTTCCTGATGGTAGTCCTTGAAATGAGTCAAACCCAAAAAATCTCATATTGTTCAAACCCAACTTTTTTGCCGTCAAATATGCACTCCCTAAAGAAGAACCGTTAAAAACACCAAACTCAAAGTAATCCCCGATGTCCTCACCTTTTATTGCTTGTAATCTTTTAATGCAACTCTCAAAGAAAATTTTTAAGGTTTCTGGTGGAACAAGGTTTATTTTGCAAATATCATCAATGTGTCCTTTTGTCCAAGGTGAACCAGGAACAGGATTGAACTTTCTATACAATTTTTTTAAAGCCCTCGTCAGCTTTGAATATCTATAACTCATATTCAGTATAATATGACAAAAAGTTCTACCTTCCAAGACACCTGCTTGAAAATATATTGAAAAACAAAGCTAAAATAATTTGCTGCCCGGCAAGGACTCGAACCTCGATACCTTGGACCAAAACCAAGTGTCCTACCATTAGACGACCGGGCAATATTTATTTTGCCCGTCGACTAGACGCCTGTCCGCCCCTGACTACCATCAGGCAGGTTTGGCGGAACCGGGCAATAACAAAGGCAATACTAACAGAAAAAGCTATATTTTTCCAGTCCTTACCAAAGTAATCAGCAATTAAAAAGCCGGTGTAACCCACCGGCTTTACTGTGCAAGAAACTTTTTTAGAAGATCGCTTCGACCACGAATCCTTAGTCTCGTAATGGCGTTGTCTTTGATCTGACGCACCCTTTCTTTAGTGACTCCAATACTATCCCCAATCTCATCAAAATAATAAGATCTTGAAAAGCCTATCCCGAAAAACATTTTTAGGACAGTTTTTTCTCTTTCAGTAAGCACCGAAAGAACGTTTTCAACTTCGGCAGAAAGAGACTCTGTATAATCAACTTCTCTATCTGGAGGAGGAGAATTGTCAGCAACGAGTTCGCCAAGTTCTGAAGCGTCTGGATTTGACTCGTCAACGGTAGCATTTAGTGAAACGGACTTGAGAGAAACACTCATGGTCAGCTTGATTTCTTCAAGTCCCAAACCAACCATGGCATCTTCCAACTCTTCCATTGTCGGCTCACGCTCATATCTTTGTTCCAATTCACTGAAAGCCTTGTTGATTTTGGAAATATTGCCGACCTTATTGAGTGGCAATCTCACAATCCTTGAATTTTCTGCCAAAGCTTGGGTTATTGCCTGCCTGATCCACCAAACAGCGTAAGAGATAAACTTGAAACCTTTGGTTTCGTCAAATTTCCACGCGGCCCTAGTAAGACCAATGTTTCCCTCGTTGATAAGATCGTTGAGAGAAAATCCAGCATGTTGGTATTGTTTTGCAACAGAAACAACAAACCGAAGATTTGCTTTGGCCAACCTTTCGACAGCTTCAGGATCTTTATTTTCCCTGATACGTTTTGCAAGCTCAACCTCTTCTTCTGGTGTAAGTAGATCGATTCTTGAAATCTCTTGAAGGTATTTCTCAAGAGACTCACTTTCTCGATTGGTGATCTTTTTTGTTATTTTCAATTGTCTCATGAGGAACTGTTTATTTACTAAAAATTTAATATCAAAAGGCACAAAAGTCAAATATGGTATAATTCACGATATGAAAAAATTTATTTTGGTGCATCGTTGGAGTGGCGGACCAGAAGACGACTGGAGGCCTTGGCTCAAAACAGAGTTAGAAAACTTGGGGTGCGAAGTTCTCGTGCCAGAGATGCCAGAGACTGATACTCCCAGAATAGATGCTTGGGTTTCGCACTTGGAAAATATATCTGGAGAAAATCTAGAAGATACCTATTTTGTCGGACATAGTATAGGAGGACAAGCGATCATGAGGATGATAGAAAAATCTGACAAAAAAGTTGGTGGAGCGTTTTTTGTTTCTGGTTGGTTCAATCTCGAGAACTTGGAAGACGAAGAGGTAGCAGAAATTGCAAAGCCGTGGATAGAAACACCGATAGATACAAGTAAACTAAAAGAACTTATTCCTCATACTTCTCTTGTTATTTCTGACAATGATCCATTTGGATATTTCGAATATAACAAAGAAAAGTTTTCTGAAATTGGCGCAAACATAGTGGTTCTACACAATGCTGGTCATATAACCGAAGACGATGGATACAAAGAACTACCAGAGTTATTAGAAGAAATAAAAAAGATTTTATAAAATATGAAAAACGCGATTATATTATACGGGATGCCAAGCAAAGAGGGTCATTACAATCCGTCATATCCATCAAACTCAAACGCACATTTTGTACCATGGATACAAAGACAACTTATTTTGAAAGACATCTTGACTCAAACACCAGAAATGCCAGTCCCCTACAATCCAGAATATAGTTCTTGGAAAGAAACTCTAGAATACTTCCCTATAAACGAAGAAACGATACTAGTAGGACACTCTTGTGGTGGCGGGATGATACTGCGATACCTTTCGGAAAATGACATAAAAGTTGGCAAGGTTGTACTTGTCGCGCCATGGATTGATCCAAATAAGAGTTATCTCAAAACTGGAATGTTTGATTTTGAAATAGACAAAAACATTTTGGACAAAGTAGAGAGTCTAGATATCATGTATTCACTAGATGACGAAGAAGATGTTTTGGAAACAATAAAAATCCTCAAAGACCGCATTCCAGGCGCGAACTATCACGAATTCACCGACAAGGGTCACTTCTGTGAAGAAGATATAGGTCTAGAGTTTCCAGAACTCAAGAAGATTCTACTCGACTAAGAAGTAGCTTCGCTACAAATCTCTAGTATTGCAATCTCTAGTGGAAGAGATGGTACAGGTGCGTATCTTATATCGTGAAGTGTTCCGATAAGTTTTGCGAGAGACGATGAAGTTATAGTTTTTGATTTTGCACTACCGATAGACATAAGAAAATCTATGTCTTCTTTACTGTATGAGTCGGCAAAGTCGGCTAGAAGTTTTGGTGCGTATCTTGCGATAAGAGCCAGTCTAAACTCTGCAATAAAAAGTCTGTAAAATATCTCTACATCTCGCCCCATCTTGGATTCTTCTCTTATTATAGAAAGCGCGTCTTCTACTCTAGATTCTGAAATAGCACTCAACATATTTCTTATAGAAATCTTTTTCGGTGCTCCGGTTATTTCTGCAACGTGATCAAAGTTTATCTTTTTCTCATCTGTAGAAATAAGAACTTTCTGCAGGTTGGACAATGTATCTCGAAAAGACCCGTCTCCTAGAAACGCGATTAGTTCTGCGGCATCTTTGTCGATAGAAACTTTTTCTTTTTTGGAAACAGAAGTTACAAGTTCTTCTAGCACAGCTTCACCTGGCTTTTTGAAATCATAAGTAACGCAACGAGAAACTATAGTTTCTGGTATCTTTTCAAACTCTGTCGTTGCCAGAACAAAGAACGCGTATGCTGGTGGTTCTTCTATAGTTTTCAAAAGTGCGTTGAACGCATCTTTGCTGAGCATGTGCACTTCGTCGATTATGTATATCTTGTAGTCAGAAGCAAATGGTACAGAAGAAACACTTTCTTTGATACTTCTTATATCGTCTATACCTCTGTTTGAGGCAGCGTCTATCTCGTATATATCTTCTTTTTTTATTCCTAGTTCTGTCGCAAGTATTCTAGCAACACTAGTTTTTCCTGTTCCCCTTCCTCCAGAAAATATAAAGGCATGAGGCAAATCTCCGCTCTTGATAGCGACTTCGAGGCCTTTGACTATATGATCTTGACCTATAACGTCGGCAAATTTTAGAGGTCTATATTTACGATAAAGCACTTCTTGCATTAGAGGATTATAACCTGTTTTTACCCTTTTTCAAAAAATAAAAAATCCGACCATGACGGCCGGATTTAGGACTTGAGGAGAGGTATTGGTGGTATGTTGTTCACCCAAACTTTTTTCTCTTCATCAAACTCTTGCACCCTCATAAACTCGCAAGACATAAGTCTTTGGAGAGTCATGAGGTTTCTGATCGTCACCACATCTTCCAATTTGTCTGGAACAGGAAGATTGATAACAAAATCAGATTTGCGCAAAGAAAGTGAAGTATTGATGACTCTGGTAGAGAGTTCACGTCTGAGTGGAAACCATCTTTCTTGTGCGAGACTTACTCGAACAATGTTTTTGGTTTCGAGAAACACGCTGTGAACCCTGATCCCAAAAGCTTTGGTATTTTGGGCAACACTTTTTACCTTGTGCACCAACTCTTTCTCCTCCACATCAGTCAATGTAACTGACGGGATAAGAGTGACAGTGCCTACAGGTAAACCTTTCTCCTTAAAAATTTTTTCCAGCTCCTCTTGAGGGTAGCCGGAAATGAGTGCGACTACGCGGAGCTTTTTCATGTGATGGAGCTTTATTTGCCCTATTTATAACACAGTAGTACCTAAATGCAAAGTTTCGATATAGTCCTTGACAACACTCTCTACATCTTGCGAATTTTGGCATTCCATAAGTTTGATGCGGAGTTCTTTTGCTCCGTTCATACCAGACGTATATGCTTTGAAGTGTTTCTTCATATGATCAAAGCTTTTTACCTTTGTAAGTTTTTGTTCAAATAGTTTTGAGTGCTCTACAAGAACAGTTAGTCTTTCTTCGTCAGAAACAGACGATATCGTGTATTTGTCTTCACCTTGGATTTTTCTAACCCAAGATCTTGGTAACAAACTTTGAAACGGTATTGTTGTATATCTACCTTTCTTTTTTATATTTCTATTGGAATCAAATATCCAAGGGTTTCCAAACATGGCTCTACCTATCATCACCCCGTCACAACCAGAAAGTTTTATTTTTTCTTCAGCATCAGAGAGTGATATGGCGTCACCGTTACCTATGATGAGTGTATCTTTTCCCATTTTGTCGCGAAGTTTTACGATTTGTTTTATGCGAGACCAATCAGCAGGAACTTTGGACATTTCTTTTCTAGTTCTTGCATGAACAGTAAGAGCGGGCAAATCTAACTCCAGAAGATTCTTGATCCATGTATCTATCTCTACTTTGTTATAACCAACACGAGTCTTTACAGAGATAGGGATATTTGGAGCGCCCTCTCTTGCTGCCATGACTACCGACTTGGCAATTTCAAAATCCTTGATCATCGCTGCGCCACTACCACTTTTCTCAATCGCCTTATCTGGACAACCCATGTTTATATCGATCCCATCGAATCCCAAGTCTTGGCATATCTTCGCAGCTTTTCGCATAAATTCTGGTCTAGACGAGAAAAGCTGCGCCACGATTGGCCTCTCGACTTCCCCAAAAGAAAGGTCGATAAGTAGATTCTCTCTACCTTCTGAAACTAGTCCGTCAGCAGAAGTAAACTCTGTCCAAAAAACATCTGGACCACCGCCAGACTCACCCTTTCTAGAATACTTGGCGATTATTTCTCGAAACGCTGGGTCAGTAACGTTTGCCATAGGTGCCAAGCAAAAAAAAGGCTTATTTAGTTTTTTCCAAAAATTATTCACAAGTGATTATCTAAACTTATAGTAAACTTTGTCATCAAACCTTATATCAAGATATTCAAGATTTGCAAAGTATTCTTTTTTCGAAGAAGAAAGTGGTTCTGTGCCAAGTGCAGAAGATAGCGCTTCTAGTCTATCTTCCCAACCACCGTCGTATGCAAAATACATATTTGAAAAATTATCATAATACGAGAACACTAGCTCTGCTTGTTTCTCATCCCCAAAACTTATTCTTCTAGACTTGAGCCCAAGTGTATCGAAAACTATTATATGTTTTTTGATTATTTCAAAATCTTCTTCTCCTAGAACAAAGTCCCCTATTCCTTTCTCTATTTTTTCTGTAGTTTTACTTGAATCAAGGATAATAAAAACAGAACCTATTATAGTCGGAGCTTCTTCATATATATAACCTTCTTCGGAAGTATAGAAACACTCTTCCATATCTTCTTCTAGAGAGTTACACCAAACAAAAAGTGGATCGTATTCCAAAACAGATATGACTAACTTTCCTCCTCTTTTTTTGAATTCTATTTCTTGTATTTTTGTAAACTCTACAGACAGCCTGTCTTCTATCTTGTTTTTGGGTAGAAGAAACTTGGAATCTCCCGGCAAGATACCTAGAAGCATTCTTTCTTCTAGAATTTTTTCTGTTTCTTGTTTCAAGAGATTCGCATCTATAGAACCGGAGTCTTTGATCTCGACGGATTTGATTCTAGCGAAATCTTGGTTGAGTAGCACTAGAAGACCAACAAAAAGCACAAGAAACAAAAAAGAAAACAAAATATTCTTGTTTCTTTTTTGAAGTTTCTTTTTTCTCCTTATCTTTTGGATGTGCGGAGTTTCTATTGATTTCCTTTTTGACATAACAAAAGGATTTATTATCTTTCAATAAAATCTTTTCCTATGTATTTCTTGAGAACTTCTGGCACGCGGATTTTTCCGTCTTCTGTTTGATAGTTTTCTATGATTGCTGTGAGTATTCTAGGCGTTGCAACTGCTGTATTGTTGAGAGAGTGAACGTATCTATTTTTTCCTTCGTCGTCTTTGTATCGTATGTTTAGTCTTCTAGATTGGAAATCGTGGAAGTAAGAAGAAGAGTGAGTTTCTCTGTATTTATTTTGAGAAGGAACCCATACTTCTATATCGTATTTCTTTACTTGTCCTAGACCCAAGTCTCCACCACAGTTTATAACCACTCTATAATGAAGTCCGAAATCTTGGAGCATCTCTTCTGCGTTTTTTGTAAGTTCTTCGTGGAACTTTACACTTTCTTCATGTGATGCTTCACAGAGCACAACCTGCTCTAGTTTAAAAAACTCGTGAACTCTTATAAGACCCTTCACATCTTTTCCATGACTTCCTGCTTCTCTTCTGAAACATGGTGAGAAGGCTATCATTTTTTTTGGAAGTTCTGCTTTGTCCAAGATCTCGTTTCTATAATACGCCATAGTTGCAACTTCTCCTGTTCCGGCCAGGTATTCTTCGTCTTGAGTTTTGTACAAGTCTTCTTCACCATTAGGAAGATAACCTGTTCCATAAAGAGTTTCTTTGTTTACAAGAGACGGAACTATCATAGGAATGAATCCTTTGCTTACCATCTTTTCCATCATGTACTGCCAAATTGCAAAAGAAAGTGTTGCACCCTCGTTCTTCAAGAAATATCCTCTGAAGCCAGAAACTTTTGTTCCTCTTTCGAAGTCTGCAAGATCAAGAGACTCCATAAGTTCTATGTGGTCTTTTGGAGTAAATGAAAATGTTGGCTTCTCTCCTACTTGTTTTACTTCTTGATTGTCTTCGTCTGTATTTCCATCTGGAACAGAAACATCTGGAACGTTTGGAACCTCGAGCATAAGCTTCTGCCAAGACACCATAACGTCTTTGAGTTCTTCTTCGAGTGAAGAAAGTCTGGTTTTGACTTCTTTCATTTCTTCTATAAGTTTATTTCTTTTTTCTGGATCAGATTCTGAAGATATGGATTCAGACGCTTTGTTTTGTTCAGCCCTGAGAGGTTCTACCTGGCTTAGAAGATCTAGTCTTTTGTCATCAAGCGCCAAAAGCTCGTCCAAATCAACCTTGAACTTCTTTTTAGAAATGGCTTCTTTTACTACATCCTTGTTCTCTCTTATAAACTTTATATCTAGCATAAGTACTGCTCATTTTAGCAGTAAATGATAAAATCACAAAATGGATCAAAAGATAAAAATACTAAGGGGCGAGGACATCCCAAAACGACTTCTGGAGATTCCCAAACCTCCAAAAGCCATAAGTATAAGAGGTGCCCTCCCAGAAGAAAGTATGATTTATCTCACAGTTATAGGTTCTAGAAAATACACTCGGTACGGAAAGGAAGTTATAGAAAAACTAATCTCTAGTCTCCGAGGAAGAAATGTAGTTATAGTCTCTGGACTTGCTCTCGGTATAGATTCTCTTGCACACGAAGAAGCTATAAAGAATGGACTCAAAACAATCGCCTTTCCGGGATCTGGACTCGACCCGAAAGTCATATATCCAAGAACAAACTTTTCTCTTGCAGAAAAAATAGTTTCTTCTGGAGGCGCACTCGTTTCGGAGTTTGCACTAGATCAGAGAGCGACCCGTTGGACATTTCCACAAAGAAACAGACTCATGGCAGGAATATCTGACGCGATTCTTATAATAGAAGCAGAAGCAAAGTCGGGCTCACTCATAACAACAACTCTAGGACTAGACTACAACAAAAACATCCTTACAGTTCCAGGGCCTATATTTTCTGAAACTTCGATTGGAACAAACAATCTATTGAAACAAGGTGCAACACCGATAACAAATGCCAAGGATCTACTAGAAGCTCTGGGTCTTGCAGAAGAAAAAGATACAGAAGAAGAAATAGATCTAGAAGATCTAACGGACGAGGAAAGAACATTGCTCGAAAATCTAAAAGAACCGAGAGATAAAGATGAACTCATAAGACTCTCTGGTATGCCAGCATCAAAAGCACAGATAGTTATAACAAGTATGGAACTAAAAGGTCTAATAAAAGAAGAGTTGGGCGAAATAAGAAGAAACTTTTGAAATTGACAATTAAAGGTTTGTACTGTAAAAATATATAAAATAAATTACATTTTGTATGGAAACAATGCTTAGGCTTCTTACTTTAGCATGCTTACTTGGATCGGTTTTTATCATCTTTATAACTTTTCATTTCTTTGTAAAAAGAAGGCGGCTTATTCTTAAAAAGAAGAGTTTGAGAAAAAAGATATTAATTTTGAGAGAAAATGTTAAAAGATATGAATGCGTACTTTCTCCCTTAGAAGATGGTAACTTTATAACAAAAGTAAAAACACCATATTTTGAACAACTTATTTCTAGGCTTAACTATTACTCAAGACTAAATCTCACAAGCAAAGAAGAAGATTTTTTTCTAAAGCACGTTGGAGAAGTGTTGAATAAAAGAATAGATAATCTAGAAATATTTGTTATAGGAGACACGTCAAAAGGTGAAAAATTACTAAGACAAGTCGAAGGCAAAATCCTTCTAAGCCGTTTGTGAAATAACGGCTTTTTTCTTTCCACAAATTTGCAAAATATTTGAATCCGTAGTATTAGTGTATTCATTTGGATATGAAAACAAAAACAGCAAAAACATTACTTATAGTAGAGTCGCCGTCAAAAGCAAAGACAATAGAAAAATATCTTGGAGGAGATTATGTTGTCAGAGCTTCTGTCGGTCACATCCGAGACTTGCCGAAAAACAACAAAAAAGCTATCGACATAGAAGCTGGTTTTATTCCCCATTATGAGAAGTCTCCTGGAAAGATAAAAGTCATAAACGAACTCCAAAGCTTGGCTGAAAAATCAGACTCTATAATACTAGCAACCGACCCCGACCGAGAAGGTGAAGCTATTTCTTGGCACTTACAGCAAATACTCGGCGAAGACAAGAAAATCAAGGCTCCTATAAAAAGAGTGGCTTTCAACGAAATAACAGAAGACGCTATAAAAGAAGCTCTCAAAAAACCTCGTGATATAGATGAGAAACTAGTAAAAGCACAAGAAGCGCGACGCGTACTAGACCGTCTTGTAGGATATGACCTGTCTGGTCTTATATGGAAAAAGGTTCGATACGGACTTTCGGCTGGTCGTGTACAGTCACCCGCTCTCAGAATCATAATGGAACGAGAGAGAGAAATACGTGCATTTATACCAGAAAAGTATTTCGTGATAGAAGCAGATACAAAAACAAAAAAGGGTGAAGCTTTGCCACTTACATATGACGAAGAACCTAGAGATGAAAAACTGGTAGATGAAATACTAGAAAAAGGTAATAGTGGCAAATGGTTAGTAACTGATCTCAAAGAAACAGAGCAAAAAAGATCTCCTCGTGCACCATTTACAACATCGACTCTTCAACAAACAGCATCTACAAGACTCGGATTCTCTCCTTCTAGAACTATGGGAGTTGCACAAAAGTTGTACGAAGCAGGACATATAACATATATGAGAACTGACTCAACAACCCTATCCAAGCAAGCTATCGGACAAATAGTTGGAGAGATAACAAAAAGATTTGGAAAAGAATTTGTAGAAGTCAGGGCCTTCAAAACAAAATCAAAAAACGCCCAAGAAGCACACGAAGCAATAAGACCAACTCATGCCGACAAAATATCTGCAGGAACTACAGAAGAACAAAAGAAACTCTACAAACTTATATGGGAAAGAGCTGTTTCTTCTCAGATGGTGGACGCAAAAGTTTTGCGAACAAAAATAACAGCAGAAATAGATGGAGAAAAATTCAAAGGATTCTCTATCAATGGATCTAGAATAATTTCTCTTGGTTGGCTGAGTGTAGACACTGGCGCAAGAGGCGAAGACGTAGAACTACCAAAAGTTTCTGTCGGAGAAGAATTGAAACTATCTGAAATAAGAAAAATAGAAAAAGAAACCCTCCCACCAAACCGCTACAGTGAAGCCGGGCTAGTCAAAGAACTAGAAGCACGAGGTATAGGTAGACCGTCTACATACGCATCTATTATGAAAACTCTAGAAGATAGAGGTTATGTAACAAAAGAAGGTAGAACGCTATTCCCTACAGATACTGGAGATGTCGTTTCTACATTTCTAGAAAACAACTTTACAGAATACATATCTGACACATTTACAGCAGAAATGGAAGACGAATTAGACGAAATCGCAGACGGAAAAAGAGAGTACGAAAAAACCCTAGCAGACTTCTATGGTCCATTTACAAAAGAAATAAAAGAAAAAGACAAACTAGAAAAAATCACAAACCTTGGTGACGCTCCAAAAGAGTTTCCTTGTCCAGAATGTAACGCTCCGATGATCATAAAACTCGGAAAAAATGGAAGATTCATGTCATGTTCCAGATTCCCTGACTGTGCCGGGGCCAGAACAATAGAAGGAAAAATAATGGAAGGACCAAAAGAGATAGGAGAACCTTGTCCGGAATGTGGAGAAAAACATGGAGGAAAACTTGTAATAAGAGAAGGTAGATTCGGAATGTTTATTTCTTGTTCAAGATATCCAAAATGTAAATTCATAAAAGAAGACGAGGAAGAAAAGAAAAAGAAAATGACAGGTGTAGAGTGTCCGGTTTGTAAAAAGGGTGAAATGATGGAACGACGCGGAAGATTTGGAGTATTTTATTCTTGTAGCAATTATCCAGATTGTAAAAACGCTATCAAGGCAAAGCCAACTGGAAACATATGTCCAATATGCAACTCGCTAATGATGCAAGGCACGAAAACGATTCCAGAACGTTGTAGTAATAACAAGTGTCCAAATCATCGTCCTGATAAATTAAACAAAGTTAATTAGTGCCGAAGTCCCGTATCAAATTGAATTATATTTAATATTCAATTTTGGTACCGGGAGAAGGCACAAAGACTATTCCAGAAAGATGTAGCAACAAAGCATGCCCGATGCACAATCCTCACAAAATGAAAAAGCCCGCAATGCGGCGGGCTTTTGGTCAATCAATTTCGTACTCAACACCGAAAGTAAAACTTTCGCGATTGATTTTTCTTGAATATCTACCAAAAACAATATTTACGCATAGATACTGTATATTATCGGTCGATACGTAAAGGTTGGTGCATGGCAAATCTCCAATGATGGTTATTATAACGACTTCCCCAATCCCGCGGATAGAAAGTGATATTTTGTCTATATCAGAAAGATCAGCAATCTTTTTCTCCATTGGTCTTTCTTTTATCTTAAACACATTGATAGCTTGCCTAACAATCCTTCCAGATGAATCCAAGACTTCTACGTGTATATCTTCCTCAGGATGTAAAATTTTTAGAAACGATCGAAATCCTGGTCGATACAATAGATCTTTTGATTGATCATTTCCGTAAATCTTAATTATCTCTTTCAAAGATCTTTCATAGACAACAATGTGTCTATGAATATCGAGATTGTATGGCGGCCTGATTTCTTTTGACAAAAGATTCATTTCTATACCATCTCCATCTACAAAGGGTTCGTACACCAAAAAATCTGATTCTTTGACGAAGCCGTTTCTTGGAAATCCGTCTGGATTCTTGCCATAACACGGAAAGCAAACAAAACTTCCCCCTCTTTCTATACCATTCCCAAATTCAAAATAGGGGAAAAAAATATCAAAATTAGGAGCAGTACTCCAGTGCTCTATACACCCCCCAACTTGTCTTACAAGAATCGAGGCCAAGCCATTTCTTATTTCCATGGTGCAATTTATTTTTCTTAAAATTACCACCAGACGTAACAAAAATCAACAAAAATCGTTTGTTTACTAAAAAACTCTTTTAGTGCATACTTTAGTTGTGAAAGAAAATTTCAATCCGCAGGTTGGTGATATATACAACCTGATGAAAGAAAAACCAAAAGGAGAAGAAAAAACCTTGATCAAAAAGGCTTTTGATTTCGCCGAAAGTGCTCACGAGGGACAGTTCAGGTCTTCTGGTGATCCTTATTTTGTACACGTTTTTGAAACTGCAAAAAACCTCGCACGATATGAAATGGACGCTACAACAATAGCAGCAGGACTACTCCACGACGTCATGGAAGATACAGAAATATCGGCAAAAGAAATAGAAAAAGAGTTTGGAAAAGAAATTCTAGGACTACTAGAAGGCGTAACAAAACTTGGAAAAATAAAATACCGCGGAGAAGAAAGACACGTAGAGAGTTTAAGAAAGTTTTTCGTAGCTGTCGCCAAGGACTTCCGAGTTCTGGTTATAAAACTTGCAGACAGACTACACAATCTAAAAACACTAGAATATGTAAAACCAGAAAAACAACAACGCATAGCCCTAGAGTCACTGGAAGTCTATGCCCCGCTTGCCAACCGCTTTGGTATCGGAAAACTAAAAGGAGAGATAGAGGACGCAGCATTTCCTTTTGCATATCCAGAAGAATACAAAAAAACAGTAAAAATATTTGAAGAAAAATCTGCAACAAGCGAAAAGAGACTCAAAAAAATAGACCGTGATATCAAAAAGCTTCTTTCCGAAAACGATATCAAGTACCTCAAAATAGATTACAGAGTAAAACACAAATATTCTCTTTGGAAGAAAATAAAAAGATACAAGGGTGATGTAGAAAGAATTTACGACATCATGGCGCTCAGAGTCATTGTAGACAGCATAGAAGACTGTTATAGAGTCTTGGGCCTAGTTCATAGCAAGTGGACACCACTACCTGGAAGAATCAAGGATTATATTGCTCTCCCTAAACCAAACGGTTACCAGTCGCTACACACAACTATTTTTACAGGAGATGGAGAAATAGCCGAAATACAAATACGAACTCTAGAAATGCACGGTAGAGCAGAATACGGTATCGCATCACACTTCGCATACAAAGAAAGACAAAATCTAAAAAAGAAGAGTCGGGAAAACAAATTCAATTGGGTCAAAGAAGTTGCAGAAAAAGACGAAGAAACAAAAAGTCACAAAGACTTCCTTTCTACAATCAAGATGGATGCTTTCAATGATAGAATATTCGTCTTTACTCCAAAAGGCTCTGTCATAGATCTGCCAGAAGGATCTTGTTCTATAGACTTTGCGTACGCTGTGCACTCAGACATAGGAGACAAAACTTCTAGCGCAAAAGTAAACGGAAAAATGATTTCTATATACGAACCTCTAAAATCTGGAGACATAGTAGAAATAATCACAAACAAAAAATCTCACCCTACAAGTAAGTGGCTAGATCATGCAAAAACAACAATGGCAAAAAAGCACATAAACGCCTACCTCAAAGACAACTCTTTGCTACAAAAATTCCTAAGTTTTGGGAGAAAATAAACTAAAGTGAAAAATTAGAAAGATCATAAAGATCTTGATCGTCTTCTTTTTTCTTTTCTTCTTCGGATCGATCATCCATTTGCTCTATAGTTTCATCTTGTGTATTTTCGGAAACTTCTTCTTTTGGCTCATCTGTAACTTCCATCTTTTCTTCAAACTTTTTGAGCATTTCATAAGGATCTTTTTTGTCTTTGGTCGAAAGCATTTCTAGAATCATAGACAAGTCTTCGTTGGTGAAGAAATCTATTTCTATCTTGCCACCATTGGCTCTTTTTTCTATATGAACTCTTGTGCCTAGAGCGTCTTGGAACTTTTGTTCCATTTCACCTATCTCCGGATCGATTATGTATTCTTTCTTTCTAACCTTGTCGTTGGCAACGCTTCTGGCAATTTTTTCAGCTTCTCTAACAGTTATCTTTTTGTAAATTATTTCTTTGAACAAAACAGTTTGCTCCTCTGGTCTATCAGAAAGCATAAGAAGGGGTCTTGTGTGACCTTCGGAGATCTTACCCTCAGAAAGCGCATCCAAGATTTCTTGTGGCATAGATAGAAGTCTGAGTGTATTGGAAACATAAACTCTACTTTTTCCAACCTTCTTCCCTATCTCTGCGTGAGTAAACTTGAACTCGTCTTGTAGTCGCAAAAACGCTCTCGCTCTATCTACTGGATTTAGATCTTCTCTTTGTAAGTTCTCGATTATAGCCAGTTCGAGCTTCATCATACTGTCGTCTCCAACTCTTATGATTACTGGAACTTCTTGTAGTCCTGCTTTTTTAGAAGCTCTCAGTCTTCTTTCACCAGCAATTAGTTCATACTCTGTAACTAGTCCACCTTCTATCGTTTCCTTTTCTATTCTAGAAACAACAAGTGGCTGAAGCACACCGTATTGTCTTATAGAGTCTGCCAAATCTTCCAGAGCTTTTTCATCAAATTCTCTTCTTGGCTGATAAGGGTTAGGATAGATTTTGTTTACATCTATAAAAAATATTGAGTTCTCGTATTTTCCTTGCATAATTTTTTCTTGATAATACTGATTGTAGCAGAAAATGGCTCTCAAAAAAACTTTAATTATTAACTAAATTGTGATATAAAAGTCATACCAAACGCCCGGGTGGCGGAACTTGCCCCGCCTGAAATAGGCGGGGTTAAGTAGACCGAAGAGACTCCCGCCCACCTTGACTTTGTTGGTTATAAATATCAAATACATACAAGAAGTATTAAAATTAATTTGTGTTTGCCGCGGTGGCGGAATTGGTAGACGCGCACGACTCAAAATCGTGTGAGGCAACTCATGAGGGTTCGATTCCCTCCCGCGGCACAAATATAAAACAGTCAAGACAAAGTCGGGCAGGCAAAATCGTGTGAGGCAACTCATGAGGGTTCGATTCCCTCCCCGGGCACAAAAAAACAGCGCTTTTTAAGCGCTGCTGTCATTTCCTTGTTTTTCACGATAACCATTCATCTCTTGTTCAAAGATGAGATCTATATCGGCCATACCAGAAACATTTGTCGCGAGTCTTTTCGCTAAACGAAAAGCAAGTTCTATTGCTTCAATTTCTTTTTCTCTGCCGGGTATCTGCGGAACACTGGCGACTCTGTGCTCTTTTATGGGATCAAGAAACGTATCAACTCGGAACTTATTGCCCTGATCAACCATGTTTTTCGTTTTTTACGATACTACCTCAAAAATAGAATTTTAGCAAAACATAGAAAAAGATTTCTAGATATGCTTTACTACCCATATGAAAAAACCATTTGTTATATCAATAGTTGGACCAACTTCTTCTGGAAAGACTGGTTTTTCTATAGAACTAGCAAAAAAACTAAAAAAGATAGGCATAAACTCCGAGATAGTTTCTGCTGACTCAAGACAAGTATACAAGGGTCTTGATTTACTTTCTGGTAAAGTCACAAAGAAAGAAATGTCTGGGGTCCCTCATCACATGCTAGATGTAGCAAATCCAAAAAAAACTTATTCTGTTTCGCTTTACAAAAAAGATGCTGAAAGAAAAATAAACGAAATTCTTTCAAGAGGAAACTTACCTATAATAGTAGGAGGAACAGGATTTTATATAGACGCAATAACAAAAGGCGTGGTGCTACCTCAAGTAGCGCCAGACAAAAACTTGCGAGATAAGCTTTCTAATAAAACTGAAAAAGAGCTATTCTCTATGCTCAAAAAATTGGACAAAAACAGGGCAGAGACAATCGATTTCAAAAACAAAGTTAGACTAATAAGAGCCATAGAAATAGCAAACTCTATAGGCAAAGTTCCCAAGACAAAATCTAATCCGAGATACGAAGTAGAAACTATATATTTAGATTTAGAAGATGGTGTTTTGAAAGAAAAAATAAAACAAAGGATTATTTCTAGAATAAAATCAGGAATGATAAAAGAAGCAGAAAACTTACACAAAAAAGGCCTTTCTTGGAAAAGGATGGAAGGGCTTGGTCTTGAGTGTAGGTTTGTTTCTCAATATCTACAAGGAAAAATATCAAAACAAGAAATGATAGAGTCCCTAGAAAAAGCTACTTGGCAATACGTCAAACGTCAAAGAACTTGGTTTAAGAGATAAAATTATTTTGTGCAAAAATAAGATCCATATTCATGTATACACTCTTTAAATTTTTTCAAAGTGGAGTCTATTTCCTCCTTAGAATAATATGTATTTGAAACTTCATTAACTTTATCAATATATCTTTTATAACCATCACCTCTATTATAAGCATAATCAACGACTATAAAAACTGCAATCGCAGTAAGTGCTATAGCAATACCGGTCGTTAAATTAAGCATCTTATTACTATAGCCGTCCATTCTATTTTCAAAATTATTGTATCGCCTTTCAAGGTTATTATATTCATATTCTAAGTTACTAAATTTTTCATTTAGTTCTTTGTTTGTATAATTAGCTTTCTTTATAACTACTTTATTAGACGATTGATTACTTAAATCATTTTTTATTTCTATTGTCATTTTATGATTTTTCAACTAAAGTAAGGTAGTTTTCTTCTTCCATTTGATAACCTCCAACTTTTATATTAATTTTATATTTTGTAAAATCTTCAAACTTAATATTATCAAAATAAGTTATTAGAATATTTCCGTCATCATTTTCAATAGAAATTTCAGATTTTGCTGTTCCAATAACTCTATTGTTTTTTGTGTTTTGTATCTCTATTTCTTCTATAAACTTTCCTTCTTTACTTGAGGTAATATGCGTTACAACAAAAAATGGTTTGTAGTTGATAGGAACTTCACTACTTGTTATTGTAGTAAAAATATTTATAAGACTATATTTTCCAGAATTGTCATGTATAAAGTTTTCACATACTTGTAAAGATTTTAATTTAAACATAAAAGTAATATTATAAATTTTAATAAAGAAATAATTTATATTTCGGCGGGCGATGAAGGAATCGAACCCTCGCCAGCGGTTTTGGAGACCGCTGTTCTGCCACTAAACTAATCGCCCTAAAACATTTTGTCTTACAAAATGTTCGGGCGACCTTTATTTATAAAGGTTTAGCCCGAACAATAAAGATACTATAGCAAAATAGCCCCGATTGGGCTACTTTTACTTTTATTTCTTTTGCTCTTTGTGAAGAGTGTTCTTATTACACCATTTACAGTACTTTTTCAGTTCAAGCTTATTTTGAAGTATTTTCTTGTTTTTGCTTGACCAGTAGTTTATTCTTTTGCAATCTCCGCAAGCAAGCTTAAATAATCTATCTTGTGACATATAGGGGCTATAATACCAGAATCTCGACCGATTGCAAGGGCTAATCCTTCCACTTTATATTCTTCTCTTCCCTAGCCTGGCAAACATTGTTCACAAACAAAACCCTTCCGGAACCCTCTTTGTATAAGCCATATCTTACTGGATTTTTATCAGCATAGTTCTGGTGATAGTCTTCTGCTACATAAAAATATGCTTTTTTTAGTACCTCTGTTGCTATAGGCTTGTCGAAAAGTCTGCTTTCTTCTAACTCTTTTATAAGAGATTCTGCTATAAACTTTTCTTCGTCTCCATCATAGTATATAGCTGTTTTGTATGAGTCACCTCTATCAAAAAACTGTCCACCAGCATCTGTTGGGTCTATATGGTCTAGAAAAAACTGACATATTTTCTTGTAGGTCACTTTTTCTTCATCATATTCTACTCTTACAGCTTCTCTATACCCGTTGTGATTTTCATAAGTAGGTGAACCTTCTTTTTCTCCCGCATAACCAGGCATCACATCTATAACACCTTCTATTTTCCTGAGATCTGCCTCTGTACACCAAAAACATCCTCCTCCCAAAATTACTTCTTTCTTCATATAAAGAGATTATATCAAGTATTTGATTTTTGGTGTAAAGTTGTTATACTGTCCCTACAAAATATGCGTCCCGCACCATAGGCGGGTAAAGGTGGCAGTCTGTCCTAGACAGATAAAAAGTATAAAAATACTAAAACACTTGCATAAATATGCGTCGGTGGCAGAGTGGTCAATTGCACTTGACTGTAAATCAAGCGCCCTTAGGGCTACGTAGGTTCAAATCCTACCCGGCGCACATTAAAAAAATTCCAAATTCTTTTGGGATTTTTTTAATGCACACCATAAAAGGAATATCCTACTGTGTCCGTCCGTAGTCTTCTACGGAGGAGGACCCGGCGCACAAAAACAAAAAATCCCCATGAGGGGATTTTTTGTTTATACTAGAACATCATCTTTTATTTTTTTCTTTGTTCTTTTTCCTCCAGTTTTTTTGTTTTCGATTATTAGGTTTTCAGCCTTCTCATCTATCACAACTGTGTCGTTCTTTAGAAGTTCTCCTTTTATAATCATAGAAGCAACTGGTGAAAGAATTTTGTTTTGGATTATTCTATTTAGTGGTCTTGCACCATAGTGCGGGTCATAACCCTCTTTTGCTAGATACTCTAGAGCACTGTTTGAGATCTCTACTTCTATACCTTTGTCTTTTAGTCTTTGGGTCATCTTCTCTAGTCTTATCTCTACGATTTCTCTTATCACTTCTTTTGACAAGATATCAAACACTATTGTTTCATCTACACGGTTTAGGAATTCTGGTCTAAAGAAGTCTTTTAGCGCACCATCTACTTTGTCTTTCATGTTTTTGTAATCCTGCTTTTCGGAATTGTTTGAGAATCCCATAGACTCCATCTTGTCGATAAATTGTGATCCCAAGTTACTTGTCATGATTATGATTGTATTCTTGAAGTTTACAACTCTACCTTTTCCATCTGTTAGCCTTCCTTCATCTAGTACCTGAAGAAGTATATTGAACACCTCTGGGTGCGCCTTCTCGATCTCATCAAACAAAACTACAGAGTATGGTCTATGTCTTACAGCTTCAGTAAACTGTCCACTTTCATCATAACCAACATATCCAGGAGGCGAACCTACTAGTTTTGAAACACTGTGTCTTTCCATGTACTCTGACATATCTACTCTTATCAGTGCTTTTTCATCATTGAACATAAACTCTGCTAGAGTTTTAGTAAGCTCTGTTTTACCAACACCTGTTGGACCTAGGAAAATAAATGATCCTATTGGTTTGTTCGGGTCACTTATACCAGCACGAGAGCGTCTCACTACGTCTGCGATTTTCTCGATTGCCTCGTCTTGTCCAACAACACGTTTCTTCAGCTCGTCTTCCATGCGAGAAAGCTTCTCTCTTTCTTCTTCTAGCATCTTCGACAGTGGTATCCCTGTCCAACGAGAAACAACTTCAGCTATATCTTCTTCGTTGATTTCTTCTTTCAAGATTCTTCTAGATTTCTGAAGTTTTTTTAGTCTGGTCATTTTCTGATCAAGTTCTTTTTCTAGAACTGGAATTTTTCCATATCTTATTTCTGCAGCTTTACCGAGATCGCTTCTAGCTTCAGCACTTTCTGCTTCTAGTCTTATAGACTCTAGTTCCTTCTTGATCTTTGATATAGCAGTAAGAAGTTCTTTTTCGTTCTTCCATCTGATCTCTATATCAGAAGTCTTTTCTTTCAGGTTTGCGATTTCTTTGTTGATTTCATCAATCCTTTCTTTTGTTTTTTTATTTGTTTCTCCACCAGATTTTTTCTTTGAATCTATTTCTTTCTTGAGGGCTTCTTTTTCTATCTCATATCTCATGATTTTTCTATGGGCGTCTTCTAGAACTTGGGGTTTATTCTCAAGAGCAATACGAAGTGACGAAGAAGCTTCGTCGATTAGATCGACTGCTTTGTCTGGTAGAAATCTGTTTGTTATATATCTTGTCGAAAAACTAACAGCCGCAACTATAGCGTCATCAGTTATACGAACTCCATGATAAAGCTCATACTTTTCTTTCAAACCTCTCAAGATTGCTACAGTGTCTTCTACACTTGGTTCATCTACAAACACAGGTTGAAAACGTCTAGCAAATGCTGGGTCTTTTTCTATGTGTTTTTGGTATTCTTTTAGAGTTGTTGCACCTATAGCTCTTAGTTCACCTCTAGCAAGAGCAGGTTTTAGCATGTTTGAAGCATCCATAGCTCCTTCTGCTGCACCAGCACCAACTATTGTGTGTATCTCGTCGATAAATAGGATTATAGTTCCATCTGCCTTTTCCATTTCTTTCATTACACCCTTTAGTCTTTCTTCGAACTCGCCCCTGTATTTTGTTCCAGCAAGAAGGGAACCGATGTCTAGAGAAACTATCTCTTTGTTTTTTAGAGATTCAGATACATCCCCTTTTGCTATCCTCTGGGCAAGACCTTCTACAGCAGCAGTTTTTCCTGTACCAGCTTCTCCGATAAGTATAGGATTGTTTTTTGTTCTACGAGAAAGAATCTGCATGATACGCATTATTTCTGTATCTCTTCCTATAACAGGATCTAGCTTGTCTTCACGAGCCATGTCTGTCAGGTTTCTTGTGTACTTTGAAAGAAGTCTAAATCTTTTTTCTTTTGGATTTGTATCTATCTTTCCGCTTCTTATATCTTCAAGTATTGTGAGAGCCTCGTCTTTTGATATTTTGAACTTCGCTAGAAAATCTCTTACATCATCTGAAGAATCTAGTATCGCGATAAAAAGGTGTTCTGTCGATATAAACTCATCTTTCAAAAATCTTGCGACTTTTCCAGATTGATCGAGAACTTGTGCCAAGTCTGGTGTAACGTATATCTGAAAAGATGGAGAAAGAGTTTGTGATCTTTCTGGATCTTCTATTATGTCGATTACAGTTTCAGAAAGAAGTTCAACATCTACATTCATTTTTTCTAGTATAGAAATAACGATACTTTCTTCTTGCATCAAAAGAGCCGCCAACATGTGATATGTGTTTACATGGTTTTGACCACGCTCGACAGCTAGTTCATGAGAGCGCTTGATTGCTTCTTTTGCTTTTGTTGTGAAATTGTTGAATGGTTGCATAATTCTTTTGTAACTACAACTATACCACTAATAAAGTGATTTGTCTATAGAGAGCTAGATCCGATGATTTTTAGAGATCCAGCGTCATCTCCTATAAATCCTACGATATTTGCCTCTAGATCGACAGCGATCGATCCTAGCCCAGAAACACTAGGTTTGCTAGACATTATGATTTCTCTGGTGCCAGAATCTATTGTTTCTATACCAGAAACGTGTGTGCTTTCTAGAAGTAGATTTTCTGGGTTTATAAGCACGATTGTCTCCCCCGTTCTAGCATTGTCGTCTTTGGGTCCGACGTATTTGAAAGTATTGCCATCTTTTATCGAAGCGATTACTAGTCCGAAAACTTCACTTGTTTTCTCTAGTGGAGAAAAAGCATCTCCAAAGAAAACTCCGATTGCATCTCTGTCTAAACTATTTTTATAAACAAGATGTGTTTCGTCTATAGCAAAAGCATATCCAACTAGGGTTCCGTCTTTTGTTGAGATTGCGATTCTCTTATCTTTTGTTTCTTCGAAAACAGAAACCATCAGTTCACCTTCTCCGGGCTGAACAATAACTTGAGTTTTTGGTTTTGATTCTATATCTTCAGGAACCACTCTTTCTACTGTGTTTTGAACTATTTTATTTATTGTTTGCGTTGTCTGAAGTGGAGCTTCAGCCAAAAGAGAAGTTGTGATTATAGAAGTTGCGATAGCAGAAACAAAGCTGATCAAAATACAGAGAAGTATCAATTGTGTTTTTGTAAGATCCTCCATTGACATAACAATATTATATCAAAAAAATAAAAGTAAAAAAGGTTTTACGATATTTCGTACTTGTCCAAAATATCTAGAAAGTTTTCTACCAACACATCCACGTCTTTGTCAGTATTTTCTCTTCCAAAAGATATGCGCACGAATCCGTCATCATGCTTTGGGTCTTTGCCTATAGCAGGAACTATTCTTGCAATCTCTTCTTCAGAAGATCTACACGCACTACCAGACGAAATACTTATTCCCCTCTCATCCATTTCTATAACCATAAGTTCGCTTTGTATCCCCTTTATAAAAATTCCAGAAATAGATGGCGACCTAGAAAAGCCATCTTTTTTGCCTAGTATTTCTATTCTGTCAGAAGATTTTGTTTGTATTTCTTTCTCGAACCTGTCTCTTAGTTTAGAAATTTTTTCTATATCACGAGTCATGTTTTTTCTTGTCTCATCTATTGCTACGGCAAAAGCGTGAACCAAGGATGGCGAAATAGTTCCAGGATACAAATCTTCTTCATCTTTGCCTCCCCAAACTATCGGGGTTATAGGTGTAGAATTTTTCACAAAAAGCATAGACGCGCCTGTTGGACCATAACACTTGGAGCTGTTTAGGATCATTCCATCTACTCCCAAAGTTTTTGTATCCAGATCCATATAACAAGAAGCTTGGCACGCATCTACAAAAAACGCTGGGTAGTGAAAGTTTCTATCAAGTGTTTCAGAAAGTTTGCCACCTTCTTTTCTTTTCAAAGTTTCTTTTTTGAAGTTCCTGATTATTTTTGAAATTTCTTTTATATTCTGAACTGTTCCAATCTCGTTGCTTACATATGTAAAAGAAACCAATACAGTATTTTCTTTGAGAGTGTTTTTAAACTCTTCTTCGTTTATATAACCATACTCGTCACAAGACACTCTGGAAACCTCTACTCCTTCTTTTTCAAAGGAATCGAAAATCCCACGAACAGAATCGTGTTCTATCATACTTACGATAACGTGTGGGTTTTGTATCCCACCCTTTTTTGCAGCAAGCACAACACCTCTTAGAAAAATATTTGATCCGAGTGTAGCAGAAGAAACAAAAAGTATTTCGTCAGAGTTTCCGCCTATGTTTTTGGCCATTATGTCTTTGGCTTCTTTTATTATGTTTCTAGCCTCTATTCCGTTTTGATGAATAGAAGAAGAATTACCAAAATACCTTTCTTTCTGGACAAAGTCCTTCAAAGCCTCTTTTCTAATAGGTGTTCTAGAGGAATAGTCGAAATAAAGCCTGTTTTTTCTACTTTTGAACATACTCCGATTATATACCTTTTTTGCCTCAAAAGCATTTGGTATAATTTGGCTTATCATGATGAACATAGAACTTTTTCTAGCGACACTTGGAACTCTGTTTGGGGCTTTTTCTATTTTTCTTATACTCAAACAAAACAGAAAACTAAAGAAGTTTTTTGCTGGGAAAAATGCAGGTGATCTAGAATATGTTCTAGAAGATATAATCAAAGCACTAAAAACAGAAATACAAAAACGAGAACACTCTGACACAAGGATAAAAGAACTCGAAGAAGAATCAGAAAAATCTTTGCGTGGACTTGGTATTGTTAGATACAACCCGTTTCCAGATGTTGGTGGCATGCAAAGCTTCTGCGTAGCTCTTCTAAACGAAAAAAGAGACGGTTTTGTCATCTCTTCTTTGTATGCAAGAGACAGAATGAGTCTTTTCTGTAAACCTATAAACAACCTATCTTCAGAGTTCGAACTTTCTACCGAAGAAAAGCAAGCCCTCGACAAAGCACTAAAAAACATATAATATCTCTAAGTACAAGAAAACCAATGCGCCAAAAGCGTTTTTTGTCTTTTCTAACCCTAAATCCTTATTTTTACTATGAAAAAAGCTGAAGAAAAAATAATAAAGAGGCCTCCGGTTGTGGTAGTTATGGGACACGTTGATCATGGAAAATCAACGCTTTTGGACTATATCAGAAGCTCAAACATAGTAGCGGGAGAAGCTGGTGGTATAACCCAGCATCTTGGTGCATATGAAATAACTCACAAAACCTCTGAAGGAGATGAAAGAAAGATTACTTTTATCGACACACCAGGACACGAAGCTTTTTCTTCTATGAGGAGCAGAGGTGCAAATGTAGCCGATATAGGGATACTAATCATCGCAGCAGATGACGGTATAAAAAAACAAACTAAAGAAGCTTACGAGACTATCAAGACTGCTAACCTTCCATTTGTTGTAGCGATAAATAAAATAGACAAGCCAGATGCAAACGTAGACAGAATAAAAACAGAACTTATGGAAATGGGTGTTTTTCTAGAAGGATTTGGTGGAACAACACCATATGCAGAAATATCTGCAAAAACAGGTTCTGGAATAGACTCTCTCATGGATATGATAATCCTTACAGCAGATCTAGAAGACTGGAAGGGAGATCTCGGTAAAAAGGGCGAAGGAGTCGTCATAGAAACAAACCTAGATACCAAGAGGGGTATAACTGCTGTATTGGTTGTAAAAGATGGAAAGATAGAAAAAGGTGACTATATAGTTGTAGGAGATGCTATAGCTCCTACAAGAATTTTTGAAGACACTAGCGGAAAGCAAATCAAAGAAGCTCGCTTCTCTACTCCAATAAAAATAACTGGTTTCGATAAAGAACCAGAAGCTGGAGAAATATTTGAAACATACGAAAACAAAAAAGACGCAGAAAAAGCCGCAAAAGAAAATGCAGAAAACCAAACCAAATCTGAAGGCTTTGAAGAAAAAGAAGGGCAATACGCTATCCCTATAGTTATAAAAACAGATGTTCGCGGAACATGCGAAGCTATAGAGAAAAAAATCAAAGAACTAGAGCAAGATACCGTTACTTATAAAATCGTTCATAGCGGAACAGGTTCTATAAACGAATCAGATATAAAAAGATTCCCTGCTGGAGAAGATGGCATAATCGTTGGCTTCAACTCAAAACTAGACAATGCTGCAAAAGAAGCACTCGAAGGAACAAAGATAGACGTTCAACTTTTCGATATAATCTACAAACTAACTGAATGGTTAGAGGAAGAAATGGAAAAAAGAAGACCAAGACAAGAAGTAGAGGAAATTGTCGGAAAAGTAAAAATCATAAAAGTATTCAATCAGTCCAAAAACAAGCAAGTTGTTGGAGGAAAAGTCATAGAGGGCTATATAAAATCTAACTCAAAAATCAAAATAGATAGGAGAGAAAATATCTTGGGAATAGGAGAAATAGACAAACTAGAAGCGGCCAGAGCAAAAGTAGGCGAAGTCAAAGAAGGTACAGAGTGCGGTATGATGATCGACTCAAGAGTCGAGATTGCACCAGGAGACGTACTTGTAGTTACAGAAAGAAAAACTATATAAAACTATGCAAGACAAAAAAGGCTACGAAGAAATAATAAGAGAGGTTGTTGCAAAATGGATCTCAAAAGAAGCGAGCAGTGCTTCGCTTATTACTGTGACTGGAGTATCTTATGAGAAAAAAGGAAACAAATGTTTCGTCCATATAACAGTAATGCCAGAAGAAAAAGAAAAAGCTGTTCTAGATTTTCTAAAAAGAAACGTTGTTGAACTCAGAAAGCATGTTGGTAGTGTTGTAAAAAATCACAAAGTTCCTTTTATAGAAGTGCACTTAGACGCGGGTGAGAAAAATCGTTATCGAATAATAGAACTTCTAGAGCAAGACAAAGATTGAGAATAAGGGTTTTATTTGCTATATTTTCTTTATTCTTCTTGTAAGATTTGGATAGAGTGGTGAAGATAAAAAAAGGATCTGCAACCCCACACAAACAAAGGAGGTGCAGGCCGGATTCGAACCGGCGCATAGCGGTTTTGCAGACCGCCGCGTTGACCATCTTCGCCACTGCACCATAAAAACAATTAGGAGTTCACTATACCAAAATTGAAGTGATACTTCAAACCGTTTGTGAAGGGGCGAATCCAAGGACTCGCACCTCCCCACCTGCCCGAATAGACGACCTAGTTTAGGCGGGACTGCCCGGGTGATGGAGTAGGTAGACATAGGGGACTTAAAATCCATGCTGGGATGATGGAATAGGTAGACATAGGGGACTTAAAATCCCCAGGCAATTAAATGCCGTGCGGGTTCGATTCCCGCTCCCAGCACAAGATTTTTAGATTTGCGAGTTCCCTGTGTGCCGACATAAAACGCGTGCTTTTAAATTCTAACCTAATGAAAATAATTAAAAACAAAAAGTGTTTGATATCAATAATAACCTTATTTATATTGGGGTCTATATTTTTTGCTATTGATCAATATAAGTCATACAAAAACACAAAAAGAAACGTTGAGAAATCAGAAAGAGAATTTAATATAGAAAACAACAAGATAAATAATACTGACCCGGATGAGTCAAGTAACTCTATTGATACCAAAGAAAGTTCTGAACCCAAAAAATCAGTAGAAGACTTTGTGTTTGATACCAATTTTTTAGATGGAGACTGGAATATACAAGAAAATGATGGATCTCAGGAATACAAAGAAATGACAAAAGTATATGAATCAAACTCTCATAATTACATAAACGACATAAAAGGAACTCTTTGGTTTACCCAAAAAGAAAACCTTGATTATCAAAAATCTATTTCATATGAAAAAGAACTTTCCGAATATTATGATTTGTATTTAAAAGAATACGGCTGGGAAAAATACATATCAATCCCAGAGCAAAACTTGGAACTAGTGCCGTATTTATACGATTCGATAAATGTAACAGGTTATGGATATTTATCGATTGATAAAAATAACAATATAAGGATTTTGAATATTTCTATAGAGTCTTCTGGGATTATATCTCCTCAAGATAATTTCCCCCCAGAAATACTTCCCCCTTTCTACTTAGTAGTCAAAATCTTTATAAGCAACCCCTTGTCTATAAATGAAATAATAAATGAAATCTAGATTGGGATAAAGAAACTTTATTTTATTAATTTGACACCAAAAGTCTTTTTGCTATAATTAAAGTACACAGTGGCTTAGGCCTCCGAGAAAGCCCCGCATTAGCGGGGCTTTCGATTTTCATAAAATTTCCTTAAATTTTAATCTCATTGGTTCAAATTCATCATTTGAGACCGTGCCTATTTTACGAAGTAACCTCTTTGAGTCCAAAACTCTAGTTTGATCCAAAAGAGCAAAACCCTGAATATTATTATGGGTTATTTTAGATTGAAATTTTTCTAACTTTTTTTTTGGTAGATAAAGGTAGACAAATAAACGTATCTTGACTTAACTTTTTAAGAATTATTATTGGTCTTTCAAAATTATCACCTCTTCCGTCCTGTTCTCTTCCTATGTTTATACCAAAACACGCCCACCAAATTTCACGACGATGAAAAAGTTTTTTAGTGCCATTATTATTTATATTCTTTTTTTCCTTGATCCAAGAATCAAAATTTTTCATTATTACTTATAATACCACTTTTATTTTATTTAGATATAAATTTAATATGATTTCGTAAATACATTTACATAACAAGTTGCTTGCAGTAATTCCCGCCCTGGGCACACAATAGATAACAAAAAGACCCATACGGGTCTTTTTGTTATGTGCTCGTACTGAGCTTATCGAAGTGCGCGGGAGAGGACTTGGTCAGGAGTTCCTTCGAAAAATCTCAGGACTCACGACCCTGGCTCGGTCACATCACTCACTTTGTTCGTGATGGCTTCGCAACCTCCGCCTTTCAAGTCCCCTCTCGTGGTAAAAAATAAATCACCCAATGCTTTCGCATTGGGTTCATTATTATTTTGTGCGCGGGAGAGGACTTGAACCTCCACGGATTGCTCCACTAGTTCCTAAGACTAGCGCGTCTACCAATTTCGCCACCCGCGCATGTTTATTAAAAAATTTTAATTATTTTTGCATTTAATTTATACCACAAAACAAATATATTTGTGCGCCCATTCGTAGCTTTACCTTGTTCTTCGTAGCCTTGGCAAAGAAGAAGCGAAGGAGGGCCACCCGCGCATATAAAGTTTTCAAAACTTTATTGGATTATACAAATCCAATGTCCGCCCACTTGGACTCGAACCAAGGACCAATCGCTTAAGAGGCGAGTGCTCTACCAGCTGAGCTATGGGCGGTAATTTCAAAACCCATAGCGAAGCCAAAAGCTGCCTGTCCACCGTAGCCCGTCAGGGCGAAGGTGGAAGCTATGGGCGGATTTGTATCGTTCCATAGCGAAGCCAAAAGCTGCCTGTCCACCGTAGCCCGTCAGGGCGAAGGTGGAAGCTATGGGCGGATAGGTCCATATACTCGAAAAGTATCTGACGATAATAACCTTTTTTATAAAAAAATTCAAGAGTATTAATATATAAAAATATAAAATACTTGACCTTTTATTATTTTATGTTAAAATACAAAAGAATAATAAAAGAAAAAATGAAAAGACTGACCTTTGTATTACTGGTAAGTATTTTAATCTGTTCTTGTGGATCAACCATAACAGCTGTTGGAAACGGTGGTTTACCCAAGAACAAAAAGCGAGCTGCGCGAAAACAAATCAAATGCCCTCGTGTAGAGATGATCGACGCCATGAAATGGCGGACGGCGAGATACCTGCCGAAGCAGGATTTCGATCTCTTCGCAGAGGTGCCTTACGATTACGAATGGTATTACTAACCAGAACAACAAACCTAATAAAAGCCCTTGAAATCAGGGGCTTTTTTCTTTTCCCCCACCCTTGACTAATGACCATATTTCGTGTATAATATATAACGAAACAATTGAAAATTAAATGAAACAGGAAATTGATTTTATAGGGATTTTTGCTTCCATTGAGGAGTACTTCCCTGTATTCATTCTAGTCCTTGCTGTTGCACTAATTATCGTTTTTCTGGTCAGAAAAAACTTCTTGAAAAGAAGTCCTGGTAACAGAAACCGGCAGCAAAGAAAAAAACTAAACTGGAAGAAAATTTTCTCCAGTATTTCAAAACCATTCCGGTATCTTTTACAAAAAGCCACGAGTGCAAAAAACACGGTCGGCAAAAAGCTCAAAAACTTTCGAATGAAGGTTAGAGAGTATTTCAAAAAGATACAGGAAAAAAAGAAAAAAAGGAGAAAAGAAATGAAAGAAAGATTTTCACAAGCTTACCAAAACCGTATGAGGTTTTGGTGGCAACTGGGAACATTGGCCTTTCTTTTGGCCATGGTTTTTCTGACTTACCTCTTCAATGCAAAAGAGGTCATGTCCTACTTTGATCTTGGTCAATACCAGGATTGGTTTTTCACCGCCCTTTGTGCAATTGAAGTTGCAGTTCTTGCTGTATCTTTCAAACACGTAGGGGCTGAAGAAATCGGGGCGATATATTTCTTTGGAAAAGCTCTTGTTGAGCTTGATCGTGGCTACGGACTTGTTTTAGTAGTCCCGACATTCCAGTTATTAAAAGACCCCGGAGGAATAATCCAACTTCAACTCCCTGGAGAGCCGGAAAATGTCTTCAAAGGAAGTGATGATGAACCATTACCTTCCGGTCTTGCTCCAAATGGAAAAGAGTGGGTTAGACCGATCAGAATCACAACAGCATCTCCTAAAACATCCGAAGGAGCAGATGACTCATACAAAAATGAAGATTTGCACCAACAGATGACCATGCTTGCAAATGGTATTGTAAAATTCCGAATCAAAACCGGAAAATACCTATTCTTTAAGCAAAACATGGGCTCCATCGAAAAAGTCTCAAGACTTATCAGAGATGATGCCGAGGCTGTTTGGTCAATCGAATTTGCAAAAATGACACCGGCCATGATTCTGAAAAAAAGAAAAGAAATCGATCAGAAACTCAAAACCAAACTGGAGGAAACATTTTCCGTTCAGCCTGGTGAAGAGGACGATACTGACTCAGGGGTAGATATCCTTGAGTGTGTACTGCTCGAGCCAACGTTTCCAAAAAGAGTCTCCGAAGCACTTGCTAACAAAACACAAGCGACCATTGATAAACAAACAACGGTCACAAAGTCTGAAGGAGAAAGAGACGCCAGGAAAAACCAAGCAAAAGGTGACGCCGAATACGAAAGAAAAGTTGGTGAAGCCAAGAATGAGGTTTTAGAAAAGCAACTGGACATCGAAACCGGTGGAGACAAAACCAAAGCGGCAGAAGTAACTAAGGCAAAAGCTATCAGAGATTCTGATATCACAACCTTTGCCCCAGGTGGCGATGGTGGTGCAAGCATTTTAGTTGATAACCGTGGTAAATAAGGAGGACTAAATGGAAAATGTAATCAAGTTCATTCTGTTTTTCGTGGTTTTCTGGGTTGTCTACAGACGGCTCGTCAAAAAACCAATCTTCCCCTGGAAGATTGGTTCTGGATCGAGGTATTCAAGACCGAAGTTCAAGATTCCTGACATAACTGGAGGTATTATCATAGTGTTTGTCATCTTCTTTATCCTGTATGCTTTTATAAGCAGAGGACTCTCCACTATTGATAACGCAGTGAGCGTGAAAAGATCGGCCATAACTGAAATCAAGAAGCCAAAACCACCTTCTGTGGTGCCAGTAACGCTTAGTCCGAACACAAACCCGGTAGAAATCGAAATCGATGGAAATGGGTGGGAGTGTGATGGACATGGAAAGAGTTACGAAGTCTCAACAGACGGTAGTGATTGGGTATCCCTACCAAAAGAAAGGTACCACGACTTCCCGAGAAAGGTTGAAAAAGTAAGGCTAATGCTGCCCGAAGGTGCAACAGAAACCATAACGGTTGATGTTACTATCTATGACGGGCCAAAGCCCTGAAAAAACCACAAAGGCGGTGCAAATGCACCGCCTTTTTTAATACTTGACTTCTTAGATAAAGTATGATATTATATAAAGAAATCGAAAGCTATGAAAAATCTGATCTTTTTATTCACAATCTCTATTTTGGTGATTGTAGGAACGGGTTGTAATGATTGCAATACCTGTAATCTTCCTCCCAAAAACGGGGATGGACAATATGGTGATCCAACCATTGGAATGGACCAAGTCCTCTACGGAAGACTATTTGCAGATCCAGTGAGTCAAAGTTCCATATCGTTCACAGACCAATACAACAGGGTCTCAGTAGCGGAACACAACTCATACAATACATACCAAGATCTTCTGACCAGTTGCTACTACAACGGTTGGGAGAACGTGTCTATAACTGCAAGTCTGGTTGTACAAAGAGATCTGGACGGATTTGTAACAGACTACTATTACACTCTATCCGGAATATCACCGTAAGATTGTGAATGCAAAATTTTGAAAGCCGAGCTCACAATTATTGAGTTCGGCTTTTTACATTGACATATACTATACTATATGATATAATATAGAAAAACAACAAGATGAAAAAAGTTCTTTTAGCAATCATTGCCCTTTTGTCATCAACAGTGATATTTGCCCAAAAAGCAGATTCTCTGTATCTTGGCGAAACAATCATCGGCTTTATAGATGCTGAAATCCTCACAAATAATAATATGAAAATTCCAATTTTCGTTGGGATAAGTGATGGAAGTATCAAAACAGTGCTCGCTCAAACGAGCATTGAGGGCCGAGATAAAATAAAAGAAAGAAGTAAAAATCTCGGATACGGAGAATATCTGGAGATCAGAGCTACGTGGAGTCACGGATATCATTCATGGCTAACGGAAACCTGGATACCAGGAAAATATACGATATCAGTCGTAAAGCTCAAAAAAATTACTTGAAAAAAGGCCGGAATAATCCGGCCTTTTCTTTTTTATTTCTTAGGGAATCTGAACGTCACTTCCAACTGTATTAGCTATTATACGAAGTATGGTGAATACAGAAACCATAATAAACATTCCTATTATTCCCCAAAGCATATGATTCTTACCGTTTTTTCTGGCTTGATCTGTCTTGATCGCTATAAACTCTATAACTCCATACAGGAAAACTATAAGAGCAACAGCAAACATAAGTATGATAAGCGGGTTTATGATATACGCGTTTATCTTGCCCACTATCTCTTTGACAACTGCGGGTGGTTCACCTGCAGCATATGCTTTTGGGATAAAATTAATCATTCTTTAGAGATTAAAGAGTTGGAATTTCTACTCCTGGGATATCACCTTCTATAATTGTTCCTCCTTGATCTATCTCAAAAGTATTTGAGATAACTCTTATAAGACCAAACACTGCAAGAATTACAAACAATCCGATGATACCAGAAATCATAACGTTTCTTCCCTTTTCTTTTGTACCGTCGTCTTTTGCGATAACGAACTGGATAACTCCCCAGATAAACACGATTATCGCTATTGTGATAAGAAACGGAATTATAGCACCAACAATTTCAGCTATAGTGTTAAATATATCTCCAGCGTCTGTTCCACCTGTTTGAGCAAAAGCCAAAAACGGTGTCAAAGCTATAGAGATTGGTAATATTTTTTTCATAATAATTTATAAATTAAGAATTCTTATAAATAAACGAGTCTTATGAAAACTCTTGTTTACAAAGTGTATTATACCACAGTATGGGCTAGTATGTACCAGGGTCAGCTACAGGGAGTTGTGGAATAGCGTTTTGCTGACCAAATGTGTTTGAGAGCACTGCTACAAGCCCCCACACAGAAAGCATGACGAAGAGTGCAAATATTCCCCATAGTATATACTGAGCGCCCTCTTTTCTTTTTGAAGCGTTATCAGCATTTCTCATATACATAACAACTCCCCAGATAAACAATACTAGTGCAATAGCAAAAGCTAGAGGTACAAGAGCTTGAGTTATAAAACATATAACCCATATAACCAAACTTTTTAGATCTGTTAGTTCACTAGGACAAAAAGCGCTAGAAGAAGATTCTGAACCACTGGCTTCGAAAACAATATCTCCGGAGTCGCCAGATATGAAGATATCTGGACCAGGACCAGCAGCTAGAGCAAACGTCCCTACAAAAATTATGCTTAGCACCGCTATCGATATTAAGTTTTTATATATATTTCTTTTCATATTTTAACAAGTTACACCGGGTTTTAGACAATCTATAGTTCCTCCCAGAACCTCAGCAAGTGTCCATGCGCCGAGTATTATAGCCGCACCGATAAGAGTCCACATAAGCGCTTTCTTCGCCTTTTCAAGCTCAGCAGGCTTTCCTCTGGCTACCACAAACATAAATCCTGTGTAGATAACCATGAGTGTTATTATCGGAACCATTATAAATATAACAATATCCAGTATCTTGGATATAAGTACGGGTATAGAGTTTATCTCGTCTGAAAGTGGGTTGTTGAGTTGGAAATCTAGAGTTGCTGACTCTCCTGCACCAGAGGATCCTCCGTCTGGTCCACCACCAGACCCTCCATCTTGTGCAAAAGAAACTCCAGACAAAATCAAAAACCATGTCATTGATATTAGAACTATTTTTTTCAAAGATTTTTTGTTCACATTCATATTATAGTATTACCCTTCTAGATAAATCAATTCTGGATCAACACCTAGCATAGTCATGAGCGTATATATAGCTAGCCAAGCAGCAAGAGCTATAACAAGTCCCCACAATACATTCCAGAAAATCTTCTTGGCCTTCGAGACATTTCCAGGGTTTGACCCTGCTGTAAGGTATAGAAATCCGGCATACATAAACGCCAGCGCAGCAAGAGGCATAGCAATAGTAAATAGAAGAAAATCTATAACATTCTCCATTGTTCCTATAACAAATTCAAAGTTGCACGGATATTCTGGATTGCCATCAGCTCCATAACCACCGCAATGGACCAAGCCAACAGGCTCTGTTGTGTATGTTGTTTCTGCGTGAGCAAAACTACCAAAGAAAACGGTAGATATAACTGCCAACATTATAGAAAATAAAATTACTTTTTTCATACTTATATTTTATCTCAAAAGATTATCCAGGGCATCATTTGCTCTCTTGAGTGCACCTTCTGGTGAATAAAATCCTGTTGTTACGTCTTTGATCATGTTTTGGAATATTCCACTTGTAGATGTCGGATTTGGATCATACCAACTTCTCGCCAAAAGCGCTGATTGATAGAAAGAGTTTATATACGGATCTGCTGGAAGCGATGAAAGTAGATCTCTTCTAACTGGTATTGTTTTCAAAAAACTAGACAAAAGTGCAACCGAGTCAGAAGAAGACAGGTCTTGTGCTATGTAGAAAGCAGCGGTTCTTTGTGCTGTGTTTCTTGTTGTTGTGATTCCATATACACGCCCAAAAGTAAGATCATTAGAAGAAGACTCTAGTTGTGGTATACGAGTTACATCAAAGTTTAGGTTTGGGTTCTTGGCTCTTATGTCATAAACTTCGCTCGCGTATCCTATATACATAGCCAAGTTCCCTGCTATAAAATAATCTTTTGAATCAGGAAGAGATTTGCTCCAAGAAAAGTAATCGCTAGAAGGGTTAGAGAAGTCTGTATAGAACCTTATGATACTCGCTCCAGGAGATTCTCCGCCAGAAGTTGTAGCAGAAAGAGTACTGTAGTAACTACCGTCTGAATCACGAGTTACTATCTTGTTTCCTGTTTGTATAAAGAACATAGAAAGTATGTCCTTGGCATGAGTCACGTTGTCGTATTCTCCTAGAGATATAGCGCTTTTAGAAAGTATGCCTTGAGAAGTTTTTTCTGAAAGAGTTGGTACGATCTTGTAAAGATCTCCCCAAGTAGCCGGCGGAGAAACAATACCCGCAGAATTGAACATGTCTCTATTCCAATAAAGAACCAACGGGTCGATAGTAAGCGGGAATGCCATAACACCGTCATTTCCTAGAAATAGTTCTGCGCCTTCTACAAACGTATTTCTATAAGTTCTAAGTGGGTATGTATCAAAAGATGTTGTAAACGATTTGTTCAAATCTCGGAGAAGTGTATCGCTTGTAACCATAAACATATCTGGACCATTTCCCGAAGCAAGTGCCTCAGATAGATCTGCTCCAAATGTTGCGTAGTTTTTCTCTACATAAGAGATTGTCAGATTCTCGTACTTGGATTGTATAGGAGATATAACTTCCCTCATTGTAGAGCTTGGGAAAAATCCCCATATAACAACTTTTCCAGAAAGTGTATCGGCTTGGTTTTTACTACCCAAGTTTATAGCACCAGAAAAAATCATCACAGCGATTATGATTATAAAACCAAACGCTACAAGTAAAATTATTTGAAATGGTGATATTTTATTTGCTCCCATAATTATTGGCTTTTCAATATTATCCCATAGTGATGAGCACCTGCGTCAAACTCCTTTTCCACATTCATGCCAAATTTCATAAATAAATCTTTTGCATCTGTCTTTGTGAAAAGGTGATCCTTGTGTGGACCGATACCACCCCAAGAGTCTGTCCAATCTATAACAACTATTCTTCCGCCCTTTTTTAGTGTTCTAGTAGCTTCTTTTATTGCACCAAACTTATCTTCTACAAGAAACAATGTGTTTGCAAAAAAAACAAAATCTAGAAATCCATCGTTTATTTTTGTACCGTTTTTCTTCTCGATATCACCCCAGATAACTGTAGTGTTTTCGTATACACCTTCTTTGACTTCTTTCTCTAGCCTGTCACAAATACTTTTCTGCACATCGACAGCAAAAACTCTACCAGTAGTACCAACTATTGGTCCAAGAACTTTTGTAAAACCACCTGTCCCACATCCAAAGTCACCCACTTTGTGACCCTCGTGAACTTTTATTTCTTTCAACGCTTTTTTAGGATCTAGGAAATCTTGCATAGTCTTTATATTGTAGTGACAGAAGCGATAGCGTCTCCTGCTCTTAGTTTCATAATAGAAACTCCTTGAGTTTGTCTACCTAGGCTAGGTACTGATTCTAGTTTTACTCTGATCACTTGACCCTTTTTGCTCATAGCGATCATTTCTTCTTCATCTCTTACAACTCTACCTACAATTATCGGACCTGTTTTTTCTGTAACTTTTGCAGTTTTTACTCCTCCACCTCCACGCTTTTGTGCTTTGTATTCTGTGATCTTTGTTTTCTTTCCAAGACCGTTTTTACTCATAACTAGAAGCTCTGCATCTTTTTCGTTCTTTTCAACTACCACCGCACCGACAATCTCGTCTCCTTTCTTTAGACTCATGCCTTTTACTCCACCAGCTGCTCTACCCATTTCACGCAAATCTGTAGAACGGAATCTGATAGACATACCCTCGTGTGATACAAGTACGACGTCTTTGTCCTTGTCGACAGCTCTAACTGCAACTAGTTCATCGTCTTTTGCGAGTTTGATAGATATGATTCCGCTTCTTCTTACATCTTTGAAACTTTCTGCGCTAACCTTTTTACCGACTCCATTTTTTGTAATCATAACGAGTTCTGTTATGGCATCCTTCTTTCCTTTTTCTATTGGAAGAATAGAAGTGACTCTTTCTTCTCCATCGAGTGACAAGAAGTTCATTATAGATTTACCTTTTGTTGCACGCTTTCCTTCTGGCAAATCATACATCTTGATCTGGTAAGCCTTACCTCTGTTGGTGAAGAATAGTAGATCACTGTGCGTACTTGCCTGAACAAGCATAGTTACGAAATCTTCCTCTTTTGTTTCGAGATCTATAACTCCAACGCCACCTCTTTTCTGTGAGCGGTATTCACTAGGATCAGTTCTTTTTACATAACCACCTTGTGTAAATACCAAAACAGAATCTTTTTCTGGGATAAGATCTTCATCACTTATAGATTTGACTCCACCTTTTACAAGTTTTGTTCTTCTTTCGTCACCGTACTTTTCTTTTATTTCTACAAGTTCGTCTTCGATAGTTTTCAGAATCTTTTTTGGACTAGCCAAAAGCGCTTCGAGTTCTGCAATAAGTTTTTGTTTTTCTTTTAGTTCTTCTTCGACTTGCTTTCTTTCTAGACCTGCAAGCTTCTGAAGTCTCATATCTAAAATCGCGTCTGTTTGCAAATCTGAGAATTTGAATTCTTTCATCAACTTTACTTTTGCTTCAGATGCGTCTTTTGATCCTCGTATGATACTTATTATCTTGTCGATATGATCAAGAGCCTTCTTTAGTCCGAGAAGTATATGTTCTCTATCTTTTGCTTTCCTTAGATCAAACTCTGTTCTTCTTCTTACAACTTCTTTTCTGTGCTCTATGAAATTTTCAAGAAGTCCCTTTAGAGATAGAAGTTCTGGAGTACCTTTGACAAGAGCAAGCATATTGAAGTTGAAGTTTTGTTCTAGCTGAGTGTGCTTGTATAGATAATTCAAAACTTTCTGTGGGTGTGCGCCGCTCTTGAGGTCTATCACCACCTTTATATCTTTTGTAGACAGGTCACGTATGTCTTTGATACCTTCTATCTTCTTTTGCTGAACCAAATCAGCAATAGAGGTTATAAGGTTTGATTTCTTAACCTGAAAAGGTATAGAAGTTATAACGATTTGGAATTGTCCGGTTTTTACTTCTACAACTTCTGCCACACCACGAGTCACAATACCGCCTCTTCCTGTTCTGTATGCCTGCTCTATCTCTTTCTTGCCATAGATTATTCCACCAACTGGAAAATCTGGACCCTGTATAAACTCACATAGATCCTCTACGTTTGCATCTTTGTTATTTATGAGGTGAACTGTTGCATCTATAACTTCACTTAGATTGTGTGGTGGTATAGCAGTTGCCATACCCACAGCAATACCCATAGTTCCGTTTAGAAGAAGTGCTGGAACAGCCGCTGGTAAAACAGCCGGTTCTTTTCTAGATGCGTCATAGTTTGGTCTCCAGTCTACGGTATCTTTATCGAGATCTTTGAGCATCAAAGTAGCGATCTTTGTCATTCTTGCTTCTGTATAACGCATAGCAGCTGCTCCGTCTCCGTCGATAGAACCGAAGTTACCTTGTCCAAGAACAAGCGGATATCTATAAGAAAAATCTTGTGCCATGTTCACCATCGAATCATAAACAGCAGTATCTCCATGAGGGTGATACTTTCCGAGAACGTCTCCAACTACTGCTGCAGACTTCTTGGGTTTAGATGTAGGAGAAAGACTCATCTCGTTCATAGCATATAGAATTCTTCTATGAACGGGCTTCAAACCATCTCTTACGTCTGGAAGAGCACGAGAAGTTATAACGCTCATAGCATAAGAAATATAAGACTCCTGCATCTCTTCTACTATAGACTTTGGCACTACTGAAGAAGCGAGAACTAGTCCCCCTTCATCTTTCTTGTTATCGTCGTTTTTCTCTACTTTTTTCTTTGGCATATATACTTACTCTTATTATATCAAATTATTGTCCTCCTTCTGTATTGAGAGATCTCTGCTCTACAAAATCGTACTGACTAACTGTTCCTGTTTGTGTTGTGTCAGAAGCACTATCTATAGAGTTTGAACCTAGTGCGTCATAAACACTTTGCGAATCATCTTGCCCAGAAAGTGGTGTGCTCTTCAATATGTTTCCAACAACAGAACTTATCATCTTGAGTGGACCACTGCCTTCCTTTTCTGTTTTTGCAGTATAAGTCGATTCTTGCTTTTCTTTTGCATAAGTTCCAAAAGAAAGATCCAAAACCCAGCCCATAAACAGTAGTACGAAACAAACTCCCATAACTATATAAGTTATACGCTGTTTTACGTGATCAGGTTTTGATCTAAGTTTTTGAACAAGCGATTTCATTTCTCTAAGACTTCTTTATAACTATAATATCTCCCTTGCTTGCGTAGACATCCTTTTTCTTGATAGTTAGTTTGTCTACTGTCTCTTTTGGAGCTCCGATTTTTTTGACGAACTTTTCCAAATCTTCTGGAGAATAATCTACCGGTACAACAATCGGTGGTTCTACTTGAAAATATATTTTTTCTGCTTCGTCTACACCATAACCATCTCCTCCAGAAAGTGGCAAGAATAATATATCGACTCCACCTAGAACTTCTCTAACTTTTGAAGTAAAAGATTCTTTGTCTATTGGTCCTAAAACTCCTAGATTTATATCTTCTACAACAAATCTAAAGCAAGTATTCTTGTATCTTTTCTTGTCTATGTTAGTTATCGTGTGGGCTCCAACTATTTCTGTGCCGCCTATCTCGTATTCTCCAGCCGATCTTATAACAAAAGGTTCTTTGTCCCCGTATACAGCTTCTTCTATACCATTGTAGTCTGGGTGTGGAGTTGTGCTTATAACTATATCTGAACCAAATTTTGAGCCAGAATTCTTGTCTCCTTTCTTGGAAACAGGGTCAACACAAATGACCAAATCACCATACTGAACCTTGAGGTTTTGCTTCCCAAAATAGCTTATTATCATAAGGATAATATTACCATTTTTGGCCCAAAATACCTACTTGCAAGGCCACACATCTTGTGGTAATGTTGGGACATTATTAGTGTGTTACAAAAGCCATACGGATAACCGTTTCTGAGCGACCAAAAACAAAAAATTAGCTCAAAACACCCGTAAGGAAGTAGCCGCAATAGCGGTATTTTTAATTTCATGACAACAATCGCAGAAGAAAAGACAATTTTTGTAGAAAAAGAAGCTCCATTTCCAGATGTAGATATGCTTGTTGAAGGACCAGTTATAGCTATAGAGAAAAATGCTCTTTATATAGATCTTGCTCCATTTGGAACAGGAGTTATATATGGTAGAGAGTTCAACAACGCAAAAGAGCTTATCAAGAAAGCAAACATTGGCGACAGTATAAAAGTAAAAGTTATAGAGAAAGAAAACGAAGATGGTTACATCGAAGTTTCTCTAAAGGAAGCGAAACAAGCTCTAGTATGGAGCGAGGCAGAAAAAGCCATAAAGAACAAAACAAAGTTCGATCTAGCTGTTACCGAAGCAAACAAAGGTGGACTTATAATCGACTGGCAAGGTATGCAAGGTTTCCTACCTGCTTCACAACTTACTCCAGAAAATTATCCTAGAGTAGAAGATTCAGACAAAGACAAGATCTTCAAAGAATTGAAGAAGCTTGTGGGTCAGAAACTTTCTGTAAGCATCATCTCTATCTCTCCAAAAGAAGGAAAACTTATATTCTCTGAAAAAGAAGATGGTGATGAAAAAAGAGAAGGTATGGTTTCAAAATACTCTGTTGGAGACGAAGTAGAAACTACAGTTGCTGGAATCGTAGATTTCGGAGTATTCCTAAAACTAGAAGATAACCTAGAAGGTCTAGTACACATTTCTGAGATCGACTGGGGTCTAGTAGAAGATCCTCACCAGCTTTACAAGATTGGTGATAGCGTAAAAGCAAAAATAATCGAAATCAAAGATGGCAAAGTTTCTCTTTCTATCAAACAACTAAAAGAAAACCCTTGGAAAGAATTTGAAGATAAGATCAAGAAAGGAGACATAATAAAGGGAGTTGTTATCAAGTTCAACAAACACGGTGCTCTTGTTTCTATAAAACCTGGAGTTGCAGGACTAGTCCACAACTCTATGTTTGGTAGCGAAGAAGCGCTAAGAGAAAAATTGGAACTTGGAAAAACATATCCATTCCAAATAACTCTGTTCGAACCAAAAGAACAAAAGATGACTCTTGCTTTCGTAGAAGACGCAAAGTAATCACAAAAATAAAAACCAGAGATTCAAATCTCTGGTTTTTATTTTGCTGAGTTTAGTTCTGTAGTGGCGATCTCGGGACCTCGCTTTATAAACGTTTCTATTCCAGAAGAAATACGGTCAGTTATTTCTCCAGTTACCTTCTTTCTACCGCCTAGAGAAAAATCTCCCAAAACGTGTCTCACTACTCTTTCTTTTCCAACAGGTTTTCTCATTTTGCCAAAGATATTTTTTGGAGAAATCCCAACTCTTATACGATAAAACTTCTGAGTTTTTATTTCGTCTTCGATAGACTTTATACCGTTGTGTCCACCACTACCTCGATCGAAAGAAAACTTAATCTCTCCAAAAGGTATGTCTAGATCGTCGTACACAACAATAAGCTTGTCGTTTTGTGGATCAAAATTTTTCGACAATGCTCTTCCAGAAGTATTCATAAACTCGTCATATATCAAAAAAGTTACATCACTGCCAGAAAAACTACCGCGGGATTCTTCGGCTTTTGTGTATTTGTTTTTTTTCCAAGAAGGAAAGTTCCATTTTTGTCTGAGTGACTCTACAATCATGCGTCCAACATTGTGACGATTGTTTTTGTATTTCTCTCCGGTGTTACCAAGTCCAAAAATAAATATCATACAAACAATTATATCAAAAGAGAAAATATATTCCAGATTGTGTCAATGGTCCGTGCGTGTTATTATATTACTTATAAATTATGGATGAATACCAAAGAGAAGATTTAACACCTAAAAAAAGAAAGAATCCTATTGCTTCTTTCTTTGAACTTTTTAGATATACACTTATTGCACTCGCAATAGTTTTCGTTGTGAGAACATACATCGCTCAACCGTTTATAGTAGATGGATCTTCTATGTACCCTACCTTCGAAGACAAGCAGTACCTTATCGTAGACGAGATAAGTTATAGATTTGAAGATCCACAAAGGGGTGATGTCATAATCTTCCGCTACCCAAAGAACCCTTCTGCTTTCTACATAAAAAGAGTTATAGGTCTTCCAGGAGAAACTGTAACAATTATAAGTGGAAAAGTTATGATAAAGAATTCTGAATATCCAGATGGATTCTATATCGAAGAACCATACATAAACGAAATGGATCTAAACGACAACCTAACTCGTATCTTGGAAGAAGATGAATATTTTGTTATGGGAGACAATAGAAACTTTAGTAGCGATTCAAGACATTGGGGCAATGTACCAAGAGAAAACATAGTTGGAACACCATTATTTAGATTGTTCCCTGTCGACAGCATTTCGATAAAACCAGGAGATTATGAAGTATTAACATTAGAAAACTAATATGAGTCCAAAACAAAAAACAGTCAAAGAAGCAAAATCACCAAAAGGAATGAGAGATTTGATCGGTGATGAATATTATAAGTTCCAAGGATTTTTTGAGAAAGCACAAGAAGTTGCAATATACTACGGCTTTTCTCCTATCGAAACTCCGATACTAGAAAACGAAGAAATATTTACAACAACAATAGGAGAAGGAACAGATATCATCGACAAAGAAATGTACACACTAAAAACAAAAGGTGGAACAAAGCTTGCGATGAGACCAGAAAAAACCGCTGGTGTCGTGCGTTCATATATAGAGAACGGCATGGGTGCAAAACCGCAACCAGTTATGGTGTACCAATACGGGCCAAGCTTCAGACACGACAACCCACAAGCAGGAAGATGGAGACAGTTTTACCAATTTGATCTAGATGCAATAGGAAGTGACAAAAGTATAATAGACGCTCTTATAATAAAAACTGTTTATACAATAATCAAAGAAGCTGGTGGAGAAGATATAAACATAGACATAAACTCAATCGGTGACAAAGAATGTAGAAACCAATACGTAAAAGAGTTGACCTCTTATTATAGAAAGCATGTAAACGCTCTTCCTGCAGTAGACAGAGAAAGACTAAAGACAAATCCGCTCAGAATACTAGACTCAAAAGATCCAAAAACTATGGAGATAAACCAAAACGCTCCAGACGCAGTTTCTCACCTATGTAGCGCTTGTAAAAAACACTTCAAAGAAGTTCTAGAATATCTAGAAGAACTTGGTATTCCTTATAGAATAAACAAAAACCTAGTTAGAGGTTTGTCATACTACACAAGAACAGTTTTCGAAGTAACAGTTTCAGAAGAAAACGAACAAGGTGAAGTAACAGAGATCTCTATTGCTGGTGGTGGAAGATATGATTACCTTGCAAAAAATCTAGGTTCAAAAAAAGATGTTCCTGCTGTCGGTGCAGCAATAGGAGTAGATAGAGTTATAGCTCAACCTTGGTCCAAAGATCTTTCTCCTAGAAATGTTAAAAAACCAAAAGTTTCATTTATCCAAATCGGAAACGATGCAAAACTAAAAGCACTAGTTGTGATAGAAATGCTAAGACAAGCAAAAGTTCCTGTTTATCAATCTATCTCCAAAGATAGCTTGTCTACACAACTTGGTATAACAGAAAAAATGGGCATACCGTATGCTCTTATCCTCGGACAAAAAGAGGCGTTAGATGGAACAGTTATCGTAAGAAACATGGAAAACAGATCACAAGAAATAGTAAAACTAGATGATCTACCTTCACACATAAAAGCTCTAAAATAATACTCTTATGACAAAGATAGTCCAAGAGCCACATAAAGTACTGAGAGAAAAAGCAGAAGAGGTCAAAAAAGATGAGTTCGGGAAAAAACCGCTTTTGAATCTTGTAGCAAAGATGAAAGACTCTCTGGCAGAAGAGTTTGATGGCGTCGGACTAGCAGCACCACAGATAGGCGTTTCAAAAAGGATTTTTATTGTTCCTGGATTTGCAGTCAAAGAAGACTCTGATCTAGTTTGTATCAACCCAAAAATAACAAAAAAATCCAAAGATAAAAAATGGATGGACGAGGGTTGCCTCTCTGTCAGATGGAAATATGGAAAAGTAGAAAGATACACCAAGGTAACTCTCGAAGCATATGACGAATACGGAAACAAATTCCAACGTGGTGCGAGTGGACTACTAGCCCATATATTCCAACACGAAACAGACCACCTAAACGGAGTGTTGTTTGTAGACAAAGCAAAGGACGTAGAAGAAATGGATGAAAAACAAATAGAAGAATACAAAAAACTTCATGGAGTTAACTAAAAAAATAATTTTCTGGGGTACACCAGAAATAGCAAAAAACACACTACAAAAACTAGTCGAGGAAGGATTCGACGTAGCACTTGTTATAACAGGATTAGACAAACCAGTTGGTAGAAAACAAATCATGACAGAATCTCCAGTCAAAACATATGCCCTATCCAAAAACATAAAAGTCTTGCAACCCGAAAAAATAAATGACGCATTTCTGGAAGAGGTCCGTTCTATAGGAGAGTTTGACCTATCTATTGTCGTAGCTTACGGAAAAATAATCCCGCAATCTGCGATAGATCTACCAAAACTCGGGACTATCAATGTTCACTATTCCCTGCTTCCACGCTGGAGAGGCGCCTCACCCGTCGAGGCTAGTATATTGGGAGGAGACGAAACGACTGGCGTCACAATACAAAAGATGGCTCTCAAGATGGACACCGGTGACATCATAAAAAAAGAAGAAGTAACTATAGGACAAAAAGAAAACAAAGTAGATCTAAAGAAAAGACTCGAAGAAATCGGTGCAGAAAAACTTGTCGAAATACTTCCTGACATATTTTCAGAAAAAATAACTCTAGAAAAACAAGATGAGGAACTCGCAACATATTGCAAAAAGATAAACAAAGAAGACGGAGATATAACACAAGAAACTAACGACGAAATAAAGTGGCGAAAATACAGAGCATTTATAGACTGGCCTAGAACATATTTCTTTGCCGAAAAAGGTGAAAGAAAAATCCGCGTTATTGTTACAAACGCGGACTTTGTAGACGGGAAATTTGTTATCAAAAATGTTTTACCCGAAGGCAAGAAAGAAACTACTTGGGAAAACTTTTCTAAAAACTAGTCTTCGTATTTGCTTGTCATCGGATTTCTCCTTGTAAGACCTTTCATCATTTTCTTTACACTTCTTGCTCCTCTTCGGAAAAGATTCTTGTCTCTTTCTTTTGATCTTTTTATTTCTCTTGTTAGGCTTGCTTCAGCTTCATCGATTGCAGAATAAAGGTCTGGCTTTTCTGAAAAAGCGTAGAAACTTTTTCCAAAAACAAATGTTCTAAACTCTGCTCTAAAAACATCACCATCTTTGTGGTTATTCTTGGCAAGTTCTACAGCGACATCGATACTTTCTCCAGCGCTATATTTCTCTAGGCTGGATAGTTTTTTGTTTGTGTGATCTACAAGGTGTTCGACTAGTTCTAGATTTGTAGCTTTGATGTTTGTATTTACCATAGAGAAAATATTTAGTTAGTTTTATATGACTCTATTATAGCACACCTTGAATACCGTGAATTAACAGGGTTTTGCTCGTATCTTTGTGCCCTTTTACAATAATCACGTTCTTCTCCTCTACTCCATAATACTCCGAGAGTAGCTCTACAAGCCTCCTGTTGGCCCTGCCGCCCTCTCTTTTCTCCTTTATGGACACAACTAGCCTGCCGGTCTTTGTGACCTCTATAGACTCATTTTTGGAGCTAGAAATAACCTTTACTTTGACTTCCATAGAGATATTTTAGCATATTGCAAAATCTCATTTTTTTGGTACTATCTCTATACATCTATGAGAAAACACTTACCGATTGAAAGTGCATAGATTCATATTCCGCGGTACCCGCCAGAATGACTTCATGTCGGGCTGGGCTCAGCTTGCTGAGCGTACCGCGAGATAAAACATATTCCGCGGTAGCTCAGCGGTAGAGCAACCGGCTGTGAAATACACTTACAAATCTTATATAATCAAAACATGGTTAAAAAAGATTTGAGGAAATATTCCGACCGTCGTGAGTACCTTATAAAGAAAGTGTCAGAAAGAAGAAAGCTTCTTTTAGACAAAACGATAGAATACAAAGGTGGCAAATGTATTGTTTGTAAACACAACAAATGCAAGCGCGCACTAGTTTTTCATCACTTGAACCCAAAAGAAAAATCTTTTGGTATTTCTTCAAAAGGTATAACGAGATCGTGGTCTAGTTTACAAAAAGAATTAGACAAATGCGTTCTCTTGTGTGCAAATTGTCACGCAGAAGTACATGACGGTATAACGCAGCTTCCTATCGAAAGATAGGTTGAAAACGAGGTGAATTCGGGGAAGCCCTTCGTGGGTAATCCCGAGCCAATCCTTCGCCTAAGGCTTCGGATTGCAAAGCAGGCCCTAAATTATTAGGAAGCATGCCTTGCCGTAGCTTTGTCGAAGGCAGGTGTAGAGACTATCCTTTATGGAGTAGCCCCAATCAAAAAAATATTTTGATCGGGTCGAAGCGCCTCGCACCCTAGTCATATTGACGGGTGATGATATAGTCCATCCCTATTAGAAATTTTAGGATAAGTGTAACCGGTGGGTCGCAGGTTCGATCCCTGCCCGCGGAGCCCTTCCTCCCTTTGGTCGTCAGGGTCTTTGACCATGACAAATATACTGAAGGAAGGCACTGATGATACTGAGAGAGAATACATCGAAGTAGAAGAAGTGCTATGATGTAAATATGTATCATGTTTATATACTTGAATGTAAAGATGGTTCTTTTTATGTCGGATCAACAAATAACCTAGAAAAAAGAATAAAAGAACATAATACTTCTAAAAATGGCGCCCACTATACAAAAATACGCAGGCCAGTTATCTTAAAATATTCAGAAACATTTGAAACATTAAAAGAGGCTCGTAAAAGAGAGTCGGAAATAAAGGGCTGGAGAAGAGAAAAGAAAATAAACTTATTTAAATAAAAAATTGCTCTTTTTTCGCATGTTTCAGAACTTTCAAAGATTTCTTTTACTCTGCGAGCGACAGAAAGTACTGTAGCTACAGTGATTTGATACTCATAATCAGCATTTGTATGCTCTGATAATTCAATTTCCAAAAGTTGTATTTTGTCGTGATACTCTTGATGCTTTTTATTATAGATATCCTTAGTAATACACAAGTTCATCTTCGTGAGAAAAGTCTATCTTATTCATTACTTTAGTTTACATACCTATTATGATATAATCAACGTATGGCTAAGAAAACTCCACAATCACAAAAGGTTACTTTTACAGCAAAGAAGGTCGTCAAAGAGCCGACTGTGGTTTCTTTCAATACAAAACAAGGTCGAGTAAGTTTTACTGCTCGGGTAAATGTTGAGAAGCCAGTGCAAGTCAGCTTCAAGGCAAAGAATAAAAAATGAAACTCTACCTAGATACAAACGTTATTCGAGATTACCTCGAAAATAGAAATACAAACTCTATACAGCTATTGGAGCTTGCCAGACATAAGGGGTGGGAGTGTGTTACGTCTGCCTTTACGATGATGGAAGTTGCGGACCTTGAACAAGATAGTATCTTCTTTCAAAAAACGGTCATACGTAAAAAATGGGATGCTGATAAGTTCTTGCGAGAACGCAGACAAAAAGAACTTACAGATAGCGATTATCAAGACCTTGAAGAATATCTGGACGTAGTACCTGTACGTCTACCTTTTTTGACTTTCTTCAACTTGAGCGAAGACGGTTGGCAAATAGCACAATATATTGCTTCGCACTCTGTTTTATCGGCAGTTGATACCATACACCTAGCAACGGCATACTCTGCGAAAAGCGACATTGTAGTTACAAACGATAGTGGCTTCATAAAGCACGGAAATAAGATACTGGAAAAGAGTAAGCGAGCAGGACAGATAGCAATCTGTTTGCCAGAGAAGGTTGAAGAAACGGCACAAAAACTAGGCATGACTACCTAGGGGTATGCCAACAAACTTGAGGCCCTGTAACATTTTGCCATTCTATAGTTCGGAATGCGTCCAGCGAGTCCTTCCTCCCTTTGGTCGTCAGGATCTTTGACCATGACAAATATACTGAAGGAAGGCACTGACATGTCTTTTGTCTCTTTTGCAAAAATTTAAATGGTACCTCGGAGCCCTTAATTTGACTTTTATACTATTTTATGTTATCATATAGGTATAGTGGTTCTTTAAGGTATTTGGTTATTTATTGCTGGTTTTGTTGAGTTTTCCCTGCTCCTTACGGGATTAGAGAGAACTCAATAATTTCTAAAAATTAAATAATCTAGATATGGGGGGAAAAAATTTTAATAAAAACCATCCTGAAAGATTGGATGATGAAGTTTTTATCACAAACGCTACTGATAAGTTTGATTTTGAAGAACACAGATCAAGCTACGATGCTGTTGGCTGGAAAACCAAACGCAGAGGTGATGTATCCTACGACATAGATGGTAAACCATTGGGACAAAGATGGCCTGGGTCATTCCCTGTTTTTGCGAAGATTGCTGAAATCGAAAAATCTGAAAACGGGAAAGAAATTCTGAAAAGACTTCTTCCTTGACGAAACAATCCCGCCAGTACGGAAACCCGTCGCTGAGCGGGTTTTCTTTTTATTTAGTTTGAAGTGCCACTATCGGAAACACCTCAAAAATCTTAAAAACTTCCAATTCCCTTTTAATAGCATCCCAATTCAGAGTGGTGCCTGTCCGCCTCTGGCGGGAACCTGCCTTTGCCGGCATGCAGGCTTGTCTACTAGATGGAGCTAGCTATTGACACTCAACAGAATATATTATAATGTAATACCAATTACGGTTATTTCACATTGTATTTGATTGGTTTTCAGAGAAGATTTTGTCTTTTGTGATAACCAATTAAATATAGAAGATATGAAAAGTTTAATTGATAAAATTAAAGGAACATTTATTTCGGCTCAAGAATTATTTGATACATTCAAAGCTTTACAGCTTATGTCATCAGAAGATTTAATTGCCTTTTGGCAAACCATACAATTTACAATAGAGACCGAGGAAGCAAAATTAACATCCGATGATAAAAAGAAAATCGGATACATTGAAAAAGTAATTGTGGAAAATATGGTAAATCTTTCCAAAGACGAACCTTCTCTTAAAGAAAAGTTTTATCAGATGGTTCTTGTAAGGGACAAGAAAAGAGACCCAATAGGAATGAGTAAATTGTTTGGAGCTAATTCAGACTACGAAAGTTCCTTAAGTGAAAAATTAAAATAAATCCACTTTGTGGTAGAAACTTCTACCGCTTGGTGGATTTTTCTTTTTATTAGTTCTGAAGTGCCACCATCGGAAACATCTCAAAAATCTTAGAAAACTCTAACTCTTTTTAATAGCAACCCGATTCAGGGTTCTGAACTCGTCCACTAGAGGAAGCCATTAAAATCACTTTGTAAAACGAGGTGATTTTTTGATACCCAAATAGGGTTCAGAACTTTTATAATAAAAAGAACACTTCTTGCGAAATGTTCTTATTACTAATTTTTCAAATCACTACTAAGGTTGCTAGCAAAACGCCTTATGGCAGGTATTACATCGTGTCCAGTTAGATGTCGTAGTAGGTATAAAAAGTTTTGCGTATCTTTGTTGTTATCACAAAAACTTTCCAAACCATTTACAAGAGCATCTACTTTACGCGAAGTATCCCAAGCAGATAAGTTTACTTCTTTTATATCAACCGTAAGTGAAGGCATTAAAGTTTCAATACTCGCTATGTCTTCATACTTTCTAATGAGCCTCTCAACACTGTTAAGATTTTCATCAGTGGCGGGCATTTTCAAAGATTGTAGATACATCCAACAAGTAATTTGCCAAAAAAGTTCTTTAATAAAGTTCTCAGAGTATTCGTACTCTTCGGGTGCTTCAACCGAACTTTTATAGAAAAGGTTTTCTTGTTTTCGTAATGCAAACAACCATTTTACAAACTGTTCTGTAGATGTAACTACTGAAGTGTCTGTACCAAGTAGTAATTTTCGTATTTTTTCTCTCATAGAACAATGATTTATTAAAACATAATATATCATAAATTATGTATTTGTAAATAGGTATATAAGTTGCGAGTTCTGAAGTGTTACCACCGGAACCACCTCAAAAATCTTAAAAATTCCAATTCCCTTTTAATTGCAGTCCAATTCAGAGTGGCGCCTGTCCGCCTCTGGCGGGAACCTGCCTTTGCCGGCAGGCAGGCTTGTACAACAGAGGGAGCCAAAAAAATATTCTATTTCTGCTATAATGTACTTACACAAGAATCCTTGCACAATTGTATAAGTAGGTGTATAATATGTCTATCACTATGAAAGAGACCCTTGTGTGGATTCGTCCACATTGGGGGCTTTTTCTTTTCAGGCTCTGGTAGAAAATTTATGGTACAAATCGTTTAGAAAAGTGATTTCTATATTCTTGTTTCGTATTAAAATAGAACATTTATTTTCATCTGGAGACAAAACTCCGATGATAGCATTATTGTCTTTAAGAAATTCTACAAGACATCCAAAATCTCCGTCTCCTGTAATTAAAATACATTTATCAAAAGATTTAGTGTAGAAATCAGAGACCGTTTTCAGTACTAATTCTGCATCACAATTCCCTTTGATTTTCTCTCCTACTGACACCGTTTGTTTAAAGACCAAAATATAACCACAGCTTTGTAAATGTTCATAGAATTTAACTCTTTCTGGTACCAAGCCGATGAAAAGATAAACATTGCTAGCATTATATTTCTGTCTAAGCCATCCCCTCAATTTCTTGTAATCAAGATTAAAACCAAGTTCTTTAGCAGAGCGGTATAAATTATTACCATCTATATAAATATTGGTTTTCATAATTTATATAATACCACTTATATATTATTTTCTAAAACCACTTTCGAATATACTCTCGCGCCTGTCCGCCTCTGGCGGGAACCTGCCTTTGTCGGCAGGCAGGCTTGTCCAGTGGAAAGATTTTAAAAATTAAAAATAGACAAAAAATATGCTATTATAAAAATAAGGTTGGACTTATGTACCGTAAAATAAAGCCAATAGTACCAAGGTATCTACTGGACCCCTCAACCCGTCGCGCCGCAAGGCTACTAACGACGGGTTTTCTTCTGCTATAATACCCTCATGCAAAAAATAGCCACAAAAATATTTATTTATTCATCTATCACTTTTGGTATAGTTGGCATAACTCTAGTTGCCATAGGTGGTATGGATGGTGAATCTACAGCATTTAGCGAGGTCCTGATACGACTACTACAAGCCACTATATTTATCATCCTTCCCTCTTTTGCCCTCAGTCTCGCTGGCAAATACCTAAACGGGAAGATATAACGAGCGACAAATAGCGTTTTTATCTGTGTAGCAAAATAGATATAAATGTACTATACTAATTTAACGAAAAAAGATTAATATAATTCAAAAACAATATGGGAAAAAGACCAAACTCACTTAGACCACACAAGAAGTCAAAAGGATCTCCAAAAACAAAAAAACGACTTGAAATAAAGAAAGAGATGCTTGCTTCTAGAAAAAAGAAAAGCGCGAAAAAATAAACAAAAACCCCGCCACGGCGGGGTTTTTTCATGATATTATTAGATCAATTAGAATAATCACAAAAATTTATGCAAAACAAACAAGCAGGTTTTATAAAAGTTTTTATATTTGCAATACTTGGTTTCTTACTGGTGGCACTACTAGTCAAAGACAAAGATGGCAATAATCTCATCAAGCAAGTGACAACGGGTGGCTTCTCTGCCAACAAAGACAAGGTGGACGAAAGCGTCCAAGGATACAAAGACCTCCAAGCACAAAGAGATCAACAGTTTCAAGACCTATTGGAAGAATAAAATGAATATAGAAAAAAACGACATCGATATACTAAAGCATGTAGAATCTCTGACAGAAAAGATAAACGATTCTATGGAAAAACAAGGCAAGAAGGTTTTCGAAAGATATCCCGTGACCTTTGGGATACTCATACTCTCTGGAGTGATAATGGTTAGCGAGGGAGTAAAGATCATACTCGGAAACCTAGGTCTTTTCGACAATAGCCCCTATGTTGTACTAGGTGTTGGCATACTTATACTTGTGATAACTGGAAGCTTGTATAGAAAGTTAAATAAATAAAACAGCCCCCTAGTTGGGGGCTTTTTATTCGATACTTGCAGGTCCATATATACAAAAATTTCTTCCGGTATAAACTGCCCACATTCTGTCTCCATAACAATAATGCCACCATTCTCCCGGATACCAAACGAAACCTTGTGATTCCATTCTTTTGCGAAGAATTTTTCTATTTTTTCTTTGGTTTTTTGTAAGCAAACTAAAAAACAAAAAACTTTTTGGAAACATAGGGAACCTCGTCCTTTCTTCTTTTGTAGAATCTAAAGATGGATAAGGCGAACCCATGTCCAATAAATTTCCATTTTTGTCCGCTAAAGTTACGTCTATAGCCCCACCACAGTTATGATTAGCAAGTAGATTTGGTCTTGCTATAACCATAGAAGTTTTTCTTTCTATCTCTTCGTTGCTCAATTTTGGAAAAAGTTTTTTTATATTATTGAAAGCAACTAACCAAGACTTTTGTTGATCTCCGACAGACCTATATCCCTCTATAACAACAAGCGAAAGATTATCTGGTAAAGATTCGGAAACCTTGTATAGCTTATCTGCGATGGATTTTCTGACAAAAAACTTCTGTTCATATGATTTTTTGATAATACCCAGCTTCAGCTTTGGATTTTCTTCAAGAAGAACAAGTGTCTCACCATTTTCATATATTTTGACGCTGCTCCAAGCATCTCTAGATAAAACTTTTCTTATTTGTTTCATGATTTTTGTATTTTTGTTTATGTTACCAAAAAATATTATTAAATAATAGAATTTGACATTTGTCTTTTTGTGTAGTAATTTAAAATAAATTAAACAATCAAATAATGTCAACGACCAAGGAAGAAGCTCGTCTTAAAAAAGAACATGCTCGACTAAACAAACAGTATGAAAAATTCATTTTTAAACTTCGCTGGGATTTTTTTTCAAAACGAGAAAATAAAATACCTACGAGTGACAAGGTGGTAGAGATAATGACCCAGCAAGAGAGAGAGGACCTGAGAAGGTTGCAATCTGTTGCAATAAATAGATGGAACGAGTACGTAACTCCAATAGCAGAAAAGTGGTGGAGAGACCGCGGCTGGGGAGTTATATGGCCAGATGATGACTCAAAGCCTATGCAAGCCTATAAACTTGATCCAGAAAAAGAAACAGCCCCCTAGTTGGGGGCTTTTTTTATGCATTCTTTTTTCTCACAGGAATAAATATTCCGAGAAACAACCAGCCGAGAATGATGACAGCCGAACCAACAAGGGAGCAAGCTGTCAGAAAATCAAATATCTTTTGTGAATCCATGGTACTAGCTTTTTTCGCATATTAACCAAATATCTCTATAATGTCAAAAATAAGTATTTTTCTGTTATAATCTAGTCACTTATAAACCAAGAAAAATATTATGGAAATAACAGTAAAAGAACTAAAAGAAAAGATGTCTGATCCAAACTGGAGAGAGGACAGTATACTAGTAGACGTCAGAGCTCCAGGTGAACACAAGGCAGAGAGAATCGCATCGAGTATCAATATCCCACTCGAAAAACTAAAAGACTTCAAAGACGAGCTTTCAAAATACAAAAACGTATATCTACACTGCGAAACAGGCGGTAGAAGCACCGAGGCGTGTAGCAAACTCAAAGAAATGAACTTGGAAAATTTCATAAACGTAGAAGGTGGAATAACCGAGTGGAAAGAAGAACACCTACCTATCCTGAAAAGTGGTGGAATGAATATACATAGACAAGTTATGCTTACAGCTGGGATACTTGTTCTGGTTGGAGTTCTACTTTCTTTATATAGAACTGGTTTTATAGCGATAAGTATATTTGTAAGTATCGGGCTTATATTTGGAGGAGTGACAAACATATGCTTTATGGCAAGATTCTTGAGAAAAATGCCTTGGAATAGATAAATAAAAAAACCCGGTGTTCTGCCGGGTTTTTAGTTACATACCGCTGCCTTCATGGACGCTTTCCAAAGAATTGTTCCACACCCGTTCAAGAACATCGACTTTTCTGTCCCCTTCTTGAAAAGTGATTGAACTTGCAACCTCTTTGAAGTGGCGTATCTTTGTCACCGCCTCGATCTGTTTTGCGGAAGACTTTGGACTATCCAGTATGCCTTGCATAAACTCCGGAAATTTTCCATGATCAAAGACAAACCTCAAAACATCTATGTAAGGAAGTTTTTCTTCTACGTCTAGATCCAGAGATTCGTAAGTTTTTCTAAAGTTCATTTTTCAGGTTTTTTCTTATAGTACTTTTTATATTGACTCTAGTCAAACAAACAAAAAAGAGCGCTCATATGATACGCTCTTTTTTGGAAAAATTATCTTTTCTTTGACGCCTTTTTTGTTGCCTTTTTAGTTGCTTTTTTAGCTGCCTTCTTTGGAGCCTTTTTTGCAACTTTCTTCTTTGCTGCCATAAAAATATAGAATGAATTTTATATAAAAATTCGACCCGTGAAGGTCCTATATGGCTCTCATCGATTCCACTAGGTGTCATCACTCACTGAGAATTGTAGCAAGCCTATTAACTCTAGCAATATGTTTTTGAAACAAGAGGCTGTGGATTAAATCAAAATAAATTAATGATTGACAAAAGACTCGTATTGATTTAATCTCTTTGGAAACCAAAACCCCTCCAGCTACCCCTCAAGCAGAACACATTGCTGTTCTTTATAGTACACACTAGGAATTCTAAAATCAATCACTTCTCTCGGTCGGTCATTGATGAAGGAAAGAATACTTTCAATTTCTTCATCAGTTACGGTACTAACGTCTCTCTTCTTGGGTACAAAACATCTAATCCATCTATTGGTATTCTCTACCAGCCCCTTCTCCCATGAATGATAGGGATGTGTGAAGTATATGTTAGTATTTAATTGCTCTTCAATCACTTTCCAGTGATTGAAAGCGATGTCATTGTCAGTGGTTATAGTTTTAAGAGATTGACCATTGAACATTTCAGAAAGCGCGTGATTGATAGTCACGTGTTTTCTGTTTGGGAGCCTCTTTATGAGAGTATGTTTAGTTAAGCGATCAGTCGCCACAAGAAGTGACCAGGTGCTTTTTTTAGAAACAATAAAATCTACCTCCCAGTGACCAACACCAACTAATACGGGCCTATTTTTAATATATTTTCTATTATCTTTAGGGTTATCATATTTATACCTCTTCCTTCCACTCTTTTTCTTGTTCCATGACCAAAACAGGTACCTTTCTAGACATCTAGAGTCAATAAACTTATATATTGCTTTATCTGAACATGTTATTTCATGTTCTTTATCTAAATACCCACTTATTTGTTTAGGTGACCATTTTTCAATAAGTTTCTTCTCCACAAACCCAACTAAGAATCTATCCATAGAGACTTTCAAGCACTGCCTCTTTGATCTCCATCTTTTAATATATGATCTATGTTGGGCTTTATCTGCTATATATTCTCCATTTACTCTATTTCTGTTGACTTCACTACTTATAGTACTTGGGCTTCTACCTAATAGCATAGCTATATCTCTAATCTTTATGCTTCTACTCAATGATTTTTCAATCACAAATCTTTCCTCAAAAGAAAGATGTTTATATTGTTTTTTCTTTTTCATATGACAATAAACTTAACTTATAAATTGTTCTGCTTCAAAGTTCGTTGGGGGACCGTTATTTTATTATGACAACAACAGCACTGCAAACAGGAGTATTCCAGAAGATTGAAATTAGTGAAATAATTCAATCACTACAGGGAGGATTTGAGGCTCAAAGAGACCGCGACCTGCCCTCAGCTATCCGATTCGGATTCAGAGAAACTCACTCTCTTTGGCCTAAAAGTAGCCCCGGTGTAAACATCGGCTATGGCAAAGATGGCAGCAGAGAAAAAATTCACGTTGAAAGGCCAAGCGGTTTTATGACCCTTGAGTTCCGAAACGGAAAACTGGTGACATCCGATGGCCAGCAAGGCCATGTAAGGTATTTGGGTTCCTACAACAGAGAATCCCAAGCTGCAGAAGAATTACTTTTCCAAGTAAGAGAAGTGGCTAACACCTAAACCAAAGCCCCGCATACCGCGGGGCTTTTTTTATCCATGATGCATCAGTTTATGAAAGTCTATATGTTTATCGAATCGCAAGAATCCTACAAATACTGACGCAAGTAAAAGTGCGTTATTTATTATCGCTGGTATAGATCCTACTATTATAGAGTATATAAGCCATAGAGTTACTCCGCCCAAAGAAAACTCTCTTATCAAGTTTGATTTATCGTTCCACCTAGCATAAGTTCCAACGACTGTTCCGCAAAGTGGCAATAAACTAAACCATCCTTCCCATGCAAAAAACAAAGTTAATGCTACAAGTAGAATCATAAAGAAAAACATCCATATCTTGTGATTGGCCCAACTTTCTTTTGTCTTTTCATAAAAAACCGCGTTTCTAGCTGCAATAACCGCACTTATCGTCGCTCCAGAAAAAGCTCCTATCAAGAAAAAGTGCACTGCAAAAAATATAGCCCCTATCCCCTGTCGAAAAAGTATTTTTGACCGATCATTGGCCTGAAAAGAAAAAAGCTGGAACAAAAGTCCGAAGAATCCTAGGCCTTGGATAAGAAGCTGATTGTCTAACATAGGCTTATAATACCACGCTTTTATGCGATTATGAAAAATCTGTGCTTCTGTTATAATAGTTGTGTCCGAAACCTTATCGGTCTTAGTAGTTCAATTAAAATCAAAGTAAATTATGAAAAAGTTTTTAGCTTTTGTTGTCTTGGCTCTTGCTATAGTAGTAATCATAGTAATCTCAGACAAGAAAGACGATGTAGATACAGATGAAAATCTATCTACACAAATGCCTGCTTCACTTGTTGAAGAGGAAAATGCTGTTATCCTAGCTGATCAAAAGCCAGGTATGGCTGCAACAGTTAGCTATGCAAAGCTAGCACAACCAGGTTTCATCATCATATACAAAACTGATACTGAAACAAATACAAAAAAAGTAGTTGGTACAAGTGCCCTACTTCCAGCTGGAGAAAACTTCAATGTTGAAGTTACTCTAACAGAAGAAACAACTTCTGGAGACTCTATCTCAGCAGAACTTACAGCTGACGACGGAGACGGAGAATACAGCGAGGAAACTGATACTCCTGTTCTAGATGGCGAAGAAGCTGTCTCAAGCGATGGAGAAATCAGCGAAGACGCACCAGCTATAGAAGAGATAGTAGTATCTGATCTTGTAGAAGAAGAAGGATACACTCTTGTAGAAGAAACAGTAGTCGAAGAAGAGGTCATGACAGATGACGAATCTTCTGACGAAGAAGTTATGACAGAGGGAGAAACAGAAGAAGGAGAAGTCATGACAGATGAAACTACAGACGAAGAATCAACAAATCAATAATTTGTTTTTCTAAATCAAAATACAAAAAACCCCGATAATCGGGGTTTTTTGTTGTTAGAAGATTAGAATCTTCTATCTTGAGAATGACAGTCTCTACATTTTAGAGAATCAACTCTTGCTGGGTCTGGCTGGAACGGAAGTTCTGTTATAGCCTTACCACAAGATGCACATGACCAGTCACCACTGAACATTTGTCTAGGACCTCTGTCTCTAGAACCTGAACCTCTTCTGTCTCCTCCCTTATTCTTTGAGAAACAATCTCTACATTTTAGAGAATCAACTCTCTCAGGATCTGGTTGGAATGGAAGCTGTGTTATAGCTCCACCGCAAGAAGAACATGACCAGTTACCACTGAACATTTGTCTGTCGCCTTGATTTTGCATAGCAAATTTATCTTTACAATTCTACTAATTGAGCCAAAACGTTATAGTTAATTGTATCGACAAAACTTTTACTATACCTAAGACTCCTATATATAAGAATACACTAAAAACAAGTTCTTGTCAAAGAAAACCTAACCGATAAAAACTTGGTGTAAATAAAACGTACATACAGAAACAGCCCCAGAAAGGAAGATCCCCCAAACTATATCTATGGGGACTATACCGATAGGCCAGCCCTTGATAAGAGAATAGTTTGTAAACTCATATGTCATATAGGAGAAAAACCCAAACATAGCGCCCAAGAAAAGAGCTTTTTGTGCGGAACCAGAAACTATAGCGGGTTGTATGGCAAAAATAACTAGTCCCAAAATAAATAGTAAATAAAACGCGATGGCAAAACCCCACCTTGGAGACTCAAGAAGCATGTGTCCCAAAAACTTCTGATATATAGGCTTTGCTATAACTCCAAGCCACAGAAGGTCTATGATAAAAAACACCGGCAGTGCTATAAAATATGTTGCTATGTAATTCATATATTTATATTATAAAAGTATATGAGTATAACTACAATAATTTTTATAGTACTCTTGGTCGATGCAATTTCTGCAAATATAGTTTTCTATTTTGGAAGAAATTGGTACATAAGACATTTCAGGATATTTTCTAGATTCTTCCCTCCAGAAAAAGGTTGGTCTATGTGGTATCTTGTGCTTGTTTTGTATATCGGATACTTGTCTATATAAATAAGGAAATAAAAAAGTAGCTCGACTAAAGCGAGCTGCGTTGTGTTTGATTCTTTTGGACTATTTCGATTTCGGCAAAGGCCTTTTTCAAAGCTTCTTCCGAAATAACAGACGAACCTATCATGGTGGTTACATGTAGGTGTGCTGGCACTCCTCCACTATTTCCAGAAAGAGCTATCGGTTGGCCACTTTTTACTGTGTCTCCTACTGCCACCAAGCTTTTTGATGTGTGAAGATATTTCGTACAAATACCAAGACCGTGATCTAGTATAAGCGAATTCCCTCCACCGTCTTCTAGATCGGTGTAGCTTCTTACTACCCCATCGTACTCGGCAAAAACACGAGTTCCATAAGCCGCCCTCATGTCTACACCACTATGCCTATACCAAACCAGAGTATCTCCTCTCCCGTCACACCTAGAAATATACTTTCTGTACCTTCCAAGTGGACAAGTAACATAGATACTTTTGAGTGGCGGTGAATAAGCAAAGTCAGTAAATAGAGCATCTCCAGACAGGCTTCTTATCGAGTCTTTGTAATTTCTGGCGTAGTAGATTTTTGCAGAGTCTGCGATCCGAACCCCCATGTTTCTAACCTCTTGGTTTCCACCGGGTTTTACATAAACCGGAAGCATATACCATTCACCATAAATTGTAGCCTTGATAAACATCTTTCCTGTGTCGGTTTCTATGTCGATAGGAACCAAGAAAAGCATAGTGTCACCAATCAAGAAACATGGAGAAGTTTCTCCGTTTATAACGACAGACTCAGTTAGTGGCGCCGCCTTTACGACGAGCACATCTCCTTGAGCCACAGTGTCTAGTTTTTCAAAAAAAACTTTCTTTACTGGAGCTGGGTTGGAGGTAAAAGCAGAATCTGTCTTTTGGTTATCCATTTTCTTGAAACCCCAAAAAGAATAAATTTCAAGATAACCAAAGACTAAAAACAAACAAATCCAAACGAATCTGTAAAATTTGTATCTTTTTTTCATAGATCAATGGTTTCTTTTTATTTTACCCAAGGTTGAAGTAATAGTCCAAAAAATATATAATAAGACCACATGATAGAAATTAGAAAAGACATAGCTTTTCTAGCAATGATTTCGTCCTTTGTTTTGGGCGCTATTTTGGGATTTTTTGTCATATAAATTTACTATATGGATAATATACACATATCAAAAAAGGTATTTTTTCTAACACTGGCCGGGTTTCTAATACTTGGGGTAATTTTTGGTATATGTATAAAAAACGCAAAACCAAGCAAAAACAAACAAAACAAAAATAATGTTTTCGACAAAATAACAAACCAGACAACAAACCAAAACGAAGATCAAAACTCTGAAGATACACAAAACGACACTAACGATACAAACCAAAACAATGACAACAACAATACAGGAAACTCTGGACCAACAAAAACAAATGGTCAGTACGCCTCACAAACAATAACTTATGGAAGTACTGGTTCTAGCTCACTCAAGTTTGATTTGAATATCCCAAAAGGTTCTAGTAATCCTCCAGTTATAGTTTGGATACATGGCGGAGCGTTTGGACCAGGTGGACTAAATGCAGCCGATGGATACATAGATGACTTTGCAAAAGAGGGTTACGCCATAGCAGAAGTTGCATATAGAAGCGTTCTAGATGGACTTTTCCCTTCTCAGATACAAGACGTAAAAGGTGCAGTGAGATATCTACGTGCCAATGCTTCATCTCTAGGGATAGACGGGGGTAACATATTTGCACTAGGAACTTCTTCTGGTGGTATGACAGTTTCACTTCTCGGAACATCTTGTGGTGTAGCCGAACTCGAAGGAACAACTGGAGGAAACACAGGCTACTCTTCTTGTGTAGACGGTGTAGTAAACCTATTTGGATCTCTAACGGTGAGCCAGATAACAGACATAAGCGATAGCGTTCTACCAAACCTATACGGGCTATTTGGATGTGCAGTTGGATCTAGTTGTCCTGACATGGTCAAGACATCTTCTGCTTACTACCTAGATGCTGGCGACCCACCATTTCTTATAATCCACGGTGATGCTGACCAAACTGTACCAATAGAACAAAGCCAAGAACTATATAGCCTCATGACTGCCGCTGGAATAGACGTAACTTTTATCACAGCTCCTGGTGCTGGTCACGACAAAGATACAATCATAACAAATTACTTCGACGAAATAATAAGTTTCCTAAACAATAATTACAACTAATATGAACTTTTTTGATAGCGTTGTTTTGGGTGTAGTAGAAGGCTTTACAGAGTTTCTACCTGTTTCGTCTACTGCCCACCTACTTTTTGCAGAAAAACTTCTAAATATAGGAAGTAGTGAGTTTGCAAAAACTTTTGCCATAGCAGTACAGTCTGGAGCTATACTTGCTGTTGTTTTTGTTTACTACAAAAGATTCTTCAAACAAAAAGATTTGTTTCTAAAGCTAGTTGTTGGTTTTATCCCGACAATGATTGGAGGACTCCTGCTTTACAAAATAATAAAGAACGTATTTTTCGAAAGCATGCTTCTTATACTTTCGGCACTTTTTGTTGGAGGAATAGTAATGATCCTAGTTGAACATTTCAAAAAAGAAAAACCTGACCAAGAACTAGTTTCAGTCGAAAACATAACTTACAAAAACGCTATTCTTCTCGGACTATACCAAGTTCTCGCTATGATTCCTGGGGTTTCTAGAAGTGGCGCGACAATAATAGGAGGAAGGCTTTCTGGAATACCAAAAAAGCAGATAGTGGAATTCTCATTTCTACTTGCCATACCAACAATACTTGGAGCAACTTTTGTAGAACTTCTAAAAGACGGAGTCTCTATCTCTAGCCAAGAAATCTGGCTTCTAATCGTAGGGATAGTAGTTTCTTTTGTAACAGCAATTTTAGGTATACGATTTTTCTTAAACTTCATACAAAAAAACTCTTTCAAAATATTTGGAGTATATAGAATACTTGTAGCAATAGTTTTGTACTTTGTTTTTATAAAATAAAAAAAGCGGACGCATGCGTCCGCTTTTTGTTTGTCTTTGCACCCTACTTACCGATTTTATTTCCCTTGAGGACTTTTACATCCTCTTGGTCAACTCTTTTGTAAAGGAGGTGCGAACTCTTGCCGGAAATGATCCGGAAATTCTTTCCTCCATAGGTCAGCTCTCCGCTCGGATTATCGTTGATCTCATTTTCAAGAAGCTTGAATGTATCAGACTTCTCGTCATAAATAAACGGAATAGTCCGATCATCGTTGGGGTCAAAACTCACCTCGATAACGAGGTCAGCAGATTTTGCAATGCCGGGAGTTTTTTCCTTAATGACAATCTTTTCAGTAGTATTTACCACCTTGCCAGATTCATCTATTTCGGCGGTCGGATCAACTTTGTCCTTCGCAGATGATCTTTCGATCACTATCTCCGAAGAAACATAAAGTTGAAGTGAATTCGGATACTCTTCTTCCGAGATACCCTCGTTCTCCAGCTTATTTTTCATAAGCTTTTCAGGTGCGGTACATCCGGCGAATGTCGCCAGAATAACCATAAAATATAAGACTTTTTTCATCGTGCTGCTTCTTTGATTTGGCTTGATTATATACTATTTGAGAGATATGTCAAGTAGTGTTTGACAGATTGTTTTATAAGTAATATAATGCAAAAAAATTGATAAAGATGACCAAACAGAGACCTTATTGGCAAGAAATGAGCCAATCTTTCCTGAAGAGGTACTACGAAAAAATAGAGGCCCTCGCCAAGGCCTTATCGAAGCAAAGTAAGAAAGAGAGACAATTGGAGAAATATTACAAATCTGCCTTCGAAAAGATTTACAAGGAGTTCAAAATCAAAAAAATTTTTCATATCGAAAAATATGAATTCCTCGAAAAACTCAGGAAATACGAAGAAGATGTTGTTAAAAAAGCAGTTGAAGAAACTTTGCACGTAGAACTTCTTCCAGGAGATCATCCGGATGGTGTACAGCTCAATCTACAAGGAGAAATAGAAATGCCATTTTCACAAATATCTTTCAATGAAGATAAAGAATTTAAAAATTGGCAAAAATCTGCTCCCTGGAGACAAGAATGGTTAAACGGAGAAATCGGAGGATGCTACGGATTTTATCACTGAAACAAATCGGACCTATAATGGGTCCGATTTTTTTACCTCTATATACAAAAGAAAAAACACGCTTATAAGCGTGGTTTTTCTTTTTAAGCTTCGAAAGAAATTATTCCCTTCTCAGCAGTTTCGACTTGTGTATTTTCGATAACATCCATGATTGCCATAACTTGGTACGCGTATTTCGGTACGATAGTTGGCGGGTTGTAAGCTTTCAGAATTCCTTCTGTGTCTTTACCACTATAGTGGTAAGCAGTGTTAGGATTGTTTCCACCTAGGTTTTTAGCCACGATGGCGATAGCTTCTTCCGGAGAAGAAAAGTTTATCTTACATGATCCCCAACCCATGAAGCTGTGTGTCGCTTTCTTACATGCATGTTTTCCTCCAGTAGATTCACGAACTGATATGGCAGCAAGTAGTCGCCAATCGAGACCGTTCTTTTCTGCTTCTGTCACAAAGACAAGTCCGTATCCAGCTAGGGGCATCGAACGCTCACTAAAGTATGCGTCGATCTTCGCAGCCTTGATCAGAGTTTCTGTATCACTCTTTTCAAAGTCGGAATTAGTGTTAATTGTTGCTTCTTCTATGATAGAAGAAACGGGGGTATAGTCAGTCATTATTGTCCCGAGACCTCCACCTGTAGAAACTACTGATAGAAACGGAAGCATAATGAGTGATCTAAGGTATATATGTTTTGTAATTTGCATAACTAGCAGTGTTTGCTCTGCAAAACTCCATGGTAGTAAGGGTCCAAGGACCCACGTATCCAATAAAAAAACCCGTTGTTACGGGAAGGATACTTCCCTAATAGTAGCATATTCAGTCAAAAAAGTCAATAACTAGACAATAAATACTATTCTGTGTCAATAGTAAAAAGCCTTACAAAATAAGGCTTTTTTACGAAATTAACACTTAATTTGCCCCGTGGCATTTCTTGTACTTTTTGCCACTTCCACACGGACATGGGTCATTTCTACCGACTTTACTAAAATCGATGTTTGGGTCAGTAGGCTGAGGTATATTTTCTGGTTCTTTTTGCGTATTTTGACCCTGATTTACTATATTTCTAGTATCTATCTTGGAAATAAGGTCCAGAACATACTCTTTGAGCGATGCTTCCATCTGATTGTATAATCTCAAACCTTCCCTTTTGTACTCAACAATAGGCTCTCTTTGCCCATAAGCTCTTAGATTCACAGAAGATCGAAGGTAATCCATGGTTTCTAGGTGTTCAGTCCACAAAACATCTGTCGCATACAAAATAATCCTTCTAGCCAAATCTAGGAATTTTTCTTCACCTATTTCTTGCCTTTTTTCAGTTATAACCTTTTCAGCATCGTTTCCAAGCTCCGAAGTTAGGTTTTTCAAGAACTCTTCTACGCCATTTTCGTCAGAAAGAAGCATTTCTCTTCTTCTTTTGTATACAGATGTTCTTTGGTGATTAAGAACGTTGTCATACTCTAGAACGTGCTTTCTTGCATCATAGTTTAGACCCTCTATTTTTGTTTGGGCAGTTTTTAAAGCTCGTGTAATAAAGCTGTTCTGTATAGGCTCATCTTCCGGAACCCCAAATCTTCCCATCATGCTTTTGACTCTATCCGAACCAAATATCCTCATAAGGTCATCGTCTAGTGATACAAAAAACTGTGTTTCTCCCGGATCACCCTGTCTACCAGATCTACCTCGAAGCTGATCGTCGATACGCCTAGCTTCGTGTCTTTCTGTACCTAGAACATATAATCCTCCTAAAGATTTTATTTCTTCATATTCTTCGTGGCTAGAAAGCGCACCACCAAGTCTGATGTCGATACCACGACCCGCCATGTTTGTAGCTATAGTAACCGCGCCTTTTTTACCAGCGTCGGCAATTATTTCACCTTCTTTTTCGTGATTTTTTGCGTTTAGGATTGTATGCCTTACTCCTTCACCTTTCAAGAAGTCAGAAAGAAGTTCGCTTCTCTCGATAGATATCGTACCGATCAAAACTGGTTGGCCAGCCTTGTTTACTTCCTTGACTCTTCTTGCGATTGCTTTCCATTTACCTATCTCGTTTTGGAATATAAGATCATTGTTGTCTTTTCTCTGGATGGGTTTGTTTGTAGGGATAGAAATAACATCCATTCCATATACTTCGAAAAACTCTTCTTTTGAAGTCTTGGCGGTACCCGTCATACCAGAAAGCTTGTCGTACATCCTGAAGTAGTTTTGGTAAGTAATAGAAGCAGCAGTCTTGGACTCTTTCTTTATAGAAACACCTTCTTTGGCCTCTATGGCTTGGTGGATACCCTCTGAGTATCTTCTACCTGGCTGAAGTCTTCCTGTAAACTGATCAACTATTACAACTTCTCCGTTTCTAACTACATATTCTTTGTCTTTGTGGAACAAAGATTTTGCTCTAACCGCAATTTCAAGATGATGAACATACTTGATACCTTTTTCTGAATATATGTCTTTTATATTGAGAGCCTTCTCTGCTTTTTCGATACCAGCGTCTGTCATATGTATGGCTCTTTGTTTTTCGTCTACAGTATAGTCTTCTCCCTCTATCATAGAAGAAGAAATTCTTGCAAAAATCTCATATAGATTTTCAGAATCAAGGCTTGGCATAGACATAATAAGTGGAGTTCTGGATTCGTCTATAAGTATAGAGTCCACTTCGTCTATAAGAGCAAAGTTGTGCCCTCTCTGTACAAGTATTTCTTTATCCTGAGCTACGTTGTCTCTCAGGTAATCGAAGCCGAACTCGCTGTTTGTTCCGTATGTTATATCACAGTTGTAAGCTTCTTTTTTTGTAGCTGGTCTTAGGAAATCATAAGAGACCTTGAAAGAACCTGTTTCGTCTCTTTCTTCATCTTTTACTTCCTCTTCTTCTTTTGAAGAAAAGTGGTTTGGGTCATATATATATGATGTGTTTTGTGAATTCAAAACACCGACAGAAAGTCCGAGGAAGTTATATACTTGTCCCATCCAACTTGCATCACGACTAGAAAGATAATCGTTGACGGTTACTACGTGTACACCTTTTCCCGTTAGTGCGTTGAGAAAAACTGGCAATGTCGCAACGAGAGTTTTTCCTTCTCCTGTTCTCATTTCTGCAATACCACTTTTGTGAAGAACTATTCCTCCAATTAATTGAACGTCGTAGTGTCTCATGTTCAAAGTACGTTTTGAAGCTTCTCTAACAAGTGCAAAAGCTGGAGCTAGTATATCGTCCGTTTTTTCTCCATCAGAAATTCTTTGCTTTAGATTATTAGTCTCTTTTTTTAGATCTTCATCACTAAACTTTTCGTACTTACTTTCCAGACTATTTATTTCTGAAACAATCTTTCCGTATTTCTTGATTTTAGAATCTTCACTTTCTTTGAAAATCTTCCCCATCTTCATAAGTAAGCATTTTAGCACAAAAAGGGCTTTTTTGATACCCAAAAATATATTGAAAAATAAGGACTTTTAGGGGTTGACATATGGAGTCTAATCTGCTAAAATAGGGCCGTGAGTGACAAACTCTAATAGTTATTAAAAACAATACCCTGGCAAAACCCCTCGAAAGAGGGGTTTTGTCTTTGTATAGAAAAAAACTACAGAAATTGCTATAATTGGTTTGTGCGATAATGCTTGCCTTTTGTAGGCCGGCGGCGCACTCACATAGGGTATTGTGTTGGAGTTCTGCCCCGCTGGCCTACAGCAGGCACGCAAAAAACACAAAATAAAAACAGTTAGATTTTTTTCTAGCTGTTTTTATTTTTAATAAAAATTATTTTTTTATAATAAAAAAAGTTTTTTGAAAAAAATAAAAATAAAAAATAAAAAGTTTTCCACATAAAAAATAAAAAAAATATTGTTTATACTTTTCTTTCGTAAGATAATTAATACAGAGGTGATGTAATATTTTATGTTTCATTACATGAGGTCGTGCATCACACATTATTAGTAACTAGTTACATTAACATGGCAGCAAAGAAGAAAGTGGCAAGAAAAGCTTCTAAGAAGAGAGCAGCTCCAAAGAAGAGAACTGCAAAAAAAGCTTCTAAGAAGAGAGCAGCTCCAAAGAAGAGAGCAGCTAAAAAAACTTCTAAAAGAAGAAAGTAAAGACCACAAAAAAACGAAAGCCTTCTCCTATCAAGAGGGTTTTTGTTTTGGCAAAAGAAAAACCTCTGCCATAAGCAGAGGTTTTTCATATTGATTGCCCATATCTATAAGCCGAATTCTGTATCCAAACCAAAACGGTTTAGGACGGCAACTATTTATCTAGCCCTTCAATTGCTATCAGGGTCAAGCGACTCAGAGTGTACACATGTGTACACAATACGGTCTTGCACAGTGGTAAGGATTTTGCCGTTTCACTAAACTGATTTACAAAAAGTAGATCAGCCGTGCGGCCATAAAAATGGCTTAGCACCCATGTTACCATGGTATTCACCCCAAGAAGATTACTCTTCTCAGGCTGTCTTTTGTTTTTCAACAAATAGACGTCACTGCTCGCACCTCTACCAATACCTTTCTCTAAAAGAGCCAAGGCACTGATGACGGGGGTTACCTTCACACTTTCATGTGAATTCTATTTATATAAATAGAACGCTACCATCTTCCTTTGGAATCGGGAAAGGTGCACACCTTATATATACCCCTTCTTTATAGCAGCAAAGAAGAAAGAGGCATGCACCTTTCCCAACCCAAAGGCTGTGTTCGGACTTTCCTCATCCACACAAAGGTGGACGCAGCTGCCCGATACAGGCAAGAAGATATTATCACAAAATAGACTATTTGACAAATAGAAAATATGTCTTATAAACAAAGACTTTTAGGAAATTACAAAAAAACCAAGTCCTACAGCCACAAGGTTCAAAATGGCATGAGACACGCTAACCAAAAAAAGATTGGGTATATATGTGTATATAACTGAAAAATAAAGTCCGGAAATAAAAGCCAGTGGAAGCATAAATAGTGGCAGTGGGTAGATAATATGAAGCACGGTAAAAAGAGCAGAGTTTATAAGTACTATGGTCATCCTCTCATGAAATACAGACGATAGCATCTTCATCATAAATCCTCTGTACAAAAACTCTTGGAAAAAAGAAATCGGTATAAATGACAAAAGTAAATACGGATTGATAGAAAAAGAAGGCACACTTCCCTTGTTAACTAAAAAACTATAGTAAACCAATCCCAGAAAACCAATTGCCGTAAAAGATGCATAATAAAAAAGTCCGCTACCGAACTTGTTTAAGTGGATTCCCATATCTTCTAGTTTCCACTTCTCTCTTTTGATTATAAGAAACACGGAAAGGACAACTAAAACAAGTAGTGGTAAACGTTGAGTATGACTTATGACTCCATAATAAATCAAAAGAACAGGGAGTAGAAAAATAAGCAATGTTTCGGTCGCAAACTTTTGATCGTTGTCTATATAGAGTTTCATAAGTTAAATTATAGCATGATAAAAATATCTAAAGACCCAAACAAAAAACCGGCCGATTGGCCGGTTTTTATTTTTATCCTTCGCAACTTACACAAACACTATCCCCTGCTACGTACATTACTTTTGGTTTCTTTGAATCCATTTCTTGGAGTTTCTTTCTTCCGAACTGTTGTGCAGCATTCATACTGTGTTGGTAATAAAGAGTCTTTACTCCCTTCTCCCATGCATATAGATATAGTGAGTTTAGTTCTTTTACTGGCATGTTTGGATCTATCATTATATTTAGTGATTGAGCTTGGTCTATGTATTTTTGTCTTGTAGCTGCCTGATCTACGATAACTTTTTGGTCTATTTCACTAAATGTTCTAAATACTGTTTTCTCGTGATCTGAAAGAAAATCTAGGTGTTGAACTGAACCATCGTTATCTCTTATGCTATCCCAGATTTCTTTTGTATTCTTTCCTTTCTTTTCTAGAAGTTTTTCTAGAATAGGATTTCTTATAGTTACCTTCATCTTGTCTACGTCTTTTACAAAAGTATTGGACATAAGTGGCTCTATACTTTGAGAAACTTGTCCCAATATAAACGCAGAAGAAGTAGTAGGTGCAATAGCCATAAGTGTTGTGTTTCTTCTACCGTATCCTTTCAAAACTTCTGGTTCTCCATATTCTTTTGCAAGGTCTTCTGAAGCTTTGTAAGATCTTTCTTTTATAAACTTGAATATTTCTTCGTTTAACTTAGCTGCTTCTTCACTTTCAAAAGGAATATTGTTCTCTTGTAAAAATGTGTGCCATCCAAGAACTCCTAGTCCTAGTGCTCTGTGTTCTTTTGCAAACTTGTGAGCACGCTTCATGAAATAAAATGCAGATTCTTTGTGTGAGTCTCCGCTATCTCTATAATCTTCTAGTCTGTTTATAAAATCAGTAAGAACAGAATCAAGAAAAGTAACTAGAGTCTCTACTGCATCTGTATCTTTCCATTCGTTGTAATGTCTGAGGTTCATAGAAGAAAGGCAACAAACGAAAGAAACTTCGTCGTTAGAAGGAAGACATATTTCAGAACAAAGATTGCTTCCATGTATTGTCATTTTTTTGTCTTTGTATACATCTACAGTGTTGTTGTTTACATTGTCACTAAATAGTATGTATGGGTAACCTATTTCTGTTCTTCTTTGTATTATTTTTGCCCAAACTTTTCTCTTATCTTCGTCTCCATCTACCATTTCTTTTAGCCACTTGTCGCCTACAGTAACAGCGTATGTAGATTCTTGTATAGGGTGACCTTCCTTTCCTATATTTAGATACTCTTCAATATCGGGGTGTTCTACTGGTAGGTATGGCGCAACGTGTCCACGTCTAACAGAACCTTGACTAACTATATTGATAAGGTTATCGAAAAGCTCCATAAAATGAACAGAACCGGAAGAATGACCATTGCCTGATATTTCTGTACCACGAGGACGAAGACCACCAAAGAATACAGATGTACCACCACCATATTTTGTCATCATTCCCACCTCGGCATGTGTATATAGAATCCTAGACATGTCATCTTCTGTATAACTTCCGAAGCAACTTATCGGCAATCCTCTAGAAAGTCCGTAGTTTGCCCATATCGGTGTGGCCAAAGAGTAGAAACCTCGAGACATATAATCATAAAACTTATCTGCAAACCCTGGTTTGCCGAGATACTTTTCTGCAGTCTCTGCTATAGCACGAATACGGTCTTCGGCTTCCATGCCTTTTGAGACGTATCCTTTTGATAAAAATTTTCTACTGTTTTCGTTTAGCCAATACATATTATTTTGGTGGTTAAATTAGTTCTAATAATTGATGATTTAAAATAAATCATCACTGGTAATACTTTTACTCTTTTTATTATAATTGATTGATTTCTTATTGAAAAAGTCCCCGTGTTTTGTCGCTATAACCTCATCGTAGAACCAGTCAGAATCCTTTAGGAGATTTTCGTCTGTTTCAAAGATTTTCTTTATTCCTATACTATCTAGAGACTTGTTGAATCTATCTTTTATGAACTCTATAACAACTGCTTTTGGCAGAAAATCTAGTTCTCCTTTTTCAAATATCCACTCGACTACCTGCTTCTCTGACTCAAAGGCGTCATTACACATATCGATAACTGCGTCTTCAAATTCTTTGTCGAACCATTCTGGATGTTCTTTCTTGATTATGTTTATAAGATCGATTCCAAAAAGTCCGTGGATCTGCTCTTCTTTTGAAGTTGCCTCAACAGCGTTGGAGATTCCCTTGAAAAGATTTCTATATTTGTTAAACGACATTATCACCAAGAACTGTGAGAAAAGTGATACGTGTTCTATAAATAGAGAGAACAAAAGTATAGACTGGCTGTATTCTTGATTATCTTCACTTCTAGAATTTGCAAGTGATCTTTCTAGATATTGAACTCTTTTTGTAAGAGCTGGTATATCATTTATTTTTTTGAAAACTTCGTTTAGTCCGAGAATTTCTAGAAGGTGTGCATAAGCGTCTGTATGTCTAACTTCACTTTCTGCAAAAGTAGAGCCAACAGCACCAACTTCTGGCTTTGGTATCTTTTTGTATATGTCACCCCAAAAAGTTTTTACTGCAACTTCGATTTGTGCAATCGCAATCATTGCGTTTCTTATAACATTTCTTTCTTGTTCGTTGACATTGACTTTGAAATCTTGAACGTCACCAACAAAATTGAATTCTGTGTGTATCCAATATGAGTGTCTTATTGCACTAACGTATTCATAAAGTTCTGGATACTCGTAAGGTTTGAGTGAAAGTCTTTTTTTGAACAAATCTCTCTTTCTTTCTTTATTTCTTTGTTCTCTATATAGTATGTATGCTTTAGCAACTTCAAAATCACCCTTCTTTGCAATCTCTTGCTCTACAATATTTTGTATAGATTCAACATCTGGAACATGATCTTTGTCAGAAAACTGATCTTCTACACGCAAAAGGACATGATCAACCAAATAAGTAAGATTGATATCTTCAATAGGAGTATCAGTAGCTTGGTAAGCCTTCGATATAGCTGCTTCTATTCTCTTTCTATCAAAATCAACTATAGATCCATTTCTTTTTTGGACAAGCTGTATTGTCATAGGGGTATATATTGATGCTTAAACTATTAATGAGTGTGTAAATACATTGTACCCCACTTGGCGAAGTGCTCGCTACTGTTGAAAACCTCTAAAAAAATATTTTTTCTAGTATGTAAAGAATATTTTTTGTCAATAAAAAATTTAGTCCTAAAAAATATACCTTATTTCAGATTCCACAAAAAAGTATTTCTAAAAAACCTCTAGCTTATCAGAAATAGAGCATTTGTTCAGCTCAAAGAAGCCCGAATTTGCCTCCAAAACATACTTTATCGGAACCCCAGAATAGAAAACTTTTGGAAAAGTTTCTGGAGAAACCTCTCTTTCTACTCCGACGATTTCCATGTCTTCATTTATCCAAATTATGTCTATCGGAAATAGCATGTCTTTCATCCAAAACCCTGCAATCTGTGGTCTCTCAAACATAAAAAGCATACCTTCGGACTCTCCCATGTATTCTCTGCCTGACAAACCTTGTTTTCTTTCAAGAGTACTGTCAGAAATATCGACATAAAGGTTTCTACCACAAATATTTATCTTCGTATCGCTCCTAGAATCAACTTTGTAAATCAAAAAACCTAAACAAAAAAGAAGAGCGAAAGAAATAAATATATTTTTGTATTTCATGTGTGTCTATTATAACGAAAAAACTCTTCCAAAAATAGAAGAGTTTTTTCGTAGTACAGATATTCTTTCTTTTGTTCCACTCTGAAGGTCTTTCCCTATCTTGCCAAAATGTTTTTAGGTCACTCTCATTTATAGACCACTTTATAAAATAAAGTATCGACAACTGGTAAATTTTACTTTACCGTTTTTCACTTGAATGATTCCACGAACAGCTTCCGCTACCCGTGCCTTGTTACGACTTATTCCCTGTCACCGAGCTTACCGTAGGCCCACTAATGTGAGACGTCGGGTATTCCCGGCTCCCTTGAATTGACGGGCGGTGAGTACAAGACTTGAGAACGTATTCACCGCGGTTTGCTGACCCGCGATTACTAGCGATTCCGGCTTCATGTAGTCGAGTTGCAGACTACAATCCGAACTGGGGCTACCTTTATTAGGATTTGCTTAGGATCACTCCGTCGCGTCCCGTTGTAGTAGCCATTGTATTGCGTGTGTAGCCCAGGGTATCAAAGGGCCATGCGGACCTGGCGTCATCCTCTCCTTCCTCCCAGCCCTAATTTTTCAAAAAAGTTTTCTCAAAAAATTAGGGCTGGGCGGTCTTGCCTGACACTTGTAACAGGCAACGAGGGTTGCGTTCGTTTCCCCACTTAAGGGAACAGCTCAAGCCACGAACTGACGACGGCCATGCAGCACCTGCCTATCCGTCCGAAGAGGCTTTCCGTTTCTGGAAAGTTTCGTATAGGTTTCAAACCCTGGTGAGGTTCTTCGTTTATCATCGAATTAAACCACACAATCCACCGCTTGTGCAAGTCCCCGTCTATTCCTTTGAGTTTTAGCCTTGCGGCCGTAGTTCCCAGGCGCTTCTCTTAACGCGTTAGCTTCGCCTCTCAGAGGGTCGATACTCCGAAAGACCAGAGAAGATCGTTTAGGGCGTGGACTACTGGGGTATCTAATCCCATTCGCTACCCACGCTTTCGTGTTTTAGTGTCAGTTATGCGCTAGTGTACTGCCTTCGCCTTTGGTGTTCCCCATGATATCAACGGATTTCACCCCTACACCATGAGTTCCGTACACCTCTCACACACTCTAGCTTTGCCGTTTCTCCTATGTTTTCCAGGTTGAGCCCGGATCTTTCACAGAAGACTAACAAAACCACCTACACACCCTTTACGCCCAATAATTCCGGATAACGCTCGGGCCTCTCGTATTACCGCTCCTGCTGGCACGAGATTAGGAGGCCCTTATTCATGAGGTAACGTCAAAAATTTCCTCCCTCATAAAAGATGTTTACACTCCAAAGAACTTCATCCATCACGCGGCGTCGCTCCGTCAGACTTTCGTCCATTGCGGAATATTCTCGGCTGCAGCCACCCGTAGGTGTATGGGCCGTGTCTCAGTCCCATCGGTGGGGGCCAGGCTCTCACCTCCCCTAGACGTCATAGCCTTGGTAAGCCATTACCTTACCAACAAGCTGATATCCCGCAGGCCGATCTAAAAGCGATAAAATCTTTACCCCGGAGGGTGTATCAAGTATTACTCCAGATTTCTCTGGGCTATTCCTGACTTTTAGGTTCGTACCCACGTGTTACTACCTCGTTCGCCACTAACCAATGAATCTCGTCCATACTATCGATTGTATTGCTACGCTCTCAAATATTTCAAAGGTTTGGTTCGTTCGACTTGCATGCCTTATCCACGCCGCCAGCGTTCATCCTGAGCTAGGATCAAACTCTACAAAAAAAGAGTGGAACAAAAGAAAAAATATCTTATGTCCTGTGTTATATATTGATCTTGCACAAATAAATTCTGTACGATTTTCTGTTTTTACTGAACTAGTTTTTAGAATTATTTGTCATTAAGGCCGATAAGCTCCTTAAAACAAAACACCTCTCCTAAAACAAAGGTGCAGGAACGATTATAGTCTCTCGGGGCTTATATGTCAAGCGATATAGAAAATAAAAAAAAGCCTTATGGTGTAAGGCTTTTCTGAAGATCTTTACGAAGCTTTTTTCTGAAGTATCTCATATATGTTTTTGGTAGGTTTCCGGTGCCAAAAAATAAAACGAAAAACTCAAGATTTTTGTCTTCGATCACCTCAACAATTAAGGGGTGATCTACACCGTACCAGTTTCTAAAAAGATCTATTATTCTGTTTTGTCGTTCTAGGCTATATTTGCCATTTGCGCGACAAGCAAAAACGAGACCTGGCTTCAAAACTTCTATTATGTCTTCTTTTTTTATTTCTACCGTACTTGTAGACATATCATTCAAGTATCTTTTGTTCAAAGTAAATACTATATGAAATAAAAATAAAATAAAGACCCATTGCCGAAAAAATACTTGTATGCTATTATCGTAGCCGTATGACAAATCTCGCGGCAGTACTGCCGTACATACAGATAATTATCGCCACTCTTATGGTGATTTCCATACTCATGCAAAGATCAGCATCTGGTCTTGGTGCTTTGGGTGGTGGAGACGATGGAGTCTTCTTCAGGAAGAAGAGGGGTTTTGAAAAATTCCTTTTTAACTTCACAATAGTGTTAGCAATCCTCTTTGCATTGTCTGCTCTATTGTCTATACTATATTAGACGAAACATTCTGACTTTCTCGTAATTGTCTTCTTAATATTTTTATTTATGCAAATAAAAAAATTATTCGGTGTAAATTGGCCGACTAGAGATGAAATAAGACTCTTGGAAAAAAACTTGAGCGTAAAGGACAATTTGTTCCTTGTTTTTTTCTCTGTGCTTTTCATAATCGGTTTTGGAGGAATAGCTTCTAGAGTAAACAATAACTTCTTGGTTTCTATACCACTTCACGGTGGATCACATAGCGAAGGAGTTTTGGGAAGCCCTAGAACAATAAACCCCGTGTTCGCCTCTTCTGATGCAGATAGAGATATGACACAACTTATATATACCGGACTAATGAGATTTGACGACGAGGGTAATGTACAAAAAGACCTTGCTGAAGATTACAGCATAAGCGAAGACGGTCTTGTGTACACTTTTACACTCAAAAAAGGTCTAAAATTCCACGATGGAAAAGACTTAACAACTGAAGATGTTCTGTTCACAATAAAAACAGTTCAAAACCCTCTGGCAAAAAGTCCAAAGAGAATAAACTGGGAAGGTGTAAGTATAGAAGTAATAGATGAAAGAACTATTTCTTTCGTTCTAGAAAAACCATATGGTGCATTTATAGAAAACACTACTATAGGAATAATACCGAAACACATCTGGGAAGATATCGCTGTAGAAGATATGTCTTTGTACAAAACAAATCTAGAGCCAATCGGTTCTGGACCGTACAAGTTCGAGAAAATAAAACGAGATTCTAACGATATACCAAGAGAAATAAATCTTTCTTCTTTCGATAGATACTCTCAAGGAGAGCCATATATAAATAGCTTCACTATGAAGTTCTACGACAATGAGCAAGATCTAATAAAAGCTCTGAGACAAGGTTCTGTAGATGCAATACACTCTGTCTCCGGAGAAGAAGCTCTGTCACTAGAAGGAAATTATGAAGTTACTTCTATAAGACTACCTAGAGTGTTTGGAATGTTTTTTAATCAAAACAAAAATTCTATGTTTGGAGACAAAGCCGTAACAGAAGCGATAGAAAAAGCTATCGACAAAAACGAGCTAGTAAATATCGCCCTATCTGGATATGGAGTTCCTGTATACGGACCAAGACCAATAGACACAGAAGGAGAAGCTGGAACAATAGAAGAAGCAAACGAAATATTGGAAAAGGCAGGTTATGTCGCAGGAGATGATGGAACTAGAACAAAGAAAACAAAAGAAAAAGAAATAAAACTTTCTTTTGCGATATCAACTGGAGATATAGACGAGCTTAAAAAGTCAGCAGAATACATAAGAGATAGACTTTCTCTTCTAGGAATATCAGTTGAGATCAGAGTCTTTGATATCGGAGATTTGAATCAAAATGTTATCAAACCAAGAGACTACGAGGCACTACTTTTCGGAGAAGTTATACAAAGTGACTATGACCTTTATTCATTCTGGCACTCATCAGAAAGAAACGATCCAGGTCTAAATGTATCACTTTATACAAACTCAAAAGTCGACAAAAGTCTCGAAGAAATTATAAAAACAGTAGATACTGAAAAAGTAAAAGAATTATCAGATAGTATAAAAGAAACAATCGTTTCAGAAAGACCAGCAATCTTTCTATACTCACCTAATCTTATATATGTAAGAAGTAGAGGTGGTGAAGTAAAATCACAAATCAACAGAGTTAGAGACGCATCATCTAGATTCTCTTCTGTAAGCAAGTGGTATATAGAACAAGAAAAAGTCTGGAATATATTCGTAAAATAAAATATGGAAGAAAAAAATAAAAACAAAACAACAAGAACTCCTATAAAAAGAAGTTCTGGCGCAACTGGCGCAAGAAAAAATTATTCACCCAAGAAAGCAACTGGCGGCAATAGTAGTACAAGGGTTATAAGAAATAGCTCATCAAGTAAGCCAGCTCCAAGAAAACCAATATCAAAACCTTCTGGCAAAAGAAGTTCTTTTGGTTCTTCTGGTGCGATGAGGAAACGAGCTGGAATGTCTAGGCCACCTAGACCAGCAAATACAAACTCTTTTGCTTCTAGAAACGAAGTAAACGTACCTCCTATAGAAGAAGGTGTTTTGAGAGTTATACCGCTTGGAGGAGTAGAGCAAATCGGACAAAACATGACAGCACTAGAATACGGAGACGACATAATAGTTGTCGACGCTGGAGTGCAGTTCTCTACAGACGATACTCCTGGAATAGATTACATAATCCCGAACACTGCATATCTTGAAAAAAACAAGCACAAAATAAAAGGTTTATGGATAACACACGGACACCTAGACCACATAGGTGCAATACCATTTGTTATAGAAGGTATAGGAAACCCTCCTATATATTCTAGAGAATTCGGTGCAGCAATGATCAAGAAAAAGCACGAGGAGTTCCCTCACCTACCAAAACTAAACATGAATATAGTGGACGAAGATACAGCTATAAAACAAGGTGATAATTTTACTGTTAGAAGTTTCGCTATATCTCACACTATCCCAGACTCTATGGGTCTACTTATAGAAACTCCACTTGGAGAAATCGCATTTATCGAAGACGTTAGAGTAGATAATGTAAAAGGTGTTCCTACAGAAGAAGAAATAAAACAGTACAGTAGATTCAAAGATAGAGACATCTTGATGCTTACTATGGACTCAACGTCTGTTTGGAAACCAGGATTTTCTCTGTCAGAAAACGTTGTGTCAGAAAGCATAGATAAAATAATACGAGATACAAAAGGCAGACTTATTATCGCTACTTTTGCTTCTCAGGTTGAAAGAATTGTGGCGATAATAAAAAGCGCTGAATTATATGGAAGAAAAATAGTTATCGAGGGTAGAAGCATGAAATCAAATGTAGAGATTTCAAAACACCTAGGGATAATAAAAACTGATAGCATAATTTCTCTAGACGATATAAAAGACTACCCTCCACACAAAATACTAATGCTTGTAACAGGTGCGCAAGGAGAAGAGTTTGCAGCACTTGCACGTATGGCAAACAAAAGCCACAAATATGTAAGGCTAGAACCGACAGACACTATTCTCTTATCATCTTCAGTTATACCAGGAAACGAATCAGATATAGATAAACTGAAAGACAACCTATATAGGAGTGACGCAAAAATAATAACTTATATAGATTCTGATGTTCACGCATCAGGACACGGAAACAGGGCCGAACTTGAGTGGATACACAGACAGTTCAACTACAAATTCTTCATGCCAGTACACGGAAGACACTGGATGCTAAAACAACATGCTGAACTTTCTAGAGTTCTAGGAACATCAAAAGACAATATCGTAATACCAGACAACGGATCAATCATAGAAATATATGATGGCGGAAAGAAAATAAGAGTTAGAAAAGAAAAAGCTCCATCAAACATAAGAATGGTTGACGGTTTCTCTATAGGAAACGTTCAGGATGTGGTTATAAGAGACAGACAAATGCTTGCACAAGACGGTATGTTTGTAGTGTTTGCTATCGTAGATACAAGAACAGGTAAACTAAAAAAATCTCCAGACATCATATCTAGAGGTTTCGTGTATCTAAAAGAGTCACAAGAACTACTGCAACACGCAAGAACAATAATCAAAAAGACAATAGAAGAAGATTCTCGTGGCATGAACCCTATAAACTTCGATCTTATCAAGGGTGACCTTTCTGACAACCTCTCAAAATTCTTGTTCCAAAAAACAGCCAAGAGACCTCTCGTAATTCCTGTTATACTATCAATATAACATTGTGTTAGAGCCAAAAAGACATTACAAAGACTTTATCGGGACTTACAAAAAAGATCACCCTCTTAGGCCTGTTTACTTTGGTTCATTTATCTTCTCGATAGGAGTATCTCTTCTGGCTTATATAAACTCTGGTTATATAGCAAGTATTGTTGGAGAAAATAAGGTTGGTATCGTATATTCTCTATCTTCCCTTCTAACAATCTTTTTCTTGTATATAATGCCGAGACTTGAAAAAAGATTTGGCAACAGAAATATATTGGTTTTTTTGTCGATACTTGGAGCGATATCGATACTTCTTTCTAGTAGTTCTGCAATAAAATATCTGTCTCTTTCTTTGTTTGTTATTTATCTTGTTTCTGTTGTTTTGATTCCCTTTTCTATAGATATATTTGTAGAAAGGTTTACTAACAAAAAAGAAGAAGGAAAAACGAGAGGGCTCTTCCTAACAGTTCTAAACCTTGCATGGCTTTCTGGACCACTTGTTGCTGGAACAATAATATCCAAAAATGGTTTTTCTTCTGTAAGCCAAATAACAGCACTATCTCTTATAATAGTTGCGACTATATTTTCTTTTACAGTTAGAGATTTCAAAGACCCTTATTATAGAGGTATCAAAATAAAAGAAACTATAAAAAATATTTTGGGCAAAAAAGATATCCTTCTTATAAGCTTCTCAAACCTGTTACTACAGATATTCTATGCCGTGACAGTTATATACATACCTATATATCTAAACACACATATTGGCATGGGGTGGAAAGAAATAGGACTCATACTAACAGTGATGCTTGTGCCTTTTGTACTTTTGGATTATCCTCTTGGAAAGCTTTCTGATACAAAACTTGGAGAAAAGGAGTTATTGTTTGTGGGGTTTATGTTTATCTCTGTATCGACATTATTTATAAGCACAATACACACAAATGAAATCTTGCCTTGGATGATCGTTCTTTTCTCCGGAAGAATTGGGGCAAGTATAGTTGAAGCCATGAATGAAATATACTTCTTCAAAAAAATCGATATAAGAGAAGCTGGACTTATAAGCGTATTTCGAGGAGCGAGCCCCCTAGGATATCTTATAGGGCCACTTTTTGGAGCATTCTTTATTTCTTTCTTTTCAATCCAAAGCGTATTTGTATCTCTGGGAATAATTACCCTAGCAGGACTTGTAATATCACTACTTATAAATGACACAAAATAAACCAAAAAAAATAAATAAAACTCGTATAAACAAAAGGCTAAAAGACTTGGGTATTTCAACGAGAAAAGATGCTGATTCCCTGATAGAGAAAGGCGGTGTTTTTATCAATGGTAAACTCGCAAAGCTAGGAGATGTAGTACTAGATACTGACAAAATAACTGTAAAAAACGATAGTAGAAAAGAACTTCGATATTTTGCTGTAAACAAACCAGTTGGAATTCTAACAGTAGGTGGAAACAAAGAAGAGCGTGATCTTACAGATGTTGCAAAACTTCCTCATGACTTTTTCCCAGTCGGTAGACTAGACAAAGACTCTTCTGGTCTCATACTCATGACAAATGACGGAAGAATAACAGACAGACTTCTCAACCCAAAAAGAAACCACCAAAAAGAATATAGAGTTACAGTAAACAAAGACATAAGTAACTCTTTTCTTGTAAATATAAAGAAAGGTATCAAGATAGGACGAGAACGCACAAAACCCGCACTTGTTCGCAAGGTCAAAAGCAACGTTTGTGACATAGTCCTAACCGAAGGAAAAAACAGACAAATAAGAAAGATGTGTGCCGCACTTGGTTATGATGTAAAAAGACTACAAAGATTCAGAATAGAAAATATAGAACTCAAGAATCTAAAATCTGGAGAGAAAAGAGAGATAAAAGGAAGAGTTCTAGAAGAATTTCTAAAAAAGCTCGGTTTATAGTCTATTCTGCCGCTTCTTCCAAAACTACACTTATGGTTTTCTCCTGTCCTTTGGACAGGATTTTTAGTCTTATTGTGTCACCTATGTTTTTTTCTCGGATTATCTGAGCAAAATTTCTGTCTGTAGTTATTTTCTCTCCATCTATCTCTAGAATTATATCGCCCTCTACTATACCAGCTTTGTCTGCTGGAGATCCTGGCAAAACAGCTAGAAGATCTCTGTCTCCCCCGCTTGTAACCAAAACTCCGTATTCAAAATCCAAGAAGTTTTTGTCAGCTATAGTTTTTGTTATAGGAACATATCTTACCCCAAGTTGTGGCCTGACTATTCTTCCCCTTTCTATAACAGATTTTACTATTTGCGAAACACTACTACTTGGTATAGCAAATCCTATATTCTCGGACGATGTAGCAACTGCCACATTGACTCCTATAACCTCACCAGAGAGGTTTAGAAGTGGTCCACCAGAGTTTCCTGGGTTTATAGCTGCATCGGTCTGTATAACCCTATCTATAACCTCGCTTGCTCCAAGTCCGTCTCCTGCAACTATAGATCTAGATAGTCCAGAAACAACACCCGTAGATACAGAGTTTTGAAACTCTGCAAGAGCATTACCTATAGCTATAACACTTTGTCCAAGTCTGAGTGTGTCAGAGTCTCCAAAAGAAAGTGTCGGGAAACCACTACCTTCCACATCTAGAATTGCAATATCTATAACAGGATCTATATCTACAATTCTTGCCTCATGTCTTTCTCCATCTATTGTGACAACAGAATATTCTGCATCTTCATCACTTACAACGTGCCTATTTGTGACGATAAGCCCATCAGACGAAACAAAGAACCCGCTTCCCCCACCTACGTCCTTCTTTTCTTTTTCTTCGTTTGAATCATCTGGCAGAGAGAAGTTAAAAAAATCGTCAAAAAACAAATCAAACGGAGATAGGTTATAAGTCCCAGAGGTTGATACTTCTTTTGTAACAACAACAGAAACAACAGCTGGATTTGATCTATCTACAACATCTATAACTAGGGCCTCTTGTCCAGATGGGACATACAAACCTCCAGCTTGGTTTTCTATAGATTCTTTTTCCAAGTTTGTTAGATAAGATGATATATCATACCGAAAAACAAACATCACAAAAAATACTGCTATTAGTGTGAGAATTGAAGACAAAATCGATATAAAAAATATTTTTTTGTTATTATTCTCTTTTTCCATGATTTTATATTTCTTCAAATCCAGTTTCTTTTGGATCGAGTATTATTACACTACTTTCATCATTTTCAATATCTTCTAGAATCAAAATTCTACTATCTATACTGGAGTAGAAGTTGTAGTTACCTTCCTTTTCAAAAACCAGCGACCCCGCGACTACGTCGACAACTCTTATAGCTTCACCTTCTGTGGTGGAGTACACAAAGTATCTACCACTACAGTTTGGTGAACTGCCTATGATAGAAGAGTCGCCAGAAATAGCGTTTCTTATTGTGCGCTTATATATGTCCTGGGTATCTACTTCATAAAGTGTCATGGCAACATCTTGATCAGAAATAGTAGAGAAATTATCTTGCTCTAAAGTTACTTTTTCTTCTATCTCACCTATACGTATAGTGTAATCACCTTCTGTAAGGCCAATAAGGTTAACTGGGAAAAATTCTCTAAACGGAACTTCACCTCTAACACATGGTCCACTTTCTCTGTCTACAGAATAAAGGTTTAGTATGATATCATTTTCCAATCTTTCATCTTCTAATATATAGTCTTTGTCACAGTTGTTGTCAGTAATACCTGACAAAACGACATACGCCTGTACAGGAAAAGTTTTGTCCAAAACAGTAAGATTCATGCTCTCGATAGCAATTTCTTCTTTTATGTTCTTTTTATCTACAGCATCTTTTATTTTGTTCCAAAACAAAATAGTGAAAATCAAGATTAGACTCAAAGAAAGTATTATTATTTTTCCAGAACTTATATTTTTCATAAAATTATATCCTTGATATTAAAATCCTAGGTTGTCCATCTCCCCAATAATTATTTTTCCACTCTGTTATTTTAAATCCCAAAGAAAGATAAAGTATTATGACTTTACTATTATGCGGATGTGTTACTAAATAAACATTTTTATAATTTTTCACTTTATCTATTCTAAACAAAGCCGCCGCTCTAGCAATACCAGATCCTCTAAACTCTGCTAGAACAATGAGCCCTCCGAGGACTGCTGTATTTTCGTCTTTTATTATATATTCACAACTTCCAACCAAAGTATCCCCTCTGTAGATAAAAAATACATTACTCTTTTCTATTTCTTCTTTTGCTTCGCTATATTCAGTTATTCCTGAGTAAGTATATTCTTCTACGGCTGTTTTTTCTATAGAAATGAACCTTTCTATATCTTTGTCGTTCGACTCTGCTTTTACAAAAAATAAATCTTCCATATAAAACAATTATATCAAATTAATAAAAAAAGACCCTGGTGTATACCAGGGTCGGTTAGTTTACTTTTTTCGACTAGGAATGAAAATTCTAGCGCCAGGATTCCAAAGATATTGTCCTTCTTTTTGAACTAGTTCTACGTCCATTTCACTGCGATTAAAAGAATCAATGGAAGACGTTCTTTTTACTTCAAGAAATCGAATATTTACAACACACATATCTCCATTAGAATTCTTTATGAAAAAAAGATTATAAAATCCATTTTTGAGCAGTGGACCTTTTTTCTCTTCATTTTGTTTTCTAATAAGATAAAACAGCATAGAAACCTTAGTCTCAACAACATCTTCACCACCCAAAGTCTGAATGATGCAATTACTACCGCAGTCCACGTCAGTCAAGTTTCCATAACGAAGATTCTGTTCACTGTATGGCATTTCAACCTTGCCGTGAAAAAAAATAACGAAAGGATCCAGTTCTGGAAATGGATCCCTTGATTTGTAAACAAATGGATCCTCTCGTCCTGGAATTTTAATAGTCCCCTTCCAATCAATAATGTTACTCATATCGTGGTTGTTTTAATGAACTTTCTGTCTATGTGATAACACGTTTTATGACCTATTGTCAAACACTACAAACTATATATTGACTTATAATTATAGATATGATATAATAATATAAACTAAATTGTACAACCAATGGCAAAATACTTCACTACGGATGGGGGCAACTTCTTCGTCCGAGCAAGGGCTGGAAATGAAGAAATCTTCTTCTTCATCAATCCCAAAAATGGAAAACTTCTGGACCAGCAAATGGAATTCCATTACAGGGACTTCTATTTCCGGTGCAAGGAGGAATGGGGTAAAAAAGAGGCCGAACTACCTAAAGAGAACCTGGGACACATAAGAAAGATTGTCCAGTACTATCTCGGCAAGAAAAGATCTCCCATTCCCCGTGCAACCATCGGGGATGTGTTGAAAAATTCAGGTATCGACCTGAAGAAAAAAACCAGCTGAAAACCACAAAAGCGGACGCGCAAGCGCCCGCTTTTTTTATTTTTGACTAACCAACTTGTTTAGACAACCAAGAGGTATATTTTTTCGACATATCTTCAAAACTTTTTTTGTTATTTGATATTTCTTTTTTACCACTAACCATAGAAATCTTTGCATTTAGATTAACAGGGCTTTTATCGTGCTTAATTTTGCTTAATCTTTTTATTTTTTGTTTTGCTAGCTTTATATCTTCTTCTACACTCATAGTAGAATTTTTTATAAACGCTTTTTCGGACAAAATCTCCCCTGTAGCTATTTTAAGTATATCTTTAAACTTCTTGGAAGCTCCTAGCTCCCAGACTTTTTTCATTTCTTTACCTATGTTTTTATTATCGACTATATACCCATATTTTTTGTAAAAGTAATCTCTCCATTGATAAAGAGCCAATGTTGCTAGTGCATAGCCATGATAATAAGCCGAACTTTCCCAAGAATATATATGAGGTATTCTAAGTAATGTAAGAGTATCCGAAGATCTTCTGTGATATTTTCTGAAGTTTGTTTTAGCTATCTTTAGTACTTTTGATCTGGTAAGATTTTTTGTTTCGTATATTTCTTTCTCAAAATTACATACTGCAATCATGCCGTTTAGTCCTAGAGGCTTCATTATGTTTAGCTTCTTTTTCTTTTCTTCAAAAAGTTCAAAGGGGTATTTATTTCCAAACTTATCTCTCGCATATCTATCTATCCACTCTATACTGGAAAAAACAGTGTCTAAAAACATGCTTTGCGTTTCTGCCCAAGAAACAGACATAGGAGCATATTCGTTGGCAACGCAAACATCTTTTTGTTTTATATTAAGCATATGTGCAGCATGCCCTCCTTCATGAAAAAGAGTAACGTAACCGGAGAATGCAGAACCGGGCTGACCCAAAACAACATTACAAGTAAAGTTAGAACTACCTGGAATAAATTTACCATTTTCGTATTTGACCATTTGAGGCCAGTGACAAAAACCATTGTTCCACTTACCTTTCCTATCCAACAAATCTAGTTTTATGCTTCCACCATAAAAATCTATTCCCATATTTCTAAAACTCCTACCCCACCTCGGTAGAGCTTCTTCCATTTGGAAGTATGGATCTTCTTTTACTGCAAAATCTCCAGACATCATAAAAGCAAAGTTCCAAGGTTTCAAAACTCCTGGCATTTCCTTTTCTAATTTATCTATTTTTTTATAAAAAGGTTTTGTTTTATTGTATATCTTGTCAAAAAGACCGAACAATTCTTTTTTGGTCATCCTTTCTTCTCTTTGAAGTTTGAAGTCGTAAAAATCACTAAATCCCAATATTCTAGCGTATTCATTTCTCAGGCTTATAACTTTTATATAATCATCAAGCGTGTCTAGCGATAATTTTTCCAAGGCACTAAAACAAGCTTTTCTTATTTTCTCGTCTTCGTTTACTCTAACCATAGAAGACATCTTGAGTTCAGATGCTTTTACAAATTTTTTAGTATACGGATCTATATATCCTTCTTTTCTAGTTGCACGCCTTTTAAGAATCTTTGATTCTAATTTGCTTATCTTATTTCTTATAAATTGCGCTTTTTTAGGAGTTTGATAACTTTCAAAAAATTCTTTCCATAGAAGCAATCTTTCTTTTATTTCACCATAAGAACCTGTCAAAAAAGTTTCAACTTTTTTTAGATTTTCTGGATTTGATCTAAATTGATCCCTTTTCTCTAGAGCTTTTTGCATTTTGGAATCAACAGATTTATCACCCATATAAGAAATCCAAAAAAGATCTTCATAGTTTTTATGAAGATTATAATACGTATCATTTAGACTTTCTAAGAAACTTTCTGCCTCTTTTTTAGTGTTAATTTTTTGCATAAGACAATTATATCAATTTAATAATTATGCTGCCCGACCAAACTTCGCCAAGGCTACGAATTGGTACAATAGGGACTTTTGTCCGACTTGGTCGGACGAACCCCAATTTTTGGTGCCAGAAACCAGCGCCCTACCATTAGACCTGCCTGCCGGCAGGCAGGCGATCTCACATCTAAACTCTTCTTCCCAATGCTGCGGGACTTGGACTCGAACCAAGATAATCTCCTCCAGAGGGAGGTGTCCTACCATTAGACGATCCCGCAGCATTGGGAAGAAAAATTGATAAGCAATATAGATGTAACTTTACTTAAAAATCTAGATATTGGCAAATAAAAAAGGCTGCTCGAAAGCAGCCTTTGCGTTTTCTCTTTTTTCAGAGGGTCACCATAAGGTAACCCATAACCGAACGATTCTCGTATCGGTATCCGAGTCCTACCAGAGAGTTGAAGTTTTTTTGTGAAAACACTTTAACAAACCCCCATTCTCCCCTTATAAACTCTTCACCGAGAGTGCCCCCCATATCTCCGTAGACAAGAAATGTCCGGTCAGACCCGAAAAATCCGAGAAGTGTCGTGCCCATTACATAGGAAGAAGAATCCCCTTCGTTGTAATAATCACAAAGCACCAAGGCTTCCAGTCTGTCGCCAAAAAGCTTACTGACACCCACTCCGCCGTTTTGTACAGCTTCGTGATCCTCACCGCTCGGAAAAATCCGATGATAGAAACCGATACCGTTGACTCCTTTGTCGTTCATAATAGCGCCTGATATTTCGACACCACTGTCACACTGGAATACTCCAATGCCACCAAATGATCCAGAAAGGAAGTTTCCAAACAAGATACTTCCCCCTAACGCAGTTCCTGGTATGCGAGCCTGTGTCCAGGTCTCGAAATGACCAGAGAGTGTCGTTGGGTATGGTCTCATATAGGTGTACGGCCTTGCGGACTTACCAACCGCCAACCTAACCTTTGAAGTAAGGTGTAGGTTAACGGTAAAATCCGTTACCGTATACTGGCCTTCAGAGTTCATATCATAAACTCCAAATCCAGAGAATGACAAACGCTTTGTCGCTTCCCAGAAATAGCTTCCTCCAACACGGAAGTCACCACCCTGACCGACATTTAAACTATCGGTAGAAAATGACGTTGCATGAAGGTAGCCGGCGTATGCCTTGACCGAAGTATTAAGGTCATCAAATACTTCAATCTGAGCACTGGAGTGATTCAAATATCCGAGAACCACTGCAAAAAAGAGAGTTATTTTTTTCATGTGCAGGTTGTTTTGTTTCTAACATTATATACAATAAAACCTTATTTGTCAAGGTAAAATGAGAATATACTATACCCCGTTTATGCTATAATCTCGTGTATGACAAAAAAACCATATTTAACACCAGATCAGATTAGAAGAAGCTGTCAGGTTATGATACCTGGAGACGAAAGAGAGCAAGAAATGTGCGCCATAAACGGTGAACTTGAACAAGGATTCTCTATTCTAGAAAAAGCAACAAACGGTAAAAAGTCCGTAACTTTCTATGGTTCAGCTAGAACACAAGAAGGAGATCCTCTTTATGAAGCAGCTAGAGCTCTAGCATATAGACTTACCAACGAGCTAGGAGTTACAGTTGTAACTGGTGGAGGACCAGGAATCATGGAAGCTGCAAACAGGGGTGCAGTAGAAGCTGACGGAGATTCTATTGGCCTAACAATCAAACTGCCAAACGAACAAGCAACAAACAAGTTTGTTTTGCAAGAAATACCTTTTGACTTTTTTTTCACAAGAAAAGTTCTACTTTTCTTCTCAGCTGAAGCTTATATATTTTTTCCCGGAGGATATGGAACATTTGATGAATTCTTTGAACTTGTAACATTGATACAAACAGAAAAAATACCGAGAATGCCAATAATACTTTTCGGAAAAGAATTCTGGAGTAGATTAGACAACCTTATAAAAGAAGAAATGGTTGAGAAATACAAAACACTAAGTGACGAAGAAAGGAGTCTATATACAATAACAGATGATCCAAACGAAGTAGTAAGAATAGTAAAAGAAACAGACCAAAGATCTCACGAAGGCAAATAAAAAATCCCCCTTATGGGGGATTTTTTATTTCTTTAGATATTTTCTAATCGCAAGTAGACTAGATATTGTACCCAAAACTGAACCAGCCAATATAAGTAGCAGTATAAGACCCAAGAAATGATCTTTGTAATACTCCCAGAAATTCATACCGAGAAGTATTGTCATTTTGTTACCGAGCCAAAGTGAAAGCGGGTAGAATATAATCATCGTCAAAATTGCAGCGATGAGTCCGTATATAACACCCTCAACAATAAACGGACCTCGAATATATCTATTTTCCGCACCAACAAGACGCATGACCCCTATCTCTTCCCTAGATATGTATATAGTTAGTCTTATAGTATTGAATGTGATTATGACAGATATAGCCATAAGAAGTATTGTTACTGCAATACCCATAGTTCGACTATTTTCTATGATAGAAGAAAGTCTGTCTATCATAACCTTGTTTCTAGAATAGTTTATATTATCTATTATATTTTCTCCTCCTATACCCAAAACAGCATCGCTCTCAAGATATCTCACGATACTTTCATATTGAGATGGATCTTTTGCCAAAACGCTAAGAGATGCAAGAAGTGGGTTTTCGTCTAGCTCGTCTATTGCCTGGATTGCAGTAAAATCGTCTTTGAACTCTATTCTGAAGTTTGCCAGTGCTTCGTCTTTGGATGTATAGTTTACTTCTTTTACTTCTAGAAGTGCTTCTAGATCTTTCTGAACTTCAAATATCTCGTCTTCAGAAGCTGAAGATATGAAGTAAACAGTTACATCTACTTTTTCTGTAATCTGATTTAAAAGGTTACCCAAAAGCGCCTGTAGATATATAGTTATACCTACAACAGAAAGTGTTATAGTCATAACCAAAATAGAGGCGAAAGAAACAACCCCTCCTCTTTTAAAGTTTTGAAAACCTGATCTTAAAATTCTTTTTGCATCTACCCAAAACATAATATTATTTCAAATTATAGCCTCCATTTTCATCTCTAATAATTTTACCGTTCTCTAGCGTAACAACTCTTTTACCTAGAGAGTCAACCACCCCTTTGTTGTGTGTTGTAAGAAGTATTGTTGTTCCCATGTTGTTTATCTTTTCGAGAAGTTTAACTATCTCGTATGTATTGACTGGATCTAGGTTTCCCGTAGGCTCATCAGCTATCAGAAGTTCTGGCTGGTTTATTATTGCTCTTGCTATTGCAAGCCTTTGCCTTTCTCCACCGGACATCTGATGTGGGAATCTGTGTATTTTGTCTATAAGCCCAACAAGATCTAATACGTTTGGAACATCACTTTTTATTTCTTCATCTGTTCTACCTGCAACCTCCATCGCAAAAGCTATGTTTTCGTAAGCAGTCTTGTTCGGAAGAAGTTTGAAGTCTTGAAAAACAACACCAATTCTTCTTCTGTATCTTACAACATCAGACGCAGTTAACCCGTGTATGTTGACCTCTTCAAACAAAACTTCTCCGTTTGTTGGTTTTTCCTCTGCAAGAATAAGTCTAACCATAGTTGTCTTGCCGGCACCAGAATGACCAACAAGAGAAACAAACTCACCCTGTACGATATTCAAAGTTACATCGACTAAAGAGTGTGAGTCTTCTCCATATTTTTTTGTAACATTTTTAAATTCAATCATTTTATTTTTAAATAAAAAACAGCGTATATTCGAATCAGAGTACAAGTAAGATTATAGCATATGGGCTATAAAAATTAGTCTTTTATATTGTTGATATTTATAGAATAATCTTCCAAAAAACCCTCTATATTTCCATCAAAAACCTCGTCTGGGTCTCTTTCCTCATATCCAGTTCTGTGGTCTTTTACCATCTTGTATGGATGAAGTACATAAGAACGTATCTGGTTACCCCATTCGATATCTGTAGATTTGGGAACTTGCATACTTTCTATTAGAGTCTTTTTTTCTTCTTCAGCCTTTTTTACTAGTTTACCCATAAGTATCGCTAGGGCTTTTTCTCTATTGGCTTCCTGACTTCTTTCTTCTCTACTATAAGCAGATATTCCTGTTGGCTTGTGTGTTAGTCTAACCGCTGTTTCTCTTTTGTTTACGTTTTGGCCACCAGGACCACCAGATTTAGAAAATTCGTATTCCAAGTCTTCGGGTTTTATTTCTGGCAAATCTTTTGCGTTTATTATCGGTATAACTTCTACAAGAGAGAACGAGGTATTTCTTTTCGCTTTTGCGTTGAACGGAGAAACCCTGACAAGTCTGTGCACACCAGACTCACCTTTTAGTTTTCCATAAACCATATTTCCTCTAATCTCGAGAGTTATGTTTCTGAAACCACCATGGTCGTTTTTATTTTCGTGAATCAAGGAAACGTCCCAAGAATTTTTTGAAGAAAACTTCTCATACATTTCTACAAGTATACGAGAGAAATCTTCTGCATCGTCTCCACCAGCACCAGAAACAATAGAAAGAACCGCACCACCTTTGTCGTATTTTCCAAGTCCCTCTTTTTGATTTTTTAGTTCACCGAGTTCTTTTATCTTTTCTTGAGCTAGATCTTTGTTGTCCCAGAAACCCGGTTTTTGCATTTCTTCTTCGATATCACTTATCTTTTTTTCTATATCTTTCGTATCCATATACAAAGAAAGTATATCAGAAAAATACTTATTTCTGTCTTTTGTTTTTTGCTCTCTCTGACTCTGTTAGAAATATTTTTCTTAGTCTAACGCTCTCTGGTGTAACCTCCAGATACTCATCTTCGCCCATAACTTCTAGACCTCTTTCGATAGAAAGTGTCCAAGGTGGAGTAAGATTTATAGCTTCATCGCTTCCAGATGCTCTAACGTTTGTTAGTTGTTTGTTTTTGGTTGGGTTTACTGTCATCTCTTCACCTTTGGATGTATTTCCGATAACCATACCGCCATATACTTCAGTGTTTGGAGAGATATAAAGAAGTCCTCTGTCTTGGAGTCCCCATAGTGAGTATCCGAGAGCTTTACCGTTTTCCATAGATGTCATACTTCCAACTTTCTTTCGTGTTATTTCGCCTTGATACTTCCTAAATCCTATTACTCTAGAAGACATGATACCCTCTCCTTTTGTATCTATCATAAACTGTCCTCTGTATCCGAAAAGTCCTCTTGTTGGCCCTTCTAGAAGCATTCTTGTTGTATTCTCATGCATCTTCATGTCGGAAATCACAAAACCTCTCTGGCCAAGCTTTTCTATAACTGCGCCTTGGTATTCTGTTGGTATATCCAAAGTAACCTCTTCAAAAGGTTCACTTTTTACACCGTCTATTTCTTTTATGATTACTTGCGGTTGAGAAACCTGAACTTCATACCCTTCTCTTCTCATATTCTCCAAGAGTACCGCGATGTGCATCTCTCCTCTACCGTAAACTTTGTAACCTTCTATCTGTCTATCTGGATCTGGTTCAAAGTCCACTCTTAGTCCGACATTCATCTCTAATTCTTTTTCTAGTCTTTCTTTTATCTGTCTTGATGTCACAAACTTACCCTCTCTACCTGCAAACGGTGAATTGTTAACAAGAAAATCTAGTACGATAGTTGGCTCGTCTATAGAAATCATAGGTAGAGATTCTCCACTTTTGTCTACAAGAATAGTTTCTCCGATAAATATATCTGGAATACCAGCGAGTATAACTATGTCTCCCGCCATTGCCTCTTTTACTTCTTCTCTTTTCATACCAACAAAAGTAAATAGTTTTGTTATCTTCGCAGATCTTGTTTCTCCGTTTTGATTTTTTACAAAAACTGTTTCTCCTGTTTTTGCCACACCTTCATAAACTCTACCGACAGCAAGTCTTCCTAGGAAGTTATCGTACGCAAGATTGAAAGCCTGCATCTTGAATGGTTTAGTTATGTCGTTTAGAGCAACTGGCACTTTTTCTAAAATAGTTTCAAAAAGAGGTTCAAGGTCAACCCTAGGATCATCTTCTTTCTTCATGGCAACTCCGTCTCTACCTATGGCGTATATAGTTGTGAAATCAAGTTGTTCTTCTGTGGCACCAAGTTCCATAAATAGTTCAAAAACTTGATCGTGTGCTTCGCTTGGATTAGCACCGGGCTTGTCTATTTTGTTTAGTACAACGATTGGTTTTAATCCGAGTTCTAGAGATTTTTTCAAAACAAACCTAGTCTGTGGCATTGGTCCTTCTTGTGCATCGACAATCAAAAGAACTGAGTCTATAGATCTCAAAACTCTTTCTACTTCACTTCCAAAATCGGCGTGACCTGGTGTATCGACTATGTTTATTTTTGTTCCCTTATATTCTACAGAGGTGTTTTTGGCATATATGGTTATACCCCTTTCTTTCTCTAGCTGATTTGAGTCCATAGAAGAACCCTCTTCTAGAGCACCGCAAAAAGACAACATCTTGTCTGTAAGAGTTGTTTTACCGTGGTCAACGTGAGCAATTATCGCAATGTTTCTAATCTCCATTTGATTGATATTATTTATATTTCTAACTTTTATGTACGGCCTTTTCTGTACTGTTTATACTTGCCCTTCCGTAGCTTTATGCGAAGGAGGGTTTCTAATCTCCATATATTTTGTCCAAAAACAAAAAGGCCAAGGCCTTTCTAATCTAGACCCAAAATATACTACAAAAACAACATTTTATCAATAAAAGGCAGTTTGAATAAAATTAAAAATAATATAGTATAAAAACCAAGGCCTTAAGCCAATGTGGTCCCAACGTTTTGCAAAGCAAAAGTACGGGACCCCGACTAAAGCGTCGGGGCTCAGTTGGTCCCATTCGAGCCGATATAGCTCAGGTAGTAGAGCATTCCCATGGTAAGGGAAAGGTCATCAGTGCAAATCTGATTATCGGCTCGAACGGGATAAATTACGCACCCCAATAAAGGATTGGTTCAACTTGCCCCGTACAAAATTTATTTTGTTTGGGGTCCCGGCCATTGGCTCAAAAACCTACCAGAGTAAGATAAAGGTTGAAAAATAGACGTAAAAATGCTATTTTTTGTGTTGCACCATCTCGGGGTAGCTCAGTTGGTTAGAGCGCAGGACTCATAAGCCTGAGGTCGAGGGTTCGACCCCCTCCCCCGAGACAATCCTAGTATTTTCGTACATATTATGATAATCTAGGAAAACACAATTTTTATTGTTGCAGAATTGTTTTGCAGCAGTTCAACTTCTGACTAAACTGCAGCGAGCACCCATCAAGGCGCCAAGTTGTAGTGATAGTTAAAAATTGATTCTGTAAAATATATATGCAGCGGTAGCTCAACTGGTTAGAGCACCCGCCTGTCACGCGGGAGGTTGCGGGTTCAAGTCCCGTCCGCTGCGCACAGAGAAGTTTTTCTTCTCTAAAAAAAATATCGATAGTTTAAAAATATATAGATATAGCGGGGTAGAGAAATGGTGTCTCCCTAGGAGACTAATGCGCTCATAACCTTGAGAAGGTGTTGAAAGAATTAATAATTGTGATAGTTTAAAAAGTATATAGCGGGGTAGAGAAATGGTGTCTCGCAAGGCTCATAACCTTGAGAAGGCGGTTCGATTCCGTCCCCCGCAACAACAAAAACAAAACCCCCTTTCGGGGGTTTTGTTTTATATAAATCCTAGATCTCTGAAAACTGCTTCGAAGTTTCTTATGGCTTCATCTGCAGTGTGTCTCGATAGTTCAAAATTCATACCGTCGTGAGCTATCCTGTTTCTGACTTTGTGTGCCTCCCACGCGCTATTTAGATATGGAAAGTCTGATGGTTCTATACTCTTGAGCCTCTCACCCAAATTCTCTCCCTTGTAACCCGCTCTTACAATAAGCTCATCTAGAATTGTATCTGCTTCAACTATAGCAATTCTCCAATCTGTATCTTTGTCACTTTGCATCAAAGTTTTTATTCTCTCCCATCTTTCGTTTTTATGTATTTCTGAAGGTTTGCTCTTTATCATTGCGTCATCATGCAAGGACTTTTCTTTCTTTTCTTTTTTTCTATTACCTTCATATATTCTGACAAGTGTGTAGCATATAACTGTAATAAGAACGAGAAGTATAACCTTGAATATAAACTCGGCTATAGAAAAATCTCTGTTTTTTGTAAATATAGAAACAACCCACTTGAAAAACAAATAAAGTTTATAAAAAAGGTATTCAAGATTTAGAAAATTTGGAGAAAATCCTTCCATAATTACTTGATAGAAGACTCTAGGTCTTCTGCTATTTCAAATAAAGCATCATCTTCATACTTTGGTCCCATAAACTGCACGCCCATTGGTAGATCATTCTTGTTTCTCTCAAACGGTATAGATATTGCTGGAACACCTGCGATGTTTGCAGGTACGGTAAAGAGGTCTGACATCTTGATCGCAACTGGGTCGTCTATTTTTTCACCACTTCTAAACGGAGGAAACGGAGAAGTTGGTGTAAATATGACATCAACATAATCTGGATTGGACTTATCAAATACATCTTCCAATTCTTTTGTTATAGCAAACTGCATATCAAGCGCTTTCCTATAGTATGCATCGTAATATCCATGAGAAAGTATATAAGTTCCAAGAAGAACTCTCCTTCTTGTTTCCATACCGAATCCTTCTCCTCTACTTCTCGCATAAATATCGAAAAGTGTATCTCCGTCCTTTCTCCTACCGTAACGCATACCGTCATATCTAGAAAGGTTACTAGATGCTTCTGCTGGCATAAGTATATAGTAAACAGCCAGAGAGTACTCTGTCATAGGAAGTGAGATGTTTACTATTTCGTAACCTTTGTCCTCCAATATTTTTACCGCTTTTTCAAAAGACTCTTTTATGTCAGTACTTACACCCTCACCGTTTATCCAGTCTTTTGGAACACCGATCTTTTTTATTTTTCTTGGTTTTATATCTTTTGTATATTCTGGAGAAATAGAGTTGGCATCTTGTTTATCGAAAAAAGAAAGTGCTTTATACAAAACAAAAGCGTCTTTTACATTTTTGGCTATTGGACCAATTTGATCTAGAGAAGAAGCGAGAGACATGAGTCCGTATCTAGAAACAAACCCATATGTCGGCTTGAATCCTACAAGGTCACAGAATGCTGCCGGCTGTCTTATAGAACCACCGGTGTCTGATCCTAAGGAAACAAGAGCTCCATCCATGGCAACAGCTGCTGCTGAGCCACCACTAGAGCCTCCTGGTACATAATCTAGGTTTATAGGGTTTTTTGTTCTTCCAAAAGCAGATGTTTCTGTAGAAGATCCCATGGCAAACTCGTCCATGTTTGTTCTGCCTAGAAATACAGCGCCTTTGTGTCTTAGTCTTGCAACAACAGAAGAATCGTAGTTTGCTCTGTAGTGTTCTAGTATCTTTGAAGATGCGCTAGAAATTTTACCTTTGAAAAGTATGTTGTCTTTGAGTGCAATCGGTATACCTGTTATAAGTTCAGCTGTTCCGTCTTCAAACTTTTTGTCAGCATCTTTTGCTTGAGCTAGAACATCGTCATAAACCTCTAGATAAGCGTTTGTGTCTTTGTTTTTTAGTTCTATGTTTTCAAGATATGCTTGTGCAAGTTTTACTGCTGTAATCTTCCTAGATTTCATCAGTTCATGAGCAGTTTTTATATCTAGATTTCTAAGGTCTATATCCATACAATTACAAAACTTTCTTTACAACAAAATAACCGCTCTCCGACTCTGGAGCTTCTCTCAAAATACCTTCTGTGTATTCACCTTTTGGTCTCGGGTCAGTGTCTTCTCTTCTTATGTTTGTCATAGGAAATTCCTTCTTGAGACCACTTAGATCAACCTCTTGAATCTGATCTACATAAGAAAGAACCTGGCCTAGATCCTTGGCGATAGATTCTACCTCGTCTGGAGAAAGCTGTATTCTTGCCAAATCAGCCAAATATTTAACCTTTTCTTTGTCCATAAGAGAAATTATACATTATTTGAACCTTTTTTCGAGTATTTGACAAAAAGAAATATCATGATAATGTAAAGAAAAATTGCACCCATTATGAAAATAAATAAAGAACTTGCCTTGAGATATATAGGCAACCCAAAATTCTGTTCTTCTTCCGAAGCACTTCAGTACGCCAAGGGGGTTGGAGACTCAGATGTCTGGCAAACTGTCCTTGGGAGAGCTGATGTTCAGGAGTATCTCCAAGAAGATTAGCAAAAAGCGGGTAAACCCCGCTTTTTTTATTTTACTAATTTCAAAAATTCTGCTTCCGAGATTGTTTTTACACCCAGTTTTTTTGCGTCATCAAGTTTGCTTCCAGGATTTTCTCCCAAAAGCACAAAGTCAGTTAGTTTAGAAACAGAACTTGTCACCTTGCCACCATTTTTCTTAATCAAATCTTTGGCTTCGTCTCTAGAAAGAGTTGGAAGTGTACCGGTTAGAACAAAAGTTTTTCCAGAAAAAGTTTTTGTCGAACCAGAAAACTTTGTTTCATCTATAAATATTTCTATTTCAGAAAACAGATCTTTTAGGAATTCTTGGTTTTTTTTATCAGAGAAATACTCAACAAAACTTCTTGCGCCTTCTTCTCCTATGCCATATATAGATTCTATGTCTTCAAACGTAAGACTTGTTAGGATTTTATAATAATCATTGGCTTTACTTCCCCACTTTTGGAATATTTCTTTTTCTATTATTTCAGCTCCTTCTTCTCCTATGTGGAGTATCCCTATGGCATAAAGAAGGTTATTTAGTTCTATTTTTCTACTTTCATCGATAGACTTTACGAGGTTCTCTGCGCTTTTTTCTCCAAATCTTTCTAGTACATCTATATCGCCCGTTTTTAGTCTGTATATACTTTCTGGAGTATCAATAAGACCGAGATCATAAAATCTTTCTATTTGTTTTTCTCCAAAACCTACGATATTCGCACCCTTTTTGGAAACAAAATGTTTTAGTCTCTCTATTTCTCTCTTGTAGCAATTTTTATTTGTGCAGTACCAAGCAGCTGAAACCTTGCCAGAAGTGGTATTTTTCTTTTCTAGTAGAGACCCACATATAGGGCAGTTTTTTGGCATTTTGAATGACTTTTCTTTGCCAGTCCGTAAGTCCTTTAGGACTGAAACTATTTCTGGTATAACATCGCCTGCTTTTCTCAAGATAACAGTGTCGCCTATCTTTACATCTAGTCTTTCTATTTCTTCTTCGTTGTGAAGAGTTGCCCTAGAAACAAGTGACCCTGCGATTCTGACAGGTCTTAGTTCCGCTACAGGAGTAATGGCTCCAGTTCTACCGACTTGGACCGTTATCTTTTCTAGAACTGTTGTAGTTTCTTCTGCTTTGAATTTATAAGCTATCCCAAATCTTGGTGCCTTGGATGTATATCCTAGAGAATCATATTTTTCAACTTCAGAAACTTTTATAACTATTCCATCCACGCCATATTCTTTGTCCTCTCTGAGATCATTTTCTTTTTGATAAAACTTTTCTACTTCGTCTATATTTTTTGCCACATAAAAGTTTTTGTTTATAGGTAATCCTAGGTCAGAAAGTTTTAGTAGTATATCTTTTTGAGTTTTTATATCTTGGAAATCATCAAAATTTTCTATCGAATAGAAGAAAACTTGTATATTTCTCGAACGAGTTACAGACGGATCTAGCTGACGTAAACTTCCAGCTGCAGCATTTCTAGTATTGGCAAAAAGTGGAAGCTCTTCTTTTTCTCTTTCTTTGTTTAGTTTCAGAAGATCACTTTTCTTCATCCACGCTTCTCCGACAACTGTAACGTCAACTTTTTGGTTCAATTTTTTTGGGATAGAATCTATAGCCATAACACTATGTGTTATATCTTCTCCGACTTCACCGTCTCCTCTTGTTGCACCAAGTACCAGCTCTCCTCCTTTGTAAGTAACTATTATTTTCAATCCGTCTATTTTTTCTTCGCAAACATAACTCATGGAAGTATCTAGATCATCTCCAGATAGAATTTTTTTCAATCTTTCTTCCCATGCTGTAAGCTCATCAAAATCAAAAACGTTATTGTAAGAATACTGAGGATAGATATGTTTTACCTTGGTGAATTTTTCTACTGGAGCCCCGCCGACTTTTGAAGTTGGCGAGTTTAGCGCCATGTTAGGATATTTCTCTTCCAATGCCAAAAGCTCAGAAACGAGAGCATCATATGCCTCGTCGCTTATTTCTGGCGAATCTTTTTCGTGATACAACCCTCTATGATAGTCGATTATACTAGAGAGTTTTTTTGCCCTCTCTTTATCCTTTTTCGGTATATCCATGTATTTTTAGTACTTAAAACGAGAATAGTGGGTATGTGACCCTGAGGGCCCTTTCTACAACAAGCGGAGAGATCCCCACCTCCTCACAAGACTTATTATAGCCGAAAGACTCGATTTTTGTATAAAGGCCACCTTCGTCCTCAAAACCCTTGTCTATACGGACATCTGCACACCAAGAATCAGCTGCGAGTTTGAACCTATACTGTGTATCTCCTGGATCATCTTTGGTTACAGTTCCAGAAACCCCACCGCAAGTGAGAGATGTGGCAAAAGAGGCCGTAGCAGAAACGGGAAAAGCGCTCTCTGCTCTATCATGATAGAGCGCACATTCTACACCCCTATCTGCCGCAAAGAAAGACAAGTCTGACTCCTGAGCAACTCTAGAAAGAACAATTTCTTTATAAGAGATTCGAGTTATACCAACAACCATGAGAAGTATCACAGATGCTAGAAGTACTGTGTAGAGTGCAATGAATCCAGATTGTTTGTTTTTGTTTTTCATAATCTAAAATAATGGATCTATCCAGTTCATCAAAAATGTATAATTTTCTTCAGAGTAAACATTTTCTCCTTGCTTCCAATAAACAGTTGAGAAAACTTCGACTTCTTGATTCCCCGAACCAATATCTTTGACAGTTATAACTCTAGTAAACGGAGAAATTTCTCCTCCAGAACTATATCCATACGCACCGTTATCTATATATAAAGCTTGGCAACCAAGTTCCGCGTCTGCATCACAAGAAATGACATCTTTTGGAAAATATGGATCTACTGCACAACCAGAAGAACATTCACCCATAAGAGTTGCAAAATCAGACCAACCAAGAGCTGGATCTATAAGATAGCTATCTCTTATGTTTCTTATCATCTCTACTCCTTCACTTGCCAAGTGGCTCGCGATGGCTTTGTTCTTGGCATACCTTAGGTTAGATGCGCCAGCAGAAGAAACGATTATCATACCCGCAACAGAAGACATGAGTATAAGTATTGCAACCAAAGTTTCTATCAAGGTAAATCCTCTTTGTGAGTTTTTATTTATATTTTTGAAAAGTTTATATTTCATAATCTATAAATCTAAGTGAGACTGTTGATTGATAAGAAAACGGTGAAGTGTAATCTTTGTAAGTTGCATAACCAGAAAGTGTGATTGTCACATATGGCTGTATACCATCTACTCCGGTACCGAAAACCAAGAATCTAGTCTCCTGTGGATCTAGATAAACATTGTTTGGTAGAAGTGGTAGATATGTATTACCACCGTCTCTAGAACGGTATATTTTTGCATTTTCCCCTTTTGTAACTATTTTATAAGAGAATTGATCAAAAGGAGTTTCTTCGTCGCCATAAGCAGATTCGAACGATATACCCCAGTTACCAAAATCCGGATCACAATCAGCGGGACTTGGAACAGTTTCGCTATCTAGTATCGGATCAGAAAAACTGGCTGGATAGTCTCCTGTTTCTGGGTAAGAAGCTCCGGAATCACATCTTATATAAAGAGCTGTTCTTGTATTCCTAGTTATGTCTTCAAGTGTATAAGACACAGCATCTAGAGAACTTTTGATAGACTCGGATCTTCTATAGCTGAAGTTTGAACTAAGCAGCGCACCGATGGCAGAAATCATGATTATGGTAAACAAAGAAACAGCAACTAGCACCTCTGCCAGTGTAAAACCTTTTTGATTTTTGTTTGCATGATTTATCATATTTCCAGTTTTTGTGTATTTATTCTACCAACAAGATCTACAGAAGAAGACCAAGAAAGACTCTGATCAGTATTTGATTTAAGTGTTACAACAACGCTGTTACAAGGAAGCTCTAGATCGTCTAAAGAAACACAAGAAATTCTGGGCGCTGGGTCAGGCCTTGTAAAAAGGATGGTAACTTCTTTCAATTTGCATTCTGGTTCTGCTGTTCCTCCAAAAAATGCACAGATAGAATCTATCTCAATATCTGGATCATCTATGTTTATATAATCTAGACACTCTCCAGACGAACATGACCCTATCGCTCCATCTAGGTCAAAAAGTCCGTTTCTTGGGAAGTTGTCTGCAAATTTATAGAAACCTTTTTTATCTTCGCTGTTGAAATATATCCCATAAGAAGGTGCAGAAGCAGAATCGTAAGGAAGCCCATAAGAGAACAAATCACTACCCAAAACCCCAGAAACGGCTTGTAGTTGTGTCTCTCTTATATAAAGAGAGACTTCTTGCGCCAAGTTTTGAAGTGCAACGTTTCTATCAAAAGTTCTGTAACGAAACAAAACAACAAAACTCATAGAGGCAAATATACTTACCACAACGATAAGCTCGATAAAGGTCATACCTTTTTCCTCATTTATGTTTTGTTTCAAAAAATTAAACATTTTATCTAAAGAAGATCGAAGATATTGTCTGGAAGTCTACCTGGAAAATCAGAACCACTAGTGTTGCAAATACCAAGAATGGGCCAAACGGTACTTCTGTCTTCATGCCAACTCTAGATCTTGAAAATCCCATCATCAGGATAGAAACTATAGCTCCAAACCAAAACGATATAAGTAACGCCGAGAAACCTGAAGAAAGCCCCAAGAAAAATCCCATACCGAGCATATACTTCACATCTCCAAACCCCATAAGCCTACCTTTTGAAAGTAGCCAAAGAAGAGCAAACGGTGCGGCAAGAATAGGTCCAGCTAGAATGTTATCCAATATGTCGAATCTTTGTGTGAGAAATATTCCGATAAACGAAAGCATGATGAACGAGTAAACCATTTCGTTTGGAATAATCTTGTGCTTCAAGTCATAAAGAGCTATACAGATAAGAATAGACACTATCGTTAGATAATAAGAAAGCGCTATAAATAAGTAAAAAGGATCAAACAAGAATCTTCCTGCGATAGAAAGATATACTCCCATAAAAGTAAGTCCTGTTAGAACTTCTACTAGAAAATACTGTGGTGAAAGATCTGTTTTACAAGTTCTACACTTCCCACCTTGTGCGCAGAAAGAAAATATAGGTATAAGTTCATACCAAGACAAAGTTTTGCCACAACTCATACAACAAGATCTACCGCTTCTTCCTCTTCCTGTATTCCATCTTATAACGACTACATTTAGATAACTCCCTATAATAGCTCCAAAGATAAATATGATTATGGCTATTAGTGAATTCATGCTATTTTAGTATTTTATCGTAACATTTGTTACCACTATCTCCAGCTTGGCAAGCCGCTGTATCAGCTCCCAGTATAGAATAACTGTTGGCGTTACCACATCTATCGATTATGTTGTCACCAGTAGCTGCTATACCAGTAGCAGTAGAAGTAAAGTCTCCATCTGTTGTTAGAACGGTATTGTCTTGTTCAAGAGAAACTCCAACATGATAGTAACCACAAGCATTTGTTATACCAGAAACTGTATTTAATCCTGTATAGTGTATCTCTCCTGGCTGACTTGATATAAAGTTTGGGATAAGTTGATCCATTGTTTTTGGATAATATCCATTTTGAGAGTAGAAGATTGCTAGTGCTTTTTCTACCTCTTCCATTTCGCTAACTCTTTTAGCATCACGCCCTCTTGCTCTTGCTGTACTAAGAACAGCCAAAACAATAGACGCAAGTAATCCTATTATTGCTATAACAACCAGAAGCTCTATTAAAGTAAATCCTTTTTGTTTTTTCATAAAAATGAATTAATATTTATTTATATAAATCTAATTATACTACAAGTAGTAAAACTATTCACAAGAAGCAACGTTTGATGTAACGCCAGCTATTCCACTTTGCGCAGCTGTACCCTCGCTATCTATACACCAAGTGTCTCCGTTGTCAGATTTTAGGGGCACAGATATAGCCCAGCTATCAGCGTATGTTCCAGGTCCAGAAGACACGCAGTCAGCGTCTTCTCCTCCGTTTTTCTGAACAGAGTCTTTTATGGCCTTGTTTATTACTGAGTCAGCAAATATACCAGCATCGCAATCAGAAGATTCGACTTTTGCACCAAAGTGTCCGTAGTCAGAAAAGTATATGTTGGTTTGAGCCCTCATGTGATTTAGGTTTCCCTTGATAGCAGTGTCAGATGCTTTATCTCTAGCACCATTTAGTGCTGCAATAACAACACTAGCCAAAACACCGATTATAGCGATAACTACAAGTAGTTCGACTAAGGTAAAACCTTTGTTTTCTTTCATATCAATATTAATTCTACAACAAGTCAAAAAATAACAAAAGCCACTTTTGAACAAAGTGGCTTTTGTATAAATCAGACTGAGTCTAACTAGTTAGTACAGTCGATATTTGTATCTGAAGTTCCAGATACTGTAGAACCTGCAGTTGTTGCAGTTCCTGTGTAGTCTACACAGTAGAATGTTCCAGCCTTAAGCTCTATTTCAGCAACCCACTCATCATCGTCAGAAGCACAAACTGCAGTGTTTCCTGTTGCGTTTCCAGCAGCAGTTATAGCAGCAGCTATAGTTGAGTCTCCTGTACATGCAGAAGCGTAGCTGTTTGAGTTGTTGTCATAGTAAAGCTCAAATTGAGGTCTTGCGTTGTTAAGGTTTGATTTTGCAGCAGCATCTGCTCCTTTGTTTCTCGCTGAGTTTAGTGAAGCAAGAACAACTGAAGCTAGGATACCGATGATTGCAATAACAACCAAGAGTTCTATCAAAGTGAAACCTTTTTCAAAAGTTTTTTTCATAATAAATTTTATATTACTAGTTTTACTTATTAAGGCACTTGATTAACGGCAAGCACCAACCGCTTCTTATAATAACCTTATTCTAGCATAGACGCTTGAAAAATAAGGCAAATCTTCATTGTGGAAAACTTTTAGGCTATTCCACTCGCAATATTATAGATAGGAACAAGTACTGATGTCAAAAGTACACCAACAGCAAGCCCCAAGAAAACAATCATTATAGGCTCAATCAATCCAACGATAGTATCGACTGCGTCGTCTACCTCTCTTCTGTAGAATCTAGACATTGTTTTTAGTATCTGTCCTATTGAACCAGTTTCTTCACCGACTTGAACCATTTGCACCATTATCTCTGGTATAAACTCTTCTCCTTCTAGAGATTTGGACAAGCTATTTCCACCTTTTACTTCTACAACTGCGTTTTTCATGATTGCTTCATACACTTTGTTCCCTACAACTTCAGCTGTAACTTCTAGAGAACGAACGATTGGGATACCAGAAGAAAGCATTGTTTCTAGGTTGTCAGATATACGCGCTAGGTATAGTTTTCTAAACAGTCCGCCAAGTATCGGGAATTGTAGTTTTACGTTATCTAGATATTTCTTTCCAGCTTGTGTCCTAGTAAGCCTAAAGAGCCACAGTCCACCTATGATCACAATAAATAGTACGAAGATTCCGTAGTTTACAAAGAAGTCCGATATACCAATAACTGCTTTTGTATAAAGTGGTATATCTTGTCCGGACTCTTTTATGATTTCAGAAAGTTTAGGTATAACTGCTGTAAACATCAAAACCATAACGACGATAAATGTGAAAATAACAAACGCAGGATATATAAGAGCGTTTCTTGTTTTTGTAGTCAGCGCGTATTGTCTTTCTAGATAGTCAGCTAGGAACAAAAACGTATCAGAAAGTTTTCCAGACTCTTCACCCGCTCTAACCATGTTTACATAAAAGTTTGAGAATATACGTGGATGCTTTTCTAGTGCACCAGAAATCTGATAACCAGCCTGAAGGTCATCTACTATTTTGTTTAGAGTATTTCTGAGAAGTGTGTTTTTTGCGGTACCTGAAAGAAGAGAGAACGCCTTGAGTGCAGAAACTTGTGCTTCGAAAAGTGTTGCGATTTGTCTAGAAACGATAACGATATCTTTTAGCGGAACATGCTCGTATATAGAAAGTTCTAGTACATTTTTTTCTTCTTCACTTTTTATACCGGAAACAATAAGACCTCTTTTCTGAAGAGCTTGTATAGCAAGATCTTTGTTGATTGCCTCAACTATACCCTCTTTTGTCTTCCCTGTTTGATCTATTGCTTTATATTTGAAATTCATATTTTTATACTAGTTGGTCAAATGCTTTTGGATTTGTAGAGTAAAGTCTAGCATTTTCCATTGTTATTTCTCCCCTTCTAACCAAATCTAGAAGAGATCTGTTCATATCAACCATGCCTTGCTCATATCCTGTTTCGATCAAAACATCTATCTCATGAGTTCTTTTTTCTCTTATTAGGTTTGATACGGCGTTTGTATTTATAAGAAATTCGTATGCCGGAACTCTACCGCCAGTTATTTTTGGAACGAGTCTTTGAGAAAAGATTCCTAGAAGAGACGATGCTAGTTGTGTTCTTATCTGATCTTGTTGACCAGCTGGGAATGAGTCTATGATTCTGTCTATTGTTTGAGAGGCATTGTTTGTGTGGAGAGTCGATAGAACAAGGTGACCAGTTTCCGCCGCCGTTACAGCTGCTGCCATAGTTTCGTGTGTTCTCATCTCACCAATCATAAGAACATTTACGTCCTGTCTAAACGCACCCTTGAGTGCTGATTCAAAATCGTGTGTATCTATACCAACCTCTCTTTGGTCGATGATAGATCTTTTTGATTCGAACATATATTCTACTGGATCTTCGATTGTAACTATATGCTCTGCTCTTTCGTTGTTTATAAGGTTAACCATAGAGGCAAGAGTTGTAGATTTACCTTGACCAACAGGACCCACTACAAGGAAGAATCCCTGTTTTTTTCTAGCGTAGTCTTCTATTATCTTTGGAAGTTGAAGCTCTTCTATAGTTTTTACCTTTGGTATAAGTCTAAGAGCAATGCTTATAGCACCCTTCTGAAAAAATGCATTACCTCTAAGTCTTGCTTCTCCACTTCTAAAGCTATAAGAAAAGTCCATTTCTTGTTTTTCTAGAAACTCTTCTACTCTTTCTTTTATCAAAAGAGAAGAAAGGAATCCCATCATGTCTTCATCTGTCAGTTCTTTCTCTGCTACAAGTTGTATCAATTCTCCAGAAACTCTGATAGATGGAAAACGCTTTGCAGAAAGATGCAGGTCTGATCCGTTTTCAGCTATGAGTGTTTCTATTAGACTTTCGAGTTTTTTGCTGTAATCCATAAAATGATTATATCATGTGTTGTTTTTAAAAATATACCCGCGCTATTCCACAAACTAATTTGTAGCAAAGTTATAAGTTTCTTTATAAGGAATTTTTCCTTCTGCACTTTTTATAAGTGCGTCCTCATACATCGTAAGCATGCCTTTTGATCTAGCTAACTTATATATTTCTGGCTCTACTGGATTAGACAATATAAGTTTCTCCATTTCTTTATCAACTTCATACATTTCGAAAACTGCCATTCTACCCTTGATACCACTAGGACAATCTGGAGTAGGAACTGCGTCATAAAGACTTCCTCCTAATGGAATTTTATCTTTGTGTTCTTTTGGAAGATCTTCGAACTGTTTGTCGATCATTAGCTTCATACTTTCATCTATATCTATCTTTTTTGCCCCGCCGTCACATATAGTTCTAGCTAGTCTCTGTGCGATTGATAAAACGAGTGTTGGAGCAATAAGGTACGGGTCAATTCCCATGTCTACAAGTCTAGGCACAACACCTATTGCGGAGTTGGTGTGGAGAGTCGATAGCACAAGGTGACCTGTTAGCGCTGCTTGTATTGCAAGTTGTGCAGTTTCTTTGTCACGAATCTCACCGACAAATATGATGTCCGGGTCTTGTCTCAAGATAGAACGAAGTCCAGATGCAAAAGTGTATCCGATCTCTGGCATAACTTGTGATTGACTAACTCCGTCGATTCTATACTCGACTGGATCTTCTAGCGACACAACGTTGCTTTCTTCTCTGTTTAGTTCTTTCAGCATAGAGTAAAGAGTTGTAGATTTACCAGAACCAGTTGGACCAGTTATAAGGATAAGTCCGTATGGTCTTGAAAGTGCTTCTTTGACCATTTTGTAATTTCTCTCTGAAAGCCCAAGTTCACTGAGTGGCTTCACACCCTTCTCCGAGTCTAGTATTCTCATCACAACTTTTTCTCCGTTTTGTGTCGGGAATGTCGATACACGGAAATCAATCTTTCTACCTTCTATCTTTGTAGAGAAACTTCCGTCCTGAGGTTTTCTTTTCTCATCTAGTCTCAATTTAGAAAGTATCTTTATTCTAGCTACAACTCCAGAAGAAGTTGTAGGAGGAAGAGTAATAGAAGTATGGAGTATTCCATCTATTCTAAATCTTACGTTTACTTTTTCTCCTGTGTTTTCTATGTGTATGTCAGAAGCGTTTCCTTCGACTGCGTACTTTATGATAACTGCTACGATTTTTATGATTGGAGCTTCTTCAACTATCTTTTCTTCCTCTTCTTTTGAAAGTTGTTTTTTACCTTTTTCTATTATGACGTCGTCTACGTTGGCTTCTTTTATCTCTGAGTCTAGTTCAGAAAGTGCAGTATCAACCTCACCAGACAGACCCTTGTATATATCAAATATCTTTTCGTATTCAGAATATGTTATGACAAAAAGCCTAAACGGCATGTTGACCGACGTAGATATAAACTGAAGTGCATCAGTTGCTTCTATGTTGTCTGGATTTAGTATACCTACTTCCAAAACTCCATCAGTGACTCCTATCGGTACAAACCTATAGTGTCTAGCTGAATCCTCTGGTATATATTTTGCGATATTTGTAGAAACTTGTTTTGGGTTGATCTCTTTGTATGGTACGCCGTAAACTTCTGACTTTGCTTTGGCGACAAGCTTTTCGTCTATGCCCATTTCTACCATAGCCTTGTCTACATCACCTCCGAATTTTTCTTCAGAAATACGAAGAACCTCCGAAACCTGTGGTTCGGTGATTATTTGTCGCCGAACTAATTCCTCTAAAAAAATCATAACAATTATAGACCTTCCGGTATTGCTACTGGTCCAGTCGTTGATCCAGAAGAAGCTCCAGAAGAACTGCCTCCTGTTGTAGTCGGTACTGTAGTTTGTGTTTGTGTGCTAGTTTCTACTTCTGGCAATTCAGATCCTGGCAAAACCACTGGTTCGTCATAACCAATAGGTGCAAACGGATTTGGTCTACCCTGACCTGCATCTGGAACTAAAGTTATAGTGAAATCTTGTAGTGACTGGAAAGAGTTTGAAGAAAAGATTTTGTCGTCTAGTTTTATAGATTGTAGGTTTAGAAGTGTTACAAGGAAATCCTCTCCAACTGCACCGCTATAATCAGAAAGTAGTGTGTCTATCTCACCCGCGGTTGTAGACGAAAGACCAGAACCAGAATTTTTCTTGGAAGAACCAGTGTATGCTAGAACAGCAACGATTAGTATCAATATTACGAATAGTAGAATTATTTTCTTAGTCATATATTAGTTCTTTAGCCAATAAGTTTTTATAGAAAAACTATACTTGTAACTGTCGTTTACGACCCCCGCTTGTGTTGTTGTATAAAGTGATGAGAAAGAAACATCTGTCACGTCAACTACTCTCAAGCTACTTTCTAGGTCAGATAGGAATGCTAGGAAGTTTTCATATGATCCTTCTGTAGAGAAAGAAAGTGTCGACTCAGAATAATCTCGGTTCAGATATGCTAGTTCCGCAGGAGTGATTTTGCCGATTGGTGCACCGTTTGCATCTGTCTCTTCTTTGTCTGGAGAAGCATAAGAAACTTCTTTTACAATCATTCCATACTGAGCTGCGATTCTCTCTATTTCTATGATAAGTCTTATACTATCTACGTTGTCTGGAAGAAGTTTTTCTACTCGATCTAGGTCACTATCGTTGAAGTTGCTGTATTTTTCTGCGAGTGCGTCTCTTATCTCTTGCAATTCTCTTGCATTTTGGAGTGCTTCATCATATGCCAAAGCTTCGACTTTCATAGTCTTGATTTCTTCGTACATAGGTCTAGTGAACCCGACAAAGGCTAGCACTGATCCGACTATAAGTAATATTGGTAAAATAAATCTCATAATTATTGAACTTCAAAGTTAGTTAAGTCTTCTGTTGATCCACTCTCTACTGTTTCTGTCATAACATCTCCCCCGTCAAGATTTCTTTCGTAAAGCAAGAACTTCGGATCAACTGTAAAGTCGAGGTCGAAAGTAACGCCACCTTTTGAATCAAGAGTTGGGTTGTAGAAAATCGGGTCAATAAATGCTCTTTCTTCTTTGAGTGCATCGGACTGAAGTGCAATAGAAGTGTAGCTTTTTGCTTTACCTTTGAGTGTTACAAGTATTGTTCCTGCGTTTCTTTCTGGTACAGAAAACTTGAAGTCAGTAAACTGAACTGATTGTAGAGTAAGTGCTGAAAGAGTTTCCATGATAGGACTTACTGTTATGTGGTTTGCCAGAACTTCACCCGCAGCAGATAGTCTCCTGTCTAGGTCTTGTATCTCTTCGATAAATCCTGGTTCGAAAGATTCTTGTGCTCTTTTCAAACTGTCAGCTTTGCTTGCGATAGAAGAAGCTACTGAACCCTTGTAGAAATATGTACCAACTGCAAGAAGTATAGAAGCAAAAAATATAATAGTAGAAATAACATTCAAAACAGGGACCGGCTTCTCGCGAGTCTTCTTACTACTAGGAGTAGTCAGTGGTTGTTTTGGTATGAATGATGTTTGATAATCTCTCTCTAGTGGAGGCATACTAAAATTGAATTGGGTTTCTTAGAAAAACCTTGATATTAAAACCCTTATATAGAAAATTATAGCATGCAAAAAGAGATATTATGCAAAACAAATATAAGAGTTATACACAACGCCCTATTATTCTAGTATTCTTAGTGCCAATCCTGTCGCTACTGCGAACTCTGGACCAGCTTCTTTTAGAACATCTTTGAGAAAAGCTGGAGATTCTACTTTGTCGAACGCTGCGCCGAGCTCTATATCGCTCTTGAAAACAGCTTTTGCGTATTGGTCTAGTCCTTTCAATAGTGAACCTGCACCAACAAATATGATTTTTGAAATTGGTCTTTGGTATTTTCTTTCGTAAGTAGTTATAACTGTGTTTACTTCTGAGAAGATATAATCTATCGATATCTTGGCAACGTCTGAAACTTTTCTATCTTCTCCGATACCAGTTAGTCCTATATCTCTCTTGGCTTTTTCTGCAGATTCGAAGTTCATAGAAAGACTTGTAGAAATACTGTTTGTTATGTCATGTGATCCACGATTTATAACGTGGAACAATCTAACTATCCCGTACTCAACTATTGTAAGTTTGCTTTTCATCGCACCGATATCTACAAGTAGTACAGTCGAAAGTTCATGATTGAGCGAACTCCTGATAGCAGAAAATACTTCTATCTCTAGTAGTTCTGGTGATATGTTTGCAGTTTTTGCAACGTTGCTATATTTCTCTAGAGTTTCGTTGTGTATCGCTGCAACTAATATATCTTGCTTTGCACCAGAATCTACAAACTCTGAGTCACCTCTTTCGGCTTCTCTTTCTGGTATCTGCCAGAAGTCTAGTGCGACTTCACTTATCGAAACCGGTATGTACTTTCTCGCCTCTGTTTCTATAACAGGTCTTAATTCTTTTTCTCCGATAGTTTTCGGTAGTGACAAAACGAAAATCAAACTCGCTGAACTTGGCACAGCAAGTCCTGCGCGCTTGGTTGTGACGCCAGATTCTCTGATCACGTCAGCAAGAGCTTTGGAAAGAGCTTCTTCTGGAAGATTTGTTAGTTTACCGACTTCGGCGCTCGCATACGGACCAAGCGAAAGAGTCCCATACGTTTCTAGCAGAGCTTTGCCTTTCTTCTTTTTGATCTGAACAACTTTGATAGAAGAAGATCCTATATCTATACCGACAGCGCTTTCTTCTTTTGGTTTCGAAAAAGCGGCTTTTCCCAAAGAAAAAATTTTATTAAGTGGATTATCCATAAAGCCTTTTGTGCTACGATTGTACCATATAAAGGAGAAAAACTATATGAAACTAGGAGGATTTTTTGGAAAAATACTTTTTACAAAACGATGCATTTCCTGCGAGAAAGAAGGCTCTTATTTCTGCAAAACCTGTATAGACAAAGTCCCGAGATCTATACCACTCGGTAGCGACACCTACCCACTCTTTGAATACAGAGACATATATATGACAAAGGCTTTGTGGCAGATGAAGTATCTCTCCCGCGACAGTATCGCCGAAACTTTCTCGGAATACATACTCGAAGAAATAGAAAACATAATTCTAGAAAAAGCGTTGTTTGAAAAAATCGGCCAAGTAACGATAGTACCGATACCGATGTCCGAGAAAAGAAAAAAGAAGCGTGGTAAAAACCACATAAAAACTCTGGCAGACTTTGTTTCAGAAAAAAGTTCCTACCCCGTTTCGGATATTTTGATAAAACACAAAGAAACAGATCCGCAGGCGAGAATAAAAAACAGGAGCAAAAGGCTCAGAAATGTTTCTGGTTCGATGAGTTACAAAAAAGATTCTGAAAAAGATATCGTAGGAAAAACTGTCATTCTGATAGATGACATCATCACAACCGGTGCGACGATAAACGAAGCAAAAAGAGTCCTCAAAAAACTAAAACCAAAGAGTGTGATTACGATAACGATTGCGCATTAAAAAAGAGGGGTCTCATGACCCCTCCGGACTTTTGTCGTTTGTTTGTTATTTTCCCATACGGCTCACTTAGGGAGGATTAATAAACCTTTACGATTGATAAAAAGGACACCCTCCGGCCTATGCATATTGGCAGTATATATACCACCCAAAGAACAAAAGTCTTTTTCAATATAACAGAACTTTATTCGAGGAACAATTTGTGCTAAAGTCTCAAGTATTCGAGAGAATATGGAGACCTGCCTACCGGCAGGCAGGCGTGGCTCAGCCACGTTCAATAAAATAAACATTGGAGACGTGGCTGAGTGGTCGAAAGCGCCTCACTGCTAACGAGGTGTCCCGTCAAAAGGACCGTGGGTTCGAATCCCACCGTCTCCGCAATAAATCTGACCGCACCCCGCCACAATTTGTCTGGGGAAAATGAGGCGGAGTGCTAATGCGGACTCGCCCGCGCAGACCCCCCAGACCCCTCCTCCGCGCGGGCTTCACTTTTTGTTTTTTGGACACAGGCGCAAAACATGAAAAATCACTTTAAAAAATGTTAATATAAGGGCACGATATGGATTTTCCTAAACAGACAATTTTAATAACTGGCGCAACAGGGGGATTAGGAAAGGTGCTTGCAAGGGAGCTTGCTAATAAAAGCAGTACTTTAATTCTAACTGCTCGAGAAAAAGAAAAACTTGAGTCTTTAAAAAAAGAACTTGAACCTTTTTATGAAAAAATTATCATTCAGCCAGCAAACCTTTTAGAAGATGAAGACCGAAGAAAAATTGAAGAATTAGCAAAGGAAACCACTATTCTTATAAATAACGCAGCAATTTTCGGAACAGACATAAAATCAGTTGGCGAACGAGATATAAACGAAGAATCGAATATAAATAAACTAAATGTCCAAGTGCCGGGCCGATTATCATTTTTTGCTCTTTCTAATATGAGAGATAAAAAATACGGAAGAATAATAAACGTTGGATCCACTTCTGGTGTATTTAAATACACTGGTAGAAGTTCATACAGCTGTTCAAAAATAGCATTGTTAAGGCAAACTGAAACTGTTAACCAAGAAATAATTGAGAGTATTGGTGGTGATTATAAAGATAAAGAAACTGATAAGTATATTGACGTCTTTGCTTTTTATCTAGCCCCAGGTCCAATGGAATCAAGTAAAAGCGCTGAAGAAGTAATATTAAAAAGAGCTGAAAGTTTAAACGTATCAAAAGACGAAATGGCAGAAAAATATAAAATGTATGAAAATGCTAATACTGGTGAAAAAACAATGCTTGATTCAAAAGCAGTTGTTGAAAAAGTTATCGAAATATTAAAGCCACTAGGGCAACTTGAATATAAACAACGTAAAGAGATTAATGAGATCATTACAGATTTTCCCCCATACTCTCTTATTAAAAAGACAAAAAGTCAGAAGTAAATATTTTTTATGTTAAATTTTGAAAAAAAATAAAATTGAACAGATAAAGAGAGAAGCACAATCAAAAGATGCTCTGTTAGAAGAACTAGAAAACGTCAAATCCTAAGAGTTATTAAAAAATATACTTTTAGAGCTTATTGAGTTTAAAGAATGGAAATCAGTTATTGAAAATATAGAAAAGTTCTCAATAGATGATCAAAAAGAAGTGGCCATTAAAATAATCGAAAACGGTGGAGTGGAACATATTGAATTAAATTTGCCAGTGTTTAATTCTCAAATTCAAGGTGAAATTTAAAAAGCTGTCTTAAAAAACCTTGAATCAAAGTGCGTGCTAAACTCATTAACTTACTTTTGATTGCGTCTGTGCCCAAAAAACAAAAAGTGAAGCCCGCGCAGACCCCCCAGACCCCTCCTCCGCGCGGAACACAGCCGAGGTTTTGCGAATCCGTGTCCCCAGAAAATTGTTTCGCAAAACCGAGTCCATTTTATTAGTTTTAATCATTTGGATTTTGCTCGAAATAGTTTCGAACTTTGTCTAGTAAGTACCGCAGTAAGAACTTATTATCGGCGTGACCCACAGGCTTAAGATTGTGGGGCGACCCGAATACATACAATAAAATCAGCCCCATCACGCCGAAGCATGATGGGGCTGTGACTTTTTGGTCGCTGAGGCCGCTAATCTTCGTATCCTAAGAGTTTGCGCTCCTCAGGGGAAAACTTTGCAACAGCTTTCTTCTTGATGTCGAGAGCTTCTGCCTCGTCGTCGAAGAGCTTCACCGGATTCTGGTCTTCGATAACGTAACCGATGGTTCCGTCAGTCAACACCAGAGCTTGCCCTGTCTTGTGCCAGCTTGCGTTCTTTTGTACCCCGGCGAATGCCGATGCGATATTTGGATCCTTGAAGAATCCGAGCGAGCTGGACTTTAGGCCGTCATCGTCCACGCGGTAGACCTCGGTCATCTCGACGATCTTGAAATCTCTGAGATCTTTCCCGACCAATTCTTTGATTTTGGTAGCCATAATTACCTCCTTTGTTTAGGTTGACTGTCTGAACGGGATACTACCAGATATATCCCGATAAGTCTAGAATCTAGAGAAAACTGACCTAGACCCGCATACCTATTTCAAGCTCCAAAAGTCTGCTAAAATGTCCTTATGGGGTCTCGCCAATTTGGTACTGAACCCCACGTGGTCTACGACGGTAAAAAACTGATGCTATACTACCTTAATGGAAAACTTGACTGACACGATTAAAAAACTAGAACTATCTCTGCTAAAACCAGAAGTTCGGTCTTCAAAAGATATGTTAGACAAACTTATCGCAGATGACTTTATTGAATTTGGAACATCGGGAAACAAATACACAAAAAAAGACATTTTGGATAGATTGCCAAATAGTCCAGAAGACGCAAGATACCAGGCAAGCGATTTTTCTATTGAGATGTCCCCAGAAAATTTTGTAGTTGTAAAATTTAAAACTAAAAAAATAATAAACAAAAAAGAAACAATCTTTTCATCCCGAGTTTCCTACTGGAGAAAAACTGATTTGGGTTGGCAAATTTTCTACCACAAATCTACTCCTATTATTTAATTTGTTGATGCTATACTACCTTAATGGAAAAACCAAAGGTTAGATTTATATACGCTTATCCTCTAGATGTATCTAGAAGAAACTTAGCAGAAGAAAGAGGTATAGATTATCCTTCTGTAGAAAAAATAATAGAAACAAAAGATAACTGGGAGAGGTTATGGGAATCATTCGAAAAAGAAAATAGTGTAATCAATCTTATACAAGAAATTACAAAAAATACTCCAGACAGGAGCCTAGAGTGTTTTGTTGTAGGCGGCATGATGAGTTCGATGTCTGCCCCGTTTATCGTAACTACACTAAGAAGGGGTGCCGATCGAAGTGATGAAGACTTTATAGATACAATGATTCACGAACTTCTTCATATATTTCTATCTAAAAAGAAAAGTTACTTTTCTTTTCTTGGAAATAAATACGAGGCAGAAACAAAACTGACACAAAACCATATACCAATATATGCCATGCTAGAAAAAATTTATGAGGAAGTATTTAAATCTAAACCATTAGATTATTCTAGAAATGATATACCGGTTGATTACCAGAAAGCAGTAGATATAGTAAAAAAGGAGGGTTATAAAAATATATTGGAAGATTATTACCAAAATATATAATTAAAATGGAAAAAGAATTTGATCAATCTAATACAAAAACATGTCCAGCTGGATTAATTGATCTTTTTAATAAAACATATTCTGAAAGATTAGAAAATTGTATACCACTTGAAGCACATGCATCCACAAGAAGATATTACATACTAAAATCAAAAAGTTACGAAACATTGGGTGCTACGGGCGATGACCCACAAGAAAACAAGGCCTTTGTAAAACTTGCGAAACATTTAACAAAAAATGGTGTTAACGTGCCTAGAGTTATTTCACACACCGATGATTATAAATTCTATATACAAGAACTTTGTGATCAAGTAGATTTATTTTCTCTTGTAACAAAATATCCAGAAAAACAAATAGAACTTTTAACAAAAGCGATTGATCTTCTTGTAAATTTTCAAAAAAAAGGAACTATTGGATGGGATTATTCTGATTCTTATCCATTTAAATCTTTTGATTCAAAAGAAATAAATAATAACTTTAAAAGACTAAGTGAATATTTATTGGGAAGCATAAATATAAGTTTCAATAAAAAAATCCTTGATGATTTTGAAAAAATCTTAATAAGAGAAATAGAGTCAATACCGAAAAATGAATATGTACTAATGCATAGGGATTTTCAATCTAGAAACATACTTATAAACAAAGAAATTTATACACTCATAGACTTTCAAGGATCAAGAAGTGGCCCAAAACATTATGATTTGGCATCTTTACTATTCCAGTCTAGAATAAATTGGAAAAAAGAAAGTCAGGAATATCTTTTAAATTATTATTTAAATCTTAATAAAGAAATAGACGATCGAGATCTTTTTATTAAAAATTTCTACTTTTTGGGAGCTGTGAGAATAATACAAGCACTTGGATCATATGGAATAGCAATTTATTTAAACAATAAAAAATCCTTTCTAGCTAGTATAACGCCAGCCTTAAAAAACTTAAGGGAAATTACTGAGGTTTTAAATAAAAGATACAAAATAAATACTGATAAAACAGTAGAATTAATAGACGAATTAATAATATTTTTTTCTAAAAATGATACATCTATATAGCTTTTCTTATAAAAAGAGTGCGAGAGTAGAACATGATCCAGAATCATTGCAATATATTTTTGATTGTAGACCTATACTAAACCCAGGAAGAATACCGGATCTTTTGCCCAAAAATGGAAAAGATAAGGATGTGATAGAATATTTGGAAACAAAAACAAAAATGCCAAAATTTATTGAGTCAATAAAAGGTATAGTAGAAATAGCCGTTGAAGAATATTTAGAAAAAAAAGAAAGATACAAAGAATTACATATTTATTTTGGTTGTACGGGTGGACAGCATAGATCTGTTTACTGTGCAGAAAAAATAAAATCTTATATAGAAGAATATTTTAAATTGGAATTATTATTAACCCATAAAGAATTAAAAAGTTAAAAATTATGAAATTAGTTGTATTGGCAGCGGGAAAAGGATCAAGATTTTACCCCATAACAAAAAAAATACCGAAGGGGCTTGTCCCAATATTAGGAAGGCCGATGCTTGAGTATGTATTGGCGCCATATATGGATCATATTTCCGAAATAATAATGGTTGTTAATAGTGACCTCGGACACCTTATAAAAAATCATTTTACAAACGAATACAAAGGAAAACCAATTACGTATATAGTACAACCAAATGAAGGTCCAAAAGGGACTTTTTCTTCTCTAAGTTTATGCAAAGATCATCTGAGTGATAATGATGTTTTTTGTGTTTCAAACTGCGATGATTTACTCGAGCCAAAACAAATGAAAGAAGCTCTGAAATCAAAAAAGATAGGCCTTGGTGTTACAAAGTCTAAAATGCCTTGGTACTATCTTGGTATAAAAACTGACAACGGAATAGTAAAAGGTTTTGAAAGATACTCCAAAGAAAATGGTGAATTTATAACAAACGACTTTGCAAATGGATTTTATATTTTATCCAAAGGTGTACTTGATTTTAAACCAGTAGAAACAAGAGATGGTGAACATGGTTTGCCGCAAACAATTTTTGAAAATATTAATTCTTATGAAATGGAAACCCACCAAGTTGATGAGTGGCAGGCAGTAAACGGACCAGATGACCTAGAAAATGCAGAGTTATTTGTGAAAAAACACTTCAGTGGATTAAATTAAAATGGAAAAAGAACCTACCAAAAATAAAATTATAGAAATAGAGCCTCGCGGTTCGTATTTCGAAGTCGATGAAGAAGGATATCTCATAAATCCAGCGAGCGAAGAAAAAATCCAAGAAAAATGGCGTCCCGTGATAGATGATGTAGTAGAACTATACAAAGATGCCTATGGTGACAAACTAAAGCAAGTATATATAAGAGGCTCTGTTGCAAAGGGTGAAGCAGTAGAAAACGTGTCAGACATAGACACTTTCGCTATTGTAGATTTATCAAAAGAAGACTTGAATGTAGCAAAAGAAATAAAAGATGCTAGAAAAGAATTAGAGCAAAAATATCCTTTTGTAAACGGTATAGAATTTGAACCAAGGTTAAAATCTAATTTCAATAAAAACGATATAATACTTTCTCAATCTCTTTGCATACATGGAGAACCGCTTGAAACACCAAAAAGAAAACCTGGAAAAGAAATGTCTATACATGCAAGCTATATAAAACAGAATCTAAGCTGGATTAAAAATTTTCTAGAAAAAGATGAGAGTGAAGAAGAAATAAAAAATGCTTGCACTTGGGTCACAAAAGTAATTCTGCGAACTGGTTTTGAAATAACAATGGAAAGATCCAAGAGGTATACTCGTGACTTATATAAATGTTACGAAACTTTTAGAGAATACTATCCGGAAAAAGAAGAAGAGATGCGAGAAGTCCTACACTACGCTCTGAACCCAACAAGTGACAAAGAAAAGATACGAGAAATAGTTGGTGGTATAGGTCAATGGCTCCTAGAAGAGTCCAAAGAATACTTCGAGGGCAAATAAACAAAAAAACCCATATGGGTTTTTTTGTTGTTCCGTTTCCAGTGCTAAATAATTAATTAATGTTTGAATCTCTTATAACCCATACAGGTGAAGCGAGATCCCATCCAACCAAGTCATTACCAAATTTTCTTTTCAGAGAGTCAGAAGTTTTGTCGAAGTACTCATCATAGGCACTTTCGTGGTCTTTATCTTCAGATAGTTTGTAAGTAAAACCTACCCCCATCTGATCTTTTGATACTTTTCTAATATAGACTTGAAGGTATCTATCGTCTTCAGAGAAAGATTCTGCAAGCTCTATTAGTTGTTGTTCTGTTATATTACCACCGAACTTCCAAAGTCCCATAGCTACTGTTGTGTTTTTCATAATTGTGAAAGTAAATTAAAGTTAATAAAAGGAAAGGAACTTTAATATTATACCATATAATAATTACTCTTGTCAAATATATAAAACCCCCTATTTTCTTCAACTTGTACTATTTCCCTATTTATTAGATAATAGAAACTATGAGTAAAGTACTTATCGTAGAAGACGACGCATTCCTACAAGGAATCATGGCTACCAAGCTTTCAAAAGAAGGTTTTGTTATCGTCACAGCAGACTCTGCCGAAGAAGGCAAAAACAAGCTAGAAGAAAGTCCAGACATCATAATCCTAGACCTACTCCTGCCAGAAGGAGATGGTTTCCAAGTCATGGAGGTTATGAGAGAGAAAGGCATGAAAACTCCTGTTATCGTCTTCTCCAACCTAAACACAGAAAAAGATTTCAAGAGAGCACAAGAATTCGACATGATGCGTGAGTATATGGTCAAGAGTAACTTCACACTAGAAGAATTGATCGAGAAAATGCACGCTATCTTGGGATAACTTCATGAACCTCGGTGATAGTATCGAAAAAAACTTTAGACTAACTGAAGCACAAAAGAAAGCGCTCAAAAGATTGAAGATCTCTAGTATAAAAGATCTTCTTTTTTATTTTCCAGAAAGGTACAGTGCTATATCAGAACTACACTTCATAAACGAACTAACCGAGGGAGAGAACGCCACAATACTCGGCAAAATAATAGACGCCAAAACAAAAAAATCTTTCAAGTCGAAAATCCCAATGGGCGAAGCAACTCTCGAAGACCCAACAGGAAAAATCAAAATAGTCTGGTTTAACCAAGCATATCTTGCCAAGATGTTTGTGGCTGGAGACATAGTTCAAGTTTCTGGAAAAGTAAGTCTCGACAAGAAAGGTGAGAAAACTCTGACAAACCCAGAAATCAAGAAAACTCCACTTTCTCCTATCGACCTACACTCTACCCTTTTCTACAAAGAAGAATCTCTAGAAGCCGAAGTTCAGTACCCGATATACAGAGAAACACGAGGCATAACTTCCAAGTGGATATATCACACAATAGAAAAGATAGTTTCTGCCAAAGTCCTAGACGAGATACAAGAATACATACCAGAAGAAATCCTGACTCGGTACAAACTCCCCTCTCTCAAAACTGCACTTATATGGATACACCTCCCCAAGAAAGAAGCCGACGCTATAGCCGCTAGGAAAAGATTTGCGTTCGAAGAAGTTTTCTTCATACAGCTCGGTAGACATATAGATAGAAAGAACTGGCGAGAAAACAAAACATACGAAATAGAGGTAGACCAAGAACTCCAGAAAAAGTTTGAAAAGAACTTTGGTTTTTCTCTGACAGAAGGTCAGAACAAAGTGATAAACGATATTTTCTCCGACATAGAGAAAGACTCTCCGATGTCTCGCCTTCTCGAAGGAGATGTAGGCAGCGGAAAGACTGCAGTTGCAGCGAGCATAACAAAACAAGTTGTCTCGACTAGGCCACCTGGACAAAAGTTTGGAAATCTACAAGTCGCATACATGGCGCCGACAGAGATATTGGCAAGACAGCTTTTTGACAGCTTCACAGAATATTTCAAAAACGATCCGATACAAGTCGGACTCATAACTGGTAGTGGTGCGAGAAAATTCCCTTCCAAGGTTTATGGTGAGAAATCTACCAATATCTCTCGCCCACAACTCCAGAAATGGGTAAAGAACGGCGAGATACCAGTTCTGATCGGAACACATACACTTATACAGAAAAGTGTAGAGTTTCGCGATCTTGCTCTTGTGATCATCGATGAACAACATCGTTTCGGTACCAACCAGAGAGCAAGTCTCGCGAAAAAGTCTGGCTTTGCGCCACACCTGCTTTCTATGACAGCGACACCTATACCCAGAACTCTTGCTCTTACTATATATGGTGACTTGGACCTTTCTGTTTTGGATCAAATGCCGATGGGAAGGAAAAGTGTCGTAACAGAAATCGTAAAAGAAAACGACAGAGATGAAGCATATGAAAAGATAAAAGAAGAACTAGAAAACGGAAGACAACTATATGTCATATGTCCGAGGATAGATGAACCAGACGAAACAAAAGAAAAAGCGCTACAAGTAAAAAGTGTGACAACAGAAACAAGAAGACTCAAAAAAAATGTTTTTCCGGACTACAACATAGAATACCTTCACTCCAAGATGACAAAAGAAAAGAAAGAAAAGACAATGGAAAGATTCTTGAACAAAGAAATAGACATACTAGTTTCAACTAGTGTTATCGAGGTCGGGATCAATGTTCCGAACGCATCGGTTATGATCATAGAAGGAGCAGAAAGGTTTGGTCTAGCACAGCTACACCAGCTCCGCGGAAGAATCATGAGAGGAACGCACCAGCCGTACTGCTACCTTTTTGCAGATGTAAAAAGTGACAAGACACTAGAAAGAATGAAAGCTATAAAAGAAGCCAAGAACGGTTTCGAACTAGCGGAGATTGATCTCGCTCAACGTGGTATGGGTATGCTTTCTGGAGAAAAACAATGGGGACTATCTGACCTCGGAATGGAAGCGATCAAGAATATAAAAATGGTAGAAGCAGCGAGAGAAGAAGCCAAGAAAATAGTTGAAGAAGATAAACTAGAAAGTTATACAAAACTAAAAACAGAATTGGAAAAACGAGATCTCAAAATCCACTTCGAATAAAAAAGCCGCACATAAAGTGCGGCTTTTGTTAAAAGATCAAAGTTTAATTCTCTTTTTCATCTTCGCACCAGTTTTCTTTTCCAGATATTCTGGAAGTTTAACGGTGAGAGATTTTTGAAAATCCTTGAAGCTACCAATAACCCAAAGGTCATCTTGTTTGTGGTAGATCTCTTTTGGTGTCGAAAGCATGTGATCAAATGTCTCGAAGATTTTTTCGATTTTTATCTCATGGTGTCGAACGTTGGGACTTTCAAGAGAATAAATACACTCTTCTGGTGAAGATAGAATTCCTGGACCCACGATCCAAAGATTGTCATGTTTGTCGAGATTCAAAATGAACTCAACCATATACCAGTGGATAAAATCCATTGCCTGCATAACCTTGATATCAAAGTTAAAGCCCTGCTCCACAGCCAAACCCGCCACCTGACTTACATCAGCAAACGGCGTAAGGCTAAGAGCGGCTCCATGACCAAAAGGACCCTCGTGGAAATTGTCAGGCTTCGGAGTATAGTCTCTTTCTTCCCATGACCTTAAGTACAAGGTAGAAGGAAACATTCTCCTGGCATAACCAGCAAAAAGAACATCGTCTGGAGTCACGTCTTCGCTATAGTAATAACGAAAGTTACTTATCTCCTGAAGTCTTTTACTGAGAACACTTAATCTTGGAATACGATCTTTTTCCGGCCAGATTTTTTCTGATCCTTTTATAATTTCCGGGTGAACACGACCTGGCCAAACCTCATCAATTGCTTTGACAAGATAGGCAAAGGTTTTGTGATCTTGCTCAGAATATCTATTTTCATAGTCCTGAACTTCGTCCCAGTCTATAGAAGCGAGTCTCGAGACTTCTTCTATAGCATTTGATTGTTTTGCCATAACTATTGTCAATTTTTTATCAATATAGTCTATTATGGAGATATAATCAATCAAAAAGCACAAAACGCCTTAAAATAAGGCGTTTTGTGCTTTTTTGTCCACCCTCTTGGACTCGAACCAAGGACCCCAGAGGTATAAGCTCTGTGCTCTAACCAACTGAGCTAAGGGTGGAAATATCCTTATAATCTCCACCTGGCAACTTGTGCCTCTAACCCCTGCCTGCCCAATTCTGGCAGGAACTTGAAGCTAAGGGTGGAAATGTTGGCTATATAGATTGATAATATACATCATTTTTTTGTCTTAGACAATACAAACATTTTACTTGCAAAGACTCACCCCTATACTATAATAGAAAGTAGGAGGGGTTAAAAGTTTAACCTTATTTTTATTTTATGAACGAATTTATTTCAAAAAAAATCGGTGAAGTGCTAGCTTTCTCCGAGATCGGAATAGAGACAATAGAAAAAACTCGCGATACTCTAAAGCCTGAAGTTGAAGAAACATTTGTTTTGGACATACTAGAAAAAAACCAACTTCACGCAGAAGAGCTTCGAAAAATCGCAAGTGAAAACAATATAATAGAAACAGTCGAAGCAAAACAAGGTGAAACCGGTGGCAAGCTGAGACAAATGCGAGACATGTATATCGACGAGAAGTGGAATAGTCCTTCTCATATATTTGAGTGGATGCTTTTCTTCGAAGGAGCAGCTTATGGACACTGGGCTCTTATAAAAGGCGCCGGAGAATCTGCCAACAGAGAAGATCTAATCCTTCTAGCAGAAGAAGCTATGAACTTCCATCACGAAACACTAGAAAAAGTAGTGAGTGAACTCGAACAAGTCGGGATGGACAAAGGAGACGAGAATTAAAAAAACTCCACGATCGTGGAGTTTTTTTAATTTTCTTTTTCGTCTTTGAATCTTTGTTTTATATTTACACCATTTTGCACCAAAAGTTCTTCGTATTCTTTTTGTTCTAGTGTTTCTACTTCTATAAGTTTGTCAGCAAGAGTATCCAGGAGTTTTCTGTTTTCTGTTAGAACTTCTTTTGCTTTTTTCATTGCTTCAGAAAGTATCTTTCTGACTTCGTTGTCTATTTTGGCAGAGATTTCTTCTGAAACATCTCTGTCTGGAAATCTTCCTCCATCTCCTGCAAAAGCAACTGGACCGATATCACTACTCATGCCCCACCTAGAAACCATAGCTCTCGCCATATTTGTAGCAACTTGTAAGTCGTTTGATGGACCTGTTGTTACATCACCAAAAACTATTTCTTCTGCTGCATATCCACCGAGAGTCATAGTTATATCATCTAGAAATTCTTTTCTTGATTGCAATCTCCTGTCTTCTGTTGGGATCTTGAGTGTATAACCACCAGCATGTCCACGAGAAACGATAGAAACCTTGTGTACAGGATCGGCGTCTGGCAGAAGAGATGCAACGAGTGCGTGACCACCCTCGTGATAAGCAACTATCTTCTTTTCTTTTTTGCTCATGACATGACTTTTTCTTTCTGGACCAAGCATTACTTTTTCTATCGATCTTATGAGATCATTTTGTGCTATTTTCTTTCTGTCTTCTCTTGCTGCAAGAATCGCTGCTTCGTTCATAAGAGAGTAAAGGTCTGCACCAGAAAATCCAGAAGTTCTTTCTGCAATAACTTTGAGATTGATATCTTGGTCAAACGGTTTTTTTCTAGCGTGTATTCTTAGTATTTCTTCTCTATCACTTCTATCTGGAAGCTCTAGCAAAACTCTACGGTCAAACCTACCAGGACGAAGAAGTGCTGGATCCAGAACGTCAGACCTGTTTGTAGCAGCCATAACTATAACTTTTTCTGTTGGCTCAAAACCATCCATTTCTACTAGTATCTGGTTTAGAGTTTGTTCTCTTTCGTCATTTCCGCCACCGATACCTGTACCTCTTATCCTTCCGACTGCATCGATCTCATCGACAAACACAATAGAAGGAGACGCTTTTTTCGCCATCTGGAACAAATCTCTTACTCTAGAAGCACCAACACCGACAAACATTTCTACAAACTCTGAACCAGATAGGTGGAAAAATGGTACTCCAGCTTCTCCTGCAACAGCTCTAGCAAGCAAAGTTTTACCTGTTCCTGGCTCACCAGTTAGAAGCACTCCTTTTGGAATCTGTGCGCCTATATCTAGAAACTTTTTTGGATTACGTAGAAAGTCTACTATTTCTGCTAATTCTAGCTTTGCTTCTTTACAACCAGCGACATCAGCAAATGTTACTTTGTTCTTTTTGTCATTTGGATTTGTGATTTTTGCTTTTGATTGTCCGAAAGAAAACGCTTGCATCCCTGCACCTTTGACTTGTCTAGACAAAAACCAAAAGATCAAAAGTATAAATATAATCGGTAGTGCGATAGGAAGAATGTTCAGAAGTATGTATCCGAAACCTGACTCGTTTTTGATAGCAAGTTTTACTGTATCTAGATTTTCTGGAGTAACGCCGTATATAGAAAGAGTTTCAGAAAGTGAGCTCTCTAATTCTTTTTTGGTTTTGTATTCTGTACCATTTGTATCGATAAATGTAACAGTGCTACCTGCTACAGTTACTTCTGTTACTTCCCCACTCTTTATCCTAGAAGCAAGGTCCGAAATAGCAACGTCTTCTATTTTTTGTTTGTTTTCAGTAAAAAGTGAGTATAGAGCACTTATTAGAAGAAAAACAAAAAGAACGTTCATGATATAAGAAACCATACTCCTAGGCTTTTTAGGGCCTTTGCCTTTGATAAAAACTATCTTTTTATTTGGTTTTTTCTTGGAATCCTTTTTCTCCATATTTGCAAAAACACTATAACATAAAAGCCAGACTTTTTCGATAAATAAAAAACCGCGGACCTATAAGATCTGCGGATTGTTTACTCTGGGTTTCCTTCCTGTTCATCCAGCGTCGGCTTTGTAGTTGACTTAGAGTAACTCTTCTCTGAAGACTCAAAGAATTCACTAATTGCCTGGATGCTTAAATTTGACTGAAATAGATCAAAGGCCTGTTTGTTTTTTTGCCTTTGAAATAAATCTGACAGGTATATGACCTTCTGATACTCTTCAATTATCTGCCTTCTTCTCTTAATCATGGAGCCTAGACGAAGTCTGATAAAATCATCTTTATCAAAACAAAGCTTTTCCAGTTGTTCTGGTGACAATTTTTCCCAAATCAAAAATCTTTCATTGTCCCAACCATCAAGATATCCTCCGTGAAACACGATCTTTTCGATCTTTTCATGAATTAGTGATCTCAAAAGACCACCAATGTTGAAACTGTCGTATTCGTCAGGAAGGATGAAATTTCTGTCAGGTAAATCGATGTTTGGATGAAATTCTGCACCACCGCCAAAACATACGAGAATTGTTCCCTGCTCCAATTCTGCAACAAGGAGAGGATGACGTTCGATTTTAAAGTCTCCCCTTGGTATTACAGAATCATCTTTAATACAAAGACTTGGTCCGTAGCCAATGAGCTCAACTGCAAGCTCAAAGGGTACCGCTGTATACAGTTCGGTTTTCATAAAATTTACAATATTTTTTCATAGATTAACAGATGATTTTGATTCTGTCAAATAGATAATGTTCCTACCATATATAGAAAAGTCTAAGTTGTTGAAGAAAAAACCTCATAACACAAAAGCTTTGAAATATCGATAAATAAAAAGGAGACGGTTTCCCGTCTCCTATAGCGTTTATCCAATAAGGCCGTAGACTTTTATGGCTGCAATTATTATGGATATAATTTGAAGAACCACATAATACTTCGCACTCCTTTTCCAGTAAAAGAAAGCCAACATCAAGTGTGAAACTATCAAAGCTATCCACCCACCCACAAAAATCTTGTATCCCAGCATTAAAAAAGCCGATATCACAGCAACCGTGATTAGACCCTGGATATGTCCCATTAGTCCACCTTTTCTCGATGTCCTTATGTAAACAAATAGCGCAAACACGAAAGTTATGCCCAATACTATGTAGTCCCAAAAGAACAACCCGGCGATCTCGTTTGACCATTTATACCAACCAAAGGCAGACATACCAGCTAATCCTGTTACTGTCACAGCAAGCATAGTATCTTTCCTCAGTAAATTATAGATCGAGATCAGAACATATCCGATCAGAGAAAAAGGCCAACCGACAATCGAATCAAAAGCCAGTAAAATCTTGGAAAGAAGTGCGCTTACTGAAGATATGACTTCGATTACCTTCAATTGTTTTTTCATTGTGCAATTTATTTTTCTAGTTATATTTTATCACAAAATACTTATTTGTCAATAAAAAACCCGCGCACACGTCACAGGTTTTTGTTTAGCATGTCCAGGAAGAGTCCTGAACAAATAAAAGTTGGAAGTATCATAGAAAAAAGGAATGCTGACTCGATCCCTTCTTCAAAGAACAATATCGCAGAAACGAGACCTAGTGCTCCCAAAATAGGGGTGTAGTATATTCGTCTTTTTTTCCTTGCCGTTTCTCCCCAGAGTTTATAGTCCAAAGGTTCTTTCATACTGGATTGATTTTTTAGGAGTATAAACAAAAAACTAGCCAGTGGCTAGTTTTTTTGTATTTTGTGGAATTAAATCAAATGTCTATTCGCAAAAGCAAAACCAGATCCATGCTTTAAGTATTTTTCAAAATCTAATGCTTTATTTTTATCTTTAAAAGCTGAATAAAAAATTAATTCAAAATCTCCACTTTTCGTTGTTTTAACAGTCTTATGATTATGACTCTTTAATCTAGATTTCAAATCTCTAGTAAAACCAACATAACGCTCTTTTGATTCTTTATTTTTTAAAATATAAACGTAATACACGATAAAATTATATCAATAAGTTCTTCTTCGCTAAAGCTACAAAGAACCACTGCTTCTTTTTTATAAAACAAAACACCCTAACTTTAGGGTGTTTTGTTTTTGCTTATTGTGCCCTCACTGCGTTATCAAGATTATTCAGTGCGTGCACTGCGAATTTTTATAAGATAAAAGTGCGTGCACTGCGAATTTTTATAAGATAAAAGTGCGTGCACTGCGAATTTTTATAAGATAAAAGTGCGTGCACTGCGAAGCTTTAGCGAAGCAGTGGAAATGGGGGGAATCGAACCCCCGTGCAACAACTTCTCTACTATTCGTCTACATGTTTATTTCTATTTCGTATCTCGATTACAAACTAAAAAATAGAACAAAACCGATTGTAATCTAACTCAAAATTTTTCGTGTCAGAAAGAGAGTGGCTTCCAGACCTTATCTCAGAAAGTATTATACCCGTTATATCCACCCTGAGAAAAAGATATAGGGGCAGCTAGCGATTTATACGCGAGCGTAAGCAAAATCGTTCATACTAAAGTATGGAGATTTTACTGAAAATGCTTTTGCATTTATGTTTTGTGTCAAACTTTTACGAAAATAGGACACTTATTCGACATGCAAAATAACAAAGACGGCTATTGTCGATACCGATCATTCCCCTAAATCATTTTGCTTTGCAAAATGATCGGGCGAACATTTGCTTTATCAAGCAAATGTTTTAGCCATAAATCTTATATCACATTGATATAAGTCGGGCGAACATTTGCTTTATCAAGTAAATGTTTTAGCCATAAATCTTATATCACATTGATATAAGTCGGGCGAACATTTGCTTTATCAAGCAAATGTTTTAGCCATATAAGTAACTTCTTATGAGTTACTTTGTATATAACTTTTCAAAATTTTACTTTTTTCTCTTGCGCCCCAAAGACTTTTTAGAAACCTTTCTCGTTTGAAGGCCTCTGATTTATTATCAAAAATTTCTTTTTTAATCAAAACAATAGGTCTTCTGTTTTTGGTTGATTCCACAAAACCTGAATTATGTCTAATCAATCTTTTTTCTAAATCAGAAGTACAACCAACATAAAGCTTCTTATCTTTTTCACTAAAAAGTATATATACAAAGTAACTCATTTTACCTTTTCAAGGTTCTTCCGAGAGCTCTCTCTGTGTCTCTTTTTTTGATAGTTTCGCGTTTATCGTATTTCTTCTTACCACGACAAATACCAATAGACACTTTGATTACTCTTCCTTTATTATACAACGAAAGTGGCACTATTGTCAAACCTTTGGTTTTTTCTGTGTTTTCTAGTTTCTTGATCTCATCCTTGGATAGAAGAAGCCTTTTTACCCTTTCTGGATCATAGTCTTCTGGAGAATTGTTTGGTTGATATGGGTCTATTTTTAGCCCTAAAACGAACGCTTCTCCACCTCTTATGATAACCCTGCCTCCTACAAGAGAGCACTTACCACTTTTGACAGATTTGACCTCATATCCAAAAAGCTCGATTCCCGCCTCGATTTTCTCCAGTACTTCATAATCGAAGTATGCTTTCTTATTTTGGGCAAAATCAGCCATATTTATAGGGGTAATTATAGCATTTATATAACATTTTTATTATTTGACATAAAGGCCAAAATGGTTTAGAATCCCCTAGTACAAATATTGTCACTCCATTGTGCGTAAAGATTTCAGAATAAACAAAGAAATACGAGCAAAAGAACTTAGAGTCTTAGATGAAGAGGACAATAATTTGGGTACCCTATCTTTTGAGGAGGCCCTAAAAATGGCCGAGGATAGAGAGCTAGATCTCATAGAAATAGCCCCGAAATCAAATCCTCCCGTAGCAAAAATAGCTGACTATGGTAAGTTTCTCTACCAACAGAACAAAAAGCTAAAGAAGAGCAAGTCGGGAGCAAAACCAACTGAAACAAAGAATATTCAGATCAAAGTTGGTACGGGAGATCATGACCTATCTATGAAAGCCAAGATGACTTCAGAATGGCTAGGAGAAGGACACAGGGTAAAAGTTGAGCTTTTTACAAGAGGAAGAATGAACTATATGGAAAAAGACTTTCTCAAGGAAAGACTCGAGAGAATCCTAAGATACATAACCGTACCCTACAAGATATCAGATGAATTCAAGAAAAGCGCAAAGGGATACTGTGTAACAATAGAAAGAGATACTTCTAAAAAAGAGTAATTATATCCCGAACGAAATAGCGAACGACTGAAAGGGATTATAAAAACAAGGTCAAATTTACAAGATTTAATTATTAAATATCGAACAAAAACTAGAAACTGGTTCGCGTTCGATTTCGTACGGGATGAAAACAAACAAATCAATCCTAAAAAGACTAAAAGTCTCAAAGAACGGTGTTGTTTCTGGAAGAAAATCCGGATTTAACCATTTCAATGCAAAGCAATCTAGATCAGTTCAGCTAGCAGGAAGAAACGAGGTTGAAGTAACACTTTCTAACAAGGCAAAAAACAATCTTAAAAATTCTATTAAAAGATCTAGCAAACTTTCATAAGGCTTATGACAAGAGTAAAAAGAGGTGTAATAAAAAACAAGAGAAGAAAAAATGTACTATCGCAAGCAAAAGGTTACAGATTTGGTAGAAGCACAAAAGAAGCACAAGCCAAAGAAGCGATTAGAAAAGCTGGAACACATGCTTTCGCCCACAGAAAAGACAAAAAAAGCGATAGAAGAAGACTGTGGCAAGTTAGAATAAATGCAGCCGTTAGACCACTAGGACTTTCTTATAGTAAATTTATAGACGGTCTAAAGAAAAACAATATAGGGGTAGATAGAAAAATACTCGCAGACCTAGCAGAAAACAACCCAAAAACTTTCGAAAACATCGTTTCAAAAGTTAAATAACAAAAAGCCCCATCTCGGGGCTTTTTGATTACCTAAAACACATTCTAAAAACACACCCGGCGAAAGTCGGGTGTTTTAGTTTAAAATAGTACAACTTGACTTTTTTATTAAATTATTATACAATAATGAAAAATAAACAAGCTCTTATGAAAAGATTACTGCTTTTTATATTATTCCTCTTAATTATTGGAATAATATTTGTACTTCCCAAAATGATTCCAGAAAAGAAAAGTGCTAAATTCAAGGAAGTGGCAAGAATTGTGGGGGTCGACACGTTGGAAGGGTTCTCTAGTCTGACCACTGGCACTCCCCCAAAAATTGTCATACAAATAGACTTCGACGATGACAACATTGAAGATGTACGGTCTGTATATGATGTTAGTCAAACTCCTGACCACGTCAAAAATGCCATAGAGTGGTACGAACACACAAGGATACTTCCTGAGCACTATCAATACCCCTGTATTGTAAAAGTAAGTGCAACAAGAAATTCTGATTTGGTGGTCATTACTGACCACGCAGAAATACTTACCGACATAGACGGGAACTATGTCGGGTACACATTCTAAAAACACACCCGGCGAAAGTCGGGTGTTTTAGTTTGCTAGAGAATTTTCTTGTTTCTTTTTAGTTTTTATAACTTCTAGTATTTTGGAGACAAGTTCTTTTGGATCTGATTCGAAAATAACATTTTTATTATTTCTTATATCTTCTCCCGAAGCCTCTTTGATAAAACTATCTATTTTATTCTCTCCTTCCAATATACCTATTGGTTTTTCTTCTTGTAGCGCAACAAGAAGTTCTCCCAAAGATGGTACCCTACCGCAGCCCATTATAAGGGCGTCGCAAGATCGTATGAGAAGCAGACTTCTTCCCGTCATGCCAAAACCTGTATAGATATTCATATCAAGATAGTCTATGGGCATTCTGAAAACTTCTACATGTTCTTTTTCACTAGCTGCTGGAGAAAAGCCTATCGAAAATCCCCTAACCTCTTTGGCACCCATTGCTGCCCACAAAGGAAAACCTCCGGTAGATGGAGAAAGTAATATAGCCCCAGAAGACGCTATTGCTCTACCGAGATCTTTTGCTTTATCTAGAGCATCTACACCACAGTGAGTAGTGTCAGAAGCACCTGATACACAAATCTTCGGTATGATATGAGAATGTTTGGCAGCTTTTTCCATAACTACAATTCTAACATGAAAGTTTCACCCTTATCTGGAGCAACTGCATCGATAGCGAGATTATCTCTTAGTCTCTGAACTAGATGAAGAGAAGATCCTGGTTCCCCCATGACAACAAAAACTTTTTTTAGATTATCTGCACCCTCAGAAACAAACTTGAAAAGTCCGTCGCTATCTTTATGTCCAGAGTAACCGCTGATCTTTTCTATCTTTGCTTTTACTGGGACTTCTTCACCAAGGATATTGATTTTCTTTGCTCCATTTTCTATCTCCCTACCCAGTGTTCCCTCTGACTGATATCCGATAAGAAGAAGTGTGTTTTTTGGATTTGGAAGATAATTTTTCTCGTGGTGTATAACCCTGCCACCAGAAGACATACCAGAACCAGCAAGTATTATCTTGGGACCATTGTGTTTCAAGATTTGTTTTGACTCTCTAGTTTCTAGCGTCTTTTGAAGGCCCTTGAACATAAATATGTCATCACCGCTCGCTATCAGATCTTTGACTGAGTCTTTGAAGTACTTGGAATATCTGCTGTATACAGAGGTAAGCCTTATCGCAAGTGGAGAATCTAGATATATAGGCATAGAAGGTATACGCTTGTTCTCAACAAAGTCATTTATTTCAAACAAAAGTTCTTGCGAACGCTCTAGAGAAAATGTCGGTATAACCAGTATTCCGCCTCTTGTATAAGTATCCTCTATAACCTTTTCTAGTTTCTTTTTTCTCTCTGCCCTATCTTCATGGTTTCTGTCTCCGTATACACTTTCCATGATTAGATAATCTATATCTTTTGCTAGTGCCTCTGTATCTTTGAGTATAGGAGATGGTGAGTTCCCTAGGTCTCCAGTAAATACTATTTTCTTGCCATCAAAAACAAAAGTTATCATAGCAGAGCCAAGTATGTGTCCTGCGTCTTTGAAATAGAAAGATAATCTGTCTGTTATTTTGACTTCCTGATGATAGTCAGCTGTCTTCCACAAGGCCATGACTCCACGAAGAGTTTTTTCTGTATATATTTTGTCTATTTCTTTGTCGTGGACCTTCCCCAGAATTACGTTTGTGTCTTCTAGCATTATTTGTGCGATATCTTTAGATGGAATAGTAGAATATATCTCTCCTCTAAAACCTTCATAAACAAGCTTTGGTATTCTACCGACATGATCTATGTGTGAGTGCGTGACAACAAGATAATCTATTTCTAGTGGATCATATGGAAACTTTTCCCAGTTTTCTTCATCGGCAAGAGACGAACCTTGGAGCATACCGCAGTCAACAAGTATTTTCTTATAACCATCTCTATCTGGAAATTCGATTAGAAAGTTAGCACCAGTAACACTACCTGCTCCACTGCAAAAAGTTATTTTTGGCTTATTGTCCTTGTTCATATTTTTTTGCTCTTTTTTTCAAGATTGATAAAAGTAGAAGTGCACTCAATGCTCCTGCTGTGTCAAAAAAAACATCAGAAATACTATCAAGAAGGCTTGTGAGTTCAGATATCTTTACTATCTTTTCTATGCTTACTTCATAAAGCTCCCATAGAAGTCCGATAAGTACAGTCAAAAGTATGGCTTTGTTTACGGTAAAACCAGAGCGTTTTATCTTGGCCATTATGTAAACGATAAGCAAGAATACAAAAACTCCACCAACAAAGTGCATAGGCATATCAAACCACCAATAGTAAAAATACCAAGAGTATTTGGTGGCCAGAATATTTACAACAAAAAGAAGTATTCCGATAATAGAGGTAGTTATAAGAAGTTTTTTTCTGTTCATTATATGAGAAATTATATCATGCGACAGAGTCTAAAAAAACAAAAAATCCGAGAAAATCGGATTTTTTGTTTAGGACCATTTGACATAGTGTTTGCCCTAGCTTTATACCAGGTGAGTGCAGGAGAGAGCACCCCACGGAGTACCCTCATGCCACGCTCTCATACACAAGACGTTCTAGGAAACATCTTTTCAAATGATCCTATATTAATTTTAGTTTATATTTTTTTATATACAACTAGACAGGTTTTATATTTGTTGCAAATTGGAAAGATTATTCTGTTAGACCATCCAAATTCACATCGTAAAGCATTGCTTCAGAAACAAGTCTGTAGTTTAGTATTTCTTTTTCAGAAAACCATACAGAAACTTCGTTGTTGTAAGCATCTTCTCCGTCAGCTGGATCTGTACAGTGGATCAAGTTTCTCAAACCTCTAGACTCATCTGTATCACAAAGGAAATATGAATCTAGTGCAAAGTCTCCTCTTATAGTTCCAGTGTCTGCAGTTGTTGGTTCAGTTCCTCCAACGAGTCTTTTTACTACAGCTTGTGCACTATTACCCTCTACAACCATAACAACTACCGGACTAGCACACATATAGTGAACCATTGTTCTTATTATATCTTTTCCATACTCTATAGCTTCTTTTTCGACAGGTTTACCAAGTTTTTTTCTATTCTCTACGATACCTCTACCCTTTCTTTCGTACCAAGCATCATCTTTGTTGTAGTGCTTGAATATAGTTTCTTCGTCAGCTTGTATCATTTTCATGGCTACGATTTTTAGTCCGATTCTCTCAAATCTCTTGATTACTTCACCAACAAGACCTCTTTGTAGTGTGTCCGGTTTTAGTATTACAAATGTTTTTTCTTTCTTTGGATGCATATATTAGTTATTAGCTTTTAGATTTCTAGTAAAAACCAAAGACACTATAACAGATATCGATTAAAAAACAAACTTATGATTTTCTATATTTTTCCATGATTTCTTTCTCTACAATCTCTCTTTCTCTACCGTATTTCAAGCTAGAAAGCTCCTTTATTCTCTCCCCCGCCTCTCTGTCGCCGTTTGGATTATCGACAGTTCTGATAGAAAACGGTCTATCTGTCGGTGCACCGCGAACAATCATAGACATATATGCATGCCTATTCTCAAGTTTTATAATATCGCTCGCAGAAAAAGTCGGAGCAAACTTTGGTTCTAGAAACTCTGCATCTTCTGGCGAAACTCGGAATACGGCCATAGAACCAACGTTACCAAATACAGCATTTTTTATATCATCATCCAATTGAGAAATATATTGGTGAGCAACGTTTAGAGAAAGCTTGTATTTTCTAGCTTCAGAAAGTATAGAAGAGATAGATGGTGTTGTTACGTTTTGGAATTCATCTATATATAGATAGAAGTTTGGTATATCAGAACCAACAGAATCTACTCTTGAAAGTGCTGCCATCTGGATTTTTCCTACAAGAATAAGTCCGATGAGAGAAGAGTTTATTTCTCCTAATTTTCCCTTGGAAAGATTTACTAGAAGTATTTTCTTTTCATCCATAATCTTCCTGAAATCAAAAGCCGATTTCTGTTGACCAATAACTGGTCTCATGATGTCGTTTGATATAAGTGGATCAAACTTGCTCGAGATATAAGGCACGAAGTTTGAAAGTCCAGCCTCTCCAGTCGTCGCCTCGGCTGCTCTCCAGAACTCTTTGATTATAGGATTTTGGCATTTGGATAGTTTGTAATCTCTGTAACTCTTGTCTTGCAAGACTCTAGTTATTTCCATGAGTGTTGAGCCACTTTCTGGGTCCTCCATAACCAAAAGTGCACTATTTCTGAAGTATTGTTCAAACTGTGGACCTCCAGCAACCTTCATATCATAAAGTTGGTTGAAGATGTTTATCATCTCGTTTACAACAAAAGTTTTTTGTTCTGGCTTACTATAATCATACTCGAGCATGTTGAGACCCATAGGTCTAGATATATCACTAGGATCAAAGTATATGACGTCATCATATCTTTCTGGCGGAATATAAGAAAGTATATCTAGAACATCTGATCCGTGTGGATCTATAAAGCAGCAACCTTCACCATTTTTAATATCTTGATAAACTAGATTCTTTAGAATAGAAGTCTTACCAGTACCCGTCTGACCTATAACATAAAGGTGTCTCAATCTATCTTCCGACGACATAAATACAGGTTTGTTTGTACCACGATAGGTGTTTTCTCCTATCAGGACCCCTTCTTCTGGCATTCCAGTAGGAACGGGCGCTTCGCCAGACTTTGCAGTTTTTAGGTGGGGGAGCTTCTCCACTCTCTTTGGGAAGTGTATTATGCTAGATATTTCTTTTAGGTTTAGTGGGAAGGATCTATCTTCTTCGTATTCTCGATAAATAAACTTCTTGATGAAATCTTTCTCTCCCCTATCTGTTATAGAAACAGGAACGAGTCTGTTTGATCCTGCCTCTCCAAACTGATTAAATGCAGATATTATTTCTTCCAAAATCTGATTTGATCTAGATTTGCTTGAAGAAGAAGCGATTATTCTTATAGAAACACTGCAGAAACTAGATGCCATTTTTTCTATGACTCTTTCTATACCCTTTTCGTCTATCTTTTTTTCTTCATTTTCTACTTCTTTTTTGGGAGAAGAAAAAATCTTCTTTACTTCTCTTAATGTGTCTTTTGTTTCGGATCCATATTCTGGCTTTTTGCCATCTCGTAGATTGTCTAGAACTTTTGAAATCTTTTTCAAAACCTTATCCCCTTCTGGTCTTACTAGTATCTGAACTGCTGCTCCTTCACCCTCTTTTTTTAGTTTGGAAAAAACATTCAAGATTATATTGAGTGGATCATATTCCATCTTGTCATAAGTTTTGATAGGAAAAGCAGGTATATTGTCGAGAGACAAAAACGCGGCTTTTGTCTCACCACCTTCTACAAATATATTGTAGTCATCTACCTCTTCTGTTATTTTTGCATCGGGATGTATACCGAGAACCATTTTCTCAAGTAGATCTACTTTTTCTCCGGGAACAGCAACGTAGAAAACCACCTCTTCACCAAAAGAAGACTGTGCGATTTCCAAGCTGTAATAATCTTTGCCTCGATTACTTCTAACTTCACCCACAGAAGACATGCCAGCTAAAAACTGTTCCATCTTGGCGATAATTTCTCTGTGAGATTTTTCTTTGTCCCCATCAGAAGATGTGTCTGGAATAGTTATTTCAAAAAGTCTCATATTGAGTCTTTTATATAACTCGGCAGTATTCTTGAGTCCTGGAATTTCTTTTCCACTAACAAGATACTGGACCAAAAACCTATGAAAATCATCGTATACGTGAGGATTGTTTAGCTTCTCAGCAACTGAAATAGCGTTCTTTATACCCTTTGAAAGAAGCACTCCTAGAAGCTCCTCCATTACATTGTCATGGGGTTCTGGAGAAAGTCTGAGCACTATCTCATCTTTACTTTTTTCAGGAATAGACATTTTTGGGTGAAGTATGTCGCCCTCATCTACCTGTCTGTATTTTTCTACCAAGTCAGAAGCTATGTACTCTTTTTCTTTTGTGATTCCTCTTTCTCGAAGAGCTCTTTCTGCAACCTCTATCCTTTCTCTCAAAAAAGCCAGTTCATCTTCTGGATTCTCGAAAGACTCTTTCTTTTGAAGAAATTTTTCCATACTATGAATTATACATCATCGTGACCCCACAAAAAACAAAAACGCCCCAAATTAGGAGCGTTTTTGAAAAAATGTAAAATTACATTCCAGAAGACATATTCTCTGTAGCCATAGACTGCTCTTCTTTTGGCATATCTTGTGCTGGTGCACCTCCTTTGTCATGAGAACATGATGATCCGCAACAGTTGTCACTTTTGCACATCATACAATGTCCACCACATTTACAGTGTTTTGCCACAGAATACTTTCCAGCTCCTAGTGTAGCCAAAGCCACAGCAGAAGTTAGAGCTAGTACATCTACTTCCATTGCCATAAATCCAAGCTTCATCTTTACAAAGAAAATAGATCCGAGCATGATAGCCACAACACCATAAGCAGCGTATCTTACGAATACACCAAATGTAAATGCTAGTCCTGCTAGAACCTCGACAATCATAACTATCCAAGCCAAAAATGCTGGAAGGTTAACGCTTTGGAAAAAAGCGATAGTGTCGCCCATGTTCATAGCCTTGCCAACTCCGTGGAACAAGAAAACAGCAGCCAAACCAAACCTTAGTATCAAAAGGCCTAGATCGCCACAACTGCAAGATTTTTTCATCATAATAAAACTTTTACCAGGCCCAAACGGGCCAATATACTATTAATACATTTATTATACTATAAGTTACTTTTACAGAAAAAGATTACTTTTCCTCTTTTTTGTGTTCAAAATCAAGTGAGCAAGAATTGACACAGAAGTGTTGGCCCGTCTTTGACTCATCGTCTCCAAAAAGATGTCCCAAGTGTGCTCCGCAGTTTTTGCAAACAATTTCTTCTCTAACCATACCGAGAGATCTATCTTCTCTTTTTTCTATTGCATCTGGAAGTGCGTTGTCAAAAGCAGGCCAACCGCGTAATCCCATAGGCCCCTTGCTAGAATCCATCTTTGTACTTGAGTCAAAAAGTTTGACTCCGCAGTTTTTACAATGATAAAATCCATCATCATTGTAATCCCAGTATTTGCCAGAAAATGGCGCCTCTGCTGCACCATCGTGAATAACCTTCTTCTCTTCTTCTGTTAGATCTTTGTTTTGCATATTAGTGTTTGTGAGGTTTTACGTTCTGGCTCCACTTGTGCGAAGTCTTTGATATCTTTGTTATATCTCTAGGATAAAAGACGTTGATAGTCCAATCAAGTGCAATCTTGAATTTCTTGGATTTGGAAATAAACTTGAAAAGATAAACTGTTCTCCAGATAAACCAAGCAAGTGGACCAACTATAGCAAAACCAAACACATCTCCAGCTGCATGCCACTGACCGAGAGAGATAAGCTCGCCTTTTAGTTTCAAACTAAATTCTCTTCTTTCTTTTTCTCCTTTTTCCATATTGCTTATCTCTTTTGCAACATGTCTCGCTTCTTTTACTGCAACTTGTGCCAAGTTCGGATAAAAACTACCCTTCTCATCCTGTGCACCAGAAACATCTCCTATTGCAAAAACATCTGTCTCTCCTACGACACGAAGTGTTTTATCTACCTTGACCTTGCCGTTGTCATATGCAAAATCTTGTTTATTTTCAAAATCTGGAGTGTTTGGCAAAACTCCTGCGGTCCAAAGTACAGTTCTAGACCAAATCCTCTCTCCTGTACTCAAGACGACTCCGTGCTCGTCAACCTTGGAAACCATTTTTCCGAGCATGACATCGACGCCAGACTTGGTCAGTGATTTGTGAGCAAATTTCCTAACCTTTCTTTTGAAGTACGGTATGAGGTCTGTACTAGAAGAGATAAGGGTTACTTTTATATCTTCATAAGAAATACCCTCTCCACCATATAGCTCTAGAAATGTCCCGAAACAAAGTTCGGCCATTTCTGCTGCCATCTCAACTCCGGTAGCACCACCTCCAACAATAACAAAAGAAAGCATTTCTCTTTTTGCTTCAATGTTTTTTGTTTCGGCAGCTTCTTGAAATATAGATATAAATCTATTCTTTAAGTGTTCTCCGTCGCCTAGTGTTTTCAAAACATATGCGTTTTCTTCTACGCCAGATATAGCATAAGAACAAGTCTTGGCTCCAGTTGCTACAACTAGATAGTCGTAGTGAACTTCGTTTGAACCAACCATAAGAGTTTTCTTGCTTGTATTTATTTGGCCAGCTTCACCTTGAAGAACCTTGGTGGACTCATAATCAGTTATTGTTCTTATTGGCTCAACTATACTATGAGAATCTAGCGACCCAGTCGCAACTTCGTGAAGTAGTGGCGTAAAAAGAAAATGATTTTCTGGCGAAACAATCGTATATCTAATGCTTCTACCTAGATATTTGAATAATCTTCTATATACATATACACCTCCAAATCCAGAACCGAGTATAACTACGTTCTTTCTATTTTCTCTTTTCATTAGCATATTCATATAATACTTTATTTATATTTCAAAAAATAGTTATTTATATAAGAGAATTGAGACCATCAAATTTGTCAAAAGGAACTACAATCCTCACAACTCCTAGCGAATAAGATCCGATCTGATAAGGGTTAAAGAAGAACTCAAATCCATCACTAGTTAGTGTAAATATTTCGAAGTTGTAATCATATGGCTTTATACCATTCTTGTCATAAGAAGAATCCATTTCTCTGAAATATTTGTCTAATTCTGACTCCAAAACTTTACTCACCTCTAGTAAATATAGCGACCCCGGCCTAAAGAAATCTTTTAATTCTATGGTTCTACCAGAAGATCTGTCGAAATTGTATGATTCGAAATAATTGTACTCGTGTGTAGCTCCAGCCTCAAATCCAGAAAAAGAAAGTAGTAAACTTATAACGTCGCTATTCATATACGGCTCTTCATAAGATATATAGAGCGAACTATTTTCTTCTCCTATTACAGTTCCTCCCTCATAAGAAAGATTATTTTCGATGAAGTTGTCTATCTTTTCTGTTACAACGGCTTCTATTTTCTGATTTATATTATCTTCAACTTCTTTGTCCAGTCCAGAAAAAGATGGATATTTTACATCTATAACGTAACCGTCTCCGGAAGACACGGCGACCATTTCTGTCACAAGAACTTCTTGGTCAGAATCTTGTTTTTGGTTATTAGCGTCCTCATGTTCTATCTTATATTCTTCTGTTATGAGTTTGGTTTTGTAATACAAAAAACCAGCCAAAACAACGAAGAAAGTCGTCAAAAAGGCAATAAAACTATAGATGAATTTAGTTTTCTTGTTCATCAACCAAATTATACCACTATTTGTATTTTTGGGATTTTGTTTTGTACAGGTGTTATGATCCCCTTTCTTCTTCTGGTACAAGGTACAAGATTTTGACTCCGTTTTCCTTTGAATACTCAAAAGCAAATGTTGCTTTTTCTCTTATATGTCCATCTTCGTATATAACAGTTCCCACTCTTTCTCTTGGGTCTACAAATGTAGAAACGGTATAAAACTCTCCTCCCAAAACTCCACTTCCAGCAAGTTCACCTATGTTTTCTTGTATATACTCTGCAACATCTGTTTTTGTATCCAGATCAAAACAATCTATAGAGTCTAATGACATAGAGTAAGATAGAGTTTCTGGACTTGAATAGAAGTATTCTCCATTTCTTTCTTCCATTTCACCAGCAGCTAGTTCTATATGATCATAATACATCTTCATATATAATTCTTCGTCCACATTCATACCCTCGGCAGAAGAGCTCCATACTGATTTTATAAAATCATACGAAGTCGCATCAGAAAGTGTTCCGCTTATGGATCCCGTTTTTTTATCTTTCTCAGACGGCAAGAAGCTAACTTCTCCAGATATATCACCTTCGTCGTTTGTCAGATCTACTATATACCTATCGTACAAATCACCACTCTGTGTTTCGTTCAAGAAACAGTATCTTTGTGGCTGTGGTTTTTCTACAACCTCACTTTGTGGTTCTGGTTTTAGTACAAAAAACACAACAACCAAAAACGCGATTGCTAAAAATCCTAGAAATATATTGAGTGTTTTTTTATTTTCCATAATATTATATAAGCCCTAGAGCTCTAGCTACGAAGCTTGCAAAAGGATCAACATCGACTCCGTAAACTATTATACCACCCAATGCTCCTGTTATAGAAACTAAAATAAGTCCTCCTATAGAAAGAAGGGTCATCAATACACTGTTTGTACCTATAAAAAGTAGTGCTTTATAAACAAAAGAAAATATTTTTTTCAAAAAAGAAAGTCTTCTTTCTAAAAATCCAAATATTTGATTCTTGAGCGCGATTCTTTTTTCTATAAAAAGAACTATATATATCACCAAAATAAAAACGAAGAAGCTTGCTGTAAACTCAGCATAATGTTCGTGGACTTTTATAAACTCTATCTTATTTTGCAAATCATCAACTGCGTTTATAGCACTCTCGCCACTCATAAGAGCAAGTCTTGTTCCCAAAAAACCAATCAAAAGTAAAAATGATTTTATATAAAACCAAGTATTCGAGAATTTTAATCTTCTAATTGTGAAAATCTCTGCTAATGCATATATGGTCAAAAATGCTATAGGCAAGTGGACCAAAATAGGATGTGTATTCATAACGAAAAGATTATACACCCAAAATACTAGTTTGGCGAAGTGCGGAGACGGAGGGATAGTTCGACAGGCTCACTATTAAAAAGTTCCGATCTCACACCGTCAACAACTAAGTGCTTTTACTTAGTTGAATTAATAAATCTTTATTTCCATCTATCAACGCTTTCTTTTTTGCTTTTGACCACCCTTTGATTTGTTTTTCTCTTTTTTCAGCCAGATTTCTAGTGTGTAGATTTTCTGTATACACTAGCTCTACTGAGTTAAATTTACTCGTAAATTTTGACTGCTTGTTTTTATGCTGAAAAAATCTCCGTTCAAGATTGTCTGTCATTCCTGTATAATACATTTCTTGGTTGCAAAAAAGTATATATACAAACCACATGAATCAATTATACGCAAAGCACTGAGCTTGTCGAAGTGCGGTGTTTGTTGGACAAAGTTCGAAGCTATTTCGAGCAAAATCCAAACGATTAAAACTAATAAAATGGACTCGGCAGGGCGAAACAATTTGTCTGGGGGAATGGATTCGCCCTGCCTCGGCTGATTTCCCGCCCGCAGGAGGGGTCTGGGGAGGAATGCGGGCGGGTTTCGGACTGGGGTTTTTCGGAAATTCAGCGGCTATGATTTTGGTATTGCTGGAAAATCAACAATTTTCCCAACACTATTTTTTATAACATCTCGGCAACTTTTTGCAAAAACTTTATTGTTTGATTCTTTTATATATTTTGCAACACGAAAAAGGTCAGTTGTTCTTACCAAAGCACAATTTGAAGATTTTGCTGTAGTTATACATTTGGTTGTAAACTGTTCTGCTCGCTCGGATGGTTTTGTGAGTCGAAAGCCATTTCCAAATAGAATACCGACCGCAGGGTTTTCCACTTCATCTCTTTGCAAGTCTTCCTGAATATTTACTGCAAGTTGTCTAAACTTATCAATATTGACTGCGGAAGTGTCTTTACCCTCTGCTTCGCCGATAAAACGATCTCCCTCTGGCGAGGTGATAACATGATCTAATTCAAGATTTCCGTCATTATAATTTTCTGCCTTATAACCTAAAATCTCTAAGGCGGTAGTGATTGCAGTTTCAAGCACTTTTCCTTTTTCAAATAGTAAATCTCTTAACTTAATTTCTTCATCAATCTTTGTTAGTAGCTCATTCTTTTGTAAAATCAGTTTCTCAATTTCTTTTGTTTTCTTTTCAACTTCATTTTTTAAAATCTGCTCTTGTGCTAATTGGTAATCCGTTTCATTCGTCCAATCTGGTGGCGGGGTTTTATCTCCTCCTTTACGGAGAGCTTTATCAATATCAACAAGCGCCTTAACTAAAGATTTTCCAAATTGCGTTGCTTCTTTTGTCCAATATTCTTTTTTATCCTTGCCTTTAATTTCAGTAAACTTTTTCTCATCATAATTTATGTAGGGCAAAACAATTATGTTTCCATTTTTGACTTTATAAATTGCACCTAAAATCTTTGTTTTATCCTTGCCCGTAAAAAGAACCTGTGCACCTGTTGCGTTTTCTATATAAAGCTGGTACTCCAAACTTTTCTTGAATTTTTCATTAAAATCACTAAACACTGTATTTCCCGAAAATTCAACATGTTTTCCAGAGGCGGAAGTTAATGAGCCAATATTGATCGGCAAAAAAGCGTAGTTGTTATACATTTCCGTATGAAAAGTATTTTGCCCCTTTCTTTCCGATGAAACGCTACTGGCAAGCTGATATTCTTCTTTATTCGTTAAAAGAATAAAAACATTTTTCCCCGCATTTAAATAATCTTCAATCTCTTTTCTTAAACGTGATATTTTTTGTTTGTAAGCTTGCGAAGCCGAAACATTGTAGCAACCTCCATCGCTTGTAGTGAAGCTAACCCAATCTCCTCTTGGCACTAATGAATCAGGCGAAATCAATAGAATATCAGCATCCATCAAAGACTTACCATCGTAAAAATCAACGAGATTTGTGTCGAATGTTGGTATCGTATATCCAATTGTGAATATCTGATTTTCCATAGCTATACCAGTAAAATATAAACACCTGCAAACATAATTACTGCCCCGATAGATTTCTTTATCAGCACAGAAGTAGAAATATCCTCTTTGATAATGTGCGGAATAAAGAGTGTTAGTAGTATGCCAATTAGTATTGCGTAAAAGGACTGAACCTGCATAACAACAGTAACTAACCCAGCAGATGGAGCTATAGCAAGAGCTTTCTTGATACTCATTTGACCGAAAAAGTCCAAGACATTGTTCCATGAAAACCAAATGTATTTTCCTGCTCTTGCAGTTCTAATTCCTTCAATGACTTGTTTGCGTATTGACGGAATAATAAACATTGTTAGTCCTGCTAAAGCAGAACCCAAATTGTCGAGCATAAAATAATCCCAAAATGACATTTTCGTTAGCCCGTAATCTATGAGCAAAGTCATTATTGACCACATCAAAATCGCTATCAGTATCATCCCGAAACCCTTTATGAATATGCCTTTACTTTTTTCAAACGAGACAATCGTTGCGCCAACTAGAACAATCACGAATCCCAAAAGTTCATTTGAGGATAGTGTTTGACCCAAAAAAGTAAAGGCGAGTATTACAGTAATGACAGGAATGAGTTTAAAAAGAATCACAAGGGAAGATGTATCACCTTGTTCGAGAGCTTTTCCATAGAAGCCATAGGAATAAATAAGTATCATTCCTGTTGCGATTGATATCAAAGAAAAAATATCGAGTTCTGGTCTTCCTGCAAAAATGAATATTCCCGCAAAGAATATCCAGCTAGTTATTGTTGAAAAGAAAACGAAATCAAAAATCCCTTTTGTATATTTACCGAGAATATATTTGTCCACAAAATTAGATGAAGCCCAAAATAGTGGCGCGAGTAGTGAGAGAAAAATCCAGCTCATATTATTTAATTAGCTCCTCAATATCAACATTGAGAGCTTTGGCTATTTTACTCACCACAAAAACCGAAGGTTTTTTGATGACACCTGTTTCGACCTTTGTAAGCGTTGTATAGGGGACATCCGCTTTACGAGCAAAATCGTCTTGAGAAAGACCTAATTTTGTCCGTAGTTTCTTGATTTTCTGTCCTAGTTGGTTACTTTCCATATATTGATAACATAATACTGTTGCTTGTTTTCGCTTGCAGTATTATAATAACAAATATGAGAGATTTATTCAATAATTTTGTAGCCGCTGAATTTCCGAAAAACCCCAGTCCGAAACCCGCCCGCATTCCTCCCCAGACCCCTCCTGCGGGCGGGAAATCAGCCGAGGCAGGGCGAATCCATTCCCCCAGACAAATTGTTTCGCCCTGCCGAGTCCATTTTATTAGTTTTAATCGTTTGGATTTTGCTCGAAATAGCTTCGAACTTTGTCCAACAAACACCGCATCAAATCGGAATTCAAATTTCCGCCCAAAATATGGTCGGCGCGAAGCGCCGTCTGTTCTGAATTCCCCCCAAAAAATCCTGAATCTGCAAGGATTCGCCACGCTCCGCGTGGCTCCTCGTTTGCCAATACAATTATGAAAAATCAAACCAAAAAGTTTTTTATTTATACTCGCAAGTCTACGGACGACAAAGACAGACAAGTTCGCAGTATTTCTGATCAGTTAGCAGAACTGAAAGATTTGGCGTTAAAAGAACAACTGGAAATTGTTGATGTCTTTGTCGAAAAACAGACCGCCAAAATACCAGGTCGCCCAGTATTTAACGAAATGTTGGAAAGAATGGAAAAAGGCGAAGCATCTGGTATTTTGGCGTGGCACCCCGATAGACTTGCAAGAAACAGCGTTGATGGTGGAAAAATTATTTATCTTGTTGATACCGAGATTATTCAAGATTTGAAATTCTCAACTTTTTGGTTTGATCCGACACCGCAAGGAAAATTCATGCTCTCAATTGCTTTTTCGCAATCCAAGTATTATGTGGACAACTTATCCGAAAACATAAAGCGAGGTCATCGCAACAAAGTGAAAGATGGAATATGGCCTCAAATGGCTCCACTTGGATATGTAAATAAAAATAGAAAGATTGTTCCCGATGAGAATATTGCACCTTTAATCAAGAAAACATTTGAGGCATATTCTTCTGGATCTTTCACTTTGCGACAACTTCGCGACAAATTTAATGAACTTGGATTGAAGCGAAAAAGCGGAAAGGAGCTTGCGGTGTCGAATTATCAAAAACTTTTGAAAAATCCTATATACACAGGGCTAATGCTTTACAATGGCGAAATCCACGAGGGTAAGCACGAACCGATTATTACAAAGAAACTTTTTGACTCCGTTCAGGAAGTGATGATGAGAAAATCTAAACCTCACTCGAAAGGTCTAAAACCATTTTTATATAGAGGATTTTTCCGTTGCGGAGAATGTGGCTGTTTTATCACTACCGAAACACAAAAGGGTCATAACTATTTGCGATGTACCAAACGGAAAAATCCTTGCTCGCAAAAATACACTCGTGAGGAAATCATCACTTCCGAAATTCAAAAAGAAATCAAAAAAGTTTCTTTGCCAGACAATTGGGCTAAATGGATGTTAGCTGAAAACGAAAAGGATAAATTGGTTGAAGCCCAATCGTCTACGCTTTTTGCGGATTCAACAAAAGCCGATATTTCTCTTTTGGATTCCAAGATTGAGAAGCTGATGAACGCTTACCTAGAGAACGCACTTTCACTAGACGAATATCGAGATATGAAAAACAAACTTGTGAACGAAAAACAGCTTCTCAAAGAGAAATTATCAGCTTTTGAGCAAAAAGCGAATAATCGGTTCGAACTTACCGAAAAGTTTTTGAAATACAATATAGAATTGGCAAACGAGGGAATAAATGAAGAGAAACTTCATTTATTCAAAAAAGTCGGTTCGAACTTTATTATTGAAGCTCGAACCGTACTTTTTGAGCCACGCGGAGCGTGGCGAATCCTTGCAGATTCAGGATTTTTTGGGGGGAATTCAGAACAGACGGCGCTTCGCGCCGACCATATTTTGGGCGGAAATTTGAATTCCGATTTGATGCGGAGACGGAGGGATTCGAACCCTCGAAGGCTTTCACCTTGCCACCTTTCCAAGATGGTGCACTAGACCGCTATGCGACGTCTCCTAGTCCTGTCCCGAAGGACAGGACAGGCCAATTCTACCCAAAAGGTAGAAAAAACCCGGTATTCCCTACTATAAAATTTCGAAAATACCAATTTATACCCCACACATAAAAATATGATGGGGTAAAAAAGAACATTCGCACGATACTATACTAGAGTTCTAAATTATTTGCAAAATCACTTTCCTAGAAGTGCTTTTATCCTCGCCTCTACTGGTGGATGTGTTGCAAACAAACCTTTTATTTTTGATCCACCAAAAGGATTTGCGATAAACATATGAGCTGTTGCTTTGTGTGTGACCTTCATGGGACTACTATGCTGACTTATCTTCTGAAGTGCGTTTGCCAAACCTTCTGGATATCTGGTAAGCAACGCTCCAGATGCATCAGCAAGAAATTCTCTTTTTCTAGATATCGCTAATTGGACTAAAGTAGCAAATATAGGAGCAAGTATAGCTAGTACTATACCGATCAGTACTAAGATGTTGCCCTTGCTGTTTCTATCACTTCCACCTCCATATATACGTGACCTTAAAAAAGCATCGGCTATAAGAGAGATAAATCCAGCCAGTACTACAGCCACAGTGGAAACCAAAATATCTTTGTTACCTATGTGAGAGAGTTCATGAGCAGCCACCCCTTCGAGTTCACTTCTGTCTAAAATAGAAAGTATTCCTGTAGTAAAAGCTATAGCAGCATGCTCTTTGTTTCTACCAGTAGCAAAAGCGTTGGGAACTGGGTCGTCGATGATGTATATTTTTGGTTTTGGTAAACCAGCTGTTATTGCTAGATTCTCTATAATATTATGCAGATCACGATACTGAACTTCGTCTGCCAGTCTAGCTCCAGAAACTCTAAGAGCTATGTTTGCACTATTCCAATATGAAAAAATATTCATAAATAAAGCAAAGATAAAAAATATATACAGTATAGAAGGGTCACCATATATTTGGGAAAAGACAAAACCGATAGCTACCACAAGCACAAAAAAAGTACTCATGAGTAGCCATGTCTTTCTTATGTTTTTATCTTGTTGTGTATAGAGTGTGGCCATAGTATTATTCAAAAATTTCTGTCCCGACAGATGGTAACTCCAAATCCGGTATATCCTTAGCAGCTTTGTTAATAGAATATGCAAAAAACACGAGTACAAAAAGTGATACAACTATTAAAACATTCGTTAACCAATTCATGTATGTTTTATAAAAATCCAAAGTAGTCTAGATATTCTTGGTTTGTAGTAGATATGTCATACAAAAATCCGTCTATCTCAATGATATAGTAATTACTTTCTCCGAATTCACCTGGTAATGTCCAATGTTCAAAAGTAAGATTACCGTTTGAAACTTCACCTATATATGTACGAGAAGATATAAGTGTTCTCCACTCAGAAGGGTTCCCTGGTATAGTTATAAGCATCTTCTCACTATTCTCATAAATAATTTCATATGACACGGCGGCGTACTTCCCTGTAGACATTTCTCTTTTTGTAACAGAAATATTGGGTGTATCAACATAAAAACCGTATTCTGAGTTTTCGTATTCCATAGGATGTTCTCCTAAAAAACTATCTGAAGCATCTTCGCCTTCTGGCAAATTATATACCGTCTTTTCTTCTTCTAAATTATTTACAATATCGTTTTTAAATAATCTGCAAATATATATACCTAAAAACACAAAGAATAGTACAAATATAATTAATAATATTTTTTTTGTTTTATTATCCATATACAATTAATCTATCCAATAATTTAAAATTTTACTTCTACCGGCTGGTTTTCTACTCCATCGTCTGGAATATCAAAGAATTCCATTTTTTTAAAATGAAATATACCTGCAAAAACATTTCCTGGAAACATTTCTATTTTTGTATTTAGATCACGAACGTTTGTGTTATAGAATCTTCTAGCTGACTGAATCTTGTTCTCTGTGTCAGAAAGTTCACGCTGAAGTTCCAAAAAGTTTGTGTTGGCTTTTAGTTCTGGGTACGCTTCTGCGATACCAAAAATTCCAGTTATGGCTTGCCCTAGAGCAGCTTCTGTTTTTGCATGTTCGCCTGCTGATCTTGCACTCATGGCACTAGCTCTAGCTTCTGTAACTTTTTCAAAAGCAGTAGATTCATGAGTAGCGTAACCTTTTACAGTATTTACAAGGTTTGGGATTAGGTCATAACGACGCTTTAGCTGGACCTCTATATCTGCCCAAGCCTCCTTGGTTCTGTTTATAAGACGTATAAATCCGTTGTACATACCGATAAAAGTACCGATTAGCACAACAAGTATGATTAGTGTTATTCCTCCAATTGACATATATAAGTGTTACTCCTAAGAGTAAAGTGAGTTAATTACCGACTGATATCAATTATAACAAAAAATCGACCCAAAAACCACGAGATTTTTTCTCCTTGACGAGGATTGATGCTGTGATATAAATAAGAAAAATCGCTAGAAAATGGATAAACAAAGGTGGATTGGTGTTTACATCAACCACAAAAAAGACACCGCTTATCTACGGAGCGGAGAAGACCCTTTTGATCTTCTCCAGAGGCTCACAATTGGCAAAAAAATACTCGGGATAACCACAATAAACAAAAGAAGACGAAAAAGACTTCATGATTTGTTGAGGTATCTCAAAGAGATAAGTGAGTAACAAAAAACCCTCCAAGTGGAGGGTTTTTTTTATTTGTTCTTTGCGTTTTTGGCAAACACGACAAGTAGTGGTGATGCAATAAATATAGAAGACCCCAGAACAAAAGAACCGCATGAATTCATGCGGTTCTTTGTACGGGGCGAGAAGTGATTATTTTTTTATCCTTCCAATTCTTTCCAATGTAACCAATAATGGACTTGCGATAAATATTGAAGAGAAAGTACCAACTATCATACCAACCATCATGGTCATAGAGAATACTTTTGTAGTTTCTGGACCAAACAGTACGAGTGCAAGAAGAACAAGTACAACAGTAAGAGATGTACTTATAGATCTTGTGATTGTTTCTTTGATACTTACTCCGACAACTTCGTCAAACTTCTTTGGGAAGTTATTTTGTTCGTTGATAAGCAGGTTCTCTCTTATCCTGTCGAAGACAACAATAGTGTCGTTTACCGATACACCGAGTACAGTTAGAAGAGCCACAACAAATAGTGTGTTTATCTCGGCTCCGGAGAACATAGAAAGTAAGACGTAAAATCCAGAAGTTATAATAACGTCATGAAGAAGAGTTATAACAGCAACAACTCCATATTTCCAAGATGAAACTGGTTTTGAAACTTTTCGGAAAACATAAGCGATAAATATAATTATTGCTATAACTACAAGTATAAGTGAGTATATAGACTTGGTTTTGAGTTCTTTACCAATACTAGGGCCTATTGTTGTAAAACTCTCTAGTACAACTTCCCCATCATAAGAAGAAGCTATAGCGTCTAGAAGCTCTCCCTTTTGGTTTTCGTTTAGAGTATTTGTCTTGATAGAAACGAAGTCGCCTTGTTTTTGAACAAGAGATGAATCTACAAAATCTAGACCAGAAACAACATCTGAAACTACTAGATAGTCTAGTGGTGCGCTGTTCCCAGAAATAAGAGCCTGTGATCCACCGGCAAACTCAATACTTTTTGGTATTGGTTTTAGGAAAAATCCAACGATAGAAAGTACAACAAGTGCTATCGAGATAGAAAAGTATATTTTTTTGTTTTTGATTATATTCATAGGTCTAGTTTTTCTTGTGGCTAAATTTTAAGAATCTCGAACCAAGCTTCTCACTCATTGCGAAAGAAAGTAGGAAGTGTCTTGTGATAGTTATAGCGGTAAGCATAGATACAAGCACACCTATTCCAAATGTAAGAGCAAATCCCTTGATAACAGAAGTACCGAACCAGAAAAGAATTGCAGTAGAGATTATAGTTGAAACGTTTGAGTCTCTTATAGATGTCCATGCTCTCTTGAATCCTTCTTCTAGAGCATCCTTTGGATTGGATCCTTTCTTGAGCTCCTCTTTTGTTCTTTCAAATATAAGTACATTGGCGTCGACTGCAAGACCTATAGATATAATAAATCCGGCAATACCAGCAGCTGAAAGTGTAACTGGCATGTACTTAAATATAAACATCATGATAGCTGTATATATGATAAGCGAGATAGAAGCCACTGCTCCAGGAAGTCTGTAGTAGAAAACGAAGAATAGTGTTATCGCGAGTATTCCAAGTAATCCTGAAAATAGTCCTTGATCAACTGCATCACTTCCTAGGCTTGGACCTATTGTTTCTGTAGAAACAAGTTCTATAGGTATAGGTAGCGCACCAGCGTTTAGTCTAGAAACAAGTTCTTTTGCTTCTTCCCCAGTAAAGTTTCCAGATATTTCTGCTTGTCCGCCAGAAATGGCATCTCTTATAACAGGACTAGATACAATATCTCCATCTAGAAAAATAGCCAATGTTTTGCCAATATTGTCTTTTGTGATTTCGTAAAATAGTTCACTACCTTCAGAATCAAACTGTAGTCCAACGATGTATCCGTTTAGATTATTGCTATCGAAAAGTAGATTTGATCTCTTCAAGTATCGCCCAGTTAGTTCAGTTCTCTCATAGTAGTCATCCCAATCTATATTTTCTAGATCCACATCTTCTACATTTAGATTTTCAAAAGCTCCTTCTTTTTCTAGTCGGAACTCAAGTAGAGGAGTTTCTCCTATTGCCTTTATCGCTTCATCTATATCTGTAACACCGGGCAAGTCTATAGCTATTCTATTTTCATCATTTATACCTTTTGTTACGTGAACAGTTGGTTCTTTGACACCAAGAACGTTGATTCTTTTTTCTAGCAAATCTCTCAATACAGAAAGTTGGTCATCTATGTCTTGATTCCCTTCTATCGAAGAAGTGTCAGCTTGATAAAGAAGGTGTGATCCACCCTTGAGATCAAGTCCAAACGTATAGTCTCTACTCCCTGAAAAAGCCAAAAAGCCGAGAAATCCCGACAAAACAAGCACTAACAAAGATATTATGATGTGTTTCTTCATAGGAAATGATATTACTCCTTATTTGCCCTTTTTGCAATAAAGATTTTGTCTATAAAATGATAAGTATATTTTGCAATTAAAATACCCCAAATAGAACCAATTACTACGTCTGAAACAAAGTGAACCCCAGAGACAACCCTAAACAAAGAGATCAAAATAGCTAGTACAAAATAAAATCTAGAATACTTGGGATAAAATTTGCTCATCATAAACGCCATAGCAAAGAAAAATACAGCGTGTCCAGAAGGAAAAGATCCTGAACCTATTTTATCTATAATTGGCTCTATGTTTTGGTTTTGGACAAATGGTCTTTCTCTTAGAAAAGAGATCTTGAGAATTAGCGAACTTGTCCATGCAAAAAGTGAAACAAATATAATAGAGTATGTTGCTTCTATATCTCTTCGTAGTTTTTTCAAGTTAGAAGATAGAGACTCTCCTTCTTCTTTAAGAATTTGATTTATATCCTTTTTTCCAAACAAAGAAAAGAAAAACTTTTTTATATCGAAAGAAAAAATACTTATTCCCATGAAGTTCGTAGCAAAGAAGTCTCGTATTATGTTCCTTATAAGTAACAACAATGTCACAACTATAATTATCGTTCCTAAATCTCGCGCCAAAAAAACAGCCATGGCACGAGAAAAATCAGTAGAAAAAACACTTTGGAGATTTATTATTATGTCATTTTCTATGTTTCCCATAATTAAACTATACCCTCAATTTCTTGTGAGATTTCTGAACGATGAGAGGGTCTCTTGTATCGCCCCATAGCCAAAACTATACCAAGTAAAATAGATTCAACCAAAATATGTGATCCACCGTAACTCATAAAAGGCAGTGGAATTCCCGTTACAGGCATAACTCCGAGGTTCATACCTATGTTTACCAAAATGTGTGAGAAGAAAAGTATGGCGACACCACTACAGAAAAGTATCTCAAAATTCGTCTCCCCTTTTTCTGCCGTATTTATGATCCGCCACAACAAAAGGAAAAAGAAGAAAAGCAAAACCATTACCCCAACAAAACCCCACTCTTCCGAAAATGCCGCAAAAACAAAGTCTGTTTCGTATTCTGGCAAAAACTCTAGTCTAGACTGTGTACCGAAACCAAAACCTTTACCCAAAAACTGACCCGAACCGACTGCGATTATAGATTGGTATGTGTTATAACCTGCACCCTGAAGATCAGATAGAGGGTTTATAAAAGTAGAAAGCCTTTCTTTTTGATATGGTTGAAAAACAAAAAACCACATAACTATAAATGCTGCGAGACAAATTCCGCCAAGTATAGAAAGGTGTTTTCTTGATATACCAGCGACTAGTGCCATACCAGCCCAGATGAAAAACAGTACCATAGCAGAACCGAAATCAGGCTGAAGGAATATAAGTCCAAACGGAACTGCCATATATATAAGAGAGATAAATATATGTTTTAGTCTCTTTATTTCTATGTGTCTTCTAGAAAAATACTTAGAGAGTATGAGTATAAGTGCAAGTTTCGCCAAGTCAGATGGCTGAAAAGATAAAAATCCAAAATCAAACCAGCTCTTTGACCCCTTTACTGTTGAACCGAAAATCAAAACTCCCACAAGAAGAAACATAGCGATTCCATATACAGTCAAAACAACTCCAGATCTTTTCAAGAAACGCGTATCGATAAGTGACACAAGGAACGCAATAGATAGTCCTAGAAAAACCCACATAAGTTGTCTTCCGAAAAAATCTGCCTCCCCTCTTATGGAGTGAAGAACGGAAAGACTAGAAACCATTATCGGAATAACAGACAAAAAAAGGTATATATCAAAATTTTTCTTAGTTTCTCTAAATGTCATTTTACTGTGAGTAGTAATACAAGCTCTCGTCGTACAGAGTATAAATCTCGATTCTAGGTGAAACTACATCGATAGGGTTTTGCCAAGAAAAATATATTTTTCTAGAACCAAAACCTTCTATTGGGTCAGAGTATGTAGAAGACGCCGCAAGAGCGTTTCCATTTTCATCAAACAAAACTGCAACAAACTTTGTTCTAGGAAGTGTCTCTGCTTTCTGGTTTGTAACAGTTGCCTCGACTCTCGGTCTTGTGGTTAGATCATAAACTCTTTCGTTATCTATTCTAGTTATAGAAACAAGTGATCCTGGATCTACAATCTTTATCCAACTAGCAGAGTCGAGCCAGTCAAAAGTCGCGCTTTTTGGTATAGAGTTTCCCGTAGCTATTCCTCCTTCAAAAATAGCGATCTCGGAGTTTGGTGGAAGGTGTGTGTAACCTTGAACTCGTGTTATGAAAAGATTGTCTTTATCATAAAGTCTAAACTCATAAGGTCTAGAATATCCATAAAGATCCAAGTTTGGATTCTCAACAAGCGCAGCCACACTATAAACTCCAGGCGCTACTTCAAAAAATCTTGTCCAATAAACTTTTGCAGGAGGAACGAGCTCTTCACACATAAGTCTACAAGAACCACCGCAGTCTACTCCTTGTTCTCCGCCATTTTTTATACCGTCAGAACATGTAGGCTCTTTTGAAATCCTGGGCCATGCACTCAAAAAAACAAAAATGCCAAAAACCATAATTATAAGAAAAAGTATAAGTAGTTGCCTCTTGGCAGCCCAAGCTCTAGCCATAGTAAACTTTATTATAGCATGAAAAAAACCGTTTTAGATAAACAAAAAACCCTTTAATCTAGAGACTATTCTAAAAAACTTTGTGCTGGCGACAACCTACTTTTCCCTAAAAGAGTATCATCGGCTCAACAAGGCCCATCCAAACTATGTTTGAATGGGTAAACTTAACCCCGAACGAAAAAATTCATTACTTAGTGCTGGCGACAACCTACTTTTCCCTAAAAGAGTATCATCGGCTCAACAAGGCTTAACTTCTCTGTTCGAAATGGGAAGAGGTGTGACCCTTGTGACAAATCACCAACACTAAATAATGAATCTAAAATAAAATGGATTTTTCGTTCGGGGCATGCTTCTCTCTTGAAATAAGAGGTGCTGCGTCCCGTACTGAGCTTTGCTCTAGTATGGGATGACCCTTGTGACAAATCACCAACACAAAACTTTCTAAAATCTAATCTCTAGATTAAAAGGTTTGTGTTTTTTGCTTTTGTTTTTGGTAAAAATCGTAAAATTATTTCATCTATTGATGCTCATATTTCCTAATAGGATCGGGTAATTAGTACTTCTCGGCTGAACACATCACTGTGCTTACACCTAAAGCCTATCAACCAGATCATCTCTCTGGGCCCTCAAATGATTCCTCATCTTGAAGTTGGCTTCCCTCTTAGATGCTTTCAGAGGTTATCCATTCCCAACATAGCTACGTGGCGGTCCCGCGGGCGCAAGAGCCACTACACCAGAGGTCAGTTCACTCCGGTCCTCTCGTACTAGGAGCAAATCTTCTCAAGAATCAACGCCTGCAGTAGATAGGAGACCAACCTGTCTCACGACGGTTTGAACCCAGCTCGCGTACCTTTTTAAATGGCGAACAGCCATACCCTTGGGAGCTTCTCCACCCCCAGGTTAAGGTGAGCCGACATCGAGGTGCCGAACTCCGCCGTCGCTATGGACGCTTAGGCGGAACTAGCCTGTTATCCCCGGAGTAGCTTTTATCCGTTAATCTTCAGCCGCGTCTAATGCGTACTGTCGGTTCACTAGGTTCCACTTTCGTGCCTGCTCGGGATGTACCCCTTACAGTCAAGCCAGCTTATGCCCTTACACTATCGGCACGGTTTCCATTCGCGCCTAGCTGACCTTTGTAAACTCCTCCGTTACTCTTTAGGAGGAAACCACCCCAGTCAAACTACCCGCCAGATACTGTCTCGAAACGTTTTTGCCGTTTTGATTAGCATATATCAATAGAAAGAGTGGTATTTCACTGACGACTCCACTATCCCCAAAAGGATAGCTTCAAAGTCTCCCACCTATGCTACGCAGTCACTCAATATACACAATACCAAGCTGTAGTAAAGCTTCCGGGGTCTTTTCGTCTAACTGCAGGTAACCGGCATCTTCACCGGTATTGTATTTTCACCGAGCAAATCCCCGAGACAGTTCCCCAGTCATTACACCATTCGTGCGCGTCTGAACTTACCAGACAAGGAATTTCGCTACCTTAGGACCGTTATAGTTACGGCCGACATTCACTAGGGCTTATATCAGTCAGCTTGCATCAAGCTGAGCACGATAAGAATTCAAAATTAGAAATTTAAAACTCAAAAGTTTTGACTTTTGACTTTTTATTTCTGACTTGAAAATATCACGCTCAATTATGATGCAAACCGCCAATATTTAACCTTCTAGCATTGGTCAGGTGTCACCCCCTATACATACTCTTACGAGTTCGCAGGGAGCTGTGTTTTTGATAAACAGTTGCCAGGGAGTCTTTCGCTGCGGCCCTCCACTACTTTAAACACTTCCGTGTAAAAAATAACAAAGAGTTATAATTTTATGTCTCGATTATCTCGTATATCTTTTGTTGTTTATACTTATTTATTTTCTTTACTTAACTCTTTCACTTTTTTGGAAATATCCAAAGTAGTGAAGGGCAAGCCTTATTCCAAAGTTACGGCTGCTATTTTGCCGAGTTCCTTGGGGATCTCTCACTCGTTCGCCTTGGTCTTCTCGACCCAACCACCTGTGTCGGTTTGCGGTACGGATTCTTAAAAGTTATGCTTAGAGACTTTTCTCGGAAGCGTGCTCAAGATAATTTGCCTAAGCGTACTTAGACATTTTGACGACACTTGCGCTTATACTGTCCGGATTTACCTAGACAGAACACTTATGCAATCAACAGAAATCCAATAATCTGCTATCTCTACTACACTCCGTCCTCCCATCGCACTTTTAAGAAGTTACGGAATATTAACCGTATGTCCATCGGGTTCGGTTTTCACCATCCCCTTAGGCCCGACTAACCCTTCGTCGATCATCGTTGCGAAGGAAACCTCGGTTTTTCGGCGGCAAGGGCTCTCACCTTGCTTGCGGTTACTTGTGCCAACATTCTTACTTCCACACGCTCCACCGTGGCTCACGCCTTCGGCTTCAACGCAAGAGTGGAATACTCTCCTACCACTACATCGATGCGAACATCGATGCAATCCTAAAATTCGGTACGATACTTAGCCCCGATTATTTTCGGCGCGAAATCTCTTGATGAGTGAGCTGTTACGCTTTCTTTCAAGGATGGCTGCTTCTAAGCCGACCTCCTCATTGTCTAAGAAATATCACATCCTCGTTTTGCACTTAGTATCGATTTAGGGACCTTATTTATAGATCTGGGCTGTTTCCCTTTTGACTGATGGAGCTTAGCCCCCATAGTCTAACTGTTTGTTAATTAATCTCTAGTATTCGGAGTTTGATAGGTATCGCGAGATTTCTCCCTATCAATACCTTCCAGTGCTCTACCCCCAGAGGATAAAACAAACGCTAACCCTAAAGTTATTTCGGAGAGAACCAGCTATTACCAGATTCGATTAGCTTTTCACTCCTTACCACAAGTCATCCCAATGTGTTGAACGGCATACGGGTTCGGACCTCCCCCTTTCTCTCGAAAGGGTTCATCCTGCTCATGGTAAGCTCATCTGGCTTCGGGTCTTATGTATACTACAAAATCGCGCTATTAACACTCGGTTTCCCTGAGGCTCCACTCCGTAAAGAGCTTAGCCAGGCAGCATACATAAACTCGTTGGCTCATTCTTCAATAGGCACGCCGTGGAGGACATAAATGCCCTCTCCGACTCCTTGTAGACACATGGTTTCAGGTCTATTTCACCTCCCTCTCGGGATACTTTTCACCTTTCCCTCACGGTACTAGTTCACTATCGGTCCCTACATATATTTAGCCTTACCGGTTAGTTCCGGCAGATTCCCCCAAGCTATTCATGTCTTGAGGTACTCAAGAATAACAACAAAAAAGATGTGAGTAATTTCGAATACAGGACTATCACCTCCTATGGTTGTGCTTTCCAGCACATTTTTCTATTACCACATTTTGTAACTTTTTACGTAAAACGTCGTTGTTACCTTACAACCCCCGTCCAATATTGGTTGTTCAAAACAAGTTTCAAACAACCAATATTGGACAGGTTTGGGCTTCTTCCGTTTCGCTCGCCGCTACTCAGGAAATACTATTTGGTTTCTTTTCCTCCAGGTACTGAGATGTTTCACTTCCCTGGGTGCGCTCCTAACAGTCAAGCTGTTAGATTAGAAAGGTTCACTTTCTAGGGTTCCCCCATTCGGAGATCTCCGGATCAAAGGTTATTAGGCACCTCCCCGAAGCGTATCGCCGCCATATCACGTCCTTCATCGCTATGTAGAGCCTAGGCATCCACCATGTGCCCTTGTTTCCTATTAGGAAACACAAGCACCAACAAAATAAAATACAATTTTTACCTATTTTCTTTCCCTGTTTTTCTTGTACGCAAAGACCCCGTAATAAAAATTATTAAAGTCAGTACAAGCCACAGGATTCATTTGTCATTGTTCGTTCCTTTCTGAACCTCTCCCAAGAAAAAACCGCCTATTGGCTAGGCGGCACAAAAACCAGCATTGTGATATTATCACCTGTTGTTTTTTGCCCGCTGTATGTAATTCCTTGTATACATTTCTGTGGGACAGAGTATATACCAAGACAGTTTTTAAGTCAAGCATTTATTAGGGCAGTAGAAGTTAGAAAATTAGGTCTTTAGAAAGATTAGAATTAATAGGTTGTTTTATGTTTTTGGGTATAGGAAAAGGGCTGCAAAAGCAGCCCTTTTTTCTTTCATGATCGCTGGTCAATACGTCGCCCGGGAAGGCCTTTTTCTTGTGATAACTGCACCGGTTGTGTGGTTCTTAAAAACCACAATGTAGTCACCTACCGGCCATGATCCAGTATTACCTATCGTGAATGTCTCCTGAGGGACGATTCCGGATTCCTGGTACATCACATCTCCGTTAACGGTTGCCGCTATTACATCCCACCAGTCGAGGCCAACTACACAGTTGGTAAAAACCAATTTTGTGTCGAAAATGGACGGCGACGGAACAAAGGTGTTGTTATCCGGTATTACCATTTCAGTTGGCAGGAACCAGGATCCATTGGCATCTACAAAGAAATATTCGCCGGAGATGGTCGAACTGCCAGCATCCACCTCGGGGATGCAGTTCCGGTCTTCCAGGTACATGCACAGGATCATTTCACCGCCGCCTTCATTCAGACTGGCCGGATTGGTATCGTACAGGATCAGATCTTCATTGAAGGTACTGACCTTGTCAGGCGGCACCGGTTGATCAGGGTACGTCGAAGCGAAAGCAATAGTAGTCGAAAGTGCGAGCACAAAGCCCGCCGAGGCAATGATTTTTTTCATGCGTCTTTTTTTTGATGAAATGAACAATTAAAACCAGAGTATTTATAACATATATCTATAAAAAATGCAAGTGTTGTATTGGTGTAAAGAAAAACACCTCTGGTTTCCCTAGAGGTGTTTTTCGAGAGACTGGTGAGATTATCTCATCATGTCGTTTTTGACGCTTTCGATTGCTCTTGCAGCTGCATCTCTTCCACCAAGACCAAACGCTAGACCTCCTGCGATAGCAAGCATAGCGATGATACCTGTGAATAGAATTTGCATGAATTGTACTGCAACACCTAGTTCAGAAAGAACTATGATGAAAGCAAATACCCAGATAGCGTATTTTGTAACACTACCTAGCATATGAGCAGATCTTACTCTTGCTGCCTTTGCACCTCCAACAACAACTCTTTCCATAAAGTCAGAGATAACAGTAGCTGCTAGAAGAACTAGAGCTGCTATTATTACGTTTGGAAGGTAACCTAGGACAACATCTCTTAGGAATCCGTTTACTTCTGTAAGGCCGATTATCTCAAGTGATGTCATCAAGAATACGATAACAACAAACCACTTTACTAGTCCTCCTAGAAGTCCGCTTGCTGTTATGTTTAGACCTGATCTTTGTGAGATCTCATTTAGACCAGTAGAAGAAAGTGCCTTGTCTATTTTTAGAGCACTTATAAGCTGAGAAACAGCGTTTCCTACTAGTTTTCCAACAATCCATCCAACGATGAAGATAAGGATGGCTACGATAAGGCTAGGGATGAAAGATACAACTCCGATCCACAAGCTCTGAAGTGATGCTACGAATACATCTCCCCAATTTGTTAACAACATATTTATAAATATTACTAATTAAAGAGTTTTTAAATTCGACCTACAATAAATTAGGTACTCTATAATTATAGCATTTTAGGGGGTTAAAATAAGCTTTATGTGGATAACTTGAGGCCGTCTATTATGAACTCGTGCGGAAAGTCGAAAACATCGGCAATTAGTTTATCTCTCATACTTGCTCTATAGAGAAATTCTTCTGTATCGAAAACGGCATAGGAAATCTCTGTTCCCATGTCTGCTTCTATATCACTTATGATTCTATCTACTATGTTTTTCTTTAGATTGTCACCAACAACTAACATATCTATATCGTTATCATTGTCTTTCAAGAAAACACCGGAAACAACGAGAGTCTTGACCCTACCTGCCCTTTTGAACTTACCAGCCATATCTTTTCTAGAAACAGAGTCTTTTTCTATGAGTATTTCTTCTAGTGCATTTTTGTAAACAAAATTTTCATTGAAAAAGTATTGATACTTCTTGGAAGTAGCTGGTGCTTTCTTGGATTTTTTCTTTTTTGATTTTACTTTTTTAGTTTTTGTTTTTGAAGGAATAGCTTTTTTCTTGAGAAATCCGATTGAATACAAAAAGTTTAGCTCTTTTGTGGCTTGTGATGCAGTGATTTTACTTCTATCTCTAACATCTTTCGTTGTGAAAGTTGATTCTTTATTTAGAAGAAAGAGCCTCATAACTTTCACCCTAGAAGTTCCACCAAATAGTTTTCCTGCGGTATCCATCACGTACGAAATAGGAAACGTTTTAAACGAGATTTTATATATCTCCGCCCCCTACCTGATTTAAGGTATAATTCTCTCGACCTAGCATCATCTTCTGTAAGACATGCTTCATAATAAATAATTTCAAACGGACCACGATTTTTTGTATAAGTAGAAACTCCATCATTGTGCTGTTTCAAACGTTTCCGTAAATCAGAAGTATATCCTATGTAAAGCTTGCCACTTTTTTCACTACGAAGCACATAAGTATAATAGAACTTACGATTATTTCGTACGTGATCCATATATGCCCCAAGTATACTCCTTTTTAGGTGGATTTCAACACACCAAAAAACACCCTAAAATGGGCGTTTTTTGAGTAGTGTTTAGAGATTTTCTTCTAGAAAAGAATTTATTTTTGAAGGATCAAGACCTTTTTCATAAACTCTAAATGCTTGTTTCAATGTCTCTCCCCATATTCTGTCTGTATTTTCTGGCACTTTACTTTTTATGCTGGTTTTCTTATCTGAAATAACCTTTTTATATAATTCAAAAATTTCTGGATGTTTCTTTTCCAAGAAACCAAGATATGCACTAACTGAACTTCTTTTGTCATACCTAGAAGGATATACTGCCGTTTTTGTATTTTCATCCATTAAACTTTCAAATTCTTCAAATTTATCTTCTTGCAAACCTTCACTTGATAATTCACCAGAATAACTATATTCATTTGCAAGATAAACTTCAAATTCTTGTCCGATCTTTTCAGAAATAACTTTTGGATCTATTGTTCCAAACTCTTCCATGCAACGTTTTTCAAAATTATCCATATCTTCTTCTAAGTCTTCTCCGTAAGACTCCCAAGAGTTATCTATTGGTTCTGTGATTTCTGTAGAAGTATTATTGTGATTCATTTCGTAATCTTCTTTTACATCATCTGGAACCATATCCAACTCTTCTACTCCATTTCTACCAGGACGACCCATTTCTGGGTTTTGCGATATTGAGATGTCCTCCATATTCTCTTTTTTTCTAAAATTAAACATGGATTTATTATATCTAAAATTTGAAAAACAAAAAACACCCTAAAATGGGCGTTTTTTGAGTAGTGTTTAGAGTTAAGTTTACTTTAGTTCAACCTTACCTCCCTAAATCAAAAGCTCCCACATGGGGAGCTTTTGATCGGGCGAACATTTATTTTTACACAAAGTGTTCAAATAAATGTTTTAGCCGGTAAAGTTGAGATTATTTCAATTCAACTTTACCTCCTGCTTCTTCTATAGCTTTCTTCATAGCTTCAGCGTCTTCTTTTTTGACACCAGTTTTAAGATCAGAAGGTGCACCATCAACTAGGTCCTTAGCTTCTTTTAGTCCAAGTCCTAGAGATTCTTTTACAACCTTCATAACTGCGATCTTGTTGTCTCCTGCTGATGCAAGAACAACTGTAAAGTCGCTTTTCTCTTCTCCTGCGTCGCCTGAAGCAGCTGGTCCAGCTACTGCAACTGCTGCAGCTGATACACCAAATCTGTCTTCGATAGCTTTTACAAGATTGTTTAGTTCCAAAACAGACATTTTTTCGATCTTTTCGATCAAATCTTTGAATTCTGCTGGTACTTCTTTTTTCTCCCCGCCTTGACCAGCGTCAGTCTGGGCAGGTTCTGCAGCTGGAGCTGGAGCGGCTTCTTCAGCCTTTGTCTCAGTAGCTTCTGGTGCAGTAGTTTCTGTAGTTTCTTCTGCAGTAGTTTCTTCTACAACATCATTTTTTGTTTCTTCTGACATACTTTTTAGATTACTTAGTTTTTGCTACCTCGTTTAGAGAAATAGCGAGTCTTGTAATAGGTGATGCAAACAAGTTTGCAATCTGTGCGTATAGAGTGTCTCTTCCAGGAATTTGGGCAACAGCCATCATTTCATCCTTTGGTTTGTAAACACCATCGTACACTCCTCCTAGGATAGACATATTGTCTTTCCACTTTTTGACGAATTCAAATACTTCTTTTGAAGGATCTAGGAGTCCGCCTTCTCCATTGTCACCAAGTTTATAAACGATCGCCATCTCTCCACCCATTTCTGGCATAGTACCAGAGAATGAACCTTTTTCGAGAGCTTTCTTTAGGATCCTTTTCTTAGCAACTTTGTAAGATATACCCTTTGATCTTAGTGTGCTTCTTAGTTCACTAGTTCTTCCAGCATCAAGGTTATTGAAGCCAACAAAAACTATAGACTTAGAATCGCTCACTACGTCTCCGAGACTATCAAACAATTTTGTTTTTCTTTCTTTTGTTAAAGCCATTTTTTCTTTTTTTATATAAAAAAAATAATCGACCAATTGTGGCCGCAAGCGTGTCAAACTCTAAAGTTATATAGATAGAATTCAACCTAGGTCGGTCCTATTCCCTCGAATATCTCGGGATGCCAACTGTCTACGGCTAACGAGTATTAGATTATCACAAAAATTATTTTTAGCAAGAGCCTAAAACTAGCTAGGATTTACCAGTATTATAAACACGACAGTAACCAAGATTATCAGGCAAAAAAATATGATTCTTTTTATTAGGTGGTTCATGTTTTACTAATCTTTAATCCTATAAACTTTTTCTCCTATCGATAGACCCTCTATTACTTCTACATATGTTTCATCTCCCAAAGAGCCGAGTTTTATGTCCCTTGTTTTCTTACCATTGTCTACATAAACATATGAAGTAGTACCATCATAGTAAACAGAGTCTCTTGGTATAGAAAGTACGCCATCTTCTGTGTCGATGTTGATCGATAGCGTTGCTGTCATACCAGGTTTTATATTTATATCTTCAGAGTCAACAAAAATCTTTACAACATAGTTCACCACATTGTTTTCTGGTGTAGGAGAAGAGTCGACAGACACCACATGTCCTTCGAAAGAATCTCCTGGAAGTGCATCGAGAGAAATAACCACACCCTGCCCTTCTCTTATATGAGAAACACTAGATTCGTTTATCTTTGCTTCTATATATAGATTCTCTTCGTCTAGAAGTGAAACTACAGATTCAAAAGACTGCACCAACTCACCTGGCTTGATAGAAACTCTAGTAACTTTTCCTGGAACTGGAGCTCTTATGACTCCTTTTTCATAACTAGCGAGTGCTGACTGATAATCTCCTTGTGCAGAAACTAGGTTTGCATAAGCTATTTTTGTATCGCCATTTGAAGTTTCTTGTTTCTTTATTTCTAGATCAGCCTCAAGTTCTGAGATTGTTTGCTCTCTTGTATTTTGTGCGAGTATGTATGCATTGTAGTTTGTTGTATAAGAAGAGCTTTTTTTGTTTGGAATAGATATCACCCAGTCTGTATCACTTTCTCCATAAGAAAAGTCATCTGGAAATTCTATATATAGTCCATATGTTCCAAGAGGTAGCGCCTTACCAGCAACTATACTAACTTCTTCTAAATCTTTCTCTAACCCTGTGTAGTGAAAAGATCCATTTGTTGGAGAAGATGTTTTCAAACTTATATATACTTTGTAGTCACCTTCTATCCCACCAGTAAATACTCCTGTTATTGTTGGCGGTGTGTTGGTAGAAAGTGAAGAAGTTGGAACCGCTTCAAGATCAGAAGAAAGCAGGGTTCTATATGCGTTATCTACTAGTATGTCTTGTCTTGCCTTCTCGTTTTCAAGTTCTAGTTCTAGCTTTGCGATGTCTTCTCCGCTTGTTATGCTTAGCGCTTGTTCGTATTCTGCTTCTGCTTTGAGTAGTGCACCTCTAGCTTTTGTAAGAGTTGCGTTCTCTTCTAGAAGTTCTAGTGTTGCGATTATGTCGCCTTCTTTTACAACTGATCCAAGTGGTTTTCTGATCTCATCTACATAACCGCCGACTTGAAACGCAAGATCTAGATCAACCTCACTCGTAACTTCTCCTGTCGCTTGTATAAAGTCAGATATAACTCTCTGTGATACAGAGACCTCTTCGAAGCTTTGTTTCTTGCCAATAACAGAAAAAACAATTACGAGTAATATCGCTGCGCCAAAATAAAAAATCTTCCTATTTCTCGGGGAAAGCGAGGACCAAAAATTCTTCAAAAAGTTGATATTTAGCTTCTGAATCATATTTTATAAAGTGATTATATCACAAAGATTATACTTGAATATCGTTTTGACTAAATCAAGTATAAGTTCTATAGTTTTGTTATGAATTATTCGAGAAAGTCTTATATATTGCTGGGAGACGCAATTTCTCTAGTTGTGTCGTTTTTTGTGATGATAGCCCTAGGTTTCCCAGGATTAGACAAAGAAGAAGTTATAAATCTTCACCAAGGTCCGTTTATCATAATAAGCATACTTTGGCTTATCGTATTTTTCGTATTTAATCTATATGATCAAAAAAACCTACGTCCGACACCAGCATCTATAGGGTATCTTGGGTTTGCAACATTCCTCGGGACAATGCTCGGAGCGGGGTTATTCTATCTCTTCCCTTCTTTTGGAATATCTCCAAAGGTTAACCTTCTTATCTTTAGTGCTTCTTCTTTCTTTTTGATAATAATCTGGAGAAGAATATTTTTTAGAATATTTGAAAAAAGTTTGGTACAAAAAATAGCAATACTTGGAAAAAACCAGCGATCACAAGAAATGATTTCTGAACTAAAAAATTACTCATACCTAGGAAAGATTGTCGGTGAATTTGAGACCACAGAAGCTCTCGCAAACTTCTGTCAAAAAAACAAGGTTGATTTTATAGTTATCGTTGAAGATATAAAAGAAGATATAGTAAAAACATTAAACGATATAAACCTCCCAGTACTAAGGCTAAAAGATGCTTATGAAGAAATTTTTTCAAAAACTTCTATTGACCTTATGACAAACGAAGACGCTATATCTATTCTAGAAAAGAAAGATTTAGGAAGAAACTTTTTGTATAGAATTCTAGAGGTTTTGTTTTCAGTACTAATACTAACGGTCACACTACCTATAACAGTTTTGTTTGGAATATTTATTTTTCTAGAAGATGGTGCTCCTGTTTTCTACAAACAAGACCGTGTAGGTAAAGGTGGCAAAAACTTCAAGGTTATAAAGTTTCGATCTATGACAAAAAACGCTGAAAGCGCTGGTGCCATGTGGGCAGAGAAAAAAGATCCTAGAGTAACAAAAGTCGGCAAAGTTATAAGAAAACTCCACGTAGACGAAATCCCACAAATGATAAATATCATAAAGGGAGATATTGCTCTAGTAGGACCAAGACCAGAAAGGCCAGAATTTGTAGAAAAGCTAAAAGAAGAAATACCTTACTACTACATAAGACACGCTATAAAGCCTGGGTTTACAGGGTGGGCGCAGATCAAGTATCGCTACGCTAGAAGCGTCCTAGACTCAAAGGAGAAATTTGAATACGACCTATATTACCTCAAAAACAAAAGCTTCTTGTTAGATCTTGGAATTATATTAAAAACGATCCAAATAATATTTACTCACTAAAAATGAAAAATAATAATAAAAAAATTGTAATAACGGGCGGTGCTGGATTTATTGGTTCTAATCTTGCAGAAAAATTAGTAGATCTGGGATACAATGTGACTATAGTTGATAATCTAAGCCAGGGTAAAAAAGAAAGGTGTCCACATCATTCAAATTTAATAGTTGAAGATATAAAAAACTACAATAAATTACTAGAAATATTTAAAGACACAGACACAGTCTTTCACGTTGCCGCAATCCCACGAGTTCCATATTCTATAGAATATCCGCTTGAAACAAACGAAGCAAATATAACAGGAACTTTAAATGTTTTAATGGCTGCAAAAGAATCTGGTGTAAGGAGGGTTGTCTATTCAGCATCAAGTTCAGCATATGGTGAGCAAAAAATTATGCCACTAACAGAAGAAATGACGCCAAAACCCGTACATCCTTATGGTATACAAAAATACGTGGGAGAGTTATATTGTCGGGTATTTTCTGATATTTACAATTTAGAAACTGTTTGTTTGAGGTATTTCAACGTATACGGACGACACCAAAACCCCGATGGCCCTTATGCCGGCGTAGTTGTTAAATTTTTAAAAAATAGAAAACTAAACCTTCCATTAACTATAGTTGGGGATGGATTACAAAGCAGGGACTTTACACATGTATCAGATGTGGTTAATGCTAATATTCTAGCAATGGAAAGTGCCAACGTTGGAAAAGGTGAAGTTTTAAATGTGGGATATGGAAAAAATATAACTGTATTAGAATTAGCAAATATGATAGGTGGTGAATTAAAATATGAACCAGAAAGAAAAGAGGCGAAGCATAGTCTGGCTGATATATCAAAAATAAAAAAACTAATTGGATGGGAGCCAAAAGTAAAAATAGAAGACGGATTAGAAGATTTAAAAAAATCTTTTGGTATAAAAAATTAATTTTTATTTTTTGAAATAGGGCTTTCCAAAAGCTGGAAAGTCTCTAATATCTGGAACTTCTTCCCTTTTACTAAAAAAGTCGTATATGGCTTTTCTGCAACCATTGAAATCGTGCCAATCATCGATAACTACATATCCACCAGGAGAAACTTGATCGTATAAGTTTTCTAATATATCGGTTGTAGAAGAATAAAAATCTCCATCCATTCGAAGTATCGCGATCGGGCCAATTTTTTCTTTCCAAACTGGCAAAGTATTTTCAAAGTATCCTTTTACAACTTGTATATTTTTTAGATTATATTTTTCTTTCAAAGTCAAAACTATATTTTCGTCTACCGCAAGATCTCCCCCTTTTAGTCCCTTTTTACCGCCACTTTTATGATCAACCGTATCTGGCTCTGGCATGCCTTCAAAAGAATCAAACAAAAATACTTTTCTATTTTTATCAATCATTGCCATATACGCACCAGTACCACCCTTCCAACAACCTGCTTCAACTATAGCGCCAGGGATAGATTTCTTGTTTATATCTTCTATAAACTTTTCCATTTGAAACAAGCCAGACGGAGTGAGCATGGTATTCTCGGCAACTTTTCGCATTTTACAGATTTTAAAAATTAGGGACGGGAATCTCAAAATCTCTCTTTTTGTAAGTTTTCTCATGATATTGAATATACCAATAATATCTATTTTGTGGTAGTGTCTGAAACTTTTATATAATTGTATTACCTGAAAATGAAAAACATATTAGCTTCATGACCATACTTGGAAACATCTCTTCTAACTTCGACAAGATATTTTAAATTATCAACCAAAAGAACTAAATATTTTAAGCCACTCTTGATACATAGACATTGTTGTATAGGGGGTGGTTTTTTGTTTTGTTAAACTATTTTTTAATAAAATACTTTCCAAATTATCTTTTTTATAAATTAAAACATTATCCTTAATCAAAGGATAATCTTGCAGCCAAGACTTTTCAGAAACAAAAACAGGGGTTCCGCAAGCCAGCGCGTCCATGACCACAGTTTGCCCAGAACTATCCGACCCTTTATTTTCTTCATCTGTATACGTGTGGACAATCACAGCTCTTGCTTTTTGATACAAAACAATCAAATCCTCAAAAGGGATATTATCTAAAATAACAATATTTGAAGCGTCAGAATTTATTTCAACAACCCTAGAATCAACAACAAAAACAAATTGTTTATCAGGGTTTTTTTGAGCAAGGTGCAAGACGCTTTGATTGTCCCTCCCTTCATCACGACCAACAACGAGATAGAAATCTTCTCTTGTCGTATGTGTACTTAATCTTTTTTCTATAAAAAGATTATCTATACCGAAATGAATAAACTCTAATTTAGATTTTTTAACCCCGTATCTTTCAAGAGAAACTTTTTGACTTGTTGAAAAATTTACAATTTTATTAAAAGACATTATTTTTAAAAAAAACCAAAATCTTTTTAACAAACTTTTTTTATTTTTAATTGAACGATTTAAATCTATATTTATTAAAATAAATTTCTTCCAAAAAAATACAATTCTTAAAAAAGGCATTTTATTGATCATTTTAGAGAAAACAACAATATCTGACTTTAAAATAGCCCAAAATAAATTTCTTTGATTTACAGGTAGTGTACCGACAAACAAATTATGTTCTCCAAGTAGAAAGGGGCTCAAGCCATAAAAAGTAGTGGCCGAGCCTTTTTTCTGCGCCGCCATATCCAAAGCAATTTGACGTTTTTTACCAAAAACACAAAGAATTCTTTTAGTCATACTTATGCAAACCATTAAAATAACACTATTAATGTACCATATTGAGTCCTTTTCTTTTAATTTAGACTCGTGTATCTTATAATTTACATATCTATGAAAGAAAAAATTAAAAACATGCTCCAGAAAACAGAAAAATACACCCAAACAGACATGGTTTATCTAACAAAAAATATAAGTTGGATTGGAATCGGTAAAGTTATTTCATCAGCGGCGTCGTTGGTTCTTGTGTATGTTTTTGGTAACTTTGTATCTGCAAATGACTACGGTACCTACCAATACATAATCTCAATTGCAGGACTTTTGGCAACTCCAACATTAAGTGGAATGAACACGGCAATAACCAAAGCGGTTGCCCAAGGTTTTGATGGAACAATTAAGGAAGGATTGCGGATAAAAATAAAATGGGGGCTTTTAAGCGCAATTGGAAGTATTGGTGCTGGAGCATATTATTTAATTCAAGGAAATCAAGTTCTGGGGCTATCTTTTATAGGGATAGCAATACTATTACCATTCATGGACTCTTTTTCAATTTTTGCTAGTTATGTTGAAGGTAAGAAAGATTTCAAAAAAGCAACCTGGTACGGGTCAATAATTTCCATTGTTCGAGTCGCGACCTTAATAAGTATTATATTAATAACAAAAAATATTATTCTTATAACGGTTAGTTATTTTGCAATTACGACTCTTGTGCGAGGACTTATTCTATTTTTTATCCTCAAAAAAGAAAATTTAAATGATGCCATAGACCAAAAAGCAATCAGTTATGGCAAACATTTAAGTTTTATGAAGATTCTATCAAACGGGATTGTATCGCTTGACAACATATTACTTTTTCAATTTCTTGGAGCAACACAACTAGCAGTCTACTCTTTTGCAAAAGCTCCTATAACAAAAATATCAAGTATGCTTACTCCGATATCTACATTGGCCTATCCTAAATTTGCAGAAACCTCTGTAGAAAATTTAAAACAAACACTTCCTAAGAAACTTTTTCTTTTTTTATTTTTAATGATCGCAATTACTATTGTCTACATTATCGCGGCTCCATTTCTATTTTCTATCGTACTACCTGAATATATGGACTCGGTAATTTATTCACAAATTTTTGCAATCTCCCTAATTTTTCTTCCTCAAAAAATTGCAGTTTCTGCTCTAACAGCACACCACCAAAAACGAGCCTTGTATATAATAAATATTATAAATCCTATCATAAGAATAGTTGCACTAATTTTTCTTCTCCCACTTTTTGGAATTATGGGAGTTATCATATCTTTTTTATTAGGCCTTCTTTTTAACGGAATTGCTTCTTTTTATTATTTCTTTAAAATGAAAGTTTAATTCTGTCGAAAATTTGACTTTATTTTATGTCGATTTTTTTTAAAAAATTTATTGTACCGAGGATCACCTTTTACATATTTAAGAGGAAAACTATTTTTCCAAACAACATAATTTAAGGAAAGCTGATCTCTTCGACTCCCTACTGACAATTCTTGCCACCAAGATTCCATCAAATTTATCACTTGTTCATTATTATGCCTTCTTAATAAAATCATAGTGACAGCAAGTCCGTTATTTTTAGGATATCCTTCATTTCTATATCTACTCACTTGATTAATAACCACATCAGGATCATCCATATAAAACCCTTCTGCGTTCTTTTTTAGAATGTCTTCCGCCTCTTTATAGATACAATTACGCGCAAATTTTTTATCTGTAATCCAAAAAAGACCTAGCCAACGCTTTTTTTGTTTTGAATGATCAAAGGTAACAAAAAAATATTTTTTCAAATACTTTTCAATCCAAATATTTACATCTCCGGTAACAACCATGTTTCCATCTACCCAAACACTGATTTCATATTCTGGCAAAACCTTGTGTGCCATAATTTTGTAATATCGAGCGTTTCGAACAGGATCTTTAAATAAAGGTTCCACAACACGAATATCCCAAACTTTTGACTCAAGATCTTTATTGTCAGTAAAACAGACAAAGTCAAAACCTTCCGGAAGAAACTCCGGCTCATGCAAGACATCTTTGTCTCCAAATATTGCTGTATATATAACTTTTTTTAACATGTAAAAACTTCAATGTATCTTTTCATTATAACCTCGTGGTCAAATACTTTCACTCTTTCTTTTGCCTTTTTACCAAACATCTCTAGTTTATTTTTGTCTCCCAGCATGCCTACCATCTCTCCTGCGAGAGTATCTACATTGTCCAGAGGATAATTTATACCGAACTCTCCGTTTCTGGTTATTTCAACTGCTGGCGGTATATCAGAAGCGATAACTGGAACTCCGCAAATCATAGCTTCTATCATGGCATTTGGCATGCCCTCATATCTAGAAGGCAGTACGTAAATATCCGATTTCGCCATAAATGCATAAGGGTTTTTTTGGAAACCTATTATTTTGAACTTATCGGAAACCCCGGAAGAGATTGCCATTTTCTCTAGAACCTCTTGATCTTCCCCGTTTCCCAATATTATGAGTCTAGAGTCTATTTTCTCTTGAGACTTTATAAACGCTTCTAGTAGAGTAGTAAAACCTTTTTGCTCAGTAAGCCTTCCAACAGAAATAATCACTGGTTTATCTTTGTTATCCAGCCAATCTTCTCCTGTTTTTTCTAAACTTTTGGACAAGATTTCTTCTGTTGGTTTTGGACTGTATATTGTTGTTATTTTAGAATCTTTGACTTTTACAACACTTCTAAAGTCATTTGTTATAAATTCTGAGTTACCTACTATAAGATCTGCAAACGGATAAAACATCTTTATTAAAATAGGCAAAATCCTTTCTCTCCAGTTGGCCTTGCTGCCACCTCTTGAGAAAGGTATGCCGAGTCTTAGTATTATCTTAGTATCGACTCTAGATATCATCTTTGCCCATATAGAAATAAGGTGTGGGTGCTTCGATATAGAAAGAAGTGCTTTTGGTTTGTTTTGTTTCAAGTATCTAATCAATTTAGGCAAAGAAAATATAATTCTATCTACATCTAAATCAACGATTTCAACATTTTTATCAACTAAATCTAAATACGGTCCTCTTTTTTTAACCAAAACTAAATCAACATCAAATCCTCTTTGTACGAGATCATTGGAAAGATCTACTACTACTTTTTCACCGCCACCTCTATAAAGGTCAATTATAAAAAATGCTATTTTTTCTTTATTCATAATTATTTATACTTTTAGATAATTCTTTAATTTGTTCTTCTATATCATTCAATGGTATTTTTTCTAAAAACCTAATTCTTCCGTTTCTTTTTTCTTCTAAAACCTCTCTACTTGTACCGACAATATCATCTTTTATTTTATACAAGATGGTTGCTTTTTTATTATAAAAAGGAAGCCAATGGGGTGTACCGTTTTCGGCAAGAACAAGTGTTCTTTTGTCTAATATATTTGCAAGATGTGTTATGCCAGTGTCGACACCAATAAAAAAATTGGATTCTTTTATAAGTTGGGTTACAGCGTCTATGTCTTTTCCTGTAAAATCAAAAAAATCACATCCCTCAATAACTTCGAGCTTTTTTGTGTCTTCAGAAGATCCTGTTATATATATATCGTAATTTGGAAAATTATTTTTTATGAAAAAAAATACACTTTTTAGCTTTTCATCAATCAGGCTTCTTCCTGCACTAGCTCCAAATGGATGGAAAACAATATATGGTTTTTTTTCAAAGTAAGAAATATTTTTTGTTTTTAAAAACATATTATTTCTTGAAAAGGATATGCCTGTTTTTTCTGCAAGGTAAAAAAGTGATTCTATGTATAGAATATCAGTCCTGAAACTAACAACCTTGTTGTAAATAAAAGAGTTTATTTTTGAACTGTCATCAAAACCAAAAAGTTTACTTTGAAAATTTCTAGAAATTATCCATGAACTAAATTTTTGATGCCATGGCAGCCTTGTAAAAGTTGGGGGTGTTATTACTATATTTTTTTTAAATAAAAAATTAAACAAATCATGAGGATACGATAGTAATTTTATATGAGGATATTCTGATAAAAACTTTTTCATAATGCCATTATTTCTACTGGTAGAAATAAAAAAATTAAAATCTTTATTTTTTTGATATACGCAATCAAGAAAAAGGAGTGTCATCAAAAAATCACCAATGGACCCATTTATAAAAAAAATAATATTTTTTTCTTTGTTTTTTTTCATCTATTTATGCTTTGCAATCAAAATAATAGTATCGAACAAAATTGGATTTATAAAAAAACCAATAAAACGCTTTATAAAAACAAATGGATTATTTGACTTGAGTAAAGTTCTAAAAGAACCTGAGAAACCAGAAGAAGATTTTGTAAAAATCTTTATTGCCTCAAGTCCGGACTCAGAACACAAATTTTTATAAGATGATTTTGTAAATGGTCTTATGTGACTTGGATCGTTCCAAAAAAACACATTATGAAAAGGCACAAAAAGCCTAGTCCAGTTTGGAGATTCAATAAATATTCTCCCCTCTTTTTTTAAAACCGTTTTAAAACCCCTTACTATATCTACTGGATACAAAATATGCTCCAAAACATGTTGGGATATAATTACATCAAATTTTTCTTCTAAAAAAATATTTGGTATATCCTTTACATCTCCTTCTTTAAATACGATATCTTTAGGCAAGTTATGATTTTCAAAATCTACTGCATAAAAATTGATATGAGGACACTCCTTTTTTATAAATTTTAAATCTCTCCCCTTTCCACAACCCGCATCAAGAACTTTTGAATGCTCTGGGAGTTCTTTCAAATATTTGATAATTGTGGGGGTACTTGTTCTCATTTTTATTTTATTTTATTTTTTACCTTATTTAGAACTCTTTCAAAAAAACTTTTTTGTTCGTTTTTTAATTCCTCACCAGGTCTTTCTTTGAAGATAGTAGAGTGGGCCTCTGCCCTAGCTTCTATGTCTTTTGCCGGAGACGTATAGTAATAAAGTGCAAGAGACTTTCTAGTCATGTCTTCCGGACAATTTATTGGATCTGGGTGACCATGAAAACTATCTTCAGATGTGGAAAAAATAGCAAGCCTATTAAAAATAGGCAGTACCTTTACCTCAGCCTTTGTCATATCTTTGTTCCACAGTTCAAAGTGTCCGCCATATTCTTCTTTCCAGTTATCATTTAAATACAAAAGAACATTTATTCTTCTTTCTATATGAAGTCTTGGGTACCAATTGAAGTCAACATGGACCTTTAGAAATCCACCCTTTTTTATCTGGTGCATACCACCACCTCTGTAGTGAGGATCTGGAATTATACCTTCTATACCTGTAAGTTTTTCTAGAAAATTGATGAACTCACTAGAATTAAATTCTTTCAATGTCTCTCTTATTTCCGCGGGAAACTTAGTAGCATCTTCACATGCCATTTTGTATTGGTATTGATCTTTATAGTCTTTATTCCATACATCAGAATCAACTTTTGGAAAATTATTTAGAAGTTCTCTTGCCAAATCTTCTGATAAAAAGTTATCAAAATATATATGCTGGCAAGGTTTTGCGTTCTGATACTTGGAACTATTTTGCTCCGCCAAGGTATTTAGCTTGTTATAGTCAAATTTTGTTTGATTCATATTTTTTCCAAAAGATTTTTTATAATAATTTTTGGAGTTAGTTTTTCTAAAAAAGTTTTATAGCCTGAAACAGCTACTTTTTCACAAATAGCAGGATTATTTTTTGCAAAAAGAATCCTCTCCTCTATACTTTTATCATTTACACTAGAGCAGAATATCACATTTTCAAGATCATGTAAAAGCTCTTTTGTTGCACTTGTTTCAAGTGTAACAACCGGCTTTTTAGAAGCAAGTCCTTCATATACCTTGTTTGGAATTACAATATTTGCTTTTTTTGTATCGCCAAAAATACCGAGCACCAAGTCAGCTTTTGACAAAACCAGAGAAATATCTTTATATTCAAACCTTGGAAAAAATTTTATATTATCAGAAACTTCTTTGGTGCTGCTTCCGTATATATGGAACTCTATATCTTTATGCTGCGATAAATTTTTAGCTGCACGTATTATTTTATCTAAACCGTGAAGCGGTGTTCCTATACCGTGAAAATGAACTATAAACTTATCACTTTTTTCCGAGACCATAGGGTAAACTATTTTTTCATTTGCGCCAACATAAACAACCAAAAATTTTTTCTTTTTTACAAAAAACTTTTTAGAGATGAAATCTTTGTGAGAATTTGTATCTATAAGTATAACCGGTGAAAAAACAAGAGATAACCAGTCAAGAAACCAAAAATAAAACGCTTTTAAAGAAGTTTTAGAAAACTTTTTTCTGTCCTCAATATTAGAATTATAAAGTGATACAAAAAAATCTAAAACTACCTTTTTACCAAAAAGGATTCTGGCAAACCACAAAACACTGTGTCCGGGAAAAAGAACGAAAACCTTGTCGAAATTAGAGTTTTTATTTTTTTTATACTCGCGAAATAATGAAAAATATTTTTTTAGACCTTTATTTTTTTCCGGGTCAACAACACACTCGTACACCTCTACCCCGTTTGAAACAAGACCGTCTATAATTACAGAATTTCTTGAATAATTTTTATCATATATACCAAATAATAAAATTCTCATAAAATATGATCTTTAATTTTTTTTATTAAATCAACAAGCTCATGATTTTTTGTTACAAAATCCCTTGCCTGACTATCGATACCTAGATCTGATAAATATTTTATTTTTTGTGCTATTTCTTGTGGATTTTCTGAACACTTATTTTTTTCTGGCATATATGACATAGCTTCATTCGAAGTTAGGACATTTAATCCGCAAGACATGGCTTCTAGGATAGCCTTGTCTAGACTTCCGGTCTTACTAAGGTTAACAAATATATTTGCATCATTATAAATAGTTGGGATCTTATCTTGAGAAATAGGACCTAAAAACTCTACCCTGTCATAAATATTTAAACTATCTATGAGATTTAAAAGTTTTTTCTTATAATTTTTATCTTCTGGTCCAACTATACTTAATTTTGTTTCGAATCCTTCTTTTTTCAAAATAGATATAGCTTCTAATAGTGGTTCGTAATTTTTATAAATAGATACTCTTCCTATAGACACGATCTTTCTATGATCCCTGTCTCTATTTATTACAGAAAACTTAGAGGTATCTATACCATGACCCATAATGTGTAGCTTTTTACTTGGCAATCTAAAACTTTCTTTTGAAGCAGAAAAAACACTATCACAAAGCTTCTCAGCAAGGCGAAGTTTCATGTCGACGTTTTTGTGTGTATACCACAGAGCAATTCTCTTCCCCATCATTTTCCAGAACACTCCGCCCAAAATAACATATATCGGATTCATGTGAACAAAAACACTGTCATAATTATTCTTTTTTGAAAAAATATATTTATAGAATCGAAAAAGATACTTTATTCTAGATACACCCTCCTCTTTTCCAAGTGACAGAACTTCTACATTGCTAGGCAGATTATATTCTCCTTTTTTGAGACACACTACAATTACAGACTCAAAGTTTTTGGCAAATTCCAAAATCCACGAGTGAAAAAATCCCAAAATTGGATCATTTTTGTCTACAATTTGTGTAATTATAAGAATCTTCTTTTTCATAATTAGATCGCCTTTTTCCAATTTGAAACTATTCTGTCGTAATACTCTCCTTGGTTTTCATAAAAATTATAACTTCTGTTTTTCACACCAACTTTTAATGTGTGAAGTATGTCGCTCTTGTCTATTTCTTTCAAGATATTTCTTATAGCAGCATGATCTCCCGCATCATAAAGAAGTCCGTTTACCCTGTCGTCTATAACCTTGTCTGCTATCCCCACCCTGCTTGTTATAACAGGAGTTCCATTCTGAAGAGACTCTACTATCGCCATACCAAAACCTTCAAAAAAAGAATTATTCCAAAATACATCTACATTTCTCATATAAAACCCCAGATCAAAAGCCCACGGCCTAACTAAAACCCTGTTTTTTGAATCACTTTTTATTATGTTCAAAATTGCACCTTTCATGGAACCATCTCCGACAACAACAAGTCCAGAGTTTTCCAAATTATCTTTTACAAAAATTTTAACACCTTCGTATATCCCCTTCTCTTTCTCAAATCTTCCAGAAAGAAGTATGGTTTTTTGGAACTTTTTTGTAAATTCTAAAAATTCCTCATCTTTGAATTGAGACACGAGGCCGGGGTTTTCGGTTATTATCGGAATTATATCTGATGGAATACTTTTTACATCAAAAACTTTTTCTATGTTTTCTTTTGTTTTTTCTGAAACGTATCTTATGACATTTGATTTTTCCAAGACTTTTCTAGCCAAGAAAAAACGAATTTTTCCGAAAAAACTTTTTCTAAAGAATGGACTTGCAACATCTGTGTGGACTTGTGTATGAAGTTTTGCACCGAGAAACCTAGAGACAATAAGCGAAACTACTCCTATAAAAAACGGGTCTTGGCTTGTAACCAGATCAATCTTGGAAGAAACCAGACTCTTTATCTTAAATGGAGAAAAAAGATTCTTGGAAACGGGGGTTATTCTGAATCCGTCACCTTCTATGATCTTTTTTTCACTACAGAGGCAAACAACTTCTAGGTAGTCCACCCTCTTCGCGTATTCTTTTACACGCAAAAAAGTCGAGCTATCTTCTCGAAAAACTTTACTATCTCCACTTATCATCAAAACTTTCATATCTTTTCAAATATATTTATTATCTTCTCACCTGTTTTTTCAAAAGAGAAAAATTCTGAATCTTTCTTGGCACTAGAAGATATATCTTCTCTCTTCTGACTATTTTCTTCTAGAGAAAAAATCGCGCTTTTTATAGATTCTGGGTCATCTGGGTTTATAAACACTCCGTTTTGTCCGTCTCGGATTATCTCTTCTAGATTTGAAACCCTGCTTGCCAAAACAGGAGTACCGAGCATCATAGCCTCAACAATCTGAAAAGAAAAGCTCTCGAACTTGGTTGGCAAAACAAAGTACATAGACTCTTTTATATACCTATATAGATCAGTTTGTGGTAGTGTGCCGGTAAATACAACTCTTTCACTTACATCCATTTCTCTAGCCAGCTTTTCTAGTGACTCTCTTTCTGGTCCATCACCAACAAGATGAAGTGTCCAGTCTGGCATCTTGGAAATAACTTGGATCAAAACACCGAAGTTCTTCCATGGTACAAATCTTCCAGAAGAAATTATAGTCTTTGGTTTTTTGGGAATATTATCATACAGACTTTCATCTATCTTTGGCACGCCATTGTACACGACTTCCATTTTGTCTTCTATAATTCCCCACTTGGAAATAACACCGGCAAAGTACTTACTAGGAACTATCACTCTAGTCGCCCTCTTTGCGACAAGCCTTTCTAGTTTTTTGAGTAGTTCTATTTTCTTGCCATATTTTTTTGTTTGGAAAACTTCTATGTCGTCTGACACTCCCCACCTCTGTCTTGCTTGCTCCCATACATAGTCTCCAGGGATTCTCAAAACATATTTTCTACGCAGAACAAAACAAGCAATCATTGTCGGAAGACCTACACTTAGTGTGTCTTGTACAAAAATATATTTTGAAGAAAGAATCTTCCGAAGAACTAGAAAAGTAAAATGTATATGTCTTATGCCTTTTGGGTATTTTCTAGAAACACGAAACATTGCGACGTCTACCTCCTCCCCCCTCTCTTCTAGGAAGTTTTTCAAAAGTCTTGCATAAGTAGCTGGACCACCTATCTCGGGTGGATATATACCAGTTACTATTAGAAATTTTTTGCCTTTATTATTCATCAAATATAACTCGCATCTTTGAGACGACCATCTCCCAAGTATACTTCTCTTCTACCATATTTCTAGCTCGGAAGATAATCTTGTTTCTGAGTGTGTCGTCTCGGAATCTAAGCACTGCGTCTCGTATAGAGTCTGGTTTTTCTACTTCGCAGAACACCCCTGTTTCGCCATCTACCAGAAAGTCCGGTATCCCGCCAACCGGAGTAGCCACAACCGGAAGTCCTGTCGCCATAGCCTCCAGAAAGGCGTTTCCTAGGCCCTCAGAGAGCGATGGGCGAATAAATACATCACTTATATACAAATACCCCGGCATCTCTCTATGAGGCACATAACCCTTCCAAATCACCCTCTTTTCTACCCCCAAATTCAGGGCCAATTTGCGGAGTTTTTTCTCTAGTGGGCCAGAGCCGAGGATCAAGAATTTGTACTCTTTTGGCAAGATAGCTAGCGCGCTTATTACATCCCCCACCCCGTTTTTCTTGACCAGCCTAGAAGAAGTAACTAGTAGTATATCACTCGGTTCTTTGCCGACTTCTTCTCTAACTCTTTCCAAACTTATCGGATCGGGTTTCTCAGAAAATATACTTGTATCTACAGCGTTTGGTACAACAAAACTCTCTCCCTTGAAACCCATACTTTTTCCAAAGTCTTCTAGATATTTTGAAATCGCTTGTATTTTGTCTGCTTTCAGAAAAATCATTTTGAAAAGTGGATACACCAAAGCGACTCTTCTCTTGATATACGGGATCGGATCACCTTCTTGCAGTGTTAGAAGAAACTTCACTTTTGGAAACTTGAGCTTGAAAAATAGCGCACCAAACCCTGCGTAGTTCGCCATCATCGCCCAAGTCATATCGTAATTTTCTTCTTTGTGGAGTTTCTTGGCATACCCGTACGAAGCAAACGGAAACATGTATTTCGACAAATGAAACAGTATCTTTCCGATAAAAGGTACGCCTAATAAATATGGTCCGACTCTATGCACAGTTACATTTCCTATCTTTTCTGTCTTCTCTCTATTTGTCCTCATGGTAACCATGTGGAAGTCAAATCTGTCGCCCAGTCTGTCTGTTATTTCCTTGATCGCAACCTCTGCTCCACCAACAAAATCTGGGTAATAGACCAAAGAAAACAGGAGTATTTTCTTTTTGTTCATAGGCTAATTATAGCATTTTCAGATTTTTAGAGAAAAAAATACCTAATCTCCTTTACTCAATAACACCACATTCTTTTATAGCTTTAGCGTAGATCATAAACTTTCCACGCTTAATATTAGCATAGAAAATGTAAATAGAAATTACTTATATATAAAACAAACACCCCCTAGAAGAGGTGTTTTGTCTTAAAACTTATTCAGATGATTTATACTGACCCAAAAGTAGGCCCTAGATAATCTTATTATATTTTATCTAACAAGATTTTAATTCTTTCTTTATACTTTTCTGGAAACATCACTATTAAACTCCCATCTGAATTTTCAAAAATATTATTTATCAAAACACTCAATAAAATAACTTTTTCTTTTTCATCAATATCGGGAATATCCACATGATATATAAGAATATTTTTTTTATCTTTAATCCAGTGAAAATCTGACAAACATTCATCTAAAGCATCCCAATTAAAACCAAAATATCCTGGAAACCTAAGTGCCTCAGCATATGATCTAAATAAATCTTTTTTACTATTTATCCCACCAGGAATAATACCTATATATGTATCTGCGTAATTTTCAATGTCTTCTAGTTTTCCAAATTGAATTTTCATATTATTTATCTTAACTGAAGTCATTATTGAAAACTTAATACTATATTAATGATATTAGCATATAAAATGTAAATAAAAATTACTTATATGACAAAAATAAACACCTACTTTTTATCCAAAAAAACATAAACTAACTCCAGAGTTGAATATTTTTCTGCTTAAATTCCTTCAACCACTCAATAAATTCATTTACTGAGATGAAGTTATATTTTTTTAAATCTTCCAATTCTTTTTCATCTTTTGTGGTAAAGTCCTCTTTGTCGTGAATTTCGTCAATAAAATCAGTTTCTATATCAGACAAAGTTTCATAGAGTCCCCCTTTATCTAATGATCCAATATACAATTTTTGCCAATTTTTATCAAATTCTTCGAAGTCAATTTTCCCTTCAATAAACGAATCTATGAGTTCAATAAAATTCTTCATATTTGTTAATTTTATATTATTTTTTAAATTCATACTCAAAGACAAAATCTTTAGAATTATTAACCTCCCCTTGACTTGTTCTTTTTAAAATATCTTCAAAAAAATCAAAATGTGAACCAAATATTTGTCTTAACTTTTGTTCACCATTTATTATAAGTTTTATTTTTTTTATATTTTGATTTTTGACAATAAAAGAATCATCCCATAAACCCCACATCCAATCATCAAAAGCGTCTAGATTTGGCATTACTGTTACTTCTGACCCTGGAGTATAGCGAAAATCAAAGGCCTCCTGAAGGATGGAAAAGACATCTTCTTTAGTTTTTGAGTTTTCAAAATTAACTTGTATTATCATGATTAATTATTATTACTAGAATATTTAGTTTTAATTTTAATTTTTTTAAATGACTTATAATGACTATTTGTGAAATATATCTCTCCTTCTTTACCACCAACAAAATCTGGGTAATAGACCAAAGAAAACAGGAGTATTTTCTTTTTGTTCATAGGCTAATTATAGCACTCCCGAGTACACCTCAAAAACCTTGTTTATCATGATTTCTTTTGAGAACTTACTATTTACAACCTCTCTTGCCTTGTTACCCATCTCTCTCAAATCCTTATCCAATATCTCATTTATAGCTTCTGCCCACACATCAGCGTCAGCATTTCTAGGTATAAGTATGCCGACTTCACTAGAAACGGCTTCTTTTATACCGCCGACATCACTTGCAATGACTGGAGTTCCGGAAGCCATCGCCTCGAGAATAGTCATAGGAAATCCTTCCCATAGTGTCGGCAAAACAAAAACGCTCGATTGTGTGAGTTTCTGCAATACTGATCTTCTATCTAAAGCACCGAGTAGAAAAACACGATCAGAAAGTGACATACCTTCTACTAGATCTTTGATATCTTCCATGTCAGGACCATCGCCTATTATTTCTACTTCTACTCTCCTTTCATACTTCTTCTCTAGTATTCTTACTGCTTCTATCACCTTTTCTGGAGTTTTTGGTAGAGCGAGTCTTCCCACAAACGTAAGTTTTGGGATTTCATTTTGTGTTTTTTCTACAAAACTTGGGACCTCTACCCCGTTGTAGATTAGCTCTACCTTGCCAGGATTTATGAGCGGAAGTTTCTGAAGTAGTTTTTGGTCGTTTCTAGAGACGGCTATTATTTTTTTGCAGAAAAACGATGCTTTCCATTCCATTATGAACGCTATCGGCTTTCTCCAAAGTGGTGCCCCGCCAGTAAATGCGATTCCATGTGCGGTAAAAACAGTAGAATATTTTAATCCCAGAGAAAATCTACCGATTATCCCTGCAAACGAACTATGGCAAGAAACTATTTCTGGAGAAAATTTCTTTGCGACTTTTCTCAAACTTCTCATCACAGAAAGTATGACAATTGGGTTAAATGTTCTTCTTATGCCGCCAAGTATCTCTACCTCGAAACCGAACTCTCTCGCTCTGTCACAAAGCCATCCGTCTTGTCCCGAAACGAGAAGCACGTTGTCACCCTTCTCCTTGTGCGCCGAAAGTAGCTCGAACACGACACTCTGTGCCCCTCCAAGTTCTGATTTTGTTATAAGGTATAGAACCTTCATTTTATATGTTTTCTAGTTTCAAGAATGAGACCTCAGGGAATGTTTCCTCTTGCTTCAATATGTGACTGTAAATTCTTTGTGATACTTCTATGTTTGGGTTGAGTTCGAGTGCCATTGTAGAATATTCTTTTGCAGAAGGAATATCTCCACCATATAGCTTTGTAAGAGCCAAGACAGAGTAAGCTAGCGGATTATTAGGAGAGAGTTCAAATGTACCGTTCAATAAAATATTCTCTGAATCTTCCAACCTATCTTCTCCCAATATTGTTGAGAATTGATACAAGTAAGCAAGCGCTACTCTTCCTCTATAATCATCTGGTCTTTCTTCTACATGTTTTTCATATTCTTCTATATATAGGTTTAATTCTTTCTTTGCTATAACCTGCTGATCTTCAGACAAACCAGTTTTGTACATAATATTGTGTATGCCACTAACAAATCCTGCGTACAAGAATCTTCTTATCTCGAAACTACCAGGTCTCTTGAATGCATTTTCTATATTTATTGATCTTTCTTCGTAATTTTTACTATTGAAAACCTTTACCAAACTTCTTTGCCAGCTCATATCTGTAAAGAAAAGTACCAAAATAGAAACAAAAAGTGGTATAGCTATTATTTTGTGATAGTTTTTGTTGTCTTTTAATACATATTCTTTGTTATCCTCTTCTGTAAAAGATCCAACAGAAAAGATAAAGGCTAGAAGAGACCACCACAAGAACAAGCTACTAACCATATCAAAAGATGTTTGTAGTTGTATTATATGTCCAACAAAAACGAGTCCCAAAACATGAGCAAGTCTGTCATCTATGTTTCCTTCTTTTTTGTTTTTGTTAAGTGTGTATATTGCAAAAAATATAACAGAAAGATACAAAAGAAGTCCTAAAAATCCGTTTGCCACCAAAGTATCGACGATTATATTGTGAGCCCTGTCAAACCAAACTTCACCTATGTTTTCTTTATAGTAAAGTCTGTTGTCAAAATACTTTGTAAAGGGAACCTCGAAATTGTCTCCGCCCCACCCCAAAACTGGCTTTTCTAAAACAGCATCAAAAGAAAAGTCCCATATTATAATTCTGGCTGCGGTAGAAATCTCTATATACTTTTTCTGAACAAAAGAGTTTGAAGTAAACAAAAGAGAAAGAAGAATACATACAGACAACAAAGAAACCGTACTAAAAGACTTCAAAGTTATAGACTTTATATTATCTTTTTTAACAAATCTTTTTATAACTTCTCTTATAAATAAATAAACGAGTCCAGCATATGCAACTACAGCCGATGCTTGTGCAGAACCAACTATAGAAGATATTCCAGTAAACTCGTTTTTACCAAGTAGAGTGTTGTAGTTTATAAAAATAGGACTTATTGCTTGAATAAAAAGCAAAGATCCATAAATCAGTTTTTCTTTTTTAATTTTACTGTTTAGAAAAAACGCTATGGTTATAAAAAATGTCAAAGCAAGGTATGCTCCAGCAAAAGTAGAGTTACCAAAAGTCATACCATCTGTGGCAAAATTAAGAAAACCGACTCTCTTGTTTATAATCCACAATCCATTTTGACCAAATATATATAAGAAAGAAAAAATAGAAGAAGAAACTATAAGTGACTTCAAAAAACTAAACCAATCATTTTTTGTCAAAATTTGTGAGTTTACAAACGAAAGAATAAGCAAAACTAAAACTGTCAAAAGTCCGGTTTCTCTTTGTATGTCAGACCAAAAAGATCTAGAAAAATCTACTCCTAAAATTGCTGAAACAAATAAAGATGAAATAAAAAGTACTATCGAAATAGAAAGGTACTTTGAAATCTTGGGGATTCTTATTTGTTTATCCTCTCTAAATGCAAAAAAAAGTAATGCGATTGAAGTAAGTAGAAGTAATGCAAAATATTTTGCATTTACGGAACCGTAGGCTATTTTGGTTGTTATAAAAAATGGAAAAATCAGAGTAAAAATAGAAAAAATCTTCCCATATACAGTCGTATTTTTGAACAAATTCATAAATCCATACTATCACATATGGGTCTTTAGATAAATAACAAAAACACCCCTTTCGGGGTGTTTTTGCAAAAGACTTTTAACGTCTCCTTTATCGCTAGACTAAGATTAGTTTAGAGATATTGGGCTTGTCTTGTAGTCTTCTAGATCAAAGTCGTACACATTGAACACTGTTGCAGAGTCAGTTGTGTTCCAACCAATTGATTTTAGAAGCATTTGGTAGATACCGTCATCTTCTACAGAATCGTTTGTTTGTGTAACAAACAATGTGAATGTAGATGATTGACCATCTTCAAGCTTCCAGTTGCTGTTTGCACTAGCTACAGCGTCTCCTGATTCTGTTAGGATATCAGCAAGATCGTCTGTTGTAGCTGTACCTGAATCTTCTACGTAGTATAGGATTCCGTCAGCGTTTGTTAGAGATGTTTCAGCGATTGAAGTTGAGATTGTAGCAGCTGCTGTGTCAGACACATAAACTGTACCGTCAAATGCTTCAACCTTGAATACTACTGTAAACTCTCCTGTATCGTCATCAGCACCATCATCTACAAGTGTGTTTGTAGAAGCTGATACAAATGTAACGATGATACCTGTGTCGTAGAATGACATAGCGTCTCCTAGAGCAGTACCTGTAGCATCTGCGTCAGAGATAGTATTTCCTTCTTCGTCATCAGCATCGATAGCGTCAACTTCGAATGATCTAAGTTCAGCTTTCAATGTATCACCTTCGTCAAAGTTAGAGTCAAGGTCATTGATGTCCGCTAGAACTACGAATGACATTGTGTTTCCGTCATCGATAGTTATATCGATGTTGTCAAATGTGACTGTTGCTGCTGTTAGAGGAGTAGATGTAGAAACAGTTTCTGAGAATTCTTTTCCGTCAACTTCAAGGTGAAGTGAGTTAGCTACAAAGTCAACGTCTGTTGCACCTGTAACTGTAAGAAGAACTGGAAGATCCTTGATTTCTATATCAGAACCGTCAGCTTCGATTGAGAATCTCAAAAGCTCTACACCGTCTGTATCGCTTGAAGAGTCAACGTTTACAACTGTTGAGTCTGGACTGTCTGAGTCAAGAGTAACTTTCATCTCGACATCAGCTGCTGTAGCGAAGTCAGCAAAGTTGAATTCTGTTGCTGCGATTGTAGGATCTTCTGATATTGTTGTTCCTTCTGCATCTTTGAATCTAGCATTTGTTACGTCAACTGCCCATGAGTCTGAGTCATAGTCAGCTGAGTCAATGTTAGAGATAGCAGATATTGCAACGTAGAACTTACCTTTTGTATCAGCGTCTACTATTGCGCCATCAAGAGATATAGTCTTTGTCCACTCATCGTATCCGTCTCCATCAGAATCTTCTGCTGAGAAATCGTCTACGTTAGCTTCACCAACTTTATCTCCACCTAGCCAGATAGAAACTTCATCTGCGTAATCATCTAGGTCTTCTGAAGAACCTGAGTCATCGTTCTCGAACCATACTTTCATTGAAGTAAATTCAAGATCTGAACCTGGGTCAACGTCAACTTCGAATCCCGCGATCTTAACATCGTTCTCACCTTCTCCTACTTCTTCAGAAGAGTATTCTCCTAGAAGTGTGTATGAGTCAACTGCACCTGCTCCACCTGAAAGTGATGAAGTTGTACCTGTTGATCCTGTAGAACCTGTTGATCCTGTAGATGAAGACATTTGTGATTGAGCAGAAGCTCTAGAAGCTGGTCCGAATACTCCGTCAGCCACAAGTCCTCTTGATGCTTGCCATGACATAACAGCAGCCTTTGTTGCAGGACCAAATGATCCGTCAACTACTAGCCCTGCGCCAGCGTAAGCATTAAGGAATGATTGAAGGTTTGAAACATACATTCCAGATGAACCCTGTGAAAGAGTTGATGTACCGAAATCGTATGTCATCATGCTTGATGATCCACCACAAGATGCTGACAATATAGCGTCAACAGTTGCGCTTGGGATACCAAGAGCTACAAGTGCTGCAGAAGCACCTGCACATTCAGCGTCACTCAAAGCAGAAGCTTGTCTTGCTGCACCAAAAGATACAACTAGACCAAGTACTGCTACGATTGAAGCAAACTTTTTAATATTAGTCATAATTAATTTATCGTTTTTAATACGTGCGTTAATGATTAGTTCGACAAAACTAAAACTGCACGCTGTTATAGACACTATGTTCCTTTACCGAACACAGCATCATAACAATTTGTGTTTAACAAAAACTCTCTTCGAGTTTTTGTGATCTGCCTTGTCGACACGGCGGATATATTTATCGGCTAGATCAAGAGCACAAATTGATAATAATTGTTATCTTCTCTATCAAGCAAAAAGCAAGACAAAAAAGATAATTGATTGATTACCTATATTTGTATTTCAATGATCCTCCCGATACCGACATATCCCTGCAAATCTCGGATCCTATCACCCAAGATATCTTGCAGAAATTTTGCGCAATATGGATTCAAAAAGAATACATAAAATCTGCGCAAATTAATTATAGTTTGATTTTAGGCAAAATCAAAACTACAAAAAGTCTTTGTGTGTGGAAAAACTGCGAAAATCGCGCTCTCCAAACACAGCCGCTATTATTGCATATTTGGGCTTATTTTTCAACTATTTTTGACTTATCTATTTTAGGAGTTTTTGTCGTCTTTGATAGTGTAGGTTGCCCACCTTTTTTCACCCTTTTTCAAAAGTAGTCCCTTAAGGACAAGTGACTGGAGGTCTCTCTGAACTGTCTTCTCGCTACAGTCTGGTATATGAGGAAGAATGTCCTTTATACCGGCTTCTCCCTTCTTTTTTATTATAGAAATAATAGCGTTTTTTCTGTCTGTTTTGTCGTTTATAGAAATGTCCTTTAGATTGTCCTTTATAGGTTTTGAAATGTCCTTTAAAGAACTCACTTCTTTTCCTGTGTTTTTTTGTCCGATAGGACCATCTTTTTTCTCATCAAATAGGTTTCCAAAGTCGAACGCTCCCCTCTCTTCTACCTCGTCATCCTTGTATTGAGCGAGTGCTCCTTGCCACCTTTCTTGTCTAGATCTTTTTAATACAACTTTCAAAAAAAGAGTTTCTTTCTCTAATATTGCGTGATTTTCCTCTGATATCTCTCCAGAGTAAACTGCTATTTGTAGTAGTGATAGAGTTTCTGCCAATCGCCCCTCTACATACTCTATGTGGAAAAATTTCTCAAAAGAAGAAAGTGTTGGAAGTATGTATATATCTTTTATAAGGTCTATAGCAACCGCTCGTAGGCTGTCCTTTAGAGGATTCTTATCGGACATTATATCGGACACTAAATACACTGCTGTACTTATCTGATTTGTCTTTTTCTCTATAAAGGACATAAAATCCCTTTTTATTTCAAGGATTTTTTCCTCGTTGACCTTTATTTCTTCAGAGCCTTGTCCTTTATAAAGGTAGTTTTTTATTTTTGATAATCCCCTGTTTTCCATAGTGTCTTTTATATAAGTAATGTCCATTATACACATCTTTTTCCTTTTTACAATTATTTTTAATCGCACCAAAATAGTAAGATTTTTATATATGAACAAAATAGCCAAATATAGAAATCCACAAGATATTTTTTCTATATTTTTTGGTACAATTAGGTACACATGGCAAGAAAAAAAAGAAAGAAAAGAGGATCTATTTTTAGCGGCAACGCTTCCCCAAAGACCAAGAAAGCTGTACTAGGGACAGCTTGTATAATTTTAGGAATATTTGTTTTACTATCGTTTTTTGATGGTGCAGGAGTGAGTGGAGAATTTGTCCAAAAGTTCTTCCTGGGAGTATTTGGAAAAGGATACTATATATTACCTTTTATATTGTTTTTATTCTCCTTTTCTTTGTTCAAAGAAACAGGTGAAGAAAAAAGAGTTGGCTTAACTCACGGCATATATTCTCTCATCATATTTCTGGCAATACTGGGAATAATATATGCTACAAACCAAAGTACTCTAAACAGTGGTTATGCAGGACTAGTACTAGGATACCCATTTGTAAAACTTCTCGGCGTATATGCTGGAATAATATTTATGGGCGGACTTATAATAATGTCTATGTTTTTACTCTTTGATAAGGTTCCAGATTTCAGCACTATACACAAAAAACTATTTTCTTCTTTTTCTATGAATATAAAGAAGGGTGATGATTTCGAAGAAGAGGAAGAAGATGATAGTAACGCCCTAATTGTAGAAGAAGATGAAGAAGAAGTAGAAGAAGAAGACGTAGAAGATGAAGAAGACGTAGAAGAAAAAGAAGAAGAATTCAAAGCAAAACCAGTCAGGGTTTCCAGAAACTATACACCGCCACCACTGTCACTGCTTGGAGATGACGAAGGAAAACCTAGAGTTGGTGACATAAAAGCTAATGCAAATATCATACAAAGAACCTTGGCAAACTTTGGTATACAGGTAGAAATGGACGAAATAACAGTTGGTCCTACAGTTACTCAATACGCCCTAAAACCAGCCGAAGGAGTAAAATTGTCTAAAATAGCAGCTCTTCAGAACGACCTTGCTCTAGCACTAGCTGCCCACCCTATCAGAATGGAGTTACCTATTCCAGGTAAATCTCTCGTTGGTATAGAAATCCCAAACAAGAGTAAAACCATAGTTGGCCTAGGATCACTTCTAAAGGGTAAAGAATTCTTGGAAAACCCAAACCCACTTACAGTAGGTCTTGGTAGAAGTGTTTCTGGAAAAGGTGCGTATATGAACCTAGCCAAGGCTCCTCACGCCCTGATTGCTGGTACAACTGGTTCTGGTAAGAGCGTTATGATACACAACCTTATAACCTCTCTTCTCTATAAAAACGGCCCAGAAGACCTAAAAATGATACTTGTTGACCCAAAAAGAGTTGAACTTACCCTATATAAGAATATCCCCCACCTTCTATCTCCTGTAATAACTGACGCAAAAAAGTGTGTTCTTGCTCTCAAGTGGGCAGCCCAAGAAATGGAAAAAAGATACGATGTACTCCAACAATACTCTGTAAGAGATATATCTTCCTATAGAAAAAATATCCAAGAGAAAAACAAGGGAAATGATGCGATATATCAAATGCCTTATATAGTCATAATTATAGATGAGCTGGCTGATATAATGCAGGCATATCCTAGAGAACTAGAGTCAGCCATTGTAAGACTTGCACAGATGTCCAGAGCTGTCGGTATACACCTTGTTCTCTCAACACAAAGACCTGAAGTAAATGTCATAACGGGACTAATCAAGGCAAACGTACCTACAAGACTAGCGTTTAGAGTTCCTACCCAAGTCGACTCTAGAACTATTCTAGACTCAGCTGGAGCAGAAAAACTACTCGGTTCTGGAGACATGCTTTATTTCTCTGGTGAAGGAAGTCCTGTTAGGCTCCAATCCCCTTTCGTGCCAGAAGATCAAGTAAAGAGTGTTGTTTCTTATATAAGAGATGCATTCAAAGACGAACTTCCTGACGAGATAGAGTTTTCTGGAAGCGTATCTAGTGAAAAAACTATATTTGACTCAGCCGGAAGCGATGATGACGATGATCTATATGAAGAAGCTAGAGAAATAGTTATAGATTCACAGAAAGCATCGACTTCATTCCTACAAAGAAAACTAAAAATAGGCTACTCTAGAGCTGCGAGGCTAATGGACATCCTAGAAGAAAGAGGTGTTGTCGGACCAGCAGATGGTTCAAAACCTAGAGAAGTTCTAGAAAAGAGCCTGTCCGAAGAAAGAGGAGAATACGAATAAAATGCCTAAAAAAATTAAAGAAAAATATACCCCAATAATCATAACCTTGTTTTTCACTACCCTTTTTGGAGTCTTTATACTTCATAACACAAAAGCCTTTAGAAAAGGTGTCGTAATAGAGGTAAACGATATAGAAAACGGCCAGAGCTTCTATGAAGACTATATAAACGTGTCAGGACAAGCAAAACACAGCTCGGAATTCTACATAAATGGCCGTGTAGTTAACACGACACTAGAAGGAGAATTTGGATCTTTTCAAGTGTTAAACGACGGAGTCAATATGTTAGTATTAGAATCAGAAGACAAGTTTGGAAACAGGTCCAAAAAAGAATTTATTATCTATAAGTACTAAAAAATATGCCAGCAAAAAAGAAAACAGCTACAAAAAAGGTCGTTGAAGACAAAAAAACAGACGGAGTAAACCAAATAGAAGAAACAATAAAAAGCCTTCAGACAAAGTTTGGTGAGGGCGTAATCATGAAGCTAGGAGATGCTCCCAAAGTTGATGTAGCATCTATATCAACTGGTTCAATAGGATTAGATATGGCACTTGGAATCGGTGGTGTGCCAAGAGGAAGAATAATTGAAATATTTGGTCCTGAATCTTCTGGAAAAACAACTCTTGCCCTACACATAGTGGCAGAAGCTCAAAAGAAAGGTGGTGTATGTGCTTATATCGACGCAGAACATGCAATGGATCCTGTCTATGCAAAAAACCTGGGTGTAAAAACTGACGAACTTCTAATCTCACAACCTGATACAGGAGAACAAGGACTAGAAATAACAGAATCTCTTGTAAGGAGTGGAAAAATAGATGTTGTTGTTATCGACTCTGTTGCCGCCCTTACTCCAAAAGATGAAATAGAGGGAGATATGGGACAAGTACATGTCGGTAAACAAGCAAGACTTATGTCTCAAGCCCTAAGAAAACTAACTGCTATCGTAGCAAGAAGTAAAACTGTTGTTATCTTTATAAACCAAATCAGAATGCAGATTGGTGTTATGTTTGGAAACCCAGAAACAACACCAGGAGGAAAAGCTCTCAAATTCTACACTTCTGTAAGACTAGACATAAGAAGAATAGCCCAAATCAAAAAAGGCGAAGAGGTTGTAGGAGGAAGAACCAGAGTCAAAGTTGTAAAAAACAAGGTTGCTGCACCGTTTAAACAAACAGAGTTCGACATAATATACGGAGAAGGTATATCTAGAGAAGGAGAAATATTAGCACTCGGAGAAAAAACTGGTGTTATCAAGAAAAGTGGTGCTTCATACTCATACATAGACAAAGACGGAGCGGAGCAAAAGCTAGACAGAGGATATGATGCAACAAGACAATTCCTAAAATCAAACAAAAAACTCGGTGACGAGATAATGAAAGAAGTTCTCAAGAAGTGGAACGAAATGCAAAAGGATAAATAGTCCCCCACTCTTGCAAATACTATCTTTTTTGTTAGGATAAAAAACGTTTAATATAGATTTTTGAATTTACTATTATGGCAAAATTAGCTTACAACGAAATAAAAGAAAGAAAAATAATACTATGGAACGGTGAGCCGTTTCTAGTACTAGAATCGCACGTAGCAAGAACACAACAAAGAAAACCACAAAACCAAGTGAAAATGAGGTCTCTAGTAAACGGAAGAGCTGTAAACGAAACATTTAGATCTTCTGACGTTGTGGATGAGGCTGACATCGAAAAGAAAGAGACAAAGTTTATATACGAAAACAGGGGTGAATACTGGTTCTGTGATCCAGATGATCCAAAAAACAGATTCCAAATCTCGAAAGATGTTATCGGGGATCAAAATGCAAAGTTTCTAAAAGAGAATGAAACTGTAAAATCTATGATTTTTAGAGACGGAGATAATGAACAAATAATCGGAGTTGATCTACCTATCAAAATGACATTTGTGGTAAAAGATGCGCCTCCAAACATAAAAGGAGATACAGCAACTGGAGGAAACAAACAAGTAACACTAGAAAACGGAACAACAATACTGGTTCCCCTATTTATAGAAGCTGGAGAAAAAGTTGTAGTAAACACTCAAACTGGAGAATACGTGGAAAGAGAAAAATAAGATGCTTTCTAAAACAAAATCTATATATACAATTCTTATAACACTTATAATTTTGTTTGGAGTTTTGGTTATATTACAAAAAAAAGACACTGACACTAAAACACCTGAAAACCAATCGGAAACAGTCGCAGAAACACAAGAAAACACAACCTCTTCAGATATAGAAATAATTTACGAAGATGGACTAGATGTAAAAAGTGAAAAAAATATATATTACAACTCTGAAAAAGAATTAGATATTTATTATCCAGCAAAATCAGGATCTTACCCTCTTGTTATGTGGTTTTCTGGAGGAAATGGTAATTCAAAATCAAACAGTGAAGACATAGCAAAAGAAATAGCGAGTTACGGATTTGTTGTTGTGGCAACAAACTATGGAGAATCAGATTTGTCTATTTCTGGAGAAGGAAGAATACGAAACGCTCTTTCTGCTGCAGACTACGTATGGAAAAATGCCTCAAAATACAAAATTGATACCTCAAAAAATGTATTGGCTGGAGGAACATCGTTTGGAGGAATAATATCTTCTCTCTTTGGAACCATAACAAACGAACCGGGATTTAACACTTACAATATAAGCTCTAGAATTGGTGGCGTGGTAGACATGTTTGGATCAGTAGAACTAAACCCGGATGCCTCAAAAGCAAATGTCGCCTTTTCATCTCTATTTGGTTGTGAAAACCCGTATTCTTGTCCGCAAGCAGATATACTCAGAGTCTCCCAATATATAAATAGTTCTGACGTACCATTTTTAATAATACATGGACTTCTAGACAATACCTCTGACCCACAACAGTCAATAAACCTAAAAAATACTCTTGACTCTAAAAACATAGAAGCGACTCTCATACTAGACGAAGACAATAAACACGATTCAGAAATGGCATTTGAATATATAGACCAAATAATAAATTTCTTTAGAGAAAAATCTATTTATTAGACAAAACAAAAACCCGAGATGTCTCGGGTTTTTGTTTTATAAAGATTAGTTTGATCTATCGATAAACGGTAGTAATCCCATGAATCTAGCTCTTTTTACAGCAAGAGCTATTTTTCTCTGATTTTTAGAAGAAAGGCCATTTCTTCCTCTCTTTTGGATTCTTCCGTTAGGATTTAGAAACTTTTTTAGTATTTCAACATCCTTGTAGTCAACATGCTTTATGTTATTTGATGAGAAAAAATCTTGTTTCATTTCTGATAATTAATTTAATTAAGGGTGATAATATGCTGTTTCAGGAACTAAAAAGGAATATCTTCTAGATTATTATCTTCTTCTGGATACTCTATAGCATCGATTCCTTCCATTGCGTCATTTCCCATATCTTGGTTATCTTCTGCTGGTGCAGATGGTGCTGATTGCCCCATTCCTACACCTCCGGCTCTTGGGCCGAACTGGAAGTTTTCTACAACTATTTCAGTTCTATATCTTTTTGATCCGTCTTGGGCATCCCAACTTCTTGTTTGTATTCTTCCCTCTATATAGAGAGATGAACCTTTCTTGGCATATTGACCGATAACTTCAGCCAATCTTCCGAAAGCAACAGCGTTGTGATACTCAACTGATTCTTTTTTGTTGCCGTCTTGATCCTTATAAGATCTGTTTGTCGCCAAAGCTAGACTTGCAACTTTCAGTCCTGAAGGAAGTGATTTTATTTCGGGATCCCTTGTTAGGTTTCCCATGATGATTGCTTTGTTTATATTCATAAATACAGGTTTTTTGATTAAGAGTAATTTGAGCGACTTTTAATCAATTGTACTATATTTCTGATTTAGATTCATCAGAATCACCTTCGTCTAGAAGTTCGTCTATTTTTGCATCAACTTCTTCTTCGTTGATAGGCGCTGACTCCTCTTTTGGAGCTCTTCTCTTTCTTGTAGACTCTTTTGTTTCTGTAAATTTCTTTGGAGCTAGAGTGTTTTCTTTGACAGTCTTAACGATAAGATATCTCAAAACATCTATATTTTTCTCCATAAGCTCTTTGACTTCATCCATTTTATCGGCTGAAATCTCAAACTTTATCCAAGCAAAATAAGCCTTATTGAAATAAAAGTTCTTGTTGTCTCGAACTTTTTTCATTTCATACGCAAGGTTTATTTCTTTTGGCATTTCTTCAGATATAAAAGAAGCACCTTTTGACTCAAGAGAAGCCTTGATATCACCAAAACTTTTGGCAACGTTTTCTTCTCCAATGTCTGGAACAAGGTTAAAAGCAACCTCGTAAACCTTCATTTCTTTTTCTTCCATTTTGAAAAATTTTTAAAACTTGTAAGTTCCAACTCGGACCATAGTCAGAAAAACTGACTCGCGATCTCTGGTCAGTCAGAGATCGGATGGAACAGAAACAATCTAACAGAATTAGGCCTTTATGTCAAAAAACCTCTTTGCGTTCTCGTTTAGAGTATTTCGGACGAATTCCTCGTCTAGGCCCTTTATACGGGCGATTGACTTGTAGACCTCTTCTACCATCCAAGGCATACAAGTCTTGCCTCTATAAGGCGCTGGGGCCGCATATGGGGCATCTGTTTCGGTCATTATAGACTCTATAGGTAGAAACTCTATAACCTCGTCGTAATCACCAGAAAACGTAATAGGGCCATCAAAACTCATAGTAAAACCCGATTTTTGTGCCCTTTCTGCAATGTCTTTATTTCCTACAAAAAAGTGAAAATTTGCCCTTATTTTATTATCAAGAGAAAGGTTAGTTTCTTCCAATATATCTAGTACGTCTTCATAAGCGTCCATGCTTCCCTTGCTTGGTCTTGCGTGAATCATGAGAGGTTTGTTTACTGTCTTTGCAATATCTATATGTTTTTTGAAAATCTCTTTCTGAATTTTCTTCATTTCTTCGTCCTGGTTTCTAAAATAATCCAAACCACACTCACCTATTGCTAGAGTCTTTGGATTTTGTGCGAGTTCTAGAAATTTTTCATAATCAAATGGTTCTTTTGTGTCGGTAGGATGCATTCCTATAGATGCACCAATACAAACGTCGCTATGCCTTTCTGAAATATCTAAAGCGAGTTTTGAAGAAACTAATCCAGTACCTATAGTTATAGTCACTACAGATTTTTCTCTCATATCCGAAACAACGCTCTTTTCTTCTTCTAAGAGCGGTGAAAGGTTTAAGTGTGAGTGTATATCAATATATTTGAAATTCATCTTTAGATTATGATCGGTAAATCAAATATATATTTGTCGCAAATCTGGAACAAGAAAGCTATAACAACTAGCGTTACGAGACCGAGAAGCATATGCTTGTAGTGCTTTTTCTTGAACTCAACAACAAGCATGAGGAGCATAGGAACTAGAACAAGTAGGAATAATATGCCGTACATTATTCTAAGTATTGTAGACGGACTAGCAAGATATCGATCAACCTTTGTTGAATAATATCCATCTTCTGGTAGATCGTTTTGAACTACAACTTCTTCATCCTGGATCGATACTACTGGCTCTTCTGTGCTTATATTTTCTACTGCCAAAAATGTTGGGGTATCATATATAACTTCTAGATTTTGGTCTACAGATATTTCTTCACCTTTAACGTTCTCGGAAATTTCTTCTACTAAAATATCTTCTGTTTTTGTAGAATTAGCCAGCGCAATAGATGTACCTCTCGGTGTACCAAACATCTGAACTACAAAAGTTGTTTTTCTACCTTTGTAATATCCAGAAGCTGTTGCAATACCTATTTCTGTAAATTTTTCGTTTAGGATATTTTGTCTGTGAAGAGTTGAATTCATCCATGCCTCATTTACGTCTTTGGATTCTGAAAAATCTACCGCCAAGTTTTCTCCAGCATAAGAAAAATCATATCCAGTTTGTTCTATCCAATACCAAGGAGTGATACCGTCTGGAGATGTGTGGGCAAAATACTCTTTTGTCGCCATATCAGTAGCCTTGAGCTCTGCTGCCAAAACAAGTGATTCATTTATTGTAAGTGGAGATATATTTTGATCTACTCTATCTTCGTTTGCAAGATCAACAAGTACAGATGATTGAACCAGTGCAGAAAGTGCTCCTTTTTCTATTGCGACTTTACCAAGCATCCCAGAAATAGAGAAAATTACAGCCACAACAATAACTGCAAAAAGACCCTTTTCACCCAGAATAAGAGGCTTATGATCATTGCCCTTGTGAGGTAAAAATGTGTCTTTTATTTTTCTCCAGAATTTCATATTATCTTTTAATTATACCACAGAATTCTACAAAAGCAAAAAACCCCTTAGGGGTTATTTGCTTTTATATTTTTATACTTAACTAACTTTAGTTAACATTTGGCCTAGCTAGACCTGGGCAATATTTGTTATTGATGAACCACTTTGTTGTTATGTAAACATAACCAGTAGACTGATCTATTCCCCAAGGAGAAAGGATGTCTTCTCCATACTTTTGTTGCAGATTTCTTACTGCAGCATCTGTGTTTGGTCCAAAAACACCGTCAAGTTTTAGACCAGCGCCTTCAAATATATTTAGAAAAGCTTGTAGTTTTAGAACTTCTTCTTTGCTGTTTACTCTGCCAAATCTCATATAAGATTTTAGGTATTCAACACAAGAAGAAGAGGCGCCTAGAACTTCTCCGCTAGATGCATCTAGAAATGCACCCAGAACTTCTCCGCCATTTGAAGAAGAACTAGAACCTGATCCAGATGAGCCTGATGAACCGCCTGTTGTTATTGTTCCTTCTTCATTATTGTTGTTATCTCCATTTGGAGTATCGTCACAAGCATCACCTATGCCGTCATTGTCAGCATCTGCCTGATCTTCGTTTGGAACACTAGGACAGTTATCACTAGAATCCTCTATTCCATCTTCGTCAGAGTCAGTTGGTTCTTGATTTTCACAAGCATCTCCAATATCATTTTCGTTTTCATCCAACTGATCTTCGTTTGGAACACTAGGACAGTTGTCTAGATCATCTGGTATACCATCTTCATCACTATCAATCTCTTGTGTGTTTTTAACAACGACTAATCTTTTTGCCTTCGCAGTAAGAACTTCGTCTGTTGGATTACCACTATCTCTAACGCCATATCTTAGTCTATATATACCTCTTTCTGGTGTTTCTGTTATGCCATCGTTATCATATACATACTCCAAGATTCCATCATCTAGAGATCCATCTTCTTTATCTACCGCCTTGAACCAAGGGTCTATAAATGTTTGTCCAACAAACATTTTTATAATTTTACTACCATTTAGTTTTATTACGGGAGCAGTATTTTCTAGATCTTGTTCTTCTTCATCATCAACTCTAACAACTATAACTTTTCTTGTTAGAACTTCTGAAGATTCGCCACACGAGTCCTTGGCACCATATTTTACCAAGTAATGTCCTGGAGTATTTGGATCCACTTCTTCTCCATGAATTTCTACTTCTATTTGACCGTCTTCTTTATCTTTTGCCTCTGCGCCAGGATCTTCATATGGAAACCCTTGTGGTATTTCTAATTCAGAACTACCAAACATGTGTATTACAGGTGCATTATTTTCGAAACATGGTCCCTCTGCCGGGTTTGGAGAGTTGTCTTCTTCCTCTTCTTCTTGAGGAACAACAGCTGGGTTTAGTCCCTCTTCCGCATTTGCACCTTTCAAAGAAAAAGCAAAAACAGAAAAAATCATGAAAATAAAAGCAAAAACTCCAATTAGTTTAATATTTTTCATATTTTTATAATAATATTATTAATAAATCTCCTCTCAAGTATAAAATATACCTTCAATACCGGAAGAATATAACAAAAGTAGCGCAGCGTCAATAAGTTTAGTGCCCTAGGAGTTTATATCTTTATTAAACCCTCAAAAATAGGGGTTTTTCTGGCTTTTGGTTTAACTTTATCTGTTCTTTTAAATATTTGCTTGTTTCTGGTAGAAGTGGCTCCAACATTTCTGAAACCACATATAGATCAACAACGATTTCAGATATAATTTGTTTCCCTTTATCAAGATCAACCTTTACGACTTTGAACGGTTCATCTTTTTGTATCCTTTCATCTAGTTCTTGTATTTTTTTCCAAACAAAATCACTTGCTTTTTGTATCTCATATTTCTCTAAATGATCGAAAAATTCTTGTGGTAAGTTGTTTTCGGTTATTTCGGGGCAAGTTTCTAGATATTTCTCAGAAAGTGTAAGTATCCTAGAAGCAAGATTTCCTAATCCATTTGCAAGACCAGCATTGTAAGCGTCTTTGAATCTCTCTATGGTAAATGGAGAATCTTCGAAACTAGATACTTCTTTTATCAAGAAATATCGAAGTGCGTCAGTGCTATATTCTTCTGCTATCTTTTTAGGGTCGACAGTGTTTCCTAGTGATTTACTCATTTTTACTCCACCATCTCCCGTTATGTGTCCGTTTACTACTATCCTTTTAGAGTTTGGTAAATCTGCCGCCATAAGCATCGCTTGCCACATAGCACCCTGAAAACGAGTATTGTCCTTACCGCAGTATTGAGTTGGGGTTCCGTTTACCCAATACTTTTCAAACTTTTCTGTGTCGTCCGGAAAACCAACGTTGGCAATATAGTTTGTGAGTGCATCGAACCACACATACATCACATGATTTTCGTCACCTGGGACTTCTATACCCCAAGGCATCTTTTCTTTTAGTCTAGAAATAGAAAAATCTTGTAGTCCCCTTTCGACAAATGCTTTTACTTCGTTGAATCTAAATTCTGGAATTATAAAATCTGGATTTTGCTTGTAAAAATCTAGAAGTTTAGAAGAAAACTCGCTATATTTGAAAAAATAATTTTCTTCGTCAATAAACTCTATTTCTAGATTTGGGTGTTCTGTACACTTACCATCAGAAAGCTCCGAATCTGTTTTCTCGCTTTCACAACCACTGCAGTATTTTGTTTGATAATTTTTTTTGTATATAAAACCGTTACTATTTACTCTTTTCCAGAACTCTTGAGCAGCTTTTGTGTGATGTGGATCTGATGTTCTTATGAAATTTATATCGTCAGAAACTCCAAAGAGTTTTACAGATTCATAAAACTTTTCTACGTTTTCATTTACAAAATCTTGAACATCCTTGCCTTCTTCTTTTGCTTTTTTCCAAATCTTGCTCCCGTGTTCGTCTGTTCCAGAATTGAAAAATACATCAAAACCAGTAAGTTTCTTGTATCTTGCTATAACATCGGCTCTTACAAATTCTAGAGCATGCCCCATATGAAGCTCTGCATTAACATAAGGTAATGTGGTTGTAATATAAAAAGGTTTTTTCATAAAAATAAACTAATAAATATCGGGTGTATTTATACTTGTCCCGTAAAAATACGAGTCAAAAAGACGAGTATTTGGTTCGGGATAAAAAGGTTTTTTTCTGTCATACTGTAGACTTCTTTCTTTCGCTTTTTTCTTTCTCTATATCAGAAAGATACTCAAAGACGAACACCGCAGCTGGTATGGCTAGGATTATACCCCAGAAACCAGCCAATTTCGCCCCAATGATAAGTGATAGTATCACAACAAGAGGAGAAATTCCTATAACCCTTTTTACGATTAGCGGCTGGAGAAGATAGTTCTCGAACTGCTGGATTATAAAGTAGAAAAGTAAAACTATAGCAGAAAGAGATATTCCGCCGTCAACATAAGCAAAGAATATAGCAGGCGCTGCAGCGAGTATCATTCCAAAAGGAATGAGTTCAGAAAGTGCTGTTATGATAGCGATCAAAAGCGCGTACTCTACTCCGATAATAGTAAGACCCAGATAAACAAGCATACCCACAATAACACCGAGAAGCATTTGTCCTTGAACCCATAGGCCTATCTTTCTTTCTGTTCTTTTCCAAAGAGAAACTATGTATGCTTCGTGCTTGTCTGGTGCGATAACTCTCAAGAAACTTTCGATACCGTTCTCATGCATAGAAAGGTAGAAAGATATAATAACAATAAGAACAAAGTTGAATATTCCTCCAAATACAGCACTTGTTGTCTGGAACAGACCACTTGAGAAGTTCCCTGCGAAGTTTTGGGCAGAACCTATAACATCTCCAAGAGAAGCGTTGTTTGAGATAGACGAAACGATATCTTTTGCGCCACTTATAGTTCCTGTATTGAAATTACCCAAGAAACTAGATGACGGCAAATACTCTCTTATAAAAGAGCTAAATGAAGTAAGTTCCCCTATAAGAACTGGTACAAAAACATAAAATACTCCCAATATAAAGAGGAATGAAACAAGATAAATAAAGACGACTGAAAAAGTTCTCTTTATTCCGACTTTGGCAAAGCTTTTGGATGCTGATTCTATGAAAGATGCGATAACTATAGATGTGAGGAGTACTAAAATTACGTCTCGTATCATATAAAGTCCAACAAAAAGTGCTGCAACTAGAAAAAATCTGACTATTGTACTCGAGCTTAAGTTTATAGGGCCACTAGAGCTTTTCATACTATAAACTTTATCATGATCGCCTTCTAAAAGCGAGATTATTTTTCGTGTCTAAAGAAAAGTTCTTTTGAAAAGTCTTTCTTGTCTTTCCAAGGACCAACAACAGAAAGGTTTAGATTTTTCTTTTTGAATATTTGTTTTGCCAAAGTAACAACGTCTTTGATTTCTACTTTTTCTATTTCTTTCTTTATTTCTGCGGGGGTCTTAAAACCACTTTTCGAAAGTATTTGTTGTTCTCCTATAAACATAGCGACGTCGTCTGAAGACTCAAGTCCCATAGAAAGATTCCCTGCCACATAAGCTTTTGCTTTTTTCAATTCTTTCTCATCTATATCACCTTCTGCCAATCTAGAACACTCATCCAAACAAACCCTGACAACATTTTTTACCCTTTTGTTATCAGATCCAGAAGAAATAGCTAGAAACCCTCTATCTGTCATTATGTCAGTACCGGCTTTGACGTAATAGCAAACACCCATTTCTTCTCTCAATTTTTGGAAAAGTCTAGAAGACATGCCACCACCGAGTACAGCTCTCAAAACTTCGAGTGTTGGGTTTTTCTTGTTTTCGTATTCAAATGTTCTGACACCTAAAACAAAATGTGTTTGATCTGTCTTTTTTTCTTTTATAGACAAAGTTGGGGAAGTTTGAGTATCTTTTATAATAGGTTTATTTCTTTTTGTTTTTTTAGTTGGGATTTTTTCAAAAAGATTTTTTATATCAGAGAAAACTTGATCCTTGTCGAAATTACCAGCGACAATAATAGAAGTATTTTCTGGTAAATAATTTGCTTCTTTATATTTCAAGAAATCTTCTCTTTTGAACTTTTTGATATTTTCTTTTGGACCAAGTATAGACCAGCCGAGAGAAGTATCGCCATAAAGAACTTCGTAGAACATCCTTATCGCAACTTGTTGTGGCATATCTTCGTACATATTTATCTCTTCCAGGATCACACCTTTTTCTTTTTCTATTTCTTTTTCTGGAAGAGTTGGGTTTAGATAAATATCAGAAACAACGTCTAAGATCTTCTTGCTGTATTTTTTGTCAGACTTTGCATAGTAACCAGTGTATTCGTGTGAGGTAAAAGCATTTGATTGCGCTCCTATTCCGTCCAGTTCAGAAGATATATCGTGTGCAGAGAGTCTCTTCTCTGTCCCCTTGAAACACATATGTTCCAAAAAGTGAGAAATACCACTATTTTGTTTTGTTTCGTTCCTTGAACCTGTTTTGACCAAAACAACAAAAGTGACAGTAGGATTATCTAACATGGGAGAAAGTACCACCTCTACACCATTTTTTAGCTTCTTTTTGATTATTTTCATGATGATAACTATACACACTAAACTATAGTTAATCAACTTAAATAATGTTTGACAAAAATATAAATTAGGTAGATAAATAGATATAATAAAACCCTAGCACATTGAAAAACATAATATTATCTGTGTTTTTGCTGACAGGTTTGGCACAAGCACAAAACTCTTCCACTTTCGTTATTTGGGGAGACGCAGGTATAACCGAATATGCTTCCAACAGACTTGGTATAAAAACCTATGTCGGAAATGGCGTCTTCTCTCCCGAAATATCCGTTTCTGTTTCAGAAAGAGGATATATAGGAAGTGGTGGCGGAAGCTTGAAATGGAAAAATGCAGGAGTCAGGATTGATCTACTCTGCGGCGCTGCCAAATACTGGAATAAACCTTTTTTTGAAACAGGTCAAGACAACCGTACATATTTGTACATAAACGGCTTGCTTGATTTTTCAAGCGATGAATATCGAGTAAAATTTGAAGGTTGGAACGAGGGAGACGTCATCTCTTATGACCTATATGCCTACATGTCACTTGATAAAGATTTATTTGTGGGGTGGCATGCAAATTCATACATGGGAATGGGTCCTGGATTTTTCTTGATAATAAGATCGAGAAAAAACCAAAACCTTGTAACCTTTCTGAGAGTTACATTTATGGTGAATTATCTTTTTCCAGAACTTGCACGACCTGGGGGTGGAGCAATGTTTGGATCAGATTTTATTTGGGGGCCGAGACTACTATAGTCTCGGTTTTTTATTTTATTTTTGAGTTTATAGTTTCTTCTAGATCTTCTATCTTTACTCTTTCTTGCTCACCAGTATCTCTATCGCGAAGAGTAACTGAACCATCTTCTAGAGATTCAAAGTCTATTGTTATACAAAACGGTGTTCCGATTTCATCTTGTCTTCTGTATCTTTTTCCTATGTTTCCATTATCGTCCCAAACAACCCTACCAAACGCGTCTTTCATATTTCTGAAAACTTCTCTTGCCTTCATAACCAACTCTTCTTTGTTCTTCAAAAGAGGCGAAACCGCGCAAACATAAGGTGAAACTTTTGGAGAAAGAGCTAAATACACTCTTTTCTCATCATTCATCTCATCTTCTCTGTATGCAGAAAGAAGTATCGCAAGGACAGTTCTATCCAAACCAAAGCTTGGCTCTATAACATGAGGAGTAAATACATCTGAAGACTCACCACTTTGATCTACATACTGCAATTTTTGTCCGCTAGATTCAGCATGTTTAGATAAATCATAGCCTCCCCTATATGCGAGACCATAAAGCTCTTTTTTACCAAATGGATATTCAAATTCGAAGTCTATTGTTCTAGATGAGTAGTGCGCTCTATCTTGTTCTCCTATTTCTTCGTCATGAATTTTTTTCATATCGAGACCTATGTCTTCCATCCATTCTGTCATCTCGTCTTTCCAATACTCAAAGTATCTTTCCCAATCTCCCGGTTTTACAAAATACTCTATCTCCATTTGTTCTAACTCTCTTAGTCTAAATATAAAATCTCTAGGAGTTATCTCGTTTCTAAACGCCTTACCTATCTGAGCTATACCAAAAGGCATTTTTGGATTCATGGAGTCCACAACGTTTTTGAAGTTTACAAATATTCCCTGAGCAGTTTCTGGTCTCAAGTATGTTGTCGCTGCACTATCATCTACGGCACCAACTTTTGTAGAAAACATCATATTAAATAATGATGGCTCATCCATATTACCTACAATTAAAGCTCCACACTTAGGGCAAGTTGCATCTGGATCTATTTTAAAATTAATTCCAGAAACAGAAACTCCATCTAATGTATCAAATCTAAATCTAGATTTACATTTTTTACACTCAACAAGTGGGTCAGAAAAATGATCTACGTGCCCTGTCGCCTGCCAAACTTTTTGATTCATTAAAATTGCTGCATCTAGTAGATACATGTCGTCTCTCCCGTGTACAAACTTATCAAGCCAAGAATTCTTGATGTTGTTTTTTAGAAGTGTTCCAAGTGGACCATAATCATAAGTACCGGAAAGTCCCCCGTAAATTTCTGAACCTTGAAATACAAATCCACGCCTTTTGCAAAGTGAGACGATTTCTTCCATCCCGAAAGAAATATTAATATTTTTATTTTTTTCTTCTTTATTATTCATTTTAATCAATTCAATCTAATTTAAGATATTTTACAGAAACTATATTTCGTACGTGATAAATTTTTTTGTTATCTTTTTCTTTTTTCATCCCGAACGAAATCGGACGCGGACACATCATGTCATTTGCCCAATTTTTAAATTTAACTTTTCTTGTAATACAATTTTATCAATTTATAAGCCCCTTGTCGTCCGCTCCCGCCCGTGGTCGGGCAGGATTTCGTACGGGACCAATAATTATTCTGTAACGTTGCCGGAGCCACTTCCATAGAGACTATCAGAGACGAGCTTTGTTGTCACCTCTGGCCATGTCTTAGAAATACTTGCTCCAGAATATGTATCGTATCCGCTATAAGACGTTTTGTCTGTAAGATATATAAACGAACCAACCTGAGAAGAAGATGGGATTACGCTGACTTTGAAATATCCGTCTTTTGAAGTTCCTCCAAATCCTGTGTTTGGCTGTACGTCGCCTATGTTCCAAACAACTTCTCTGTTTGCTTCGTTATATGTTATGTCTTCCCCGTTTGGATAAACCACTCCTTCCCAAGTTACGTTTGATGGTAAGAATGTTCTTGCCACAGCACTCTCGAGAGGATTAGATGAGTTTGAAACTGACCACCTAACTGTATATGTAGTCTGTTCTCCAACAACAGGTGGAACAGGACCCTGATTTGATATAGGACTATCTGTATATAGCGATGTTCCAGAAACTTGAAATTCTGAAGTTAGCTTGAAAACAACAGACGAAACTGAATCTATAGTTTGGCCAGATTCTCCGATAGAAAGTTGGTTTCCTTTGACCGAAGTGTTTAGGGTTATTTGTGGATCTTCTAGAGCAGTCTGAGAAAGAGGAATACTCTTGAGTGAGAAAGTTGTACTTCCAGATTCCCCTGGTTCCAAAAATCCAAGTTCAGAAAGTGTGTCTTTGGACCAAGTTATAGAGTTTGTGTTTGAGTTATAAAAACCACTATTTGCTTTGATAGATGTTTTGTCTAGAGCATTTCCACCAAGAGACACAGTTATAGATGCATCTGTCACGGCAACTGGAGAATTGTTTGTCCATTTTAGTTGCAAGAACAGAGTTTCGTTTGGAGAAACGGTGTATGTGTCTTTTTCTTGACCCCCATAGATTATAGAAGCATCGACAAAAGGATTTACAAGGTCAACTGCATACAAGAAAGAACTATAAGAAACTGCTATTTCTGTATCGTTTCGAGGGTCTTGTTCTCCTGCGTATATCCTGAAACCCCTACTTTCACTTTCTGATCCTTCTATCTTTCCAGTTATCGATATCTTCTTTTCAGTTCCGGGTGGTATGTCTCCTAGAAGAAAAACATTGTTTCTGAAATTGGCTTCTGGAGTAGATTCTTCTAGAGAAAATCCAAACGGATACTCAACTACAACCATAGCGTTTTTCAAAACTTCTTCTGATTCTGATTTTAGTATGACGTCAAAAATAAACTTTTCTCCAGAAACAACATTTTCTGGGCCAGTTGCGACAAGATCTATTGGCGCCGAGTTTATGATAACTGGAAAAACTGCTTCTTTTACAAAAACAGCGTTTGAATCGGCCAATCTATATTCTAGTGTTGCGGTTATATTTCTAGCTGAACCTATTTCTCCAAACAAGACAACTTCTTTGTCTATAGAAACACTTTGACCGCTCTTTATGTCACCAAGTGTCTCTCTTTCTCTTACAAGATCTCCAGAGTCTACAGAGCCTTTTGGATAAGAAAGGATTAGATCAACGAGTTCTAGTGGTGTTGGGTTTCGATTTATAACTTCTATTGTTATTGGTAGAGTCTCTCCCCCGTTTGTATAAGTAGAACCTGTTATGTTTATCTCTACTTTTTCATTTGAAACAGCTGCATTGCCAAAGAAAAATGTATATATAAATATAAGTATTGCTACAACCAGAAAGCCAGCTGCAACAAAAAATATCTTTTTGAAGATGTTGGAAGTTTTTCCTACAGGGTGAGCTTCGTCGGCTTCTTTCTTCACTTCTTCCCATACACGTGGAGCGTGCTTTTTTATAGGAGCTAGAGTTGATCTAGAGACCCTTTTAGCAGAATCCTTGAGGCTATAAAGCCTCTCAGAAAGAGCATCGATCTTACTGTTGTTTCGATTGTCTTGTGGTTCCATTGTGAGAATTATTATACCACAGTTTATAGCTGTGTTTCTTTGAGGATTTGGTTTATTTTACCGACAAGTTCTGGTCTATTTTTTGTGACATAGTCTAGAGATTCTGATACGTATGGCTTTATAACAAAACCAGAAGAAAGATCCCAGTAACCAAGTTGGCTAAGGAGATTAACAACAAAACAAATTTCAAAAGATTTTATTTTTTCTGAATCCATTTCTGTATCTCTAAAAAAAGTAAAAGAATCCAAAACATCTTCGAAAAGTGCTGTATTCTCTTCTTCTCCACGATATAGTCTATACAAAATGCCGAGAAGATTTGCGTAAACTATTCTCTTCTCTTTGTTTTTGAAAATCAGTCCAGTGTCAAAAAGTGTTGTTGCAGAAGTAAGTTGAAACATACTTTTTCCGTGAACCAGATTTATGTTTAGAATAGAACCTATATCTAGGATATATCTTAGTTTAGAGGAAAGCTTTCTTATACCTATTGCTCGAGCAATCATAAAACCGTAGTCTTTGGTAAACAAATAAACAAGCTTGTCAGACTCTTTGGTGTTTCTAGTCTTGAGAACAATCGCTTCAGTTTTATGAATGTGGTGCATTTTAGTGTTCTACCATTTGCCAATAATATTTCTTCTGCCCTCGACACACTCTTTTATTCTTCTCATTCCAGCAGGAGAAATATTTTCAGGTAAATTACTAATATCAAACCATTTAGCGTCTTCTAGCTCGTAGGTTTTTTTGAAACTTTTGTCTAAAACTTTGACTACAAAAATATATACTGTATCCTTTTTTCCCTCTTGTCTAGATAAAAACTCTCCTAATTTATACTCTACTTTTACAGATATACTTAATTCTTCTTTTATCTCTCTTGCAATACAATCTTCTGGTGTTTCATTTTTTTTTATGTGACCACCGGGCAATGACCAGTGTTTTGATGCTACATTTTTAACCAAAAGAATTTCTTTATCTTCAAATATAATTATTGCTCTAGACCCATATGTTTTTGGCTTGAAAATTTTCCAGTATATTCTAGCTATTTTAACCAAAAACCAGTAAACTTTTTTCATATTATTTCATCATTTTTAATAGTTCATCTAAAACTTCTGGAAATTTATTGAAACCTGCTTTTCCGCTTAGGTGTCCCCCATTTTCTATAACTATAAATTTGCAATTTAATTCTTCGGAAATTTTCTTACCATCTTCAAAAGGTATGTTTGGATCGTTACTACCATGAAAAACGACAAACTTCTCTGAATTGTTTTTTATTTTTGAGAAATCTAGTGGTTCATTATAGAAAGTTCCTAAAGTCCCAGATTTTGGCTTACCAAACCTTCCTGAAACCAATATTACTCCTCTTGCTCTCCCTCCTGCTTCTAAATATCTCAATACAGCTCTTGCACCCAAACTATGTCCAATAATATAATTTTCATCCTTTGGATCGATGATTTTATTTAGTAAATCTACCCACTCTTTGCAAATAGGGTTATCATCTCCTGGCATCTGAGGATTTTCTACGGCTATATTTTTATTTTTTAATTCATCAACTAACCAGCCACGCCATGCATGATCTGGTGCTGACCCCAATCCATGTACAACAAAAACTTTTTTCATATTAATTTGAATTCTATCATTTTTACTTCAGTATTCTCATCGACTTTATCGCCATAGTGACCTTTTTGAATTCTATACATTTCATCAAAATCTTTATACTTTCCAGCTATTTCTTCTTTTGTCACTTCACCTAACTTTTTAAATTTTAATGAAGTTATTTTTGCTCTAGCAAAAACTTCATCTGTACTTTTGTTTATAAGCTCAAGCTCATCTCCTAGTTCCAAGTTTTTATCATCAAAAAGCCGCCAAGTACCTGTCTTTTTCCCAGCGAGAATTTTTTCTGATAGTTCACTTGTAAATTTAAGCGATTTCATTTTTAAATTCTTCAAAAAGCATGGGGTCAGCCCAGTTTTTTACTGGAACATTTTTTAATAGATATTCTTTTTCTTCTTGATTACCAGAATACACATCAACCGCTTCACTTAAAACATAAACATCATAACCACGAAAAGTTAGGTCTTGTGCAGTAGACAACACACAACAGTCGAGAGTTAAACCTATCAAGACTATTTTATTTTTTTCCACTGGTGTTCCAACTGTCTCAATTAACCATTTAGTAAAAGATTCCGGATCTGGATAAGGCAATTCCGGAACTGCATCTTTGTCTCCCCTGCCTTTTCTTATCCACTCAGGAGAATTCATACTTTTTACCCATATATTTGCGTCCTTTACATCATCAGGTATTTCAGACTCATATCCAAAAGTTCCGGGGTAGCAAAGATCTCCCGTATCACCCTGCCTTGGTTGTCTGTAATCTGAGATTATTTCATAGATTTTTATATCCTTTTCACGAAGAAATGGAACAAGTTCATTCTTTATAAAAGAAACGCTTGGTCGATCTCGAAAAGCTCGACCTTGTGGATCTGTAAAATCTTTTTGTAAATCGATTGATATTATTTTAATCATAAATTTATTTTAAGATTATTTCTTCGCCCATAAATTTTATTTCTTTAACTCCAGCAGTTTTCTTCAAATCATCTTCGAATCCTGAAACTGTCTCTTTGTATTTCTCTGGCAGAGTTAGATTTATCACATCACTAGGAATAAGACCCTTTTCTTTTCGCATGTCTTGTATAACACGAACAAGTTCTCGATATTCCCCTTCTCTCTTTAGTTCTGGAGTTATGTTCATGTCGAAAGAAACTTCACTAGAAACTTTTACCTCTTTTACATTTAACTCTTCCTTGATCAGGTCTTTTAAGTCTTGAGACACTTCTTCTTTTACAAAGAATGTTTGAAGTGGTTGTCTTAGTGGTATGTTTGTCTTTTTTCTTATTGAATTACCCTCTGTACATAAATCTCTAACTTTTTGCATATCAGATATTATTTGTGTATTTACCTTCCTTGCTTCTGGCCAGCTTGTAAGATGAACGGACTCTACATCATTATCAGTCTTCAACCTTTGCCATATATCCTCTGCACTAAACGGTGCAAACGGAGCCATAAGTTTAGCGAGTGTTTTCAAAACATAATAAAGAGTTCTCTTTGCATCATTATCACCATCTTTTAGTCTGTCTCTAGAACGTCTAAGGTACCATGTAGAGAGGTCATCAATAAAACTTCTCATTTCTCTTACCGGCTCAAACAATTTGAAGTTGTCCATGTTTTCTGTAGAAGATTTTATCAGCTCGTTTAGTTGTGCAAGTATCCACTTATCTAATATATTTTTTGATTCTGACAAATCTCGACCTGCCCCGTATCGAACTTGTTCTGGTACGGGGTAAAGCTCATAAAACGCTAGCACGTTATAAAGCAAACCAAAGAACTTCCTGTTTAGATCAAGTACTGTTTTTTCATCGAAGTTTTTCGCGTCACCTGGCTGGTTGACTGAGTACATCCACAGTCTCAATGTATCAACACCATATTTCTCAACCATTTCTATAGGGTCAACCGTGTTTCCGATTGACTTACTCATCTTTTTACCGTTGGCATCTAGTATAAGCCCGAGACTTATAACATTTCTATAAGCTTTTCCTGTACCCATGATTCCTCCTATTGCATGAAGTGTGTAGAACCAACCACGAGTTTGATCTATTCCCTCACTTATAAAGTCTGCTGGATAACCACGCTGTTTTCTAAATAAACCTTTATATGGTTGAAATGTTTTTTCAGAATTTTCAAATGGATAGTGGTCCTGTGCAAACGGCATAGAACCAGAGTCGAACCATACATCTAGAACTTCTTTTACTCTAGTATATTCTTTGCCCCCTTTCTCCAAAACGACACTATCGATAAATGGCTTGTGAAGATCTATTTCTAGATTTTGATTCATTGGCATTTTTACAAAATCCAACTCTCGCACTTCTGAGTTTTCAAACCTCTTGAAATCTTCTACAAAAACTTTGTGGTCCTCTTTTTGGTAGTCTTCACCGTGTGGAGAAAAAAGCCCTGCATTTACATAGAAAAGCCAAGCTGGGCCACCATGCGTCACAAAAAGTATTTTTTTGCCTTTGTATTTTTCTTCACAATCAAGAAGTACTTTTCTAACCCTTTGTCCGACTTCGAGCAAAGATTCGCCACCTTCTACTTTTCTGTTGAACCAATCTTTATCACTACCTTCTATTGCATCGTGAAAATCTGACCAGTTCTTGCCGTCGAAAATACCAGGATTTATTTCTTGTAGTCTTTCGTCTTTTATAAGGGATTCTTTTGGAAGTCCAAGAGTTTCTATAACAATTTTTCCAGTTTCTAGTGTTCTTCTAAATGGAGAAGTTATGACTAGATCGATACCAGCCCCATTTAGACTTTGTGCTTTTTTCTTTGTCTCTTCTTTACCTTCTTCTGTTAGTCCGTCTTGGCCCTCTCTTATATAACTCACTACCCCACTCTTGTTGCTCTCGGTACCGCCGTGTCTCATCACAAAATATTTGTTGTTTCCCTTTTTTGAAAGTTTTCTAAGTGTAGTGATAGAATCCACGACAATCCTATCTCCATCGCTAGACTCCCATATAGGAAGTGGTGTTCCCCAATATCTTTCGCGTGAAATTGCCCAATCTTTTAGACCGCGTAGCCACTCGCCAAATCTTCCGTCTTTTATATGCTCTGGTTCCCAGTTTATACTCTCGTTTTCTTTTACAAGCTTGTCTCGCAATTTTTCCATGCGTATATACCAAGAATCTCTCGCATAATATATAAGCGCGGTTTTACAACGCCAACAGTGTGGGTATGAGTGTTCGTATTTTTCTTTTTTGAAAAGTAGGTTTCTTCCCGCAAGGTCTTTGATTATATCTATCGCAACTTCTTCATCTTTTACAAATCTACCTGTCAGAAAATCCATACCGTCTATGTAGTGACCATCTTCTTTTACTAAGTGAAACTTTGGAAGACCCACTTTAGTTCCTAGTGCAAAATCATCTTGTCCATACATAACAGCAGTATGAACAATACCTGTTCCATCTTCTGTGTTTACAAAGTCTGCAGAATATACTTTATATGCTTTTGACTTATCCAAAGATTCTGGAGCTAGATTATTGAAGTATGCATATAGTGGCTCGTATTCTTTCCCAACAAGATCAGAACCTTTTATCTTTTCAGAAATTTCTACGTCACCATCTAGAACAGAAAGTCTGTCCTCGGCGAGTATTAGAAAATCATTTTCTAATTTTACTTTTACATAAAAAATATCTTTTCCTACTGCAAGAGCAATATTTCCAGGAAGAGTCCATGGTGTAGTTGTCCATGCAAGAAAATATGTGTTTTCTTCTCCTACAACTTTGAATTTTGCTGTCACAGAAAGATCCTTGTCGTCTTGATAACCCTGCGCAAGTTCATGAGAAGAAAGTGCTGTACCACATCTAGGACACCAAGGTAGAACTTTGTAGTCCTTGTAAAGAAGTCCCTTTTTCTCGACAGTACTCAATATATTCCAGACAGACTCCATGTACTGATTCTCATAAGTAACGTATGGATTCTTGGAGTCGATCCAGTAACCAACTCTTTCTGTAAACTTCTCCCACAAGTCTCTATACTGCCAAACGCTTTCTTTACACTTCTGATTGAACTTCTCTACGCCGTATTCTTCTATCTCTTTTTTGGAAGTGAGTCCAAGCTCTTTTTCAACTTGAAGCTCAACAGGAAGTCCGTGAGTATCCCAACCACCCTTTCTCCTTACATAAAAACCTCTCATTGTTTTATAGCGAGGAATTGCATCCTTGAATGCCCTAGCTTCTAAGTGGTGTATTCCTGGTTTTCCATTTGCAGTTGGTGGACCTTCATAGAAAACAAACTCTTTTCTCCCCTTCGACATACTCAGGGTCTTTTCAAAAATATCGTTCTCTTTCCAGAACTCTAAAACTTTTTCTTCCTTGTCCGCCATAGCAGATTTTGCGACGGTGGAGTTTTTTACGTATTGATTTTTTGTATTTTCTTCCATCCCATTAGAGGCAGAACGCGATACATCCTTATTAGAAATTTCCATATTATTTTGTATATTATATTTTTTCATAACTTGTTTTATCCGATATAATCCGCGATCGCGGCCTCTAACGGGATCCATAAAATTAAAAACTCGTCCTTGTACAACGATATATATCATTGTGTAAGGACGAGTTTCCTCGTGGTACCACCTTAGTTACTTCTCATTTACAGCTATTTTGGGCTTACCCATCCAGTTCTACTCACCCGAACATTTGAAATGTTGTGGCTTTCTTCTGAAAGCATCGGAGAGTGATATTCTCCTCTAGCGCTATAGGTAGAGTATATACAATTATTAATCAAAAGCAAACGCTGACAAAAAAGAAAAATATCCCGCACATGCGAGATATTTTCCTTTGTGTCGACTTGGCCACAGGTATAAGTCAACACTATGACTTACCTCTCCCTGTTGGCATACAAAAATAATATCAAATAGGTTATGCCCGTCAATACAAAAATAAACAAAAACCAATAAAAATAAAAAAAATCAACAGGTGAAGTTTTTACATAACTTCTGGAGATTTTATACCTAGAAGATAAAGTCCGTTTTTTAATATAAAAGTAGTTTTCTCAGCAATCAAAAGATCGTTTTCAATATCTTGATTTGATTCGTCTATTATTTTTTTTGATGCATACCATGAATTAAACTCTCTACAAAGAGACAAAAGATAGGTTGTTATGTAGTGCGGTGCCCATTCTTCTATAGATCTATTAACTACATGTTCAAAACTTAACATAATCTTTTCTAGGTTAGATATTTTTGCGCCAGAAAGTTTTTCTGACGGTACATGACCAGCTTCTTTTGCATTTCGAAGGAGTGACATACTACGCGCGTATGTGTATTGGATATAAGGACCAGAGTCTCCTTCGAAGGAAAGTGATTTGTCTGGATCAAAGTTTATATTTTTTCCAGAAACAACTCTCAGTATCGCAAACTTGAGAGCAGATATAGCAATGTCTTCTGAACTAGAAGTGTCTTTGCCCAAACTCGCAATGTCTTGAATCAATGTTTCTAGTACATCGGATGCAATAGGTACACCGCCCTCTCGAGAAGACATCTTCTTGCCACGAAGCGTCATCCTGCCATGAGTTCTGTGTATTGTTTTTTCTTTCCAATCTTTGTCTATTTTTCCAGCCGCTGACAAAACAACGTCGAAGTGAGATGTTTGTTCGTGGTCAGTTATAACAACAGAAATATCTGGGTTGTATTTTTTGAACTTAAGAGAAAGCAGCCCTATATCTTTGGCCTCATATGTTGGATACCCTTCGCTGTTTATAAAAACTCTTGTGTGTAGTCCATCCTCTTCCCCTTTGTAGATTACTGCACCTTCACTTTCTACAAAAACCTCTGGGTGCTCTAGAACTATTTTCTTACCCTCTTCCCCTGCCTCACTCTCATATATAAAGTCATCAAAAGTTGAACCGAGTTTCTTTGTTTCGTTTATAAAGTATTCTAGATTTAGATCTTTTCCTTTCTTGTAAGCTTCGTATTCTTCTCCTTCTTCTTTTTGAAAAATCTTTCTGGTTATTTCTTTTACTTTCTCTTGAACGTTTTCGTTTTCTTCAAAAGCTTTTACCCCGTCGACATAACACTGACCTAGAAAATCCAACTTTTCTTTTGTAGAAGAAAGTCTATCTAGATTTTCTACACCCTTTTCTAGTAGCGACCAAACTGCCTTGCCTATACCAATCGAAACATCTGAAGGAAAAGAAAGTCTTTTTACATCTGCGCCAGAATATTCAGAAAGTCTGACTATAGATTCCCCTATCGCGTTGTTCATGACGTGTCCTATATGGAATGGCTTGAAAAGGTTTGGACTAGAGTGTTCAACGATTATGGTTTTACCTTTGTGAATATCTGTTTTACCAACACTAGAATCAATAGTAGATATATATTTTTCTATAAAATCATCTGTAAGACGAAAGTTTATAAATCCAGGTCCTGCGACCTCAATACTTTTTATCATGTCTCCTTTTTCTATTTTTGAAATTATAGAGCTTGCTAGTTCTGATGGATTTTTACCTAGTTTTTTAGCAGAAACCATCGCTATATTTGTAGTCATTTCTCCATGAGAAAAATCGTCCGTGTATTCCACAGTAGGCTTTTCCTCTATTCCTAAATCTCTGAGAGCCGAGACCAGCAAGGCTTCCACATCTTTTTTCATGTACCCTGATTCTAGCATAAAAACCAAAATTTTGATTTATAGGAAATTTATGTATAATCAGAAAAAATTGCACATTAATGGAAACATCCTATCGAAAAACCGAAGAGGAAATATCTTTGGTAATTAAAAAGTGTAAGGACTTATTTCTAAAAAAGAATCAAGATTATGGTTCATCCTGGCGAGTGATGCGACTTCCTAGTCTTACGGATCAAATTTTTATCAAAGCACAAAGATCACGAACTGTTGAAGACACCAAAGAAAATCGTGTCGGAGAAAGTATAGAAGCAGAATATATAGGTATGATTAATTACTCAATCATGTCTTTAATTCAACAAAAATTGGGCGCAAAACCAGAAGCCCATATGGACAAACAACTTCTCTCTGATCTTTATGACGAAGAAATTAAGGAAATCGAAGAATTGAGACAAAACAAAAATCATGACTATGGGGAAGCCTGGAGAAGCATGAGACCAAATTCATTTACAGACCTTATACTAATGAAACTTGTCAGAATAAAACAGATAGAAGACAATGACGGCAAAACGATTGCCTCTGAAGGGGTACGTTCTGGCTATCAAGATATTGTAAACTACTGTTTCTTCTGGCTTATCCTTACTGGATCTGAAAAATAAAAGCTGGTAACCCCAGCTTTTTTCTTTTTGACAAAACAGTTTCTAAATAGTAGTGTTGGTTTAAATCAAACCCAAAAATGATGCTTAAAAAATTAATAAAGAATTTTGTTCTCCGAGTTAGACTCGCGAGATTCAAAAAAAAGGTTACCTTTTCTGAAAAAAATGATCAGGTAGTTACAATCTATGACCACCTCGCCCCCGAGGATGACGCCATGCTTCAATCTCTAAATTCGAGACAAGCGGGTGGACTCTGGGTCAACCTGAAAAAGGTTTTGAGTGAAGGGAGTTCAAAAAAATTCATGAGCATGTTCTACATTGGCTATGGACACCGATCAATAGGTGATTGTGGCACAACAACAGTGTCTCTGGACGGAATTAGTATGCTTTCAGCCAAGGCTGTGCAAGACTGGCCGCTTTACAGTGGACAAGAAACATCTACCCGATACATTGATGTGGAAGGTTTGGGTGTTTATGACCCCATGAAAACTGAAAATTCTTCAGCTATCATGAAAAAATGGTTCGACTTTTACAGAGATGCTCGTCCGAGACTTATAGAACATCTTCTGGAAAAGTTCCCGATAGAAAAAGGTCAAAAAGAGTCTGTGTACAAAAAGGCGATCGAGGCTAGGGCCTTTGATATCCTTAGATCATTCTTGCCCGCAGGCGCTAAAACCAATGCCAGTATTCATATGAATCTCAGGCAATTTGGCGATAAGCTACTGTGGATGAGGCACCACCCAGCAAAAGAAACCTCGTCACTTGCACTTCAAATGGAAGAAATGTTGATCAAAAGGTATCCGTCCAGTTTTAGTGAAAAAAGATACCCTGAAAGTGAAGAGTTCAGAAAAGATTTCATGCAAAACCATTACCTCTGGACTGGAGGCATCCAAAAAAAGATGGGTTCATTCATTCATGGAATAAAAAACATAAGTGAAATGGAATTTATGAGGAGTTTTGGAGACCTTCAGAAAAAAAGGCCGCCAAAAACTGACCCACCAAAGGTTTGGAATGAATATGGAACTTTTCAGTTCGACTTTATGATCGACTTTGGATCCTACAGGGACCTCCAGAGGCAACGGAGTGCTGAACAAAGAATGCCACTTTTGACGACTGAACTTGGTTTCGAAAAATGGTACCTGGAAGAACTTCCGGAAGACCTGCAAAAAGAAGCTGAGATTCTTATAAAAGATCAGACAAGCGACATAGAAAGTCTCGCCTGCAGTGATGTAGAAAGACAGTACTACATTGCTATGGGATTCCGTGTTCCGTGCAGGTTTACAATAAAGCTTGCCGACCTGATCTACATAGTAGAACTAAGAAGTCAAAAGACTGTTCACCCAACCGCAAGAATGGTTGCTCAAAAAATGGGTGGTGTTCTGAAGGATGCATTTCCTGATCTTGTTCTTTATTTGGACGAAGAGCCTGCAAACTTTGATGTAAAGCGAGGTACTCAAGACATTGTTAAAAAAGGTTAACCAAAGCCCTGCGAAAGCGGGGCTTTTTCTTTGCCCTTGTTATATTCCCTCCTTTTTGTTAATGTTACGAAAAATCAGTAACCAATGATCCTTACAGACAAAAAAATAAAAGAGGAAATAGAGAGCGGATCGATTATTATCGAACCATTCATTCCTGAGAATTTAGGTACTAACTCCTACGATGTTCGACTTTCTGAGTATCTGGCTATTTACAAAAGTGCAATACTAGATGCAAAAGAAAAAAACGAGATCGAACACCTGACAATCCCAGACGATGGATTCATCATACACCCTGGAACGTTGTATCTTGGTACAACTATCGAATACACAGAAACTCACGCTCACGTTCCTTTCTTGGAAGGAAAATCTAGCGTTGGTAGGCTTGGTATAGATATCCATGCTACAGCTGGAAAAGGAGATGTTGGGTTCGAAGGATTCTGGACACTGGAAATATCTTGTACACAACCAGTCAAGATATATGCCGGTATGCCGATAGGGCAACTCATCTATTTTGAAATCTCAGGAGAAGTTGAGAACTCGTACAACAAGAAGAAAAGTGCGAAATATATCAATGAAGATCCTAGACCAATGGGTTCGATGATGTACAAAAATTTTCCTCTGAAATAAAGCAAAACCGCCCTAACTAAGGGCGGGTTTTTATTTGCTTTTTGTTGACTATTCTACGTGAATACCAGCTTGTCTTGCAGTACCAGCAACTATTTTCATAGCAGCTTCGATATCGTCAGTGTTTAGATCTTTCATCTTTATCTCTGCAACTTTTTTCAGCTGATCTTTTGTTATGACCCCAGCTCTAGATGAGTTTGGTCTACCAGCTCCCTTTTGGATACCTGCTTCTTTTTTTAGAAGTTCGATAGTTAGAGGAGTTTTGATTATGAAGTCATAAGATCTGTCTTCATAAACTGAGAGAACTACAGAAACAACGAATCCTCCCATTTCCTTGCTGGACTCATTGAACTTCTGAACGAAGTCTCCGATGTTTACTCCAGCTTGTCCAAGTGCAGGACCAAGTGGTGGCGCAGCACTAGCTCCCCCTGCAGGGACTTGAAGCTTTACTTTTTTTATTACTTTTTTTGCCATGTTTAAAATGTAAGTGTTAAGCGAATATTTGAAGCCCCGACGCTTTGGTCGGGGTCCCGACTTTACGTCGGGACATTTTTGTTTAGCGTAACGAGAAGCAATTTACCAAAAAAAACCTATTCTGTAAACCCTTCTCTTATATTTTTTTAATCTGTAGGAAGTCTAGTTCTACTGGAGTTTCTCTACCAAAGAGTGATACCAGAACCTTGATTTTTCCTCTTTCATGGTCGACATATGAGACCTTGGCCTCAGAATCCTTGAATGGACCGTCTGTAACCATAACTATATCGTCAACAGATATTTTGATATCGTGTGAGACCTTGTCGTCACCTTTCATTCTTCCGAACAATTCGTCTATCTCTTTTTGATCTAGAGGAACAGGATTTACACCCGCCCCAACGAAACCTGTAACACGAGGAGTGTTTCTAACAACATACCAAGAATCATCTGTAACGATCATATCAACCAAAACGTAACCAGGATATATTTTCTCTTCTGCTTCTACTCTTTTACCTCCTTTTACCTTTACTATTTTTTCTGTAGGGACGATAACGTTGAATATTTTGTCCTGCATACCAAGAGATTCTATTCTCTGTTTTAGATTTCTCTCAACAGCATTTTCATAACCCGCGTATGTGTGGACAGCATACCAATGCCTTTGTCCTGTAACTTCTTGTTTTGACATAAGCTTTTTAGATGATTACTTCTATTAGTTTTGTAAATATAAGGTCGAAAAATCCTAGAAGGTATCCGATAACTCCAGCAACAACTATAACCAAAATAGTTGTAACCATAATCTCTCTTCTAGAAAGCCAAGTAACGTGCTTCATTTCCGCTCTTACACTTTTTATAAATTCAAACATAGTTTCTTAATTTAGCTATTTTTAAAACGCCCTTTGGGGCGCCGTATGTCAAACATATTACACCATGAAAAAGGGTGTGTCAAACAGGATCAGGTTATAAGACCCCCCAATAATCCTATAAGTGTAACGAGTGTCACGTGACCCAAGAAAAGTGGCAACACTATCCTCCTAAACCTAATTTCAAACACAGCAAGAGAAACCATAAGAATGTCAGACGGAAACGGAGTAAGTCCAGCATAGAAATAAACAAATGATCCTATAAAAAACTGACTCTTACCGCCAATAAACCTTTTTATTTTGTTTACGTACTTGTTGTTCTTTTCTAGAATCGCCTCTTTGCCACGACGTGCAAGATAATAGAAAATATAGTCTCCTATTATAAGAGCCGGTGCAGTAACAAGAGCCAGTATGAGTGGGTCAAGTCCAGAAACGGCGAGTATGCCTATAGCGGCATAAAAACTAGCCGTAGTTGCAACAGAAACACCGCCCGAAAGGGCGATGATTACTGCGGCAATATAGCCATATATTCCTGAAACACCGATGAAGTTTAGAATTTCTCTTACGTCGACTTTGGCAGAAAATATGGTTAGTGCGACAACCAAAAGTATCAACAGTATTGCAATAACTTTTGACTGCCTAAAATTCATAGTCGAAAGATTATCTTATCTCGTAAGTTACTGTGACTTTCTTTGTGATCTTTTGTTCTCCTTCTGGAATTTCTGGTGACGGTGCAGACTCTACGGCGTCTAGTGTCATAACATCTCCTCCAAATGCTCTGTCGTAGTAAGGATATGCGTAATCTTCACTGTAAGATACTATTCTTACCAATCTAACCCCTAGCATATCAGCCAATCTTTTTGCTTCCTCTTTTGCGTTTGAAATAGCCATATCTCTGGCTTCATCTTCTAATGCGCTCATATCGTAAACAGTATAATTTGGTCCGTAGATAGAAGTAACTTCGTTCTCTCCTAGAATCTCCATAACTCTAGAAACAGAGTCTGTGTTTTTGATTCTTATTTCTATTGTTTCGCTTATCTCATAGGACTCTATCTCCCCTTTTACAGGTCTTGGATAATAGTAGTAGTTACTGTAAGCGTAAACTGGATTTGAAGAATAAGAAGTTGTCTTGATATCTTCGTCTAAAATACCTTCTTCTCTTATAAGATTGAGTATGTTTGAAACAGATTCAGAAAGTGCATCTTGTGCAACTCCTAGATCTTTGTCATTTTTTATAACAGTAAAACTAACTACTGCTGTATCTGGAACAACAAAAACTTCTCCTTCACCCTCTACATAGATAGTACTAGAAGGATAACTGTCGCTACCTATATATCTTAGTTCTTTTATACTTCCTATAGTTTTGAAAGCAAAGAAAATCATAAGTATAGCCAGAAGACCGCCTAGTGATTTTTGTATTTTTTTGCTTGTAAGCAATGTTTCTTTTTCCATATTTGTTTTATTTTATCGCTAGTAATTCAACCTCAAATATAAGAGTTGCCTTTGGAGGTATGGGTCCATATCCTGCTTCTCCGTAACCAAGTTCATAAGGAATTGTTAGTTTTCTTTGTTCACCGACTTTCATGCCCAAGACTCCTTCGTCCCAACCTCTTATAACTTGTCCTGCACCTAGTGTGAAATCAAAAGGTACACCTCTGTCTAAACTTGAGTCGAACTTTTCTCCACTTTCAAAAACTCCTGTGTAGTGAACTGAAACGATGTCTCCAGCAGCAGCTTCCACACCCTCGCCCTCTTTTAATGTTTCGATGACTAGGCCATCTTCTCTAGTTGTATTGTTTTCTTCTGTCATAGTTTCTTGTATTTGATTATCTTCTAATAAATTTTCATCTGGTTGAACCTCATCTTTTTTGCCGATTATATAAAAAATCGCTGCAATCGCAAAAAGTATACCCAGAAGTATTCCGGCGGTAACATTGCCCTTTTTGTAAAAATCTTTGTTCATACAAAAAGAATAATATCACAAAGTCAGATTTTTCGATATTTTGGTATAATTAGGCCATGAATACATACAAGTTGTACAAAATATTAAAACGTATATTTATATCACTAATAATCCTTGGCATATTGGCTTTTGTCGCAAGCGTGTTTTTGTATGATCCTGGCATCAAAAAATCAACATTACTTAGAGATGTGAAAGGAAATCTAAGCACTTTTATAATACTGGCTGATGGTTACAAAGACGCCAATGGTAACTATTCTGGGTTTTGTCTGGATAAAACAACTTCAGAATATATTAAGGGCTCAAACAAAAAAAATATTTATGGCGGAAATAGTGATGTAAGGTCAGATTGTTATGATGGAGAAAGTGGTTTTCTTGTTTACTCAAAAATATTCTACAAAAACAGAGAAACAGGAGAATATAGTATGACTTCCGGACACTGTCTTTTTATAAATGCTGATACACAGCATTCTTATGAAGTTAATCAGTATAGATACGGAGCAATAATGGTCGATACATATGGAGACAAAGAAATGGTGATAGACACAGAAAACTTTACCTGTAGTGTAGAAGAATAATTATGAAAACATTAAAATTCACAATAAAATTTATAGTTATCCTTGGAATATTACTCTTCATAGTAATTGAATTTATGATTAATGACATACCTGGTGGGGGCTATGACTCGGCTGTCAGGGTCAATATGGGAAATTTTAGAATGTTCGCCGGAGAATACAAAAATACCAATGGTGATTACCGTGGCATATGCACACTAGAAGACGAATTTGTTAAAGGAACCATCAGAGCTTTACGCAACGCAGAATGTTACGATGGTGAGAATGGGTATCTTTTGTACAGTGAGTACCAGGAGAAAAACAAAACATACAAAAGTTGTGTAGCTGACTCAGAAGAGTTTGGAAGTGTGATGTTTGTAGACAAAGAAAACATGGTGATCGACACAGAAAACTTTACCTGTAGTGTAGAAGAGTAGTTATGATAAAAGAAAACAAAAAAGCACCGGGTTTCAGTTCTGTAGACCAGGGCGGCAACAAAATAAAACTTAGCGATTTCCTTGGGAAATGGGTACTTTTGTACTTTTATCCAAAAGACAACACTCCAGGATGCACCAAAGAAGCTTGCGCTCTCCGTGACACTCACAAAGAATTCACAAAACTAAACGCCGTGGTTCTCGGAGTATCCAAAGATAGCGAGAAATCTCATACGAGTTTTATAGAAAAGTTCGGACTACCGTTTACTCTCATATCTGACAAAGATCAAAAAATTATCAAAAAATACGGAGCCGACGGTATCATGATGCCAAAAAGAGTTTCTTTTCTGATAAACCCAGAAGGTATCGTGAGAAAAATTTATAGCAAAGTAAAACCAGAAACTCACGCAAGTGAAGTAATTAGAGATCTAAAAGAGCTTGGGTGATATTGGTATATAAAAAATCCTTAGATTCAAAGTTCCAAAGGAACCAAGTATCTAAGGATTTAACTTTCCAAGCTACTTTTCAGAAGTAGCGGGAAAGTACAGGAACAAAATGCCCCCACCCCACGGATTCAGATAGTCGAAGCCGCTGGTACGGAAGTTCCACTCATCGCCATCCCAGTAGAGGCGCGCCGCGAGCAACATACCGTTCATTTTTACATGAAATATGTAGTACTCTCTTTTCAAAAGCTCCATACCAAAGCACTCTTTGGCGGTTTCTTTTTCAAAGATGAGCAAGTACGCGACACAAAAGAATGTGTCGAAGTTCATGTATTCAGGATTTTTACATGCTTTTTGGATTTCTCCACCTCGCATTCTTATTGGCAATCGATATTGCTCGAGCGCACCGAGATCGGTGCGGATAGCAATTTTCCGCTCCAGATTGTTCTGGATGAACTTCTCATGGAAACTCTCCCAGAAAAAAAGTCTGGTATCGCCCTCAGTTACTCGGGATTTGAACACCTCGCCGAGGACAAAGGTGTTGGCGAATACTTTTTTAGGCTCGAGTCGATTGTTTATTAACTCAATTATAAGCCTCAACCTTTCATTGTCATCCATATCTATCACATCCTGTGTGGATCCATGGTCAAGTAATGAAAGTTGTTTTTCTTCTTTTCCGGTAAGAAGCATAAGTGATGTGGTGAGCTTTGTCACCAGTTGCCCAACCATGGACAGTCTTACGGGTTTTTGTCTCATTGTGCTTGCTACGATACCCTACTTGCAAAATGCAACTACTCTACGTAGACTTTGATTTTTGAAGCGAACAATAAAATTACCTTGTAGTATATTTACCATGCCTTATTATATATGTCAATATCCTGTAATCACTCTAGTGATTTTGTGAGAAATAAATATGACAATATAAGTATAATCAAAGATCTAAAAGAGCTTGGGTGATATCGTTATATTCAAAAGAATATCCTAGAGAAGTCAGCTTTTCGGAGCTGATTTTTTGTGAAGAAAAAAGCGAAAGCCCAAACTCTCCCAAAACTATTTTTGCTATAGGCCTAGGAATCATCCATACAGGCCAGAATTTGTTTACTTTTGCAAAAACTTTAAAAAGATCTTTTTGAGTTACAGGTTCCCCTGCACCGGTATTATAAGCACCGCTTGCAGAATCATTTTCTAGAAGAAAAATATATATGTTCACTATATCTTGCCAGTGTACCCACGGCATATACTGCTTCCCGTTTCCAAAATATCCACCCAAGTGTTTTTTGAAAACTGGAGTAAGTGCACCCAGTATCCCGCCCTTCCCTAGAACATGTGCAGTCCTGACTAAACAAACTCTAGTTCCAAAATCACGAGCTTCGGATGCTTCTTCTTCCCAACTCTTTGCAACTTGTGCCAGAAAATCTACGCCGTAACTTGCACCCTCTTCTAGAAGTACATCTTTTTGGTCTCCATATATTCCAACAGCAGAAGCAGATATTAGTGCACTTGGTTTAACATTTGTTTTAGAAATAGCACTTACAAGATTTTTGGTTGTGTTTATTCTAGAATCTTTGATAGCGGTTTTTATTTTTTTGTTCCACCTCTGTCCTATGTTTACTCCGGCAAGATTTATAACACCATACACCCCTTCAAATATTTGCGGGTCAACCCCGAAAGAAGTGTCTACTTTTACAAAAGAAAGATTTTGATTTTCTATTTTGGGTGGAAATATATCAAGAACGACAACACTATAACCCTTCTCCATGAGAGACTCGGTTATTTTGCTACCGATAAATCCAGACCCACCTGTTATAACTATTTTTTTCATCCCAGAACAAAAAAATTATTTATAATTTGTTTTTTGTTTATTTTTTTTATTTTGTTAAACATATTTATTTGAAATTTTTTACTTTTCTGTTTTTTGTACGGGATAAATCATATTATAATTTTCTAGAATCATATGCCCAGTGTAGCAGTGCCTGTCTCTGACGAGGCCTACAAAACTCATCTCCTTTTCTGCAGTTATGAACGACTTGTCCAACATGACGCCTCATAGCGATCCACCTACCTATCTGTCTCTTGTCCTCCATCGGAAGACGCCTACCCATATAATACCTACAGTACCACTGGAACCAACCTCTTGGATCGTGACGCTGGTTTATCCATCCATTTTTTCTCCAAACCGCTAGGGATTGAGACGCGTTTATTCCAAAATAGTTTATTTCTTTCTGGCTCTTCTTTACTCCATCTGGAGCAAACTTGGCTTTTGTAAACCAATCTTTTGGAAACTCTTTCTGGCAATCTCTCATATAAACTCCACCAAAAACACCGAGTTCCAACATTTCTTTTGGAGTAAGGTCTGGCTTGAAATCTGGATCAAAGTCTTTACCCATAGGAGAAGTTATCTCGTAAGTGTAACCTTTTTGCATTTTGTCGTTTACAATAACCTTTTTCATTTTCTACGAAAGTACGATTAGATAAACCAAATACATTATATATATAAAAATAAAAGAAAATCCTTGCCATCTTTTGAGTGTATGTTTTCTCCCTACAAAAAGAGCTGCAAATAAAAACACGCTGGCTGCAACTGTCATGAAAACATAGGAAATATCTGTTAGAGAAAAAGGTAGCGGAACAATCACAGAAGTTACGCCCAGTATCCAGAATATATTGAAGATGTTTGAACCAACGGCGTTTCCTATGGCTATGTCAGTCTTGCCTTTTCTTATCGCAACGATAGAAGTAGCAAGCTCTGGAAGAGATGTTCCTATAGCAACAACAGTAAGACCGATAAGTGACTCACTCATACCCAGAAGTCCTGCTATTTTTATAGCGCCGTTTACTATCCACTGACCACCAAGAGTAAGCATAACGAGTCCAACTACTATCATAAAAATAGCTCTTACTGGTTTTATATTTGGCGTACCAGAATCTTCTTCTGTTTCATCTTCACCACCTTTTGCGATAGAAACTGTGTAATAAAGAAAGATCGCAAAAAATCCAAGCAGTGTTAGTCCGTCTCCTCTTATAAGCATAGACGGGTAACTAGAATTGAATATACCGTCTAATGCCAAGAACAAGACAACCAGTGCGGCGAGTAGACTAAAGGGTATTTCTTTGAAGATAGTGTTTCTTTTTACAGTAAGTGGCTTTATTGCCGCTGCAACTCCAAGTATCAGAAAAATATTTGCAATGTTGCTTCCTAGAACGTTACCTACCGCAAGACTAGTAGAACCCTTGAGAGCAGATATAACATTGACCGCAAGTTCTGGAGCAGACGTACCAAACGCAACAATAGTAAGACCTATAACTATTTCTGTAACTCCCAACTTTCTTGCAATAGAAGTAGCACCATCGACTAGAGTGTTGGCACCTTTTATGAGGATAATAAATCCTACAACAAACAGTATATAAGTCAGCATCTATAGATTATAACCTACTTTTTCTTGGAGTTAGAACACTTACCACAAAGACACCCGTAAGGTGCGATAAATTCTGCTACATATTCTTTGCCATAGTCATAGGTTATTTCTTCTCCAGAAAGAATCTTTTTCTTGGCTTCTATCATAACTTTGTTTCCGTGATTTATAGCTTCTGCGTTTGGTTCGCAAGAGTGATTGATATACCTTGCAGTATTTTCTCTACCACTACCATCTATGGTCCTCCTAGAAGAAAGCTCAAAAAGGTATCTTCCCATCTTCTTGTCGGCTTCTTTGTTAGAAATAATTTTTCCGGTGTATTCTATTATCTCCTCCCCTTTTTTGTAATCACGAGTAGCAAAAAGACCAAATCCTGAAAAGGATTTTTTGACCTTGTAACCTGTATTTGTGTGTTTTTTGTTTTTCATATATAAGTCATGCTATCATATCAGAATGACAAGAATATTGAAACTAATACTTCTGGTAATAATCGCAGTAGTATTTATCCCGGCTTTTATAATAGTAACCCTTCTCAATAAAACCTGGTCCAAACTAATAAAAGAAGTTATAGGACACGATCCGCTCTAAAAAAGCGGATTGTTTTCTTTTACTGGCCAGACTTTGTCCAGCACAACGTTGTTTATCTTGCTAGATATAGGAAGCAAGTTATATAAAACAGCAACAGTAAGAATAGTCAGTGATAGTTGTATACTTAGAAAACTTATATAGAAAGCTATTATTGCACAAAAAACAGGTAGGAGAATTCTGAAGTTTCCATTTCTAATCTGTCTTCCTGTGTATTCTACGTTTTCTATTTTATGAGAAGTAAGTATGTGATGTCTCATCCAATAAAGCGAAACACCGATAGTTATGACGTTTATTCCGAACATACCTATAGCAGTTTGTGTATAAGGATATGATCCCAAAAGATGCGCCGAAAATGGAGTAAGTGCTACAAAGAACAAAAATATAGCGTTTCCTCCGGTAAGTTCTATGTCTATATTTTTTGCCAAATCAGAGATTATAAAGTGGTGAGCCCTCCAATATGTAAAAAGTACTGCGAAAGAAAGCAGGTACGCTAGAAAAAGTGGCACACTCTCCCACAGGGCGTAGTTTAATTCTTGGTTGGTTATAATTTTGTCGAAAACTGGAACTTTTATCTCTAAAACCAGTAGTGTCATAACGATAGCAAAAATCCCATCGTTTAGTTGATTCATTCTATCTTGCCTCATGAGATTCATTATAACAAAGAAATTTATCTTTTAGGTAGAAATATTTCAAAAACAGTTCCCTTTTCTTGGTTTGGGTAGAACTTTATATTACCGCAATGTTCAAATATTATCTTTTTACAAAAATACAAACCAAAACCATGTCCATCTACACCAGAAGTATTTGATCCACGAAAATGTTTAGAAAAAATCTTTTCTTTATCTTCTTCTGGTATACCTAGGCCTGTGTCTTTTACAAAAACTCTTACACCTCCATCTTCTACCTTGCCTTCGACATATACAGTTGATCCATGTTGAGAATACTTGATAGCATTTCCTATAATTCCACTAAAAACAAACTTTATGTTTTCTCTGTCTCCGTCGAGAATGATCGGTGAATCAAAACCAACAAGATTTATAGAAACACCTTGGTGCTTTTTCGATATCTCTTCGCTCATAACAACCTCTTTTATAATTTCAGAAAGATTTATATCACCCTTTTTCATATCACACTTGACCTTGCCTCCTGAGACAAAAGAACCGTTGTTCATTGAATCATTCAATACAGAGATAGAGGAGTTAACGGCTTCTTTTATTTTACTGGAAAGAAAATCTCGTCTTTGGTCATCCATTTGAGAAGAAGAAAGTTCCTCTATACCCCATTTTATCTTGGTTAGCTCAGAAGAAAGCTTGTGAGAAATAAAATACAAAAGATCTCTTGAGTCATCTTGCTCTGGTGGACAGAAATCACCTTCTTTGAGCTTTTTGAAAATATTTAATTTCATATGATGATTATATCAAATAAGTTTATCTTTGGGTGCCTATCGGGACTCGAACCCGAACTGAGAGTTCCACAAACTCTAGTGCTAACCGTTACACTATAGGCACCATATTCGCCTTGCTCAAAATTAAAACTCAAAAGTCAAAACTTTGAAAAAGCATGTAATTTATAACAAAAAAGCGATGTTTAGTCTAGGTTTTATATTTCTCTTCTCTCAAGCTTTTTCTCGAAAAACATAGCCCCAGAAAATGAGCCTAAAACCAAAACTATATAAATAATAAGTATCGCCCAGACAGATAGTGGTAGTGATCTAACTGACCCAAGTATAAATATCGAATACCAAGTAACAAGTGACAGTCCCCCTGAGAAAAATGCTAATTTTCTATCTCGTCTTGTTTTAGGATCTAGGTTTTCACTTTTCTCGCCAAATGGTATAGATGTGAGCTTCTTGGAAATATAGAAGTTAAGCAAACTTCCATTCAATATCACCACTAGGACCAAAATCATCTTTGCAACAAACTTTGTATTTTGCAAAATATCTGGCCAAGAAAACATTGTAAGAAAAACTCCAGTTACTAAAAGCACGACAATCGCAAACCATATGATTCCAGAAAGAGTTTTTGTTATAGCCTTTTCAGATTCAGAAATCTGATAGTCTTTCAAGAATTTGAAAAACAATGTATCAGTAACAGTTGTGGCCCCCACGCCAACAGCGGCAGCTATACCGTGTAGAATCACAAACACGATTTTGTGTTTGAACCCCATAAGAAGTAGTGACAAGTCTGCGTGAAAGTATGCGACTATTGCTATAAACAAAGAAATAACGGCGGAGCCTAGACACCAAGCACACCATTCCTTGATAACAAACGCCTGCAAACATACAAGATAAACAGAAAAACAAAAGGCAAAAATAGAAATCAAAACTATATAGAAAGATATATCTGCAAGAGAAAATACTGAAACAAAAAACGAAGCAAAGTAAAAAAAGAATATAAATCCATAATAAGCCATACCTAGAACTTCTAGTGGTATCCCCGCTATCTTGGAGTAGTCACTATGAACAACTGTTTCGCAGTTGCTTCTCATCGGACAAACTAGTGGTTTTGCCTTTTTCTTGTGAAGATGAATTTTTCTAGCAAGCAAAAATCCTCCTAGTCCCAAAAGAACTAATATTGTTTTCAAAATAAGTGTTTTGTACAAAAAAAATAACATCATATATTTGCATCTATCTTAGCTGCTAGTATAAAGTCATTTTCGGAAAGACCTCCTATACTGTGAGTCGTGAGTTCAACCAAAACTCTTCCATAATAAAAATGCATGTCCGGATGATGACCCTCTTCCTCCGCAAGATTTACAACCCTAGCTACAAAGTCTGCCGATCTTCTATATGAATCAAAGACAAATTCTCTACTTATCATAGATGCGTCTGGAGAAATCTCCCACTCTGGAATTTCTTTTAGAAATTCTTGGGCCCTGGGAATAGTAAGTGGCATAACGCTTTTGTCTTCGCACGCTTTGCATTTTTTACCCTTTAGTGACATATATATACCCTTGATATTATCAAAGTGGTCACCCTTTTACAATAAAAATTGCATAATAGTTTCTTTTTGGTAGTATTTTATTTACTGCGCAGGTGTTGAAACTGGTAGACAAGCTACCTTGAGGTGGTAGTGCTCGCAAGGGCGTGGAGGTTCAAGTCCTCTCCTGCGCACATAAAATCAAAATCCCCTTTCGGGGATTTTACTTATTCAGACTTTGTTTCTTCTTCAGTTGTTTCAGTTGGCGCTTCTTCTGTTTTTTCTTCTGGAGCCGCTTCTTCAGCTGGTACTTCTTCTACAACTTCTTCTGTTGTTTCTACTTCTGTCGCCTCTTCATTCTCTACAACTTCTTCTGTTTCAGGTTCGTTTGCTTGATTTTCTGCTTCTAGAGTAGCTGTATCGCTAGAGAACATAAACGCTTTCATTCTCTTTCTCATTTCTTTGATAGCTTTCTCTCTTATGAAGTAAAGCTTGCTTCTTCTTGTTTTTGATCTCTTTAGAACTTCTATCTTATCTATCAATGGAGAGTAAAGTGGAAATATTCTTTCTACTCCAACACCATTTGAAACTTTTCTAACTGTAAATGTTGCTCCTGGTTCAGCTCCGTGTTTTCTAGCCAAAACAACACCTTCAAAAGCTTGGAGTCTAGTTTTTCCCTTTTCTTCTATTTTTGACCAAACTCTAACAGTATCACCTGACTTCATATCAAGAGCTTTTCTAGAGTTAACATCAACTGGTGTAAATTTATTTGTTTCCATACGTCCGAGTAATCTAACACACGATAGCCGGATTTGCAAGAGTTTACAGGCTTTTTATGGCTTTTTCGAAGTCTTCTGGGTATGGAGCCGAGAAACTATAGTCTTTTCCATCTGGACCAACAAAAGAAAGGTCTTTGGCGTGAAGGGCAAGCCTGTCAAATCCTAGTGCCTTTTCTCTTTTGCTGGCATATAGAGAGTCGGAGACTATGGCGTGATTTATATAAGAGAGGTGCACTCTTAGTTGGTGGGTTCTTCCTGTTTTTGGAGACAAAGATAGGTGAGCAAATGTTCCTTCTTGAGTATTTCCTCCAATCCTATCTTTTTGTTCTACTGGTTTTGATCTTTTGTCTATACGAGAAAGAACACGGTAGTATGTAATAGCTGTTCTTAGTGTTCCTCTTTTTCCGCGGCCAGATGTCCACTTTCTTATATCACTAGAACTCCTTCCTATATCGACATTTATTACGTCTTCATCTTCTTTGGGCCAACCGTATACAAAAGCTTCATAAACTTTGTCTATTTGATGAATTTTGAAAACATTTTTGAAATATTCAAAAGAATGTTGGTTTTTTGCAATCAAAATAATCCCAGATGTATCTTTGTCTAATCTATGAACAATACCTGGTCTTTTGACTGAAACACCAGAAAGAAATGCGTCTTCTCCCACTCCTTCTATCTCTGGCCATTTTTCCAAAACAAAATCTACCAGCGTTTCAAACTTGGCTTTTCCGTCGCCGTGAACTGGAAGACCTGCTGGCTTAGACAAAACGGCAAAGTCTTGGTTTTCAAAAATTATCTTTATATTATCTTTCACTAGACACACTATCTCACAAAAAAAGATGGTGTCAAATAAAAATCCCTCAGCAGAAGTATCTGCTAAGGGGTTATTTTGTGTACAAGGCCGAGTTTTTTCATGTCTTCGGCATTCAACACTTTTTTATTTGCCATAAGCTCGAGAAAAACCTCAGGCTTTGTGGCGTTTCTTGACCTCAAAGATAGGTACTGGGCTTTTTCTTTTGCCCTTATAACTATCTCCTCTTCTGATAAAGACGGGTTACTTTCATAATGCCATTCGAAGATAGCATTTTGTTTTGCTGAGACCCTATTCGCCCTTGCCAGAATTAATATTCCAGCAGAAGAACAAACCTCTTCAATAAGAAAATGAAAGTATATCTTTTTGTCGTTGGCACCATTTATCAGCCTTATCATGGTGTCAGCGACCTCTACTTCACCGCCCTTAGTCCTAAAGAAAATATCAATATTTTGATCCTTCTCTTTTTCAGACCAGGCAATAATAGAAGCCAGCTGACCAAGCATCTCCCGACAGACCCTTCCCTTGAGATCAAAAACTGCTTTCTCTTTCAATTGACAATTTTTTGATTTGAGAGTATAATACTATAGTAAATGACGTTTGTCAATAAGTCGTTTTTATTAAGTAATTTTTTACATATTATGGAAAGTTTACCAAAAGAAATAGCAGCTAAAGTACAAAACATGTCTCCAGAAGAAAAAGAAGCTTTTATGGCACAAAGGGCTGCTGCCCTATCAATGGCTGACGCATCACCAAAAACTTTTGAAGAAAGTTCAGGTGGATCAGTTATGGAATCAAGTGATATGACAGAAGAAGAATTAGAAGCTAGAAGAGATAGACAAATCAGTAACCAGTAAAAACAAAAGAACCGCAAATGCGGTTCTTTTGTTTTATGTGCGCGATGAGGGACTTGAACCCCCGACCTTTCCGGTGTAAACGGACTGCTCTACCAACTGAGCTAATCGCGCAAATTTAATATCTACCAAAGCCGACGATTCTGTCGGCTCCCCGTACTCTTTGTTTTACAAAGACGTCGGGGCTGAGCTAATCGCGCAAATATTTGGTGGATAGTAAGTACATTAGCACAAACAAAAAAATATGAAAAGTATCTACATGGCTTGTGGTCACGAGTTACTAAGTCTGCTCACCCTTCATTTGTACTAACAAATGGAGGGTTGCGCAGACCAAGTACTCTCGACTCCACCTCGCGGTCGCAAGGCGACATCGCTACGGTCGGCACAAAAGACATAAAATCCCACGCAGGTGGGATTTTGTGTCTTTTATACTACCACACTCGAACATCCGTTCAGAACGGAATACACTAATGGACGTCGGTTTTGCGAAACAATTTTCTGGGGACATGGATTCGCAAAACCTCGGCTCTCTTCCCGCCCGCAGGAGGGGTCTGGGGAGGAATGCGAGTCGGATTCTTTTTGGGTTTTGGTGGGCGGGCATTAAGAAAGAAAATACATAATATTTAAATCTTGGCAAAGCCCAGATACAAAATTTAGTATTATGCTTGAACCACCATCCCGTTCGCGCACAAATTCTGCCCCTTAAAGAAAAAAGAACTGTTCGCTTTGCGAACAGTTCTTAGATAAATTATTCTCCTCTGAATTTCAATCCGAGTTTTTCAAGCATCGCATCAATTTCTTGCATTCCTGCTTTTCCAAGGTTTCGGTTTAGTGGTTTGTCTGGGTTTACAAGTTTTACCTTATATTTCCCTTCCCCTTCTAAATATTCAACCCTGCGTTGTTCATTAAATGTCAATGCCTCAAATTCTTCAGTGGTAAGCCCCGTTCCATCAGTGAATCCTTTTCTGGAGAAAAGAAGTAAGTCTTCTAATCTTTCAATACGATTCGCTCTTAAAACATTGTGTATTCTCACCGAGAAATCAAAAATTAATCCTAATTCTCCTATTTCCATACGGAGCCATCGCCCCAGAGAATAATTTAATTGTACAGTTACGGGTACAATCCGTTTTCTTTCTTTTGTATTGTACATATTTTATATTTAATTTTTCCCAGATACTCTAGCACGAAACGCTTGACAAGTCAAGCATAATCTGCTATACTGTTCGTAGTTCTTTTAAAACACTGTTTTTGACCATTTTGATTGTTTTATACGCTGATCTTATGATTGCGGTCTTTACATTGTTTGAGCTGTGGACTTTTGTCTGTAGTAACTACTCTGAAAATTCAAACAATTTAAAAACAATTAAAAATGGAGAAAGTAAAAATTTTAAAATGCAAGACCTATGTTGATTGCTGGGCAGCTACAAACATACTTGGCTCATGCCAGTATGTAGAAATTACACAAGGCAACCTTTTAACTACCTTAAACAAGTTGGGCTTGTATTGGTATGACAACCACAAGGACAGGGTGTTAAGGGAGCTTGAATGCGAATTTAGTGCATACCACGAAGGATTTTACCTTGATGTGATAGATGGCTACAAGAATGAACAAGGCGAACTACTAATTAAAAGTAGTGATGCACAGCATTGCTAGAACTTGGGCGAGAGAAAACTTCTCTCGCCCTCATTATTCAAATCATAAAGCAATTTGTGGTTTTATGGTGAAAAATTGTTCTTTAACTTTCAACCAAAGAAGCATGCGTAAAATTTCATGAAATCTTGAAAGAAGATAGTTTTATTCTATATTTAGCTAGTATTTCATCTAGAAAGCGCTTGCAGACTGCAAGCTAAACTTTCTAAAATATTCTTTTCTTATACCAAGTCATAAAACGTCTATAAATACTGGTGTCAAAAATAAACCTCCAAACAAAAGCAACAACTGAAAACATTCTCATAGACATATTTACTACTCTCTTGCTTGATAGGTTTGTAACTTTTGTCTTTTGTTATTAGCACAGTAAAAAGGTTTATCATGTTTCAAAATCACCTAGTGCTAATCCTATAGCCGTACCATAATACGACAGACTCTTCCAAGCTGAGTTCTGGTATATAATCAGAAAAAAATCAGTTATATTTTCCAAGTTTCCGAGTTCTGCAGGTATACCATACTAGAAGAAATATATTCTGGAAAACCTTTTAGTAGAGATTCTCCACCACAAAGAATTATTTTTTATTTTATTGTTTTTTGCTGTTTTTTCTTCTGCGTAGGTAATGCCAGTATATATACACCTTGTTTATCTCATCTCGTATTGCAGACAAAACTCAGCCATAGCTTCTAGATAAGACTCTCCCCTCGTAGGTTCATACCAAATTCTCTTTTTTAGTTTCTCGGCTTCTTCTTCTTTGATTTTAGATTTTTCTCCAAAGACTTCCTTTTGTAACCACCTATTTCTACTATTTTGAGTTAGCACAACACTACCAGAATCTACAATAGATATACCTGTTCTTGTTGCACAAGATCAACCAACATAACAGTGTCAGTACTACCTTGTGGAAATACCGCTCTGGCGAGAACATGCTTCTAGTTCAAAGACAGTGGTATAACACAGACTCTTCTAAAGTTCAATATAACTATTGATGGCCGCAAACGGTGTGTAATATGAAAAATGATAGCCTTCTTTGTCTTCCTTGATTAAGGTCATAGTCATAAACGGATTCATTATTGGAGCAATGGGGATATGCTCTTCACAGAAAGCTCTATAGCTGCAACTTCCTTGGGATCAACTTTGGGCATAGAAAGTGTAAAGGGTATATTTGTTCTTCTGGTAGGGCAACTCTTGTAAACGGAATTTTTTTCTTTTGACGATACTTCTTATGATTTCAGCTAGGGCGTCTTTGTTTATGATTTTTCCAGACTCAACAATACCAGCTGGTGTTGCTTGTACCATAGGTGTTTATTCTTACAGAGTTCTTTGTCTTTTTGAGCAGAGACATACTTAACAGACCTATCAGAAATATCTAATCCGATAGATTGCATGTTCAAAAGTTTTGGTACAGGAAAAATTGATTCTATGCTCATAAACCTTATAACAGATTATACTACATAAAACGAACCAAAAACAGAAGATATTAACGAAATACGATATAAAGCACTGGAAATAAAGTGAAACGATAAGTGTAAGTAAATTGAAATATTTATTTATGAAAACTTGATATTCTCTCCAAATCTTCTAAACAAGAACGCTACGGCAAAAATCTTGTTCCCCTTCCCAAAATAAAGCTATAAGAGTTGAAAATTGATACTCAAACCCTCCACAATGGCGAATACTTTGTAAAGGGATGGAATTAACGAGAGCCGCTATAAACAGAGAAATAAAAGTATTTTCTTGAAATAATTCTTAACTTCTCAAACTCGGCCTCTAATCCATGGCAGAAAGATATAGAACTTCCTAGAAAGAAAAAAGAATCCTATAGCACTGTAAAAAAGTCCTCCAAATACCGAAGAAACAGTTGCTTGATTGTTGCAAAAACATCCATCTTCTTGCGTCCTTGGAAAGAAGCGCCATCAGAAAAATATCTGGTGGTAATGGAAAAAATGAAGACTCTGCAAAGAAATAACACCCAAAACAAGTTTTTTTGATACTTACAATGACGAATCTATCTATGGCTTTTTTGAGAACTCTTTTCACTTTTATCTTGCTTTTGATCCATTTGGAACATCTACTTTGGAACGACAAAAACAGTTTTTTCAATACCGACTGCAAACAACATGCCGTTTGATTCTAATCCTCTTATTTTTCTCGGTTCAAGGTTTGTAACAAAAGAGTTTTTTATAACCCAACTCTTCTGAATGGGAAAATACTCTTATTGCAGAAAGTATCTGTCTTATATCCTTCTCTTCAGTCGAACCATCGGCAGATGGTTTTGAATAGATCAACCATAAACTTATAAAGCTTATCAGCGTCTTCTACTGCCTCGGCATAGTGTTCTCTACTTTTACTTCTATCTTTTTAGAAGTCATCTATTGAAATTTTGTTTTTTCTTCGTTTTTCCATCCCGTTACAAAATCGGACGCGGACATATTTGTCACCTCCGATATTTAATTAATTAGTTTTTAATAAAGATAATCTTATAACTTGTGGGTACCCGTCGTCCGCTCCTGCCTGCCGGCAGGCAGGATTTCGTACGGGATCCATAAAATAAATTATACTTTCTTTTTATCTAAATAACGAGAAAGTATGACTGCAGCAGCTTTCTCGTCTATGTTTTCTATTTTTTCGACTTTACTTTTTCTATCTAAAAGATTCTTTTTTTGAGAAACATTTGGAAACCTCACCGCCTCTACAGATGAAAAGTACTCCAACTCTCTATCTATAGAAATTTCTGGAAGAGATTCTTTTAGTTTTGATATAAAATCTTGAACCATTTCCTCTATAGGATTTTCTTCCATTGAACTATTTTTAGAAAGACCAAAAACCAAAGTTTCTATTCCTTCGTCTTTTATGACAGAAATCGTGTTTTCCAATAGTTTTGAGTTGTTATCCAGAGTCTTTAGCGGGAAAGCAAATTTGCCGTCTTCGCTTGATACGGCAAGCCCGACCCTTTTCGACCCAAAATCTATACCTAGGTATTTCATACTCAATTAGACTAGCATATTGAAAAATATAACAAAATGAGTTAGATTGTTACTTATCAACCAGAGAGGAGGCCCGCCCAAGGCGGGTGGACGTGGCTCCAGTCACTTGACTGGTCCGACTTGGTCGGAGAGTGGTATATTGTAAACATGTATTATGTATATATTTTACAAAGTACCAAAAACTCTAATCTTTACAAAGGAGTAACGTCTGACTTAAAAAGAAGGTTGAGAGAACACAATTTAGGTAACGTAAAATCTACCAAACCACACAAACCCTGGAAACTCATTTACTATCAGGGATTCACATCAAAAATTGATGCCGAGTCTGAAGAAAAGTTTTTGAAAACAGGAAAAGGTAGAGAAAGAATAAAGTATTTGTTAAAAGATACTTTGAAAAATTAAATAAAATGGAGGCGTGGCTGAGTGGTTGAAGGCACTTGTCTTGAAAACAAGAGACTGGGCAACTGGTCCGTGAGTTCGAATCTCACCGCCTCCGCCAATAGAACTTAGTATCGGAAGACCCACATGCTTAGGTATGTGAGGCGGCTCGGAAACCCTGTTTTTTAATTATTCGAATTTTTGAATGTAAGCTAATATATACATATGGAAAATATATTTTATGACATTAACAAATTCCCAAAAGATTATGGTCTTTTAGTTTTTCCTATCTCTATTTCTCGTACACATGCTGGTACAGGACAGTCACCAGAAGAGTGTTTAAAATATATTGAACATTTTTCGCCAAAGAAAATTTCTGAACCAAAGGTTGGACTCAATGTTATTTATAGTGATTACCTCTATATGAATTCTTCTGAACAGGCGAGCCTCCTCAAAGAGAAATTTATGAACGTTGTTCTGAACCATAAAAATGCGTTTTCAAATTTGGTAACAAAAAATTGGGAAAAGTTTCAAATTCAGCAAGCTTTTTCTTTCCAAGTTTGGAATCAGTTGTATTTGAATTACAAGGGTTCAAGTTTTACAGACGCTTTCAAGAAATTGAAAGATATTTATAATCAAGACGAGTATTTTCAAAAACTTGTTCAAGATGATGCAGTTTTTTGTGATAGAGAACTTACAAAAGAACAAGTTAATTTCTTTTTGGAAGAATTTTTACTGACCTACTTTATAACTAAAAAGCAGATTGTGTTGCCAAACGAGTATGTACAAGGTCGCGAGAAATGGATATTGCCTTGTTACCCGGGGCCATATTTGAAGGGTCAGATATATGTATATCAGAAAAACTTTTTTGAATTATCTACGCCAGAAAATATTTACGAAAACTCTTTTTACGATCTATCAGAAAAAATTCTTGTAGATTGTACCAAAATTGATCTAGACTCTTACAACTATTGTTAATCAAGAAAAATAGCCCCGACCCACATGCCTCACTTGGAGTCATAAAAATCTCTCAAACAACCCTTACGGTGTCTCACTACTCTGGTACTGAACCCACATGGCCCGCATAGAAAAAATCCCCCAGTCGGGGGATTTTTTCTTATTCTAGAAACAGAAGTAGGTACATACAGACGACTCCCAGAATGGCCATAAACGTCTCGAGTATAACCATCTTTTTTCTTCCTGGTTTGTGTATCTCTGGCATAAGGTCAGCCATAGCTATGTATATGAATCCTCCAGCGGCAATAGGTACAACTATAGGTATGAGTTTATCAGTAACGCTTCCAAACAAAAGTACGATAGCACCACCAACAACAGCAAGAAGCGCTGAAACAAAGTTCAAAAACAGTGCTCTTTTTTTAGAATACCCACTATGAAGAAGGACTCCGAAATCTCCAATCTCTTGTGGTATTTCATGTAGAAGTACCGCAATAGTTGTAGCCACTCCGACAGGAATACTTACAAGGTAGCTTGCTGCAATTATCGCACCATCTAGTATATTGTGAAGTCCGTCAGAAACTAGAATCATTTTACCAACGTGATGATGCGAGTGGTCATGGTTTTCTTCGTCTACTTCATGGTGATGCCAGTGAAGAAATTTCTCGAGAATAAAAAACAAAAATATTCCAGCTATTACAAGCATAGACGCAAGTGTTGGTTCAAGGTTCTCAAAAGATTCTGGTATAAGGTGTAAAAACGCGTCTCCAAGAAGTGCTCCAAGTGCGAGAGAAACAAAGACAAATATATACTTTTTTAGAGTTTCTTGTTTTAAGTACAGAGTAAAAACCCCTATCAAAGAAACAAGGCTAACGAGGATTATACTCAGGAAAGAGGCTGTTATTGTGTTTATCATGTTGATTTTTTTATTTGGATAAATTTGTTTAGAATTGCAACATTGTTGCATTTATGCCATTATAGGTGCATATGGGAGAAAAGTCAACAAAACATATCGTCTCAGAGGTATTCGAAAAAAGTAATATAAAACAAACTCTTTCCCGAGAAAAAGTTTTGAGCATACTGATTGAGTCTCGGAAACCTCTTTGCGTACAAGACATAAGAAATCTTTCCGGAGGAGAATTGGATAGAGTTTCTATATATAGAAACCTGGAATGTTTTTTGTCACGTGGAATAATTTACAGATCAGACTTTAGAAAAGGTCGTGCCTTTTTTGAGTATCAAACAAATCACCATCACCACATAACTTGTACGATTTGTGGAGATAGAGAATCTATAGATTTTTGTATAAGTGATAAATTAGATAAAATAAAAAGTAGTTTGAAAAAGTTTAATTCTCCATCAAACCATATATTAGAATTTTTTGGAAAATGTAAAAAATGCGAAAACAAATAAAAACAATACTAATCTTACTTATTGTTCTTGTTCCCTTTTTTAATTCTAGTGCTCAAGAAGTAGTAGAAACAAACACAACAATAAAAGGAAGGGTTGTTGAAATACTAGACCAAGAAACAAGAAACGTCCCTGGAACAAACACTCCGCACACATATCAGACAATAACAGCCGAAATTCTAAGCGGAGAAAAAGAAGGTCAAATAATAACAATAGAAAATGATTTTCTTGAAATGAAACCCGGTAGTGTTTTTTATGCAAATCACTTTTCAGATATAGACGGCAGAGATTACTACTCAATAATAAATATAGAAAGAAAAAATGGGCTTATAATTCTAACGCTTATTTTTGTTTTATCTGTTGTACTTTTAAGTGGCTGGCAGGGGGCGAGATCTATAATTGCACTTATCGGAAGCTTTTTGGCAATATTTTATATTCTAATACCAGGAATGCTTGCTGGGTGGAGTCCCGTTTTGGCAAGCTCTCTTGTTGCTGGTAGTGTCTTATTTTTCGCTATATTTTTTACACACGGATTCAATAGAGAGTCTTTTGTGGCGTACATAGGAACGATTCTTTCTGTTGTACTAACAATACTTTTGGCAAAATTTGCCATAAATATAACGAGTTTATCTGGGATAGCAACAGAAGAGTCTGTTTATCTAAACTTCAACACACAAGGATCGATCAATTTTGTTGAGCTTCTTTTGGGTGGAATAATAATTGGTATTCTGGGAGTTCTAGATGATATATCAATAACACAAGTTGCCGTTGTTAGGGAGCTATATGACAGCAATAAAAATATGACTAAAAAAGAAGCTTACAAAAGATCTATTCGTGTCGGAAAAGAACACGTTAGTGCGCTTGTAAACACTCTTATTTTGGCATATACGGGAACATCACTACCACTCCTTCTTTTGTTTTCATCGTCAGGAAGTGATATGGGTTTTTCTATGGTAAATTTGGAAATATTTGCAACAGAAGTTGTAAGAACAATGGTTGGAAGCATAGGAATAATAATGACAGTTCCAATAGTAACTCTACTTGCTGTAGTTTATCTAAAAAACAAAAAGCATAGCAAAAGTTTCCATGTGCACAGTCATGCTCATGCGCACGATCATTCTTATTAAAATGCGACCCTGGTAGGAATCGAACCTACATTACGACTTCCGCAAAGTCGCGTCCTATCCATTGAACGACAGAGTCTTGCCTCGAAAAAAGAGATTAACACAAAACAGGCTTTGTATCTAGAACCCAATTCTGTCCATGAAAGACTCGGCGAGCGGGTGTTCTAGCTCCTCTTTTTGTATGTATTGAGACAATATTTGATCTATTTGTTCCATCGAAACACTTTCAGAGATTATTGTAGAAACAACAGGAAGAACAAATCTATTTATATGCAAAAGAAGTACGTTATAGTCTGGTCTTTCCTGCAAGTCAAAAGATTTTATCGAATCAAACGTGAAAAGTTTGTCGTGCAAAACAACCCCTTGATCTGTTATTCTAACGTTTAGAATCTCTGCTTTCTTGGTCGAATAGTAGAACATCAGTATAGAAGATATAAGTAGAAAGATAGCAAAGAAAAAATTTCTATCTAATACAGAAAGTACTATCCCTACAACAAAAAGACCGCCAACGACCCAAAACCAGTCGACGTTCTTTTTCCTTTCTATAAATTCTGGTGCTTCCCAAGAAAGTAATTCTTGCATATAGATATTGTACTACAAGAATACTTTGTTTTATATATTTTTGAACAGACTACTCTCCTTTTGCCCAAGCAAGTAGACCTTCGTAGTCTTCTCCTCCACAAATCCACTTTCCGCTTTCTTCGTTGAAAAAATAAGGCACTCCCCCACAATTGCCATTATCACAAGCTTCCATCATTTTTAGATTTTCTTCGTTGTGCCAAACTTCTAGTTTTTCGACAGAAAGACCTTCTTCTTTTTCTAGCTTTTCTATAAGAGGCATCATGTGTTCGCAGTGCGGACACTCATTACCATAAAACATTTTTAGTGACATATTTTATAAACTTTATTTAACCTAACAATATCTTTGATTCTAACTTTTTTACTAAAATAATACAAAAGTCGGGTTACCCCGACTTTTGATTACTTTGCTTTTGCTTCTTTTACAATTCTAGAGACTTTTGACTTTCTTCTAGCTGCTGTGTTTTTCTTGATGATTCCAGTTTTTGCAGCCTTGTCTATAGCTTTGTATGTAGCACTGATCATATTTTGTGCTTCTTTTGGATCAGTTTTAGCTGTTTTTGTTATTTTCTTTATTGCCTCCTTCATGGTCTTCTTTTTTCTATCGTTAACTATCTTTTTCTTTTGAGAACCACGAAGCGCTTTCTTTGCTGATTTTGTAATTGGCATAATCGCTTTTATTTAAATAATAATAGACACTTAATATTGCGAACCCTAGGATAATAACACAATTTTTAACTCTTGCAAGAAGAAGATAAAAGATTTTAGTTTGTGATAGAATTGACCTATATGATCGGAGTAATAAGAGGAGAAATTATAGAAAAAGACGGAAAAAGAATAATCGTAGATACAGGAGGTGTTGGATATAGTATCTACATGACAGAGACGGATATAATTAGCACCAAAATAGGAGAATCTGTTTTTTTGTATACCTACATGGCGGTCAAAGAAAACGCCATAGAGTTATATGGATTCTTTGAAGAGGGTGACAAAGAAATATTTGAAAGACTCTTGAGTGTGTCAGGAATAGGGCCAAGGTCTGCTCTTTCTATATTGGGGATTGCACCCAGAGAAACACTCCTCCGTGCTATTTCTTCTGGAGACTCATCTTACCTGACACAAGTTTCAGGAATAGGTAAAAAAACAGCAGAAAAAATAGTTCTGGAACTAAGAGATCAGTTGAAAGATATACAAATAGACGAAGGATTGAGAGGAAAAACAGACGCACTAGAAGCACTGATTTCTCTTGGGTATAAAAAAGAAGAGGCTCGTGATGCAATAAAAAGTGTTTCAGAAGAAATAGAAGATCTGAACGAAATGATACGAGAAGCACTAAAAATAATAAGTAAGTCTTAACCTATGCCTGAACTTCCAGAAGTAACGACAACTGTTTTGGGGTTAAACAAAACAGTAAAAGGCAAAACAATAAAAGATGTTTGGACAGAATACAAAAGTTCTTACAAACCACACAAAAACACAATAAAAGATCCAAAATATTTTCTAGAGTTCAAGAAAAAAATAGTCGGCAAGAAAATCCTAGGCGCAGAAAGGATTGGAAAAAACATACTTATACACCTTTCTAGTAAAGAAAGCATATTGATACACATGAAAATGACTGGTCACCTTATGTATGGTGAGTACGTTTTTGATAAGAAGAAAAAATCATGGTCACCTGAGAAGAAAAGTCCTGCCCCGCTACATGACCCATATAATAGATTTATAAGACTTGTTTTTACTTTGTCTGATGGCAAAGAATTGGTTCTTTGTGACTCCCGAAAATTTGCAAAAGTAGTTTTACTCGATGACAAAATCACAAACGAAAAACACATAGGATTTATAGGATTAGATCCGCTAGACCCAAAACTTTCCCTAGAAACATTTATAGAGCGTGTTTCAAGAAAGAAGAGTACAAAAATAAAAACAGCTCTTTTGGATCAAACACTTATCTCTGGTATAGGAAATATATATTCGGACGAAGCGCTTTTTCTGTCTGGAATATCACCTAAAAGGATTGTGAGGGAAATAAAAAAAGAAGAGTGGAAGAAACTTTTCCAAAACACAAAAAAGGTTCTAGAGAAAGGTATAGATTTCGGTGGAGATTCTACGAGTGATTACAGAAACATCTATGGAGAACCTGGAAAATTCCAACATAAACACAATGTATATAGAAGAAAGGGAGAGCGTTGTAGTAAAAAGGGTTGCAGTGGTGTTATTATAAGAGAAGTTATAGGCGGCAGAAGCTCCCACTTCTGTCCAAAACATCAAAAATAGTTATGTTAGGAAAACCAAAAAACGATATAGATTTTATATTCTGGATACTGGGTGTTCTTTTGCTTATATGGATTATTTGGGTTATAACCGGTGGTCCACAAAAGTTCGAAGAAAAAAATCAACCATTCATAGAGTCACCAATCCAAGACGCGCACGTAGAATAATCTATTTATCGAAAAGTCTGAAAAGCAAAACTCCTCCCGCAACAGAAACATTGAGAGATTCTTTTTCTCCTTTCATTGGTATTTCCAGTATGACATCAGAAATATTTAAAACTTCTTTTGAAACACCATCCACTTCGCTCCCCAAAACTATTGCTATTTTTTCTGGAGCATCAAAAGACTTGTAATCAATTGACCTTTCGTCTTGTTCAAGAGAGGCCACCTTGAAACCATCTTCTTTTAACTTTTTTACAATATCCGAAGAACTAGCCACATGCTCCCAAGGAATACTTTTTTCAGCGCCGAGTGAAGCTTTTGAGATGTCTTTTCTATATCTACCAAATCTATCTACTGGATCTGGTGTGATGCCAGCTATATATATCTTATCTATACCTACGGCATCAGAAGATCTAAAAATAGACCCGACATTTTGGGCACTTCTTATATTTTCTAGAATTAAGATTTTAGTATATTGTTTCACGTCTGTTTAAGTAAAACTATGAGCCTTTTTGGTCACAAGTTACTAAGTCTGCTCGTCCTTCACAAGTTCAGGACTGTGCGAACTAAGTACTTTCGACCCCGCCTCGCCCGTCGCAAAGCGACATGGCTGTGGCTGACATCAAGCACAAAAATAAAAAGCAGTTTTTGTTTTTGTGTCTTTCTGTCCCCTCGGCAGGATTCGAACCTGCGACCATCTCCTTAAAAGGGAGCTGCTCTACCAACTGAGCTACAAGGGGATATTTCTATTTTTATCTTTTGTTTATTTCGAGATTAAAAATCTTTGAAGCGTCTATTTTACCAAAGCCGACGATTCTGTCGGCTCCCCGACCTCCTTGCGTGGCAAGGACGTCGGGGCTGATCCCTACAAGGGGATTCCTTTATCGGTACAAGCAAAATAACACAAAAAAGATATTTATGCAACGCTAAAAACGGGCTTTTATCTGGACGATTTTTGTTTTAATATAGATAAATATGAAAAAGAAAGAACTTATAGTAACAATCATTTCAATTTTAGTAGTGGCGGTGGTCGTTATTTGGGCCGGAGCAAAAAGTGGCACCGGTGGAAAATATGACGCGTTCGCAAGTTGTATAGCAGAAAGCGGTACAGAGTTTTATGGAGCTTTTTGGTGTCCACACTGCCAAGCGCAAAAGAAGGCTTTTGGTTCATCACAAAAACTTCTCCCATATATAGAATGCTCTACTCCAGACGGACAAGGGCAACTAGAAATATGTACTGAAAAAGGTATAGAAGGTTATCCAACATGGATATTCCCGGACGGAGAAAGATTGAGTGGCGAAGTTGAATTGGATATTTTGGCAGAAAAAACTAGTTGTGAATTGCCACAATAATATATGTCTTTTGAAGAAGTAAATATATTGAATAACATCATAGCTATCGGGATAATAATTCTCGGTATTTCTTCCCTACTGCTATCGCTTGAACTTTTTGGAATAAAAATACTACCTAAAAAAATAAAAAGTTTTATGACAAAAAATCTTCTTTGGATTGGTTTTTCTGTTTCTCTTGGCGCTATGGCTTTCTCTATGATTTATTCTACAGTAGTAGGGTATCCACCATGTGACCTTTGTTGGTATCAGAGAATATTTATGTACCCACTTGTTTTTATTTTTGGAATGATGGCACTCAAAAAAGAATACGAGAGCCGAGGACTGTGGGTTCTTGGAAGAAACCTATCTTTTGTTGGTATAACAATAGCTATATACCAAAACCTTATAACGTGGTTCGATGTTTCTAGTATATGTTCTTCTGGCTCTGATTGTACAAAACTTCTAGTAAACTCGTTTGGTTTTGTAACAATCCCCCTTATGTCCTTTGTGGGATTTCTCTTTTTGATTGTTTTGTTTTACTGGAATAAAAATTTTAGATCCTCTCTAGGATAAACCTTTCCATCGTTTCAGAAAGAGGAATATTTCTACTTCTAGAATAATCTGGTAGAGACACCCAGTCTTTTATTATTTTCTTTAGTTCATCTTTCTCAAAAAGACTAGTGGATTTTTTCAAAATAGAGTATTGGAAGGGTTTTAGATTGAACTCGTTTTGTTTCTTTTCAAAATAAACCATTGATATATTTTTCATCTGCCACCATAAAAGTCCGTGAATGGCCTCGGCGCTCTCTCCCCCTTTTAGGGTTTTCAAGAAAAGAAGCCATAGATTTTTTCTATCTCGAGAGATAAGTGCGTTTGTCAAAGAATAATCTTTTTTCCATTCTTCTTTCTTTTTAGAAAAATCTAAAACCTCTCCACCTATTTTTGTAATTACTTTTTCCGCATCTTTATCTATTTTTTCTTCTACAAAAAAGATTGTTTTATCACTGTTTTTGTTTTCTTCCAGAAATTTTAGTATGTGATCTTTATCTAAAAAACCTTCTAGAATAAGAACTTTTTTGATTTCAAAAAGCGCCTCACCTTTGATATGAGAAATGAGTATATCTTCTGGACTTTCTACGTCTTTATAAGAAACTCTTTCGAAAGAAAAACCTTTCTTTGAAAAGTCTTTTTTATAGACGTCTATTTTTTTATTTTTTGCGACAAGGTCTGTCCCGATGAAAACTATTATCATAAACTAAAACCACCTTCTAACCTTTTCTCTGTACTGTCTATATGATTCTCCGTATTTTTTTTCCAAATACTCATCCTGCTTGTCTAGAAAAATAGTTTGAGAAACAAGAAAAGAAAGGAATATAGTAACTAATATAAATAGTGAGTTTATGAGTAGTGCTACTCCGACAATCATAAAAAGTAGACCAAGGTGGGTTGGACTCCTAGAAAATTTATATGGCCCTTTATAGAAATCCATAACAGTCTGATTATTGTCGCTTCTCTCGTCTTTACTCCCTCTTGTTGTGTTCTGTGCCCAAAATACAAATATCGTACCGATTAGTATCAGAAAAAACCCAACATCTGGATAAGAATTATTTTCAAAAATAGGATATTTGAAGAAAAGGTGTAGAACTATACCCAAAATCATCCCAAAATAAAAAGAGGTGTAAGAGTATGATAGTGCGTAGTGAACGCCAGCTTTTTGTTTTTCTAGTTCTCCCATATTTAGTCTTTGATTCTATTTATAATTATACTCTCTCCTATAATTCTTAAGCAAGTTTACCCCAAGAGTCCCCTTCTGAGCTATTTACTACAATTGGTATATTGGGATATCCTTCCAAAAATTTCTCTGGTATCGGGTTTGTCATTGCATCTTCTATAACTTTCTTTGCTTTTTCTAAAGATTCTTTTTTTACCTCGAAAATAAGTTCGTCGTGTATCTGCAGGATCAAGAAAACATCTTTTTCTAACCCTGACTCTTTGATTTTCTGAGAAACGTTTTTTATAGCTATTTTGATTATGTCAGCAGATGTTCCTTGTATCGGTGCGTTTATCGCCATCCTTTCTGCCATAGCAACTATGTATGGAATTCTAGATTTTAGTTCCGGAAACCATCTACGTCTTCCAAACAAGGTTGTAGTGAAACCATTTTTCTTAGCATAAGTTTTCACTTCTTCTAGATAGTTTTTTATTTCTGGAAACTCTTCAAAATAGTTGTTATAAAATTCTTCTGCTTCTTTTCTTGTTGTTTTTAGATTTTTTTGAAGAGCGGTTATTCCCATACCATAAAGAATTCCAAAGTTTATAACCTTGGCCCGTCTTCTCATTTCATAAGTTACGTCCTCTTCTTTTAAGCCAAACATTTTGGAAGCAACAGCGCTGTGAACGTCTTTGCCGCTAGAAAAAACTCCTCCAAAAAACTCATCTTTTGATAAAAGCGCAGCTATTCGAAGTTCGATTTGTGAATAGTCAAAAGACAAAAAAGTATATCCCTCTGTGGCAACAAAAGCATTTCTTATATTTTTCCCTAGTTCGCTTTTGATTGGAAGATTCTGCATGTTTGGATCTTGGGAAGAAAACCTACCCGTAGTGGTGCCACACTGATTAAACTTTGCGTGGACTCTTCCATCTTCTTTTATAAAACTTGGAATTGTGTCTACATATGTCGACAAGAGTTTTTGGAGCTCTCTGTATTCAAATATTTTTTCTATTATAGGGTGTGAGTCTAATAATTTTTCAAGTTCAGATTCTCTTGTTGATCTTGCCCCACCACTTGTTTTGCTTATTCTTTTTCCAGAAGAAGGAACTAGCCCCATCTTGTCGTATATAACTTCGCCAAGTTGCTTTGGTGAGTTTATGTTGAATTCAATGTCAGACAGTTTCCATATTTCCTTTTCTAGTTTATCGAGTTTTTTGTGGTAATCGACACTTAACTTGGAAAGATACTCTTTGTCTACAAGTATTCCTCTTTCTTCCATGCTTTTGACTATTTTTGTTATAGGGAGCTCTATCTCGCCCAAAACATATTCTAGTCCTGATTTTTTTATCTCTGATATTATTTCTCTTTCTGCTTCTTTTATGTCGTATACTTTATAGGTTGCGTATATATCTTCTAGTGTAGGTTTTGTCTTTTGAGAATCTATAAGCCAAAATGCTATCTGTAATTTTTCTAGCAAAATCTCGTCTATATTTATATTTTCTTTTGTAGTTATAACTTCTCCATCTTCACCTTTTTGTCCAAAAAGATTATTTACTCTTGTGGTCAAAGACTTGAACTCAAACTCTAGGAAAACTTGTTTTATCTTTTCAAGATCAAGAGATTCGTCGAAAACCTTGTTTGGAAAAACAAACTTTATCTCCGCATCTTTTCTTATTGTTGCGAGTTCTTTTGAAAAAAATGCTTCTTCTTTTGAGTCTAGAAGGAGATTTATTATCCTTTCTTTTATTCCAAGTTTATCTAGTGCACTTTTGTCTTTTTCTATTTTTTTATATATAGACTCGAGATCGCCAACTCCGCTTATTAGAGTTTCTGCTGTTTTTTCTCCTATACCCCTCACTCCAGGGATGTTGTCAGATGGATCTCCACGAAGACCTTTGTAATCTGGAAGTAGTTCTGGTGAAAAACCAAATCTTTCTTTTACAGCTTTTTCGTCGTACAAAACTGTGTCAGTTATTCCTTTTCTGAGTGTATAAACTTTGACCCTCCCTTTTTCTACAAGCTGTAGCGTATCCATGTCACCAGAGGCGATTATTATATCTGTGTCGGATTTCTCTGTTTGTTTGCAAATAGTTCCTATAATATCGTCCGCCTCAAATCCAGGTGCTTCATAAATCGGCACACCAAAAGCTGCAAAAATCTTTCTAGAGTCATCTATTTGTCTTATGAGATCTGGTTCGGCCTTACCTCTACCCGCTTTGTAGTCGTCAAACTTTTCGTGGCGAAATGTGCCGCCAGGAAGATCATATGCGGCAACAATATAGTCAGGAGAAAAATCCTGAATTATTTTGATAAGCATGTTTGAGACACCATAAAGAGCTCCGGTTGGAACACCGCTTCTGGTAGAAAAGTCCGGAAGAGCGTGATAAGCCCTATGAATGATTGCATGAGAATCCAGAACAACCATTGTTTTCCTTTGTTTTTTGGGGGTTTTTGGCATTTCTAAACTACATTATAACCCGCAAAATACCTTTTTGAAACAAAGAAAAAAAGCGTTGCCGAAGCAACGCTTTTGTAATTTCAGAGAGAGGAAAGTTCTTCCTTTTTGGCCCTTTCTTGTAGCCTTACAAAAAAATACCACTCTTTAGTCGTCATTTTTCCTCCATCTCTGGCAAGCATCTCTGTGACTTCTCCGGTAAAAAGAGAGACTTTTAGAAACAGCCACGGCCCCCACTCATTCTCAGGGTTAGGGTGGACCACATACAGAAAGTCTGTAGTGGTCTGTGATTCACAGCCTCCAGAAGGAACACTATAAATCATATTCCACGAAGTATCCCCCAAAACAGTGTTATAGTAATAAAACTCTGCTGTTGCCTTTCGGTAAAGCATTGCTGCTCCTTCTTTTTGGCAATCAACTGGAAAAATCCAGTTTCCCGTCTTCCTTTGTTCTTTCATACTCATATCGGGAGAAACCTCTTCAAAAGAGAGTGTTGCCGTCTGCGCATTGGCACAAACAGCAAAAATCATCGCAAAGATGAAAAAAATATTTTTCATGGTTCGTGTATTTTATTTGCCTATATTATATAACTTTTTAGAAAAAAGTCAAAGGTTTATTTGAACACTATTTCCCTTTCGTTTTCACCCTTTATTTCTAGCCTTATCCATAGTGCACTCTCTGGAAGATGCTCTTTTATAAGTTCTGGCCACTCTATAACAACAAAATTCTTTTCGTTTTTCATAATCTTGCCAAAGTCTAGAACCTCTAGGTTTTTTTCTTCTGCGAGTCTATATGCATCCATGTGAACCATGGTGTCTAGTTCATAAGAAGAATTTTTTATCTCATATCTTTTTTGTATAACAAATGTCGGTGAGGCGATCTTTTCTTCTATACCAAAAACTTTGCCTATATTTTGAACAAGGGTAGTTTTACCGGCGCCGAGTTCTCCTTCTAGAAGAAGTATTGTTGCAAAACCATCTATTTTTTTCTCTATAGCTTTTTTTATCAAACTTTCTGCTACAGATTTTATTTCATCTAAACTATATTCCATAGACAAAGTATACAACAAAAAACCAGCCCTTTAGTAGGACTGGTTTTTTGAGTTTGTAGTTATTACATTCTAGCTCCTGGTAGGTTTGTTGGGCCAGAGTTGTTTCTATCATTTGAAACTACTACTGGTGCTAGCTTGTCTTCGTCTTTCTTGTAGAAAGTTCTAACAATTATGATTATAGCTAGTATTAGTAGAGCGATAATCAACCAACCAATAAGTGTGCTTGGTAGGAAGCTGTTTCCAAAGAGAGCAAATGCTCCTAGTGCGCTTCCACATCTTGATACATCTTGAAGCTCATATGCTATCACGTCTTCTTGAGCTCTAGTCTCAGAATCTGTAAATGCCATAAGCGCTGTAGTAACTAGTGGTTCTTGTGTTTCTAGTCTGTCAGTCATAGAAAGAGTTATAGTCATTCTTCCATCTTCACCTCTATCTAGGTTTCCTATTTCGTAGATAATCATGTGATCGTCATTGATATAGTCACCTCTTGAAGTGTCAACAAACTTTACACCTTTTTGAAGAGCGATTTGTAGTACAGCGTCGTCTAGATCTCTTCCTGAGATATTTTCCCATTCGATTACATAGTCAACTTCATCTCTGTAACATACATCACTTTCGCCTGCTTCGATTGTAAGCATAAGTAGGTTTGAACCGTTGCCATTTCCAGTAGAAACTCCCGCTACAACACCTGTGTTTATAACAACTGGGTTTGTAACAACTGGACTAGAAACTGTTACAACAGGTAGTCCAAGAGTTCTAAATGTAAGGATGTCTCCACAATCTGTTCCTTCGCCGTTTTTTGCACAAGCTCTAAAGTAGTAAGTTGTGTTTGGTGCAAGTCCTGTAACTGTGTTCCAGAAAGAAACATCATCGTCATCACCTAGTGTTTGATCAAAAGTAGTAAACGCTAGTGTTGTAGATGGTCCCCATTCGAAGAATCCGTAGCTAGTTTCTCCACCAGCGTCAACCATAAGACCGTTTAGCTGAGCAGAGTTTGCTGTTATACTTTTTGCGATTGTTGTTACAACTTGTGGAGCATCATCTCCGCTAGAATATGATGAACCGTTGTTGTCATCTGTTCTGAAGTCTTCGATAGATCCACACTCTTCATCTCCATCATCGTCTTCTGCACAGAATCTGTAGTAATAAACTTCGTCACTATCTAGACCAGTTAGAGTTTCCTCTACTGTTTCAGTGTCTCCGTCATTTACAGAACAGTCTGCATATTTTGTGTAATCTAGGTCAGAGATACTATCGTCATATCCCCATTCGAACCAACAACTATCGACATCATAGTCTCCGGCATAAACCTTTCCTCTAAGATCAGCTCTGTCGTCTTCTATAGAGTTTGCTGATAGAGTGTCTACGTCGAAATCTTGGTTGTCATCTCCACTACCTGATCCGTCGTATGAGATGTAAAAGCTCTTGATAGTACCGTAATCAGTACCTGAGCCCGTAGAGGCAACAGCTTGGAAGTAGTAAGTTGTGCCTTCAGAAAGTCCGGTTATTTCTTTTGAGAAAGAACCTGTAGAGTATTTTGTTGAAGTACTTGTTGTGTTTGTAAGAGAACCTGTAGATGTTCCCCATTTGAAGTAAACACTTGCAGAAGAAGCCCCTCCTAGGGATGTAAGACTCCCATTTAGAGTTGTATCACTAGAGTCAACACTTGTTGCACTCTCTGTTACAACTTCTGGAGCAGTTGTGCTACCGCTAACTGTATATTGAACAACAAGAGAACCTTGGTGCGCCCAACCAGTACCGATAGTACCCACGCTTCCACCTGAAGCACTAAACAAATCGTACTCTGAGAATGGAAGTGTTGTGTAAGTATCTAGTTGATCAGGATACCACTTTGCAGATCCGGGCTTGTAAACAAGCTTTCCTCCTCCAGAGATATTTACTGTAACTGTTTGTGATATAGCAGATGCGTTGTCCGCAACCACTGTACCTTTCACAGTAACAGAAGAAGATGTCTCAGAAACTCCACTTGGTGTATCAAGTAGGAATCTAAGATCGTCTGCAGCTACAGGACCAGTTACGTGGTAGTAGAAAGCAATAGCAATAGTATCGCCATCTTCTGCGCTTGTAACACTAGACCAGTCAGCACAGTCTGTACAACCACCACCGACAGTAGAGTTTCTAACTGTAACAGTATCGAAATCTGCTGGATCAGTGTTTAGGTATGTCCAAGTAGCGCTAGCTACTCCGGCTTGTCCAAAAAGGGCCATGATGACCATTGGGACAAAAACGAATTTTTTGATAATTTTTTTCATAAATAAAAATAATAATAAGGCTTCTAATTTCTTCAACCTATAAGTATATTATACCACTATATTATAGTGGCGTCAATACCCTCTCTTTAAACTTTCTTTTGTCAAAAAAAGCTTAAAAAAGGGTCCCTTCCAGCATATCTTGCGACATTCTGGAAGAGACTTTTGGGCTCATCTTATTACCCGATTGCTTTGGTTCCTCGGCTGAGTTGCCCAAACCTGCTTTTGCTGGTTTTGGTTCCTCGGCTGAGTTGCCCAAACCTGCTTTTGCTGTTCCTGGTACCGAGCCGAAGGAAGAGAAGTGGAATAATTATTCCTTTCTCTTGTTTCCTTCATTGTGGGATCCGGATCGTATGCCTGTCTATCTCGAGTAGAATACTCGGTGTTTGGTACGTATTTAGGCACATAATTATCCCTTGTGGGATTTTCTGTGTTCTCCAAATTCATCGCCAAGCTTGGATCAACCGTGCGAACACCTGCATCCTGATAAGGAGTGCTGGTGCCCATGGAAGCCAAACCACTACCCAGATACTTTTCGGGAGAAACTATTGTCACTCCTGATACACCAACACTGGGATTCATTGATGCCATTCCAGACCGGTCAATAAATTGACTGGGTGGAACTACGGTCGGAACCGATTCTGTAGAAACCTGATAGCTCGTCTGGTTTGTACCAGGACGACCACCTTGATCCCCTATTGGAATAACGGGGCTGACCGTTGCAACTTCACCACGAGGGGTAATATTGCCGAACTGAAGACCGGAACTGCTCTCAAACTGGTTTTTACCTGCCAGGTTGTCTTGCTCGACAATCTGTATAGGATGAGCCACAGACTCCTTATTGGCTGATTCGTTACGAACCTTGCCAGAAAGATTGCCTGCAAACTGACCAAACCTTCCATTATCATCTGGTATGTTTCCGTCTCCAGTTGATCCAGAATCTCCTCCGGATCCACCAGAAACATCTCCAGCATCACCAATATCGTCCGGGATATCAGGATTCCAAACAATAGGATCGTCAGGAACATCAACAACTGTGTCTCCACCACCGGAACCGCCACCATTGTTGTGCCAGTTCCAATTCCAGTTCCAATGATCACCACCGTTGTAGGTGTAATCATCATCACTGTAATTGTACGTGTAGTTGTAGGTGTAGTTACCTCCATAGTACGACGGCGTACTGTAGTAAGGACTGCAGTAGTTTCCGTAACCAGAAGGATAACAATTGTTCCACCCATAACCCCACGAAGAACCGCATCCGTTCCACCCGTAGCCCCAGCCAAAACTGGAACCAAAGTAGGATGAACATCCGTAGTTCAAGCCGTAGCCTGCCTGGAAATATCCGTTACCGTAGGTAGTAGGATATCCATAACCGTCATAACCACCATAGTAGTTATTGGTTACCTGTTGAGGAAACCCGGTGACAGTTGCACTGGCTGTAGCGGTAGCTGTAGCCTTGGCATCCCCAGAGGTCGATGTTTTTTCAACTTCCCCGTCGCCAGAAGGCGGTGGGATTGTTGCGAGCTGTCGATCCTCTTTAAGGAAGGAGTAGTCAGTGTGGTTGGCACAAGATATCTTGTCCAACACCACTGTTACAATCTTACCCGTCTGATCTTTGATATCTACCACAGCAAACGCTGTAGTTTCATCAAAATCAGGTCTGTCAGAGTAATCAACCAGGCCATTTTTGTAACCGGCGATTTTTGGGTTGTCTGATGGGTCAAGGTAAGCCACGTAGGCATTCCTGATCGCATCCAAGACGACGTCCTTTGTGATAACGCCAACACCTACAAGCTTGTGGGTGTTTACCGCCTTTTGGAGATTTTTTTGGATCTCTTCAAGGTACTTATCGCGAGGTTGACGAATCTTCCAGGTGGTTTTACCCAAAACCTGGTCCTGCCATGCATTAAAAGTAAGTGTCTCGGCAGAAAACGCATATTGCGAATTCTGCGCGTTGGTCAGCTCTGCCAATCCGAGGCAGAAAAAGACCATAAAGATGAGTTTTTTCATTGTGCAAGTTTTGTTTTTATTCGAGAGGATATTATCACATTTATAGCTTTGTGTCAAGGAGAGTGGTATCCCCTATCACACCAAGTAAAAAGCCCTAAAAACAAGGCTTTTTGTGATAAAATAAACCCATGCCACTTGGTGATAGTGATATACAACTCAAAAAACTAAATGACTTAAAAAAAGAAGAAGAAGAGGATCTTGTGAAGGTCTTGGCCGAGGCCAAGTACAATCTTCCCTATATGAATTTGAGAGAAGTTGTTGTAGACAACGCAGCACTTCGTTTTGTTGATGAAAAAGAAGCAAAAGAGTCTGGCGTTGCTCCTTTTAAACTAATAGGAAAAAATATTTATCTAGGTGTTCTGTCTCCAAACAATGAAAACATCTCAAAAATAGTTGAATCAATCGAAAGAAAAAACTACACAGTTTATCTATACATGATTAGTCACGCCTCTGCAGAAAAAGTTTGGGAAAGATACAAAGAACTTTCTATTTCCAAAGAAACTCGAGGTGGAAGTTTAGACATATCTGGAGAAACCCTACTCTCATACAGAGAAAGAATTTCTTCTGTTTCAGATATACCAAAAATCCTAGAGGAAGCATCCAAAGACAAGCTTCACAAGGTTTCTCTTATTTTGGAAATAATTCTTGGTGGAGCAATCGCGACAAATGCTTCTGACATACACATAGAACCAGAAGAAGAAATGGTAAAGATAAGATACAGACTAGACGGTGCACTAAACGATATACACTACATAAGCCATGATATATACAAGCTTCTAAACTCTAGAATCAAACTTCTTTCTGGAGTAAAGCTAACACTCAAATCAATCGCCCAAGACGGAAGATTTAGTATAAACATCGAAGAGAAAGAAATAAATATAAGAACCTCTATAATCCCCGGAGCATATGGAGAATCTATTGTTATGAGACTTCTTGACCCAGACACAATCAAAACAAAACTAGAGGACCTCGGAATAGACAAAAGATTGTTCACTATAATCGAGAAAGAAATCGCAAAACCAAACGGACTAATACTCTTAACTGGTCCAACTGGTTCTGGTAAAACAACAACACTATACGCGTTCTTGCAGAGAATATACTCTCCTGAGAAAAAAATAATAACAATAGAAGACCCTATCGAGTATCACTTGCGTGGAATAACACAAACACAAGTAGACAATAAAAAAGGTTATACGTTTCTAGAGGGACTTCGAAGTTCGCTTAGACAAGACCCAGACATAATCATGGTTGGTGAGATAAGAGATGCCGAGACTGCAAAAATAGCAGTAGAGTCTTCTCTTACTGGGCACCTTGTTTTCTCAACACTACACACAAACAACGCTGCTGGTGTTGTACCTAGACTTATTGATCTTGAGGTAAACCCAAAAACAATCCCGTCTTCTCTAAACCTATCTATCGCCCAAAGACTTGTAAGAAAGCTTTGTGAAAACTGCAAGAAAGAAGTTTCTCTAGACGAAGAAAAAGAAAACCTGGTTAGAGGAATAATAAAAGACGGTATATCAGAAGGAAAAAACTTTTCTGACTATGGAATAAATGAAAATATGGAAATAAAGGTTTACCAACCTGTTGGTTGTGATAAATGCAGTGGCATAGGCTACAAAGGTAGAATTGGTATTTTTGAAGCCATGTATATGGGAGACCCTGAACTAGAAAAAATAATCCCAAACAACCCAAGCGAGAGAGAAATAAAAGAAATATCTGATAAACAAGGCTTATTGGACATGAAAGAAGACGGGATAATAAAGGTTCTTCTTGGGGTAACTAGTTTTGAAGAGGTGGCAGAAACAGTTGATTTGTATAAGGATTAAGACTTGACAAGAATCATTCTATTTGCTATACTGTGTAAGTAAATAAATATTTTGTTGTTTTCCACAAGAATATTGGTTTCTCCACAGAGATTCCACAAACATATAAACTTTTAGATTTTGTCAATTATTTGACAAGATTTTATACTTATATGGCTTTTATTTTTTGAAGAGATCGTAAATCTCTAAGCAATCAGGCCTTGCCTCTACAGTTTCAAGGAGGACGTCTTGGTGAGAATTAATTTTCTTTCCTGGGACTATCCTTTGAGACACTGTTACTTAGTTTCGCAGAAGCAGATTAAGGATTGTTTAGAGATTTACGGTTTTTTCTTTTTGGGTGAAAGGTTATTTTTTCGTGATACAATTTACCCATATGAAAGAAAACGATCATCTAGACACAGTACTTCGGCCATCAAATTGGGAAGAATATATAGGCCAAGAATCTATAAAACAAAACCTGAAAATACTACTCAAAGCAGCAGAAGAGCGCGGTCACACAGCTGAACATATTTTGTTTTATGGTGCACCGGGTTTGGGTAAAACAACCCTCGCACACCTTATCGCAAAAGAAACTGGAAGAAATCTCAAAATAACTTCTGGTCCTGCAATAGAAAAAGTTGGAGACTTGGCTTCACTTCTTACAAACCTTGCTGAGGGAGATATTTTGTTTATAGACGAGATACACAGACTAAACAAAATGATAGAAGAGGTTCTATACCCCGCTATGGAGTCTGGTGTTTTAGATATAATAATCGGCAAAGGTCCGTCTGCAAGAAGTATTCAGCTTGACCTGCCACCCTTTACTCTTGTTGCAGCAACCACAAGAGTTGCATTACTTTCTGCCCCACTTAGATCTAGGTTTGGCGGAGGATCTTTTAGATTGGATTTTTACAAAACAGAAGAAATAGCAGAAATCATAAAAAGGTCTGCAAAAATACTTGGTATAGAAATAGAAGAAGAAGCTTTGTTGGAAATCGCCAAAAGATCTCGTTTTACACCGAGAACAGCAAACTACTTTTTAAAAAGGTGTCGTGATTACGCCCAGGTTCACAAAAAATCACTCGACAAAAAAACTGTTTTTCTAGCGCTATCACTTCTAGGGATAGACGAGTATGGACTTTCTGAACTCGACAGAAAAGTTCTAGAAATAATAATCGACAAGTTTTCTGGTGGACCAGTAGGACTAACAACAATCGCAACTGCTCTGTCGGAAGATGAAGCCACAATAGAAGATGTTGTTGAGCCATATCTAATACAAGAAGGTTTTATAGAAAAAACTCCAAGAGGTCGTGTCGCGACAAAGAAAGCTTTTCAGCACTTGGGTTTTGAAAAAAAATAATATGAAAATAATGGGCATAGATCCAGGTTTTGATCGTCTTGGTTTTGCTTTTATAGAAAAAAACCCTGGTCAAAAAGAAGTTATTCTAAACTCTGGAACAATAACTACAGATAAAAAAGAAACTCATCCAAAAAGATTTTCTTACATAAGAAGCGAGCTTGTAAAAATACTTGAAAAAGAAAAACCGGATATTGTTGGTGTAGAAAGTATTCTTTTTTCAAACAATCAAAAAACTGCTGTTTTAGTAAGTGGTGTAAGGGGTGTGATACTCGAGGTTTTGGGTTCTTATGATTTTGATGTAATAGAGGTAAACCCAAAAACAGTGAAACTTTCTGTGACAGGCTCTGGGTCCTCTGATAAAAAGGCGATTTTAAAAATACTTCCAAAAATAATAGCTTTTCCAGAAAAAAAGATGCTTGACGACGAGGTTGACGCCATAGCGATAGCGCTTACAACCAGTACTCTTTCGACTTTTCCACAAAAAGCATAGACTCGACTTGCCAAGCTTTTTTGGTTTTGGTACAAAATAGTTTATCGAGTTATTAATAAAATAATTTTTCAAAAAAACATGAGCGATTTTGAAGAAAATTACAACGAAGATCAAGAGTTGAACCCAGAAATGGAAGAACTGGATTCTGAGCTTGAAGACGATGAATTAGAAAGTGACGATCTTGATGAAGAATCTGAAGACATGGGAGATGATGAAGACGACGACATGGACTTTGGAGGAGACGACGAGGACGAAGACTAATACAAAATAAAAAGACCCCGATCGGGGTCTTTTTATTTTATTTCTACAAAGTTCTTTGCGCCTATTTTGTATTTTTTTCCTTCTTTCAAGTCTTCTATATTTTCTATCTTTTGATCGCTTTCTATATCTTTTATGGCACCCTGTGATACAAGCCTTCTAAGGTCGCTTCTAGAAGAAACTATTTGTTTTTCTAGTAAAGATTCAACTATGGAGTCCTTATTTATTTCTATGAAATTATCTATATTGTCTTTCTTTTGAAATTTATTTATGAAGTCTTGTTCTGCTTTTTTGGCCTTTTCTTCTCCGTGATATATAGAAACTATTTCTCTCGCTAATCTCATTTTTAACTCTTTTGGATTTTCTCCGGCTTCAACTTGTTTTTTTATTTGTTCTATGTCAGAAAGTGGTGTAAATGTGCAAAGCTCAAAATACTCACCTATCAAAGAGTCTCCAATAGACATTATTTTTCCATACATATCCCAAGGCTCATCTGTAATAGCGATATAGTTATCTAGACTTTTTGACATTTTTTCTTTACCGTCTGTTCCAACCAAAACATTCATGGCCATGACAGCTTGGGGTGACTGATTGTTCATTTTCATAACATCTCGTCCAATCATCATATTGAATGTTTGGTCATTTCCCCCTATTTCTAGATCACATGACCCATATATTTTTGAGAGGGCGTACGAGTCTACACCCTGAAGAACTGGGTACATCATCTCGTGCATAAAAAGCTCATCACCTTTATTGAGTCTGTCTTGGAACATGTCCCTTTCTATAAGTCTTGCGTGTGTTAGTTTTCTGAGGGTTCTCAAGAAAGATGCCATTGTTATAGTTAATATTTCTTTTTTGTTCAGAACTTTCTTTTGCATCCTTGTTTCGCTAAACAGAATTGTTTTACCAACCAAAGATTTTGGGTTTATTCCCCTGTTTAAAATCCTTATCAATATTCCATCTTTTGGCTCTATGTCGGCAGGTGACAGAAACCAGTCGGAGTTTCTAATCCATGAAAAAACTTTTTTATCTGTTTTTAGTATTTTCCCAACTTGAGCAAGATATGTCTTCATATTCTTCTCAACCTCTTTCTGGTCTATCTCGGGTCTAACTTTGCTTTTTCCTGTTGGGTCTCCAATAAGAGAGGTGAAGTCTCCAATAAGAAAAATAACCTTTGCGCCAAGATCTTGCATTTTTCTAAGCTTCAACAAAACCACCGCGTGGCCCAGATGAATGTCTGGCCTTGTTGGATCAACTCCAAATTTTATAACTACCTTTTCTGGACTATTGGTCAATTTTTCTTTGAAATCTCCGTTTGGGTCTATAAATGATGAAATACCCCTTTCAAAAATATCCTCTTTTATCTTCTGTGACATAAGGAAAATATATCATATTCGTGGTATATTTTCCTTATGCAAAGAAAAAAGTCTAAGTTAAGACATGGTTTGGAGATCCTTTTTTTTGGATTTGGAAGCTTTGTCCTTTTTGGAATAGCCTCTAGTATTATCTGGGCTTCTACAATGGAAATACCTGATTTTGGCGCTTTTGAAGAGAGAAAAGTGGCTAGTTCAACAAAAATATATGACTCAACTGGAGAGGTTCTCCTTTATGATGTAAATAAAGATATAAGAAGAACGGTTATACCTTTTGAGGAAATGGGTGACAATATAAAAAATGCAACTGTGGCAATAGAAGACTGGAAATTTTATGAACACTCCGGTATAAGACCAACGTCTATAATAAGAGCTCTTTTTGCAAACCTGAGCAGTGGCTCTCTTTCTCAAGGAGGATCAACTATTACTCAGCAAATTGTAAAAAACACACTTCTTACAACAGATAAGAAAATTTCTAGAAAAATAAAAGAGGTTATTTTGGCAGTAAAAGTTGAACAAAAACTTTCAAAAGATGAAATCTTAACCATATATCTAAACGAAGCACCTTATGGTGGTGTTGTTTATGGAATAAAAGAAGCCTCTGAAACATTTTATGGGAAGGATCCAGCTGAACTAACTATAGCTGAGTCTGCTTATCTGGCAGCAATACCGCAGGCTCCTACATACTATTCACCAAGGGGTGAACATAGAGACAGATTAGAAGAGAGAAAAAATCTTGTTCTAAGTAGAATGTTAGACCTAAATTATATAACAAGGGAAGAATATGACGCGGCAATAACAGAAGAAGTTGCCTTCATCCCACAAGAACCAAACAGTATAAAGGCTCCTCATTTTGTTTTTATGATTAAGTCTCTTTTGGAAGAAAAATATGGAACAGATATGGTTGAGTCTGGTGGATTAAAAGTTATAACTACACTAGATTGGGAGCTTCAGAAAAAAGTTGAAGAGACAGTAAAAGAAAATGCTATAAAAAACGAAGAATCTTGGGGTGCTGAGAATCAAGCTGCTGTTGCTATAGATCCAAAGACTGGTTATATATTGGCACTTACTGGTTCTAGAGATTATTTCGACAAAGAAATAGATGGTAGTTTCAACGTCGCTACTGCTTACAGACAACCTGGTTCATCATTCAAGCCGTTCGTATACGCAACAGCCTTTAAAAAGGGTTATACGCCTGATACAGCGATTTTTGATGTACCTACAGAGTTCCAGGCTGGTTGTGACGCATATGGCAACGCTGTGACTGTTTCTCAAGACAAGTGTTATAAACCAAGCAACTATGATGGCGCTTATTTAGGGCCACTTACTTTGAGAAATGCTTTGGCTCAATCAAGAAACATTCCAGCGGTAAAAATGCTTTATTTGGTTGGTGTTACTGACTCCCTAAAAACAGCAAAAGAAATGGGTATAACATCTCTCGGAGAAAAAGATCAGTATGGACTTACTCTTGTTTTGGGAGGTGGTGAAGTTTCCCCTCTTGAAATGGCTTCTGCATATGGAGTATTTGCAAACGCAGGTGTTAGAAATCCTTATACAGGAATACTAAGTGTAGAAAGAAAAGATGGAACAGTTTTGGAATCTTACGCTCCAAAACCAGAAACAGTTCTAGATAGAAACGTAGCTGCTCTTATAAACGATGTTTTGTCAGACAACGTTGCTAGAACACCTCTTTTTGGTCCAACATCATTCCTATATTTTGGAGATAGACCAGTAGCTGGTAAAACAGGTACCACAAACAACAACAGAGACGCTTGGCTTGTTGGTTATACTCCGGATGTTGTAGTTGCTGTGTGGAGTGGTAACAACGACAACACCTCTATGAAAAAAGGTTCTTCTATATCTGGTCCGTCTTTCAACGCTATTATGAATGAATATTTGAAAGATAAACCTATAGCTTATTTTGATGAACCTATTATTTCTTATAATGAAACAACTAAACCTATAATTAGAGGTTATTGGCAGGGTGGAGAATCATTCTTTATCGACACAATATCTGGAGGACTAGCAACAAACTTAACCCCTGAAGAAACAAAGGAAGAAAAAATAATAACAAATGTTCATACAATACTTCATTGGATAAATAAAAGTGATCCAACGGGGCCATCTCCTATAAATCCAGAAAGTGACTCACAATATAGTCGTTGGGAAACTGCTGTTCAAAACTGGTGGGCTCAAAATGCTTATAAATATCCAGAAGTTTTTTCTGGAGATAAACCGGGATTCTTTGATGATGTACACACTGAGGCAAACATACCTGATATAGAAATATCAAACATAAATAATTATCAAATATTCTCAAACACTAGTAATGTAAAAATAGATGTCGATACCGACTCTAAATATCCAATAGATTCTGTTAGCTTTTTTGTAAATGGTATTTTCTTGGGAGTAGATGAAACAAAACCTTACAGCTATTCATTCTCACCTATGGACTTTGGTTTTAGTGGTGATGTAAAAATATCCGTTTCTGCAACGGACTCTGTTTATAACAAGGTTTCTGATGAGAAATATATAACTGTTATAAATTAGTTTTATAAAATATCTAAAACAAAATATTCTTTCTCGGTTTTGTTTTTTAGATTTTTTATAATCTCATCTTTTTTTGTTTTTAGAAAAACTTTTTCTGGTCCTGAAAAAATTTTTATAGAAATAACTCCATCTTTTATTTTGATATCTTTTATTTTTTGATCTATTTCAAAACCTAGTTGGTTTTTTATTTCATTTAAAATAATTTCTTTATCTTTAGAATAATAATTTATTCTTTGTTTTATTTTTTTTAAAAAAGATTCTATGTGTTCTTCTTTCATTTTATCTATTGAGTGGCATTACTAGATAAAGAAAACTTTTATCAGAATTTCCTTTTATAACCATTGGTTTATTTTCATCCATAAAAGAGATAATAATAGAGTCATCTTCTATAAAAGATAGTGAATCTAATATGTATTTATAATTATAACTAGCTTCTAATTTGTCTCCTTTTATAACAGCGTCTATTTCTATAACACTATCTCCAACGTCTGGGTTTTTTGTTTCTACTACAAATTTTTTATCTGTTGGAAGAATTTTAATATTTATATTATTGAATTTATCTGTAAAATAAGTCGATGTTTTTAATGCATCTATAAAATCTTTTTTCAAAATAGTTGCACTTGTTTTAGAGTCTTTTGGAATTATTTGTCTATAATCAGGAAATACTCCGTCTATAATCCTGGTTGTAAAATATATTTTTTCAGATTTTATAGATATTTGATTTTTAGAAATAATAAGTTCAACATCACTATTTATTTCTTCTAAAATTCTAAGTAATTCTCCACAGTTTTTTATAGGAATAATTATCCCTTCTATGTCATCTGTTTTTTTAAGTAGTGTTTTTTTCTCAGCTAATCTAAAAGAATCTGTAGCGGTGGATATAAGATGTCCATTTTCTATATAAATATAAACACTGGCTATTTCTGGTTTTATATCACTAAGTGATGCACTAAAAGATACTGATTTTATAACTTCATAAAGTTTTTTACTAGAAATAATTATATTTTGACCCTCTACTTTTGGAAGTATTGGAAACTCATCATCCTCAAGTACTTTTATATTTGAATTTTGAGCTTTTGTAGATATTTTAAGAATTGAATCTTTTTTCTCTAATGTTATATTTTCTTTTGCTTTTAAATTTGATATAGCTCCGCTCAAAGTGACGCCATGAACAACTGTTTCTCCTTCTTTTTCTATTTGACCGTCTATTTCATATTCAACACCAATATTTAAATTTGTTGCTTTAAGTATTATTTTATTTTTCTTTACTTCTATTTTAATACCAGAAAGTATTGGTAATGTAAGATTTTTACCTGTAACTCTTTCTACCATCGATACTGCTTTTTGGATATCTTCACTTTTAACAATACATTTCATAATTCTTTATATATAAATTTATTATTACTATTAAGGGTGTTTATATGTGTATATCTTTTTTAATTCTTATAATTCAACACTTTTTTTAAAATCTATATGTTAATTCTTTTATAAAAATTTTTTAACAAACACTGACTTATATTTTTTTATTTTTTTTATTAACATTTATAAAAAATTTTTAACATAATTATTAACACTATTTAAACAATAAACGCAGTCTTTCTACTTCATCAACTAATTCTGGATCTTTACTTAAATCGTTTTTTATCTTTGTACACGAGTGAATTACTGTTGTATGGTCTTTTCCACCAAGTTTTTGTCCTATATGAGGGAATGAAATATTGAAATCTTCTCTCAATATATACATAATCACCTGCCTCGCTTTAACAATCTCTTTTCTTCTAGTTCTATCATAAATAGAACTAGTTTCTATATTATAAAAATCAGAAACAATAAAAACTATATCATCTATAGATATATTCTTTTTTGGCTTTATATTGTTTTTTAAGAGGTTTTTTATCTCTTTTTGAGACAAAGGCTTATTTTTGATTTTTTGACTACAAAGAATCGAATTAAAACACCCTTCCAACTCTCTTATGTTTCCAGAAATACTTTGAGCAATAACATCTATTATTTCATCTTCTATCAACTCCTCTTGCTCTTCTGCTTTTTTTCTAAGTATTGCCACTCTAGATTCATACTCAGGTTCATTTATATTTACAGTCATTCCTTGAGAAAACCTTGATTTTAAACGATCTTCTAATCCTGTTATAAAATGAGGGTGTTTATCTGAAGAAAATATAATTTGCTTATTGTTTTCATAAAGTTCATTGAATAAATGAAACAACTCTTCTTGAGTTTTATCTTTTCCAGAGATAAATTGAATATCATCCATTATTAAAACATCATATTTTCTATATTTTTCTTTAAAAAGATTTGCTTTATTGTTTTGTACTGAGTTTATATAGTCTACAGAAAATCTCTCAAGTGTTGTATAAAAAACTCTTTTTTCTGCAAAATTTGTTTTTATAGTATTCCCTACTGCTTGTATAAGGTGTGTTTTTCCTAAACCAGTATCTCCATAGATGAAAAACGGATTATATATTTGTCCCGGTTGTTTAACTATAGCTTGAGAAGCCGCGTGTGCTAATTCATTGAAACCACCAACAATAAAAGAATCAAAAGTATATCTAGGATTCAAATTATCTTCCTTGTTTATATAAAGATCTTTTAGAGGAAGTTCTTTTTTTACAATCTCATCCAAGGTTTCTTTTTTTATTTCTTTCTTAGGAGATTGACCAGCTTTTACTATTTGGAATTCAATAGATCTTATTCCAGCATCGACATTATCTATCATACTCTTCAAAATCAGAGATTGATATTTATTTGAAAGCCACTCTTTTACAAATTCATTTGGAACACCAACATAAACAGTTCCCCCATCTTGTTTAACAATTGAGGTGTGTTTGAACCAAGTACTAAAATTAGCGCGAGATACGCTAGTTTCTATTTGCTTTAAGCATTGGTTCCAAATAGTGTTATCCATAAAAATATATTTGTAATTATAATCGTTAATTTAAAAACTAAGTAATTTGTCTAAAATGTTAAAAACATGTTTATAACTGTGGAAAACTTTTATAACAAAGAATATCTTAAAAAAAGACTTCTGTATATAGACATTTCTAAAAAACCAGTGTATACTTCGCCCATATGTCAGTAACATATCAACCAAAAAAGAGAAAAAGAGCAAAAACTCACGGATTTCTAACTAGAACTAAGACCTCTACTGGGAAAAAAGTACTACAAGCTAGAAGAAGAAAAGGTAGAGCAAAACTTGCTGTTTAGGCATGTTAAATAAGATTTTTAGACTAAAAAGTGTAGATTTTGATCAAAAATTCGTATTTTTTTACGAAAATGACGTTTTTTCTCTAAAAAAGACCAGGGAACCCAAGGAATTGGGTTTTTCTGTTGTAATACCTAAAAAAATCATAAAAAGCGCGGTAAAAAGACACAGAATAAAGAGAATTGTTTTGGCTGAAGTTTCAAAAAACCTATATAAAATAAGGCTAAAAAACAAAATACTTATTTTTATAAAGAAAGAAATAAACAATAAGACAGAAAATGAAACAAAAACAGAAATAGAGAAAATGGTTCATTTTTTAATAAACCAAAATGTCTAAAATAGCTATTATTTTTATAGATTTTTACCAAAAAATCAAAAAAACCCTTATAAAACAAGGCATTTTGAGTGGTAATAGAGTTTGCAGGTTTTACCCAACTTGTTCACAGTATACAAAAGAGGCCCTTCAAAAACATGGTTTTTTCAAAGGGCTTTTTCTTGGTGTTAGAAGGGTTTTGAAATGCCACCCTTTCTCAGAACACAAAATAGATAAAATATAAGTTTGATATATATAGATATTTTAATATAATATATCCCTATGGGGATATGGAATAATTTGTTTTTTGAGCCGCTTTACAACGCTCTTATTTTTTTAATAAATATTTTACCAGATGCTGGTTTGGCGATAGTTTCTTTGACGATAGTTGTAAAACTAATACTCTTCCCCATTCAAACCAAATCTATAAAAAGCCAGATTGAGCTCAAAAAAATAGAGCCAGAAGTTCAAAAAATAAAAGAAGAATATAAAGACAAAGAAGAGCAAGCCAAAAAAACATTTGAACTATATAAAAATAAAAAAATAAACCCATTTTCAGGTTGTTTACTGCTTCTTATACAACTTCCTATAATTATCGCTCTTTACCAAGTATTTTTACAAGATTTCTCCGCCGACCACAGCTATCTATATAACTTTTTATCCTTTCCAGAAAATATAAACTATACATTTTTAGGTTTTCTTGATATAAGAGAAAAGAGTATAGTTTTGGCGGTTCTTACCGGACTCAGCCAATTCTTCCAAACAAGGCTAATGATGGGAAGGACAGCATCTAGTTCTCCTTCTGGATCAGGTTTTGGGCAAGATCTTGCAAAGACAATGAATATGCAGATGAAATACTTCCTACCTGTTTTTATTGCATTTGTAGCAAGCAGATTACCTAGTGCGGTTGCGCTGTATTGGACAACAAGTAACCTTTTTGGAGTTCTTCACGAGTGGTATTTGAAGAAAAAAAGCGAAAAAGAATAATATGGAAAAAATTATAGAACAAACAGCAAAAGAAATAGTAGAAAAAAGTGGACTAAAGCCAGTATCTGAGCAGTTTATTTATGATGAAGAAAGTAATACATATTGGTATTCTATCGAGGGATCTCTTGGTAATCAAAAGATAAAAGATCAAGAAATATTGAGCTCCCTGAACCATCTTCTCAGAAGAATAATAGAAACAAAAATAACAAAAGAAAATACTAGTGGGCAGGAAATAAAAGTTCCTATGGCACTTTTTGACATAAACGGTGCCCAAAGAAAAAAGATAGAAAATCTAAAAACAATAGCTCATATGATGGCAGAAAGAGCGAGATATTTCAAAAGTAAAATAGCAGTTGATCCTATGTCGCCGTATGACAGAAGGATAATACACGAATTTCTTTCTACTAAACCAGACATAAAAACAGAGTCTGACGGCGAGGGTAGATCAAGACATGTTGTAATTTACTACACAGGAAAGTAGTAATATATTTCTATATTTTCAGAAGCCAGAGACTCTGGTCTTTTTTATTTATAAACAAAAGATTATTTTCTTCTTCGTTTAGTTTCAAATTAACACCATCTATTTGCGAACCAGATGTTTTTGAAAGGTTTTCGTTTAATATGTAAAGTCCTGTGTTTATATCGAACTTCCAAATATTATCACTCCAAGAAATTTGCCCTTTATACCAAGCGTCTGGATATATAGGACCCAAAGAAACATTTTGAGGAACAGAACACCATGCGACAGTGCTGTCTTTTGACCACACACATTTTTCCGGGAGAGTTTTTAGTCCTGTATTTGTTACGGTTCCGTTTTCGTTTACCACAGAAAGCTCTAGTTTGTTGTTGAAATATGTTGATATGAGTGCAAGTTTTCCGTTTTCACTAACAAGTGATGTTAGACCACTAACTCCACCTATTATTTTTTCCATAATCTTTGTATTCTCGTTTATTTTATATGAATACCCAGAAGCCAACCCAGAAGCCTTGCTTGTTATAGACACAGTACTTGTCCCAACAGCTAGAACTTGTCCCAACCACTCAGAAAAAGGAGAAGAGAACGATTGTTTTTGATTTGTGCCGTCAAAATTACTAGAAATACCAACAGATTCAGTACCTATTTTATATATATAGAAATATTTTGAACCATCTTTTGATATAGAGAAACTAGATATATTATCAACCAAAAACTCTCCTTCTAGTGAACCAGCTCCACCCTCTACTTCTGTAATTTTTCCGATATATGTTTTTATGTTTCCATTGTCATCTAGATACCTAAGAGCTACATAGTCTTCGTGGCCTATATAAGCCTCATAGACGCGAGGAATTGTTGTTCCTGACACTCTTGTTGTTATGCCAGTAGAAAGGTCTAGATCGTAAACGTGGCCCGTTTCTTGTTCTACAAACCTGACGAAATCTTTTGTTTCCAAAATAGTTGTTTCTAGTCCGTTTTCATCGAGTCCTAAAATAGCTTCTTCTTTTTGATAAAAACCAGCCCCAGCCACAGGTTTCGAATATATTTTTGTTAGATTTTGTATATTTATACTAGATGGTGATTCTTCCCCATTGTCTCCAGTTGTTGAGTCTGGCAACGTCCCCGTATTTTCTCCATTTTGACCATTTTGAGAGAAAGGAAAAATATTTCTTGTCGTGTCCACAAAAACCTCGTTTGGAGTTTTGCCCGTTTGCTCGCTTCTTAGTATCAAATACCCAACTCCAGAAAGGATCGCTATAAGTATTATTACAATGATTCTAAAAAATGTTTTATTCATACTAAGATACTGGAATTATATGTTTTAAACAGTTCTTATATTTATAAGAGTCCAAAGGTCTGTTTATTGTTGTTGCGTTTCCGATTGACCCAGTTGGGCCATGAACATCTGCTATTAACCCAGAACCCGTATATACAACAACGTGTCCACCTTCCGCCAAATCACACTCCTCAGCTTTCCAGCCCAAAAGATCTCCAGGCTGGAGTGTAATACCATTAACCATGGTACTTGTTATGGAGAATATTTCTGAAGAATAATCTTCGGTAAACATTGTTGCTGTCCTACCATTTCCTGTTGGTATAGGAGTAAGACCCGCACATTGTCTAACCATGTTTGCATAACTAGAACAATCCAAATATATAGTTCCAGCTGGGCCAGGCTGTGTTCTTTGAGTTTGATCGTATGTTACATTTCCATAAAAACTATCTGCTATAGATTTTATATAAGAAGAACCACCGCCTTCCGGGCAATAAATATCTGTCGGTATAGCAATGTCGTCAAAAGCCAAAGTAAAACTTGCATTATCATCGCCGGCTATTTCAATCTCCACCTTGTTCAAGGAAAGTTTAAAGTCTACGAGGTCTGGATCTAGTGTGTTTAGTAAGACATACGCACCAAGCAAAACCCCGAGTCCCAATAGTGCGTTTTCTATCATGTTTCGCCCATCACTTTTTTTGGTGACCACCTCACTTCCCATATACTGGATACCACCTACTACTATCATCACAACAGCTAGCGCCCCAGCAATACCTATTATTATCCCAAGAACCCCATTGAAGTAGCTACCAAAACTAGTGTCCTCTCCATCGAACCTGGTTTCAAATCCTGGAAGTGGTTGTAAAAAACAATAGCCAGTATCACCGTCTTTACAAATTGTTTCTGCTTGAGTTTCAAATTCAGTCTGCGCTTTTGTTGATCCACCAAAAAACAAGGAAAAAATAACAAATATAGAACCCAGTGCTATTAATATGTTTCTTTTTGTTTTCATTTTCTAAAATTCTATATTAAGAATACCACTTATTTTTTGGAAAACAGTGTTTGGGTTTGTAACAGATATCTCTACAGAAGAAGTTCCGCTAACCCCATCTGGTTTTTGTAGTGTGATTTGATTTCTGGTTCCAGAACTGTTTGCAGAAGAACCATTTATTTTCCAAGAAATATTATTTGAAGACCTAGATATGTTTTTGTAATTTGTGCTTATAAAATATGGTTCACCAACGATGTTTATTTCATCAGAGGTTAGATTTGTATTTGTTCCAAGGGCTTGATTATATAGAATACCCTTGAGCGGTTCATATTTATAGAAAACAACCTCTGAAGAAGACGGTCTTATAGTTAACTCTTTTTGAGATGAAACTGAACCGTCTCTAGATGTTATTGTTACAGAAATCTTATCTTCTTTGTCTAGAAACGCGTTTTTGTATGTGTAAGAATTTTTTCCATAACCAGAATAATCTTGCATGTTGTTGTAGTTTTGCTTCCAGTTATATACAAGGTCTCCAGAGTTTATGTTTTGGCCAATAGTGTTTTTGAAGTGTGGTATTGCAACTATTCTAACAATCGCCTCTCTTCCAGGAAGGGCTTTTCCCCTATAAAACGGTGGTGTGTATGAATCTACCGCTTCCCACAATATGTCTACATCTTGTGGTGTTATAAAGATATTTCTTTCTACTGCTATACCATTTCCAGTTGTTATAACAACTTTTATTTCTAGTGTTTGTCCAGCAGCTGGTGCTTTTGTACTAAAGCTTTTTCTTCCATATCCAGACAAGACAGTTTCTCCGCCGACTTGCCAAGAAATATTTGCCCGGTTTAGATCAGTAGAAAAGCTAGTTAGATTTATTGTCACACTTTCTCCTGGAGCCGGGTTTTCTGGAACAGAGTCTATACCTATCGTTATTGTGTCTGCCGGGTTTACTGTTTGTGCAGAAGAAAAACCCCAAAAACCAAAAACAAGCATAAAAATAAAACTTATTTGCCCGAATACTTTCATCATATTTATGGCTAAATTATATCACAAAAGGCCTTCTCTTAAGCCTTTATTCCAGAGTTTTCCTCGAATTCTTGTTTTGATCTTTTTATTGCTAGAACTTGTGCTGGGTCAGATGTGATTATTTGTTCTTCTGTATATGAAGCTATGATTTTTATCGCTACGTGTTTTAGTCCGGCAAAGAATATTCCCTCTCCCACTCCAGACTCTAGTAGTAGATATTTTTCTTCATCTGTAAGATTAAATGTCTTCTGGAGTGATTCTATGGTTGACGGAGACTGTTTCAAAAGTAGTTGTATAGAGGAGTTGGTTATTATTGGAACTCCATATGGGGACCGCATAAAGTCGTCCACGTCTTGGGTTATAGTTGCAAGACCAAGCCAGTATTTTCTACATCTTTTTGCAATTCCATAAAGGAAAGAAGCTGTATCTTCCGATTTCATCATCCACCACGCCTCGTCGACAACAAGAATTCTTTTTCTCTTCTCTCTTCTTATTGCGTTCCATATAAAGTGAGTAACTATATACATTGCGACCGGCTTAAGCTCGTCTTCCATGTCTCGAACAGAGAAAACAATAAACTTTTTGTTTATATCTATGTTGGTTGGTTGGTTTATAAAAGTTGACCAACTACCACGTGTGAATTTCTGAAGCTTCTGGAGTATAGAGTCTGTGTTTTCCATACCAGAAAGAACCATTTCAAAATCTGACAAAAGAGGTGCCTCAATTTTAGAAAAATCAGAATCTCCGTTTATATCTTTTATGGCGTATGTTTCTGTTATTGCCTTGTCTACAATCGCGTCTTCTTCTGGAGTTAGACCACCAAGCATGATTCTAAAAAGCCCAACAAGGTTTATAACGTTTGATCTCAGCACATCTGCGCCAGACTCATCTTCTGTCGGAAGTGGCAAATCAAACGGGTTTATATGGTGATCTGAAGAAAGTGATATGTTGAAATATCTTCCACCAACAGCCTCTGCAAGATACTCATACTCTTTTTCTGGGTCTAGAACCATAACTTCTATATCAAACATAAGAGAACGTAGTATTTCTAGTTTTGTCGCAAAGCTTTTTCCTGCACCGGCCTTTGCAAAAATAACAGAGTTATAGTTTTCCATAGAGAATCTATCGAACACCACCATGCTGGCATTGTGCCTATTGATTCCGAAAAGTATTCCTTTGTCAGAAGTTAGATCAAAAGAAACAAAAGGAAAAAGAGAAGAAAGCGGCGCAGAGTTTAGTTTCTGATGAACAGAAAGTAGGTCGTCCCCTATTGGAATAGTGCTTTTGAAGCCTTCTGATTGTTGGAAAAGAGCAGGTTTTAGATAAACAAGCTTTGCGTCTAGTATAGACTTGATTTCATTCTCTGTTTTGTATAGTTCTGACTCATTTTCTGCGTATATTGTTATATAAAGACCTACATCAAAAAGCTTTTCTTGTGCTTGTTGCAAATTGTCACGAAGCTCTTCTAGATCTCTGTACGCAGTGTCTAGCACAGGGTCTCTCACAAGCCCCTTCTGCTCTCTTATAGATATCTGGCTTGCAACTTCGGCAACTTTTTTCTGGAAGTGCTTTAGAACAGAAGATGTGTCTACGGGGTGTATAAAAATAGATACATCAAATATCTTGTCGAGGTTTATTATGGGCGTGAACCAGTTGTCAGAAAGATATCTCGGATAAGAAATAACAAAAAATGTCTTTGCTATCTTGTCTCCCAAGTTCAAACTCTTTGAAGAAATTTCTAGTGCAGAAGGTGCTATATAGTCTTGCAATTCCAAAGTTGCAGCTTCGTAGATTTCTTTTGGCAAAATAGGAGAAAGAGAAACATCTGGCTCTTGTTTCGCGCTTTTTTTATTCAAGATAGAGTCTAGTAATCCCATAATTTTTTTATCTTCATATATTATAACCCATTTTTATTTTAATATAATTAAAATAGGTTATAATTATCTACATATGGCACAAATCGGGGCACCAACACAACAATTTGTCCCAATAAAAGAAATACGAGACGGTGTGGTTGTTTTGAAAGACGGCTCTCTTAGGGCGGTTCTTCTTGCTTCTTCTGTAAACCTTTCTTTGAAGTCTTATGATGAAGAGCAGGCTATAATAGGGCAATTTCAAGCTTTTTTGAACTCGCTAGACTTTTCTCTTCAGATAATAGTGCAATCTAGAAGATATGACGTAAGACCATATCTTTTATCTCTAGAAGAAAGGATGAGAGAACAGACAGAACCTCTACTCAAGGTTCAAACCAAAGAGTATATAGAATTTATACGTTCTTTTACAGAGCAAAATGCGATAATGAAGAAATATTTCTACCTAGTTGTCCCTTATAACTCTGTTGTTTTAAATACAAAAGGTGCCGCCGGAAAACTAGAACAGTTTCTACCTTCTAGTCTCAAGGGCTCTGCTCCCAAAAAAGAAGGCGCTACTGAGTTTGAAGAAATGAAGTCTCAACTTGAACAAAGACTCACCGTTGTAGAAGAAGGAATGGCAAGAGTTGGTATAAGATCTGCTAGGCTTGGAACAGAAGAGTTGATAGAAGTTTTCTACAAATGGTTCAATCCAGGAGATTCTGCACAAAGTGGTGTGGCAGATAATTTGGCATAATTATGAATTTCAAAGTTCCACAATTTATAGAAGTTGAAGATAAGGTTTTTGGACCACTTACATTCAAGCAGTTTATATATCTTGCGGGTGGTGCAGGTCTCTGCTTTATATTGTGGAGACTCCTACCCCACTTTCTAGCTATTATATTTATAGCACCTGTTGCTGGTTTTGCTGCGGCGTTAACTTTCCTCAAAATAAATCAAAAGCCTTTTATCCAAATAGTTGAAGCGTTTTTGAATTATCAAATCGCATCTAAATTATATGTCTGGAAAAAAGAACCTAAAAAGATAAAGCCTAAAAAAGAAGAAGACATAATACCAAACACAGGATACCTCCCAAAAATGTCCGAGAGTAAGCTCAAAGACCTTGCTTGGAGCTTGGATGTTCTCGATTCCTCTACACAAAACAAAGAATTAAAACAATAAAAATCCCGCTGAGTGCGGGATTTTTTATACTTCTTCTCTGTATGGATCCAAACCATGATATGAGCCGGTTTTTGGAGGCTTGATCTCTTTTCCGATACTTGGTAGAGATCTGTCGCTAACTTCTGTTCTCATGGTTGTCGGTGCAGAAAGTTTTTCTTTCAAAAAGCTTGGTTTTTCTTGTCCTCTGTCTGGTTCACCAGTAGGAAGTTTTATTTTAAGGTCGTCCTCTATCGATACTTCGTTTGGCTTCTCGTCTTCTGTTTTTTTAGTTTCTACTACAGGACTACTTACTATCTCTGGTTCTTTTTTCTCGTATATCTCAACCCCTGATTTTTCTAAAACATTTTTTTCTTCTGGAGATATTTCTTCTTTGTCTTCTACCTCGTTCATGATTTCTGTTAGTTCTATCTCTCGCTCTCTTATAGGGTTAAATATGTTTGAGTTTAGGTTTTCTATGACAGACAAAACTTTGTCTTTTGGGATACCGTTTATGGCGTTTATTTCTACACGAAGTTCATCTGTTGATAGTAGTCCTACTGTTGCAAGATCCACCACGTCGAAAAGATCTTTTCCGGTATCTAAGTGTAGCCCCTCTTTTTCTACAAGATCTTTTATTCTTTCTGGAACGTTTACATCCAAAACAGCCTCTTTTGTTGTAACGGGCAAGTTTTCAAATGCTTCTATTATTTGGTCTGGAGTGAATTTTTTGATCATATATTATAAATTATACATTATTTTTTAGTCTCCCCACTAGATGGATTGGAACCACCACCCTCTTCTCGGTTTAATTTAGTGTCAACTTCTGCCAAGTCATTCTTATTTTTTTCGTAATCTTCTATTGTCTTGGCCTCTACTTCATGTTCTCCAATTTCTCTATAAAGATCTCTTATTTCTCCATTAATTCTATCTTTTTCTGCGGTATCATTTGTCGCGTTGTGTTTTGCCCTAAGTAATTTAACCATATCTCTCTTTAGATCCATGTCGGCTTTTTTGTTTTGCTTTTCTACATTTAATATATAACTTCTTTTTTCTGCTTCATTTAATTCTCTACCTTTTCTTTCACCCTCTAATCTTACTAGTTCTGCCATCTTTTCACCTTCTTTCGTTGTTACGTCAAGAAGTTTTTTCAATGTTTCTTCTACTTTTCCTACTTTTTCTTGTAGTCTGTCGCGTTTTTCTTTCAACTTGTCTTTAGCACCCTTGGAACTCTCTTTCTTATCATATTTTTCTCCCACAGCCTTTGCTGCAGCAACTTCCGCCCTTCTGTCTAGACTTTGACCACCAACTCCTTGAGGGTTTCTTAGTAACATATTTCCTGTTTTCTTCCAACCATCAGTACTCTTTCTTCTGTCTAGGTATTGATTTCGTAGGTCTTTGTTTAGATCATCTACATTGTCTTTTACAGAAACAGTTTTACCTCTTTGTTTTTCAAATTTTTCAACAGCATCTTTTTCTTCAAAATTAATTCTTTTGGCTAATGACGCAAGTGCTAATGGATCACGGACTGTTTTTGTGTCTATATTTTGCCCTTTTTCTCTCGCAAGTTTTATTATTTGATCTTCTATAAATCTCTGCTTATCTTTATTGTATTTTTCCAACTTCTTTTCTTGATAAAGAACACCTCTCTTCTTCTTGTTTCCATCTTTATCCGTTAGTTCTTCCTCGAACCAGTCTTTGCTCATCTTCCTAGACTCTATATGAGACTCCATTTCTTTGATCTTTGCTTTCTTCTTTCTCTTTTCAATTGCAGCTAGGCCACCCTTGCCGGCGTTTGAACCGAAACCTATTCCCTTTTGATCGAAGTTTACACCAGCGCCAAGATTTTTACCTAGACTAGACTGCAATTTACCGCCGAGTCCAGTTTGTCTCAGGTCAAAACTAGATTCTTTTGCAGCTTTACCAGTTTTTGTAATACCTGTACCGATTTGACGAGTGAAGAAGTTCTTGCTGTTTGCCCACTTCTTGGCAGTTTCACTTTCTCCTGCAGTTGCAGCAATTCTACCAGCAGTTGCCCGCAAACCAAATGCGGTTGCTCCAAGAGCTACACCACCAGCAACACCAAGAGCTGTTCCGACAAGTTTTGTTCCAGTTTCTACCACCTGTTTTCCAAATTTTCCTGACATATCTATGGTTATATCCCGAGCTTGTTTTAGAAGTGCTATCACAATCAAGAACTGGAGTGCTATCGAAAGCATAAGTTCGTAGAAGTTAAGATTTTCTGATTTTACTAGTCCCCCTATAAAGTCACTGTTTATGAAAAGTATTATTAGATACAAGAAGAACAAAAATAGTGGCGCCAAAAACGTTAACCTTACAAGACTATAAGACCACTTTTTCATACCAAACTCTCCACTTGCAATAGATCCTTGGTCCAGAGCTTTGCTTAGAAAGGCAAACGGAGAAGCAATCATCATGACCCAGAGACCAACAATTCTACCCAAGAAAACCATCGCAACTTTTATGAAAATAAATATAAGTGTGATATTTAGTATTATTCCAAAAATTATAATTATTGCGGGAACAGCCCAAGTAGAAGCTCCTCCAAAATCCCCCTGCCTCAAAGCAGAAACCGTTTCTCTTGAAAATATTGTTTGAATTTTTGTTCCCTGTACAACACCGGCAGAAAGAGACTTTGTCTGACCTATACTGTCAGTAGAAGTTACGGTATTTATGGGATCGCCGGTAATTGATATTTGGTTATAGAATATTTTTGCGAGAACATTACCCGCATCTATTACTACTTGTGTGAAGAATAAACTGAAGTTTATAAGTAGTCCAAATATTATTACATTTACTATTACTTTTCTGACATTTGTTCTTCCCCCCAGTATTGTAGATATTCCAGCCCAAACCAGAGTGAGTATAAAACCTATGTTTGCAAAGTTTTTTATTATTCTCCATCCTTCCTGTACAAAGCTCGGGTCTTTGTATATATAACTTGATATTGAGAAAGATAGAAACGCATCAAAAAATGATCCAACAACATAAAGAAGTGTTGCTGACGGCATATATACAACATAATAAAGGGTTATTATGATACAAGATTGAAAATTACTTTCCTTTCCACCAAGAGCCGCCGTTCCAAAACCACAGTCTAGTCCAGAAAGTATTATGTTTCTATCGTTTTGTTCAAAAGAGGATGTTTCATATATATAACTGTCTTCAGAGAGCGGCGCAGCTTCTCCGGCCGGAGTCACAAATGTTTTAAGTGGACCAAAACCAACTCTTTGGTCTGTTCCAGAAAGACCAGCGTCTTCTACTATAACAAGCTGCGCATAATATGGTTTTCCTGGTTCTAAGTTTGGAACTGTAAATACAAAACTATTTATATTTGTTATTTCTGTTGCATCTATGGCGCCGACGGTTAACTGTGAAAACGTAGGAGAAATGGGTATTACTCTTTGATTTTTCGACGCCTCGTAAGTATCTTCAGTTGGAATATTTGCTATTTCAAAGTTTTTATAATTATCCCAACCAGCTTCTCCCATTTCTGACAAAAGAACAAATTCTGGCGTTGTTTCAAAATTAATTTCTCCACCTCCCGCAAAACCTAATTCTCCTAGTGTTCCTCCTGTCCACGGACAATCATCCAGTTCTTCTGAGTTTTCAAAAAAACAATCAATAGTTTGAATCGTAGTTGGTATATATCCATCTCCGGTACCAGGAGCACTATTTACAAGTTTTTTTGAGTCATCTGTATTTCCAAGGTTTACCGGGGATCCTTCTGCTTCAAAATAATTATAAAGAGTTGTTTTGCTTTGTGATACAACTAAAAATATTCCGTTTTTTCTACCCAAAAAACCTCCACCATATCTTGTTTCCCACTTGTCATCTGCCCCACTAACAAACAGCGAATCCCATCCATGATAATCACCGAAGCCAGTAGGGACTCCTGCTGTTGCATTTACAACCGCACCCGGAGTAGAGTCATTCGAGAAGCCCAAAGAAAATTCAAAAAGTGCTGAACTTGGCTGAACATTTGAAACACTCAAGTTAGTGTTTCTTACTGGGTATATGTTTATAAAATTACTTAATACTTTCCAGTTATCAAATGTCCCATAATCTCCAAGAATACTAGGATCTCCCCAAAAAACGTCTTCCATTTCCCATGTTGACGCAGAAGCCTTATTCAAAGGAAAAAGCACCAAAATAGAAAAGGTAAAGGCAAAAAGCAGAATATTTCTTATTGAAGAATTTCTGAAAATACTTGGCATAATATATAGATAAATTATACCTCATTTATATGAAATTACTCTATTTTTTTCCTAAATATCAACAGAGTTTCTAGTATCCGTAATCTGGATTTTCGTAAGAGTTAATCCAGGGATTTATAAGAACTGGTCCCCAATAATTTTCATCTCCAAGCTGTGCCCCAAGTTTTGCCCCATACGCACGTGCCTCAAAGCTCAGGTGGTATTGCCATATGTTTTGAGCAATATCGTTTATACCACCATCTATTACTATAGGTTCTGATCCAGATGTTGGGTCATATATTTGATAGAAGCCCCAAGGATTGTAAGGAGGGTTTCTAAATGGATAGTATATAGAGTATGGATTTGCAGATACGTCTAGTGGGTATAGTGATTTTGTATCGTATAGATATATTCTCCAAATATTATTTTTTACATTATCTATAGTATTTCCCACGCCTTTTGATTGAAGGTTTGCATAAGAACATATACTACTTGCAGAAGACCCATCTGGCATAACTGTTGTTCTCATATTTATTCCGTCTGGATAGCATTGTCTTACAACTTGGTATAGCGAATCATATACCCAGCTATCGCTGGCTATGCTTATAGAATAATCTGTATCCATATAATTTCTAAGAAGGTGACTTTTTACATCTCCTGCTATCGCGCCTATGTCTGGATTTTCTATATAGTTCACGCACCCCCAATTTCCCCAACCACAAGTTTTTATTTCACTTTCTATTTTTGGAATTATATCGCCAGTAGATTCTAGGTCTACTTGAGCATAAGAAAGATCTGTCTTGAGTGAAGTTATAACGTCGTCTGTTACCAGAAACGGCTGAGCAAATGAATATATGTACTGTAGTCTTTCTAGTGCAGTCTGATTCTCGGCAGTGTTTTGTTGTGCGTAAGGTATTTTGTCTAATTCATCGGCTATGTACTGGAGTCTATACAAGTTTGAAACTTGTTCGATGTATTTTGATCTGTATTCTTCTAGAAGATCTTTATAAGCAGGTATTTTTTGAGTTTGGGCTCTTCCAAGAGATGCACTTGGTAGGTTGAAGTTGTCTATATCGTATTGGATACGAGACATCTCGTTTTGGTATACAAGATCTATGCTATTCAAAAGGTTTCTTCTTTTTTCCTCTATATTACACTCCCAACAGAATCCGAGTGCGTGTGATATTCCTGCGACAACTCCAGAAAGAGGTAGTGCATAAAGTGCATTTACTATATCAAGGACTGTTTCATCTGCTGTCATGATTTCTTCTCTTTGTGTTAGGTATTGATCAGTCACCCTCGCTTGCCAACCTTGGTCTGGTTCCGGCATAACTTTGTCTAGTTGTTGGAGTTTTGGTAGTAGAACTAACTGTATATAGTCTATGTTTTGCTTCAAGATTTCTATATACTCTTCTGTTACAGCAATGTCAGTTCTACAAGGAGCATCGCTTGAGAAATCTATTGTCCCAGAAAGTGATCCTCTTGGTCCAAATAGTTCTGTTGTTAGTGCTCCTGCCCCTCCAAAAATTATTCCACCACCTTCTATCCCTATACCATCGTCAAATATTCCTCCTCCAACATCTACTCCTCCGCCGACTCCGTCAAGGCCAGATTCGATAACATCTCCTGTGTCGGGATCAGCTATCCCGCCAGCGAGTATATCATCTAGGCTTATAGTTGTTATGTCTCCGGTTCCTATTACACCACCGCCAAAGAGGTTTCTTCCACCAATGTCTGCCCCAGATATTATATTTCCATACTTTACACACTGAAGTTTATAGTATAGGTCTACGGGGGAGAATGGGTCTTGATACCAAGTGCTTCCCTCACCGTTTAGGTAGTATGAAGTGTTTACACCATAACCACCTGTCTGGTCTGTTGTAACAGACGCAGTTGTAAGAGATGTGACACCTTGGTATATAAGTTGTTGCATAAGCGCATCGAAAATAGCCCCCAGAGATTCGTTTAGTTCGTCTGCGAGTTCTAGTTGTTTTACAGATGATCCAAGAGATATGTTTAGTTGATCTGCGAGTACACCTCCTGGTGTTGTTGTTTCGTATCTCGTACAGTTGTCAACCTCTCCCGCCCAAGCATATTCGTAGTTTCCATCAAGCAAGTTTGAACCTCCTCCGCCCAGTAGCGGGTTACTGCTAACAGCTAGTCCTTCAGGGAGGCCCTCGGCTGTGTTTGTTGTTTCGGCGGTATTTCCACTTACAGCCGTTGTATAGGTTACACCTCCAACCGTTTGTTTGTACTCAACACATTTTCTCAAGTTTAGAAAACCATTATTTTGTAGAAGCTCATCTTTTATACTACTTTGTTTTTGTTCTATTCTCTTATTTATTTCTTGAGAAGCTAGAAAGTTAAATCCGATAGGAGAGTTTGCTGGGTTTTGTGTCATGGCAAGCCAGCCGTTCCACCCGCCAACAGAGAAGTCTGTAGCAAAGTCTTCCCAGTTTTCTCCTATATCGTCTGCAAGTGTAAATACTGCGGTGCTTTCGAAATCTTGACCATCATATATTGCCGCCAAACTCGCACCAATTTCTGCGCCGAACGGATACTTCACAGGGTCATTGAGTTCTGAAACGAATGCATAAACCTCTTGATCAGCAAGAGTTTTCAAGAAAGATATAGGTTCGCTTAGAAAAAGAGGGTTTCCCTCGAAACCTGTGTTTATCCAGTTTACCGTATCTCTTGTTATGGCTGCCAAGACGCTTTTCGCAGCAGCATAACCTATGGCGTCAAGACACTTTTCTTTTTGTGTGTATTCCCTACTTATTTTAATTGATTCAGCATCCTTAACAGGAACAAACTGAAGTGATGCATTTGTTGTACCAACTGCCTTGTCAAAAATATTATTTAATGCACCACTTATTTTACTATCTGTCCCAGTGCAGCCAAGTAGTGCTAAACCGACACCGGAAGCTATTGGGGAGTTTTGATCATAATATAAACTACCTTGATTAGATGAAGGCTGGTTATACTGTGCCCTTGCAACAGAAACCGGACCCAAAATGTATGCAAAAACAAAAGATAGATTCAAAAAAATAGAAACAAATAATTTTATGTTTTTATTGAGTTTTTTTGATTTTGGGGTAGGCATTTTTTATCACTAAATTATACCATAAGAAGAAAAGTAGCTTGTAATTTTATCAAGGGCACTTTCCCCAGATTCTTGTGAGGCCCTGTATGTTGCAAGACCTCTTGTTCCGAGAACTGGGTCTATCCAAAGGTTTAGTAGATCTATAAGGCCACGCTTGCTTCCAGAAATTGCGTTTAAGAAAGCTAAATGATATTCGCTTGCCGTTCTAGGCACGTTTATTTTCTTTAGCTCTTCTTCTACGTGTGTGTAAGACTCTATTGCCCCCTGTATCCCAATAAGAGATGCTTTATCTCCACCATCTATTCCCACAAAGTTTCCCAAGTATGAAACTTCATCTCCTAGAAGTAGCGCTTGATCACTCGCATATATTGCAGCTAGTTTGTTGTAGTAGCTCAAAACCTCTGCCTCAGAACTACCTACAATATTTATATCGTCTAAACTATAAGTTGCAGCGTATGTTGTTTCGAAAAATGATTCGCTCATAGTCAGGGCGAGATTATTTACAGCTTCACTCGTTAGAACGCCCGCTTCTTGTAGGGAAATAAGTGTTGCAAAGTATTCTCTGGCAAAGATTTCTGTTTGTGTGTCTGCTGTGTCAGCCGAAGCGCCTGTTTTTTCTCGAAGTTCTGCCCTTTTTTGTTCTATATATACGCCATCTGTTTGTCCGTCTCCATCTGTATCTTTGCTATCTGGGTTTGTGCCCCATAAGTATTCCTCCCAGTCTTGTACACCATCCCCATCTGTATCTACATATGCAAGGTCACTAACCAAAACTTGTTTTAAGTCTCTTTTGGCTATTTTTTTCTTTATATCATTTTCGGTCGGTTTTTTGAGAAGTTCTTTGCCCACAAAAAACAAAACTATACATCCACAAACAATACTCACTTTTATAAGTAGTTTTTTACTGGGCATGTATGGTGCAACACTTTTTATTTTTTGTTTTATTTTTTTGAACATTTTATTTTGGGAGTGAAGATCCGGATGAGCCTATTAGGCTTATTGGGAATGTTAGATACGGAGTCGCCGTTTCTACCTGTATACACCCTGGCGCCGTACTAAGAGTTCTTCTGTATAGACCCAAAACATAAGATCCAGTCCTTATGCTTTGAAGCCCGCCTGTTCCTGGGATTATTCCATAAGGAGTTGACGGCATTGTTATAGATGCAGGAGCTATTGTTAGTGGGCTTGTTAGATTAGGGCATTCGACAACCCCTGACATGCCAGTCATAAGAACTTTTCCACCAAATCCAACCGGTTGAAGAAAGGCATTTGTACTATAGACGAGACCAAACATTAAAAACAAGCTGAAAATAGCTAGAAATATTTTTACTTTTTTCATGTTTATATGATAGCACGATTTACCTTCGTGCTCTCGAGATAGAAATCCACTTATCTAGATTTATCTCTTCTGGTCTATGGTTTTCTTCTAGGCCCAGCTTGTCCCAAATCTCCTTTAGATTTTCTTCGTCGTAAAGATCCTCAATGTTTTTTATAGCCTTTTTTCTTTTGTGTAGAAATGCAGTTTTTATGAGCTCAAAAAACCCCTCTTCTTCTTTGTGGTTTTTGAAATTTTTCTTGCTTATGTTTTTTATAGAAATAATTGCCGATTCTACCTTTGGCACAGGTCTAAATGCTTCTTTTGGAACTTTTGTTATATATTCTGGTGTTCCATATACCCAAACAGAAAGAGCTAGTATGCTTTCGCCCTCTTCTCTTTTTACTATTCTTTTTGCAACCTCGTTTTGAACCAGAAGAGACATTGTTTGTGGTTGAAAATCAGAAGACAAAAATTTTCGTATTATAAGGCCCGTTATATAGTACGGAATGTTTGCTACTACTTTATAAGATTTTGCTAGTTTTTTTATTTTTGATATATCGAAATCTGCGACATCCTCGCTTACAAGATGAAGCTTCCCGTCCGCTATTTCTTTTTTGAACTTTTCTTTTAGATGTAGAACGATAGCATCATCTTTTTCTATTGCCAGAACCTTGAATCCTCTAGCCAAGACTTCTTCTGTTATGGCTCCATAACCCGGTCCGATTTCTAGAACCAAGTCCCCAGTCTTTAGATCTGCAGAATCTATGATTTTGGTTACAAATCTTTTTTGTTTCAAAAAGTTTTGCCCTAATGATTTTTTTGGTCTTGGCATAATGTTAGTCAAAGTATATAGATTTTTCGTCCATATCCAAATAATCTGTTTTTCCTATGTGGAATGTTTTTATAATATCTTTTTCTGGTATATCCATAACAAACCTAGACATATTGTGTATTTCTTTGCTTCCGAAAACATTTCTGACTGTTGCATAAGTCAGGACAAGCCACTCTCTTGCTCTAGTTACAGCAACATACATAAGTCGCCTCTCTTCTTCTTCGTCTTTGTCTTCATTTTTTCTATCGTGCGGGAAAAGTCCTTCTTCTAATCCTGTCACAAAAATAACTCTAAACTCTAGACCCTTTGATGCGTGTATTGTCATAAGTTTTACTGAGTCTACTGTTTCATCCATGTTGTCTTGTTCTCCAGAAAGAAATGCTTCATCTAGAAATGTAAGTAGCCCACCCTCTCTCATGTTGTACTCAGTTGCAACAGAAACAAGTTCTTCTAGGTTTTCTATTCTAGACAGAGAATCTTCATCCCCTTTGTTTTGATAATCTTCGTATATACCAGAGCGCTCTATTGCAAACCTTACTGTTTCTGAAACACTATTTTTTTCTGAAAAATCTTTTATATCAGAAAGTATTTTTTTTAGGCTCGCTATTTTTTCTTTTGTTTTTTCTGTTATGCCTGATTCTTCTCCTTCGATTAGTTTCTCTAGAGTTTTTTCTCCTATTCCACGCTTAGGAACATTGGCAATTCTACGTAAGTCTCCGAGAGAGTTTTTGTCTATAGATGCTCTTATATATGAAAGTATGTCTTTTACTTCTTTTCTAGAAAAAAACTTTGTACCCAAAACTTGATATGGAATCCTTTGTTTCAAAAGCCCCTCTTCTAGGACTCTAGATTGTGCGTTTGATCTATATAGTACAGCGATATCTTTGGGGCTTATTCCTGACTCAATAAAATCGAAAATCTTTTCTGCAACAAAAGCTGCTTCACTTTTTTCGTCATAGCACTCGCATATGATTATCGGATTACCCTTTTTGTTTTGAGAATAAAGTTTCTTTTCTGTTCTTTTTTCATTCTTTTCTATTATAGCGTTTGCTGCGTCGAGAATATTTTGTGACGAACGATAATTTTCTTCCAGAAGAACAATTTTTGCTTTGGGATAATCTTTTTCAAACCCCAAAATATTTTCTATCTTTGCACCTCTCCATGTATATATAGTCTGATCACTGTCTCCAACTACACATATATTTTGTTTTTCTCCAACTAAGTGTTTGATTATGTCGTATTGGAGCCTGTTTGTGTCTTGGTACTCATCTATATGTATGTACTCAAACATTTTTTGATATTTTTCTTTGATATGCGCTTTTTCTTTCAAAACTTTTTCTGTATAGAAAAGGAGGTCGTCGAAGTCGAGCATGTTTTCTGCCTTCATTCTTTCTTGATAAACTCTCCAGATTTCAGAAATAGATTTTTCTCTATGACTTTCTATTTTGTCTAAATATTCAAAACTTTTTCCATCGCCCTTCCTTCTAGAAATCATAGAAAGAACTTTTTTGGGTTCCAGTTTATCTTCGTCGAAACCGAGTAGTTTTATTGCACTTTTTATATATTGGAGCGATATGCCCTCGTCAGCAATAGAAAATGTTTTTCTTATACCAATCTCTTCCCCGTCTCTTCTCAATATATAAAGTGACAGTGCGTGAAATGTTCCTATAAAAGGATGGATATGCATGTCGCCCGCTATTTTTGAAACACGATCTTTCATTTCTCGTGCGGCCTTGTTGGTAAATGTAACTGCCAGTATCCGGTGAGGTAGGACACCTTCTCTTATGAGATTTGCGATCCTCTCTGTTATGACACGAGTTTTTCCAGAACCAGCTCCAGCCACAATCAAAAGAGGCCCATCCTTGTGGAGTACGGCCTCTTTTTGTTTTTCGTTTAGCAGGTCTAGACTCATTACTGGTCTATTTTACTACAAATCTTATTCCATTTCTTCTTCTTGTCTTTTCATTTCAGAATTTACCTCTTTGGCAAAACTTCCATCTGGAAGTTTGAAGTCTTCCGGGTTTTCTATTTTTTCGACATCCGCGTCTTCTGGAGATTGAGCCCCACTTATACTATTTTTTGGTTCGTTTTCTAGCATGTTTTTTGGCGTTAATTTATATATTGTGATTATATAATAAAAAGATACATATTGTCAAATTTATGTTCTAATTTTTGACCTGTTCCTAAACATATTGACCTTATATGCCTTAGTGCTAACATTATATTTGTACCGATAGAGAGGCATTTTAGCCCCATATATTCTGTGACGACCGTAACGCGAGTTCGAAAAAACCTTTTAAAACTCGCATAAAATTGGCTTATAACAAAAAAAGATCAAGATCCTCTGCCCCAAAAATACTCTAAAAAAGGCAAGGTGAACATAACGAAAAAGAAACTAGTGGGATTTTTAGCCTTTACAGTTTTTGTCTTTTCTGGTGTTTTGATTTCTTCAAAAGACGTGCTTGCGGGGTTCCTTTCTATTTTCCCAACCAAAGAAACTGAAGCCAAAGAACCAGAGGTTCAAAATATCCAAAACCTCGGCCTTCTCTCTTCAAATATCTCTGTAAAAAAGGATGACGATCACACAACTGAGGACCTTCTCGCTGTTGAAGGTGGAGCGCTTGTCCCCGGACAAGGTCCTAGTGGTGGAGCGAGTGGAGTGTTTGTTCCAGCATCTTCTGACGACATTTCTCTATATATAGTAAGAAATGGAGATACTCTTTCTGAAATCGCCAAGATGTATAACGTTTCTGTAAATACAATAATCTGGGCAAACGACCTAAAAGGTAAATCTATAAGACCAGGACAAGAACTCGTTATTTTGCCAGTTAGCGGAATAAGACACATAGTAAAAAGCGGCGACACCCTAAAGAAGATCGCAAGCATGTATTCTGGTGACGAAGCCGACATCGCGCTATATAACGGTCTTTCTACTGGACAATCTCTAACAATCGGAATGGAAATAATCGTACCAAACGGTGAAGTTGTAGAAGTTCAAAAACCAACAGTTGCAAAAAGTTCTTCAAGTACTAAGTCTTCTGCTTCTAGTGCCAAAACTAGTTCCCTTCCAAACAAGAACAGCATGTTTATAAGACCTCTAGCGGGCGGAACAAGAACACAGGGTTACCACGGGAAAAACGCAGTTGATATTGGTGCACCGACAGGAACACCTATATATGCTGCAGCATCTGGACGTGTTATCTTGGCGGACGCTGTAGGATATAACGGAGGTTATGGTGAATATGTGATTATCGATCATGGAAATGGAGTAAAGACTCTGTACGCTCACATGTCACGTGTTGCAACAGTTACCGGAGCAAACGTTTCTCAGGGTGAAGTTATCGGTTATGTTGGATCAACTGGTAGATCTACTGGTCCACACCTCCACTGGGAAGTAAACGGAGCAAAGAATCCAATCGCCAGCGATCCAAGATTCGGACTATAAAATTTTTATAAAACAAACCCCGCCACTCGGCGGGGTTTTTCATTGCCTAAAAAATTAACAAACAAAAGGTAACACAAAACTACGATCGTGAAATGTGTTACCTTTTGTTTGTTTATTTGAAGGCTTGTTTAGAATTTTGGTCGATATTGAAGTGCTTCCAATAAGTGTGCTTCTTTTATGTCTTCTTCACCTTCTAAGTCCGCAATTGTTCTAGCTATTTTTTGTACGCGATGAAAAGCCCGCGCAGAAAGTCCCAGCTTCTCTGCACTTTTGACCAAAATGTTTTTTAAATTTTCGTCGAGCTTTGCATAAACCTCTAGATCTTTTACATTCATGTCGGAGTTTAGAAAAACTTTTTTTCCATCTTTTTCGAAACGATTTTTTTGAGCTTTTCTAGCAAGCGAAACTCTTTCTTTTACCGAAGAAGTTTTTTCTGCGTTTTCGTCTTTGTCGCCAAGTTTTGCTAGATCTATATCACCAACAAGGATCCACATATCTACACGATCCATGATTGGTCCAGATATTTTTCTTTTGTATCTTTCTATGTCACTTTGTCTACAAATACACCTTTTCTTTGTTGAAGTTAGGTTTCCGCAAGGACATGGATTCATAGCTGCGATAAGCATAAAGTTTGACGGAAATATTGCTCGTCCGCTTGCTCGTGTTATAGAAACTATGTTGTCTTCAAGTGGTTGACGCATGGCCTCTAAAACTTTCTTGTCGAACTCGGGAAGTTCGTCCATAAAAAGTACACCTCTATGAGCGAGTGTTACTTCTCCGGGTTTTGGTTTTGCCCCACCACCGATTAGTGAAACATAAGAAGCAGTGTGATGCGGTGATCGAAATGGTGGCATTGTCACAAAGTCTTCATCTAGTACTCCAGAGACAGAGTGTATCCCCGTAACTTCTATAACTTCTTCGTTTGAAAGTGGTGGCAAAAGTGATCGGAAAACTTTTGCAAGCATTGTTTTTCCTGTGCCGGGTGGCCCATAAAGTGCGATGTTGTGCCCTCCCGCTGCGGCGATTTCAAGTCCCCTCTTTGCACTTTCTTGTCCTCTTATGTCACTTATGTCGAAAATACTTTGAGCACTTTCTTGGTAAACAATTTCCGTTTCTTTTTCTGGAGTAAGAGAAAATATTTTTTCTTCACTTTCTTTTATGTGCTCAACCAGGTCTTTCAGTTTCTCCACTCCGTATATAGTTATACCTCTTACGAGCCCCGCTTCTTTTACATTTTGTTTCGGGACAAACACTTCTGTGAAACCAGAATTCTTTGCGGCTATTACAAGTGGTAGGGTGCCTCGAATAGGTTTGATTTCTCCATTGAGCGACAACTCTCCCAAGAAAATCATATTGTCTGTACTTGCTTTGATTTGAGAGCTAGATAGTAAGTATGATATAGCTATCGCAATATCGAAAGAAGAGCCGTCTTTCTTTATGTCGGCTGGAGACAGTGAAACAACTATTTTTTGATTACTTTGTTTTGGACTGTGAAACCCAGAATTCTTGAGCGCAGATGAAACACGATCTTTTGCTTCGTCTACAGATTTTTCCGCAAGACCAACTATCGAAAAAGCATGAAGTGTGTTTGGGGTTATGTCTGTCTCTACTGTGATTATTCCAGCATCAAGAAGATCTGGTTGTGCCGAGTAGACTCTAGAAAATGCCATAAATTTATTCTAACAATTATTTTTGTTTACAAAAGAAAAAATCCCCGATGTTCGGGGGTTTTTTTAATTCATGTGAGCTTTACATGTGTCTGCTGCGGGATTTGCACCAAGTCTGTCTTCTTCTATTTTTTCTCCACAAACACTGCATGTTCCGTATGTTCCATTCTCGATTCTTTTTAGAGCTCCTTCTACACTCATCCATCTTGCTTCGAGCACTGCAAGTTCTCCACTTCTTTCTCCGAAGTCTTCGAACCTGTCTGCAACATCGTTTAGGTCTGCTGTGTCGTCACCTATGTTTTGCGGTACGGCTTCCCAGTCTCCAGTCTTTTCATTGTAGACAGCGATCTCTCTTAGTTCTTTGTCTAGTGTTGCTCTTTCTTCCAAAAGCGCATTTTTGTATGTATCTGTATTCATGTTCTAATTATACGAAATATCTCGGTGTCAGTAAACCAGCTTCTAAAAGGCTTTGTTTCTTACTCTTTCAGCAAGGATATCAAAAACTTTTTTACTTCGAGTTATGATAACTGTGTTAGAGTTCACAAAACCGTACAACAAAACTTCCTCACCCTCTATCTCGAAAATCCTTAGATCTATATTTTGGTATAAATCATCCACCCACTCACCAGAAGAACTTTTGTTTATGGTTGTTTTGTCTATCAAGAAAAATTCTCCAGCAGAAGTTACTATGTTTTTTTCCCAATCCAGCATCCCCGCAAAAAGATCATCTCTAGAATCTGTTTGTATTATGAGTGACACACCGTTTGATTCTTGATATACATCTCTTGCAAACGTGAAACTGTTGGCAGAACTCCGAGTTACGATAAGCGGAATCTTTAGATCAAAGAACCTCCCTATTTGTGAAAGGTCTGCAACTTTTTCTCCTTCGAAACTTGTATAAGAAAAAATTATGTCAGATATTCCTGGTGTTTGAATTTTTCTTATGTTTTCTATTTGAGTTTCTTTGTCGTTTTCAAGTTTTATAATTTTTGTATTTTCTGTATATATTTTTTCTTCGTCCGGCGTGTTTTGAGAAGAAGAATCTTTTTTTAGTTTCGGTATGAGATATGCTGCTCCTAAAACCATCATTCCAAGAACTGCAACGAGAAGTGAAGCCTTGGCCCAAGAATTTGTAGTTTTGTTTTCTCTACCAGAGTTTCTCCTAGCCCTTTCTTCACTTTCGGCTATCTTGATTACCGAACCTTTCTTTTCTTTTATTGCTCTAGCAAGATCACTAGAGTATGTTCTCAAAACCTCGTTTTTTATAACAGGTTTTGGAAGTGGAGATTTTTCTATTTCACTAGTTTCTAGTTTGGTAGAAAGGTCATCCAGATTTTGTCTTGGATATATGATATTTTTCTGGAATTCATCCATTTGTTATATTTTACCCTCCTTTCGGTTTTGATAAAAGGATTATTTTTCTTCTTTTTTGAAGAATTTTTCGTTTGCTTGTTTTATAGATAGAGATATTCTGTTTTTCATCTTGTCTACTTCTAGAACTTTTACAGGCACAGTCATACCTTCTTTCAATAGGTCTGTAACTTTTTCTACTCTCCAAGGAGCTATTTCTGATATATGCACCAATCCTTCTGAGAATGGAGATATTTTTACTATTGCTCCAACTTCTATAACTTTTACAACTTGTCCATCTATTAGGTCACCTCTCTGCCACTCGCGTGTCATAGATCTGATTATTTCTATTGCGCTATCTGCTGACCCGCCTGTACCTGTAGCATACACAGTACCGTCGTCTTCTATCGTTATTTCTGCTCCAGTTTTGTCTTTGATTTCGTTGATTGTTTTTCCTCCAGAACCGATAACCATTCCGATTTTCTCAACTGGAATATTTGTTGTAACTATTTTTGGTGCCTTTGGAGATATATCTTCTCTAGGACCAGCTATTTCCTTTTTGATTGTTTCTAGTATATGGAGTCTTGCCTCTTTTGCATTTACAAGAGCTTCTTTTAGAACATTTACTGGAACACCAGATAGTTTTATATCTAGTTGTATAGCTGTTATTCCATTTTGTGTTCCAGCAACTTTGAAGTCCATGTCTCCATAGTGGTCTTCTGGACCTTGGATATCAGTAAGTATCTTGTAGTTTTGTTTGTTTTCTGTGTCTAGAAATAGTCCCATGGCGATTCCTGCAACAGGAGAACTAATAGGTACACCGGCATCCATAAGAGATACAGTCGAAGCACATATAGAAGCTTGAGAAGTTGATCCGTTTGAAGCAACACATTCAGAAACAACTCTTATTGTGTAAGGAAAATCTTCTTTGCTTGGCATAACTGGAACAAGCGCTTTTTCTACAAGAAATCCGTGTCCCATTTCTCTTCTGTTTAGTCCACCAACTCTTCCTGTTTCTCCACCAGAATATGGCGGGAAGTTGTAGTGGTGCATAAATCTTCTCTGGTATTCTGACTCCATACCTTCAACCATTTGTTTTGTGTCTGGCCCAGCAAGAGTTGTAAAACTCATAACGTGAGTCTCACCTCGATAAAAGATACCGCTTCCGTGAACTTCTTCTGAGATGCCTCCAGCTTTTGCAAACAAAGACCTAACCTCTTTGAAGTCTCTACCGTCTACTCTTTTGCCTTTTTCTAGTCCTAGTTTGTGAACGATTTCGTCTGTTTCTTTTTCGGCATAGTCTTTGGCTATGTTTTTCATTTCGTCGTCTTCTCCGAACTTTTCTTCTAGGATTTCAGACCAGAGGTTTTCAGCTTCCTTGAAATCTTCTTTTGATAATGGGAATTTTTCCAAGATTGGTACAATCTTTTCTTTGAAAAGATTTTTTATTTCTTCATCTAGATCTTTCTTTTCAAAAGTTATTTTTTCTTCTCCGATTTCTTGAACTATCTTTTTCTGCCAAGACTCTATTTCTGTTATGTTTTCCATTGCCAGTGTGAACATCTCCCCCATGTCTTCGTCAGTAAGTTCTTTTGCCATAGATTCGATCATGACTATTTCACCTTCTTTACCACAGACAGTTAGATCTAGGTCGTAAACACTGTCTTCTTGTTGTGGTAGGTAATTGTTTATTTTTGTTTCAGTTTGTCCAACTTCTCTAGAGACGTGTACACAAGCGACAGGTCCAGCGAACGGTATTTTTGAAGTTGCGATTGCAAGTGACGCCGCGTTTACTGCCAAGATTTTTGGATCAAAAGAACCGAGAGCTAAAACAGTTGTTATGACCTGAACTGGATTTTTGATACTGTGATCAAAAAGAGGCCTTATTGTTCTGTCGATTATCCTACTGGCTAGGATCGCTTGGTCAGAAGGCCTACCTTCTCTTTTGTTGTATTGTCCACCAAGGATTTTACCTCTAGCGTAGAACCTCTCTATATATTCAACTGTCAGGTTGAAGTAACCAGGATTTCCCTTGGTGCTACTTCCTATAACTGATGTTGTGAGTACAACTGTTCCATCGCAAGAAAGCATAACGCTTCCACTTGCTTGTTCTGCCAAATCAGAAAAGACTGCTTTTATTTCTTTTCCTCCAATAGATAAACTATATTCTTTTTTTATTTTCATACTTTTGTATGATCTTCAGACTGTAGTACTGAAATCTATATTTCACCACTAATTGTCCAAAGACCATAGATTAAGCTTTTAATATTAGAAGATTAGCAGAAAAAAATTATTTTTCAAATAAAATAAAACAGGCCTTTCGGCCTGTGGTTATCTTCGCTCTAGCTGGACTTTGTATTGTCTTTGTGCCCATTCGCAGATTTCGAACGCATAATTTTCTTGTGAAGCTTCAGTCACGCTACTGAAAATAGCAATTCTTCCTTTTCCGTTTTCATCGTTTTTTATCTCCACAAAAACACGATCTTCTTCTTCGTGTCCGGGCCTTCCGACATTGAGTCGGTATTTACCGTCTTCGTTTTCATCTTTTACACAGAAGCGCTTCTTGTTTTTAAGATACTCCAGAAGGATTTTTTCTCCAGAAGTTCCCAAATATACAATCGTAGATTTCATATACAGATCTTTTTCTTTCAATTTACACGAAATTTGATTTTCTGCAACAAAAACAAAAGCGAGGCCTTTGCCTCACTTTTGTTTTTTGTTTTTATCTACCTATAAGATATCTTCTAGGATTTTCTGATAGATCGATAAAGTCGTCTGTAATTTCTTTTAGTTTTTGAGATGTTGATTTACCAAAAGATGCAACTTCAACCTGTGTTGTCGAAGAAAGATAATCGACAAGCGGTACGAAGTCTCCGTCTCCAGAAACGATAACAATCGCATCGACTTTTGGAGCTGCGGTAATCGCATCTATCGCAAGTCCGACATCCCAGTCACCCTTCTTGGCACCGTCACCGAAAACTTGCAAATCTTTTGTCTTTGTTTCTATGCCTATGTTTGTTAGTGCATCGAAAAACGCTTGTTCGTCTCCAGATTCTGTTGTTATGACATATGCTGTTGCCCTAACTAGTCTTCTTCCGGCCACGACGTCTTTCAATATGTTTCCAAAATTTACTTTTCTCTTATAGAGATTCTTTGCGCTGTGATAGAGGTTTTGTGTATCTATAAAAACAGCGACTCTTTGTTCTTTGTGTTTAATTATACTCATAAAATGTTTGTTTAATTATTATTTTAAAATCTAAATATTTTTTAGACTACCATCTTCTCGCCCCGTTTTTTGAGTCAGTTACTGACGAAAAAGTTAGGGGTGTTTGATTATACTCATAAAAAAATATTCTCTTATTAAAATTTCTTATAAAAATGCTTAGTTGTTATAAAAATGTACTTTTGTATTATAAAACTTTTTCAAAAAAACAAAATTGACCCCGTGAAGGGTCAATTTTTGATTTTGATTATTTCAAATTTTTTTCGTGCTTTCTTCTTTCGGCAACCATCTTGAGAAGTCCTTTTCTAGAAGAGTTATCCTTCTTGTGTTTCTTGAGGTGGCTAGAAAGCTCGTTGATCCTTTCGTTTAAAATTGCAACCTGAACCTTGGTAGAACCAGTATCAGTATCGTGCACCTGTGCGGTTTTTATTACTTTTTCTTTTTTCTTCTTACTAAGCATAGTGGGCATACTATATCATAAAACTCAAATATTTGCAACCCCATTTCTGGTCCCCTTTTAACGCCTCTTTTTGGGCCTTTGTACAAAAAGTTAGACCCCGCTTGTGGCAGGGTCTTCGTAATAATGTGCTTTATTTTTGATTGTGATTTTTTTGATCTTTTTGTGTTTTACACTTTTGCGCTGGGCGTTTGTTTTTGGTGAGGCAGTTGCCTCGAGTTTGTTTTTTGGAGAGGATTTATTTATTTTTTTTGATTTCGCCCTCCACGCCATTTGTAAAAAGACTTCTCGTCTCACAACGTGTATGTTACCGAACTATGCTTGGCTCTATTATAACACAAACAAAAAATAGTCAACAAAAATTTCCTGTGGATTAAAAAAGTCCTGCGGTGTGCAGGACTGTGCGGTTACTCTTTTTCCATCTCACTGATGGTTTTTTGGGGCGGAAATATGAAATACTTCAACCCAAGAATTACGAAGTAATAAACCCGCAGGCCTACTTCTTCAAGCTTCAAACCAAGCGAGACACATACCAGAGGGAACAGAACCGAAATAATCATGGTTGGCCACCTTCCCCATTCCGGATCTATATACTCTGTGGGTATTCCAAATTTGATCAGAATTTTGAGTAAAAGAAAGACTATTGTGGCTATAGATATATAGCCGAGTATCTTGTTTTTCATTTTTCTTGTACTTGTTTACTCTATTTATAGTACATACACCCTGTTTTTACAAGATTTTGAGATATTCACTATATTTTGCGACTACCTATGCTAAAATATAGATAATTATATGAGTGAAATAGAAAGATATCTAAGAGAGTTTCTAGAATACAAAGAGATCGAAAAGGGTCAAAGTCTAAAAACAGTCGAAAATTATGAAAGATACATAAGTAGATTCTTGGATTTCTCAAAGATATCTTCAGCCAAGGATATAAACGAAGACATTTTGCGAGAATACAGACTTTTCTTGAATAGACTCCCGGGGATGAAGGTTCGTGGACAAACTAGGGCAAATCTCAAGAAAAATACACAAAATTACCACCTTATTGCCCTAAGAGCGTTTCTAAAATACCTATCAAAAAGGGGGGTAAAGACAGTTTCTCCCGAAAAAATAGAGCTAGCCAAGACAGGTGGTAGAGAGTTGGATCTGGTTTCTTCTGCGGAGCTAGATAGACTACTGTCTTCTCCAGACGAAACAACGGAAAAAGGCTTACGAGACAAGGCTATTTTGGAGCTCTTCTTTTCTACTGGTCTTCGTCTTTCGGAGCTCTGTTCTCTCAATAGAGATCTGGATTTATCCAAAGATGAATTTTCTATAAGAGGAAAGGGTGAAAAAGTAAGGGTCGTTTTTCTTTCTAGTGCAGCTAAAACGGCCATAAAAAAGTATCTTGATAAAAGAAAAGACATGAAAGAGCCACTTTTTGTACAGAATTCGTTTAGAAAGACAGATGACGGAAGACTTTCTCCTAGATCCATAGAAAGAATGGTAAAAACTTACGCTACAAAAGCCGGAATTTCCAAAAAAGTCACTCCCCACGTTCTAAGACACGGTTTTGCAACTGACTTACTTTCAAATGGTGCTGATATAAGAAGTGTTCAGATGATGCTTGGGCACGCAAATATTGCTACAACTCAGGTATATACTCACCTTACAGACAAAAAACTCCGAGAAATACATAAGAAGTTTCATAGTAGGAAATAAAAAGCGCTACCTAATGGTAGCGCGGTGAATTTTCGTATTTCAGTTCGCTGAAAGCAACCCCCAAAAAAAGAGATACAAATGTCGTAAGTATTACAACACCTGTTTTCATTGGTGTGGCAACCAACATCAAACCAAAGATGATCAGAAATACAAGTCTCCCGGTATAGAAGACAAATTTTTCTTTTCCAAAACTGGTTTTGTTGGTTTCCGAGGTGATGAAAATTATCAAGAAAGAGATAATTACGCCCACTAGCGCCACTTCTTTTCCATATTCCCACGTGTTGTTGTAGAAAGTGTTTGACACCACGGGTGAAATAAGTGCAATCACGAACATAAAAATCGATCCTATTGCGAGCTCCCTTGTCAGCGGACAAAAGGTTCGCATGATTATATTCCTATCCATAAGAGCTGGTTTTTCCGTATTCTTACTCTAATCATATTTTTTGTCAATAACTTACATTATTTTTCAATAAATTTTTTAAATTATTGTTATAATAAAAAAGTAAAACTTTATGGCAGCACAGAAAGTCCTTATGTTCGGATGGGAGTTCCCCCCTTTCAATAGTGGGGGTCTTGGTGTTGCGTGTGAGGCGATTGTAAAGGGTCTTTTGTCAGAAGGAAAAGAAGTAACCTTTGTTTTGCCTAAAAAAACAGACCTTTCTTATGATGGAAAAACAAAAATCGTTTTTGCAGACGACGACAACCTACATCTAAGGCCAATTGGCTCCCCTCTTACTCCATATATTATGTCCGGACTAGGTAACGCCGGTAAGTTTTTCGGTTTTTCTCTTGCAGAAGAAGTTATCGCCTATGCCAAAAACGCAGCAAAAGTAGCGTCTTCTCTAGAGTTCGACATAATCCACGCGCACGACTGGCTTTCTTTTGGAGCAGGTCTTATGGCTAGAGAAGTATCAGGTAAACCGATGATTGCTCATATACACTCGACCGAATACGACAGAAATGCTGGGCAAGGAATCAATGAATTTATATATAAACTAGAAAAAGAGGGCCTAGAAAAAGCCGACTATATAATAGCGGTTAGTAATTTTACAAAAAACATAGTGGTAGAAAAATACGGAATAGATGAAAACAAGATTTCCGTTGTTCACAACGGAGGAGATCCTGTATATAGAGAAGAATCTGGATCTTCATACGATAGATTCCAAGAACTAAAATCTCAGGGTTACAAAATAGTTTTGTATAACGGGAGAATAACAATACAGAAAGGTCCAGATTATTTTGTAAAAGCTGCAAAGAGAGTTTTGGAGAAATATCCAAAAACATTATTTTTTGTTTCTGGTTCTGGAGATATGATGGGAGAGATTATGAATCTGGCTGCAACTCTCGGTATTGCAGAAAATATTTCATTTCTCGGTTTTACTAGAGGAGAAGATCTAAAGAGTCTATACAAAAGTGCGGATCTTTTCGTAATGCCAAGTGTTTCGGAGCCGTTTGGTATAGTTCCACTAGAATCACTTCACGAAGGAACTCCGGTTCTTATTTCTCACCAGTCTGGAGTTTCAGAGGTTCTATCGCACGCTTTAAAAACTGACTTCTGGGATATAGATGATATGGCGAGTAAGATAATCGCAGCACTCCACTACCCCGCACTGTCACAGCAACTTTCTCGAGAAGGAAAAAGTGAAGCAATGTCAGTAACTTGGCAAAAAGCTTCAAAAAAATAATTGAGATTTATAATAAGGTTATAGAAATTTTTAAGAGGAAAAAATAGTTATGATGTCCATTTGTTTATATCTTCACGTGCACCAACCATTTCGTATCAAAAAGTACAATGCTTTTTCTATAGGAAACGACAGAGATTATTTTGGTGATTTTTCTGATACAAGTTTGAACAACGAAAAAGTTTTGTATAAAGTTGCCGAGAAATCATATATACCCACAAACAAAGTTTTACTCGAACTTCTAAACAAACACCCAGAGTTTAGATTTTCTATGTCTATATCTGGCACCGTTCTAGAACAATTTGAAAAATATCATCCAGAAGTTTTGAAATCTTTTCAAGACCTAGTCAAAACAGGAAGAGTAGAACTTGTTGCAGATACTTTTTATCACTCACTCGCCTTTTTCTACTCGAGAGAAGAGTTTGAAAGACAAGTAGATGAACATCATAAAATCTTGAAAAGACTTTTCAAAAAAACACCAAAAGTTTTCAGAAATACAGAACTTTCTTATAACAATGAACTTGCCAAGTGGGCTGACCAAAAAGGTTATAAAGCAATACTTGCAGAGGGGTGGGATCCTATACTGGGCTGGAGAAGTCCAAACTTTGTATATAGACCAAAAGGAACCAAGAAAATAAAGCTTCTTATGAAAAACTATAGACTTTCTGACGATATTGCATTTCGATTCGGAGAGAAAAGCTGGGCTGGCTGGCCACTAGATGCATCGAAGTTCGCTTCTTGGGTTTTGGCAAACCACGGTTCCGGTGAAACTATAAATCTGTTTATGGACTACGAAACATTTGGAGAACACCAGTGGGAAGATACAGGTATATTTGATTTTCTGCGACATTTTCCAGGAGAGATACTTTCTCACCAAGATACTACATTTAGAACTATTTCTGAAACAGCAAAAGTGTATCAAGTTCGTGATGAAGTTGATGTTCCACACACTATAACTTGGGCCGATACTGAGAGAGACCTGACTGCATGGATCGGAAACGATATACAAAGAGCGGCACTCGAATCTATATACAAACTTGAACAAGATATTTTGAAAACAAAAAATAAAGAACTGATAAAAGATTGGAAATATCTTCAAACATCCGATCACTTTTATTATATGTGTACCAAGTGGTGGAAAGATGGAGATGTGCACGCATACTTTAGTCCGTATTCTTCCCCATATGATGCATATATCTCTTTTATGAATGTAATAAATGATGTAAAATTAAGATTGGAAGAATTAAAAGCCAGCTAATTATTATAAGCTTATGTTTTTTAATTTTATGAAATCAAAAAGTTCTACAAAAAAAACAACAACAAAGAAAGCTGCGACAAAAAAAGTTTCCAAGAGAACTTCTAGGTCTTCAAAAAAGCCACTAGTTGTTTCTGGTGGAGAGTTCGCATTTTGGTCGAATGATGGAAGAGTACTATCTAGTCTACTAGATTTGTACAACGCACTAGATGAGATGAGTGACGATACTTATTCTTACCATGTAAATCCAGAGAAAAACGACTTTTCTATCTGGGTTGCTGAAGTTTTGTGTGACAAAAGTTGCGCAAGAGACCTTTCCAAGGCAAAAACTCGAAATTCTGCAAGAACTTCCATCAAAAAACATCTTTCTGGCTACTCTATATAAATAACGTATGGCAAGATCAATCGTTCTAGGAAACGGAAACATCTTGGTTGGTCTGGACACAGAAGGTCTTGTAAAAGATTTTTATTTTCCATATGTAGGTTTAGAGAATCATATCGCTGAAGAAAATACCCATCGAATCGGTATATGGGTCGATGGATATTTTAGTTGGATAAATAGTGATTCATGGCATACATCTATAGACTGTTTCAAGGACTCTCTTACCGGTGTTATGACCAAAACAAACAATGATCTAGGTATAGTTCTACACTTTACAGATGTTGTATATAACGAAAAGAATATTTTTATAAGAAAAATTGTAATAGAGAACAAATTTGAACAAAAAAGAAGCGTAAGAATGTTTTTTGGGCAAGAATTTGAAATAAAAGAGTCCAAGAAGGGTGATACAGCTTATTTCGACACAAAATCAAACACCATAATTCACTACAAAGGTAGAAATGTGTTTTTGATGAACGCAAAAACACAAGACAAACCAGGTTTTGACTACTACACAACTGGTGTTTATGGAATAGACGGAAAAAGAGGAAGTTTTATAGACGCAGAGGACGGAGAATTGTCACAAAATCCAATTGAACATGGTCCAGTAGACTCTGTTTTGGGTGTTTCTCTAGAAATAGAGCCCCTTTCTGAAGAAACTGTATTTTATTGGGTTTGTGTAGCCCCTTCTATGCAAGATGCAAGGGATTTGAACACTTATACTCTAAACAAAACTCCAGAATATCTTATAAAATCAACAAATCACTACTGGAGAGCATGGATAAACAAGTATATTTTCGACTTCCGAGGACTCGATGATGTAAGTATAAACTCTTTCAAGAAATCACTTTTTTATATAAGAGCACACGCTGATCAGCGCGGAGCGATAATCGCATCTTCTGACACACAGATGCTAAACGGCGGTAAAGATACATACTCATATATGTGGCCAAGAGACGCATCATACTCTGCTATCGCCATGGACAGAGCCGGAGACCAAAACGTTGCCCAGAGGTATTTCTCATTTTGTCGAGATATCATAACTGAAGACGGATATTTCATGCACAAGTTTTTGCCAGATGGTTCGCTCGGATCTTCTTGGCACCCGTGGATTATGGACGGCAAAGAAATACTTCCTATCCAAGAAGACGAAACAGCAACAGTACTTTTCTCACTATGGTCTCACTACGAATACTCTCGAGACCTAGAGTTTATAGAGGAGCTTTATAATCCACTTATCAAAAAAGCGGCTGATTTCATGTGTGATTACCGCAACAAAAAAACAGGTCTTCCCCTACCGAGCTATGATTTGTGGGAAGAAAAATACGGAGTACATACATACACCGCTGCTTCTGTGTACGGTGCACTTATGGCGGCATCTAGATTTGCAGATATACTTGGAAAAAACAACGAAAAAACAAAATACGAAAAAGCAGCCCTAGAGGTGAAAAATGCGATAGTAAAATATCTTTTCGATAAAAGATCAAAATACTTTATCAAGAGAATAGACGCCTCAGGCAAGAAAGATCAAACTCTGGATGCATCTAGTGTATATGGAATATATTATTTTGGAGTTTTGGATGGAGAAGATCCTATGGTTGAGTCTTCTATGAAAAAAACAGAAAGAGAGTTGTGGTGCCAAGGTAACATAGGGGGAATCGCAAGGTACGAAGGTGACAAATACTACAAAGTTCGCGATGGTTACCCAGGAAATCCATGGTTTGTTACGACACTTTGGATGGGACAGTATTATGCACAGAAAGCAAAGAACGAAAAAGACCTAAACAAGGTGTTAGAATATATAAGTTGGGCTGCAAGAAAAGCTGGTCCTTCTGGTGTGATGCCAGAACAACTAGATCCTCTTACAGGAGACTTTCTTTCTGCGACACCACTTGTGTGGAGTCATGCAGAATATGTCAAAACAGTCTTTGCTTATTTTGATGCACTAGAGAGATTAGATATCTGCATCGCCTGCAACCCAGTAAATTAATTTTTGAAAATATGGATCAAATCAATAAGATAATTTCCGAAATCGGAAAAAAGAATTTAATAGTTCAAAACAGAGAAAATCTGAACCTCGAGATAAACAAGGTTGTTCTTTTAGGTATGGGGGGCTCTCACATGGGCGCTGATATATATAATTCTTTTGCTATGCACGGCATCGATATAATAAAGGGTTATATCAAGGAGTACCCTAGTCTTCTAGAAGAAAATGCTCTTTTTATACTCTCTTCTTTTTCTGGAAACACTGAAGAAATCGTTTCTTCTTATAAAATTCTCCTAGAAAAAGGAAAAAATTTAGCCGTTATTTCAAACGGTGGAGAGCTTCTAGAAATGGCAAAGAAAAACAACACACCATATGTATTTCTAGAGTCTACTGGCATGCAACCGAGATATACTAGCCTTATTTCTGCAATGTCTATTGCCAAGATTTTGGGAAATGAGGAATTTGTAAATACTCTATCTAATTCTTCACTTGGTTTCGACATAAAAGCTACAAAATCTACAGGAGACAACCTTTCTGACAAACTATATGGTCACATACCAGTCTTTTATTCTTCCAATAAAAATAAATTTGTTTCGGAATTTTTCAAGATTTTTCTAAACGAAACAGTTAAAATACCTGCTTTTTCAAATACTCTTTCTGAAATGAATCACAATGAAATGCAGTCTTATCAGAAAAGTGAAAACCACAAACTCGGAAAAGATATAGCAGTAGTTTTGGTAAAAGATGAATCTGACATAGTCGAAGTCAAAAAAAGATTTTCCGCCCTAGAAGAAGTTCTAAAAGAACAAGGTGTCAAAGTCATATCTCTAGACATAACCTCAGATAGTAGGATGACATCGGTTTTGAAAGGGTTTGCGCTGCCTATACTTCTAGCTTCTACTTTAGGTGAGAGATATGGTGCAGAACTTTTCGAGGTGCCGATGATAGAAGATTTCAAAAAAAGATTAAGAAAATAATTTATGTACGTATATTTTGACATAGGAGGAACAAATCTAAGATGCGGTATTTCTTCGTCTCTGGAAAAAATAGACAAAGTTATCGAACAGAAAACACCAAAAGATTTCTTCGAAGCAAAAAGACAGGTAGATACAATACTAAGGACAAACACAAATCCAGAAGAAATAAAATACATAATAGTTGGCATTGCTGGAGTTTTAGATGAAACAAAGAAAAGACTTGTTAAGGCGCCCCATCTTTCTTCTTGGGAAGATGAATCTATAGCTTTTCTTTTTGGAGATGCAAAAAATGCAAAAATAATAATCGAGAACGATACTGCAATGGTTGGACTCGGAGAACTTTATTATGGTTCTGGCGCAGGATCCAAGATAATGGCTTATATCTCTCTTGGTACAGGACTTGGTGGATGTAGATTTGTAAATGGGAAAATAGATAACTCTACACATGGGTTTGAGCCGGGGCACCACTACATAACAGAAAACAAAACTTTTGAACAAATAGTTTCTGGAACGGCAGTTCTAGAAAAGTTTGGCATACAAGATATAACCCTTGCACCAGAAAGGGTTTGGGATGAACTCGCCGTACCTCTCGCAAGAGGCTTGTATAACACTACTCTTTTCTGGTCCCCAGACACTATTGTCGTTGGTGGATCTATGGCTACAAAGAAGGTTGTAGTTTCTTGGGACAAAACTCTAGAAGAGTATGCAAAGTTGCCAAAAATTTTCTCTCAAATGCCAACTTTGCAGAAGGCAAAACTTGGAAGTATCGGTGGACTCTATGGAGGTATGGCACTCGTGAATCAACTTGTAGAAGAAGAAAAACAAAACAATATCCAGAAATAAAAAAGCCGCGAATGTTTCGCGGCTTTTGGTTTGTTTAACCTCTTCTGGGATACCTTGCTTCAAGGTACCTCTCGTGTGCTTTTTGGAGCTCTTCTGCGTCGAGTGCTTCATGTGCCCCAGCCTTGATCCCTTTATCGTTTGTATCGGGGCTGTCACTGGTCATGATAATTTTTGCCTCCGGGCTGCAATCTTTTATGGCCTGGATAAGATCTACTCCATTTCCAGGATTAAGGTTACCGTCTAAGTAGACGATGTCCCAATCTATAGGAGAGTAAATTTTATTCTTGGCGTCTTCGTAGGTCTTGCATAAAAAAATCTCTATTTCTCCAGGGTTTTGGTTTTTTGCCAGAAAAATCAACGCTTCACCCTTGTGAATGGCGTTGTCTTCAATGATAAGAACCATTGTTGTTCCTCGTGTTGCCATATATAGTGCTTTTATTCCAATACTTTATATATCTATATATTATTTTTGTCAAAGATAAATAGTAAAAAGTCTATAAATAATCTACAATATGTAATATGAATTACGAACTTCAAAAAAAGTTTTTCAAAACAGCTTATACGACAGGATCAGATACATGGAGCACTATTTCCAAAGACTCTGACATAGAAAGTTTCCTGGGTATATTGCCCAAAAGCGCTCTACTACTAGACCTCGGAAGCGGACGAGGAAGACTAGCATTTTCTATCGCCAAAATGGGGTTTAGAATAATCGGCCTAGACTATATAGAAGATATAAACGAGAAAAATAACAAAGAAGCCAAAGAAGAAGGTCTAGAAGGAAAACTAAAGTTTTTTTCTGGAGACGCACTGGATATACCTTTTACACGAGAAAGCTTCGACGGGGCTATCGATATCTCTCTCATGAATCACCTCACTGACGAAGATCATGACAAGTATCTCTCTGAAGTTAATAGGGTTTTGAAAACAGGAGGACATTTCTTGCTTTTTGTTTTGTCCAAAGAAACTGCAAAATACTTAAACCACTTCCCTTCACAAGAAGAAGGAAATCATTTTGAGTTTCATGACACTCATTATCACTTTTTTACAAAATCAGACCTTGAAAAAATGCTTTCAAAATATTTTGAAATAATAGATTACAAAAGTCTTCCAAGTCTCGGACAAGAAAAAGCAACGTTTCATAGATTTGTTCTGAAAAAAATATAAAAAACAAAACCCCGCACACGGCGGGGTTTTTACCAAAACAGGTTTCCAACGGACGGAGAACCTGTAAAAGGTAGCAACCCATCCGCATTACAACTATGGCGTTTGTTGTCTCTGGCGGGTTGGGCTGCTTATCTTGCGACAAATAAATGTCGCGAATTTTTAAAAGGAAGGTAGAGGTGCGCAATTCTCCGAGCGCACCTCCTCAACTGCGTGTTGAGCTTACCGAAACCAAAGGACCTTTTTGAGCACAATGCGGCTCCTGGACTGCTATGGATGATGTCCGATGTCCAAACCCTATATAATACAGGCATTAACTGGTTCAATGGAGCGGACCTCAAGGATCCTATGCAACTCCTTCCCAAATACCTGCGTGGGGGTTACTGGTCTTCAAGATTAGATAGAATGCTCAAAAATAATAACACCCTACCACCTTCTTGTTTTCGGCCTTTTTACCTCCTTTTGTTCTCAAGAGAACAGTCGACTTGTGATAGATTATATACCACCTATTTACTTTTGTCAAGTATTTATATTTTGGAATAAAAAGACCCGCTAACTCGCGAGTCTTAGTTTTACATACACTAGACTTCTTATCGGAAATCTCCAGCCAAGCATGTTGTTATCTTCACCAGTAAAAAGATGCTGATGTGTGTTTGGCGGGGCCTTTGCCTGATGTATGTTTATGAGAAGTTCGTTGTTTTCGATAAACAAAAACATTTCTTCCGAAGAAAACTCTTCCCTTTTCGGTTTACACAAGTGTATGTGTCCACCTACTTTTTGAAGACCAACTTCTTCTAGAAGTTTCATTATCTTTTGCCAGAATTCCTTGGATTCTTTTTTGGTTAAGTTTTTGGGTTTCGCTATGCGTAGATATCCTTTTTTGCAAAAGGTGTACTTGACCTCATTCTTTATGAGCAAATCAAGTATGGATTTCCCTTCTCGGTTCATTTTCAAAAAGAGATTGATTCCCTTTTAGTATATATATACATATCCGTAAAATCAAACCTTTTATATGGTAAACTTCTACCATGAGAATCATATCTTGGAACCCCGAACAATCTCTCACAAGTTCGAGATTTTACGGGGCGAGAAGTGGTCACTATTTTATTCGCAGCTCAATAAAGTGTTAAAATATTTTTATGTTGAGAATCATATCTTGGAACCTAAACGGTATAAGGGCTGTACACAAAAAGGGCTTATTTCTACCTCTAATAGAAAAATATGACCCAGACATAATATGTCTACAAGAAACAAAGTCAGAAAAAGATCAGATAGATATAGATTTGCCTTCTTATGAAGAGTTTTGGAATAGTGCAGAAAAACGCGGTTATAGCGGTACTGCTATATTTGTAAAAAAATCTACAAAACTCCCAAAAACCAAAAAAGTTTTGTTCGACATACCAGAAAAAATTGAGAAGAAGTACAAATCACTCAAGGACACATACGGAGATCCAAATCGTGAAGGAAGAGTTATTGCTCTAGAAACAGAAAAGTTTTTTTTAGTAGATGTATATACTCCAAACGCAAAAGACGATCTTTCGCGCGTCTCTCTCCGACACAACAAGTGGGACCCAGCTTTTCTGGAATATGTAAAAAGTCTCGCAAATCCTTCGACTGGCTCAGGACAGGGAAAGCCAGTTATATTTTGTGGAGACTTGAATGTTGCTCATACTGAGATAGATCTTGCTCGCCCAAAGCAAAATGTTGGAAAGAAAGGTTATACAAACGAAGAACGAGAAGGTATAGACAATATAATAGATAGCGGTTTTGTCGACGCGTTTAGAATTTTTGAAAAAAGTGGTGGACACTATACTTGGTGGAGCCACTTTGCAAAAGCACGCGAGAGAAACGTCGGCTGGAGAATAGACTACTTTTTTGTTTCGAAAAACCTTGTGAGTAAGGTCAAAGACTGCAAGCACCTTACCGACTATATGGGCTCAGACCATTGCCCGATCATGATAGACATCATGATTTAGGGACATTGCCCGATCATGCTAGACATAAATATATAATTTTGCTCGGAACGCCACTTTTAGCCTTATTTATATGTCTTTTTAATACTTGACAAATTGTATTACTATGTGCTATAATATAAGGGATAAGTTTAAATTCGAACCTTAAAACAAAAGCGAAATGAAAAGAAACATTTTCTTTCTCGCAATCGTCGCCGTTGCGGCGCTTGCATTTTCTTCCTGTGGTCAGAAAGACTCTGGCACCACATATTACATGTTCACCGACGTTGACACCTGTGTCATGAGACATTATGAACCGGTCCTCGCACCGATCAATCTCTGCTCTGGTGGTACCAGCAGGTATCAGAAGGTGGTGGATTATACCACTGTCTACGATACCTGTATCACCAGAAAAAACCTCTGGGTTGCGGTTTACGGTAATGGATCTGTTGTGGTTTACGACAACAATCGGAACCCACTGCCTGGAAATGGTAGTGTGGACATAACGAATCCCGGAACTCCCGTTCCTGGAATCGGTTTTGTTCCTCCAAATCCTGGAGTAAGTGCTCCTGGTTCTGGTTCCGGTGGTGGTGGAAATGAAACATGGAACAAGATCTGGCCATGGCTGATAGCTGCTCTCGTAGCTGTACTGGCTTGGTCATTCATTTCCCTACGTCATCAGAAAAGCCGTGACGCAGAGCAGCGCCGGCGTCATGCAGATAATGCCGAAGCTGAGCGTTTGCGTTCCGCAAGGATCACCAACGACCAGGCTGAGGAAAATCTTCGCGCTCAAAGAGCGCGAACCCAACAAGAGGCAGACGATCACGTTTCCCAAAGGAAACTGAACGCCATCCTCGCAGTGATGGATAAGGTTCAAAAGGATGGTTCTGACGATCGTGTCACTTACCAAAACGGTGATGAGATATATATCATCGAGTCCAGTGCTCATCCGGCCAAGGATCCTAATGATGAACCCCAAAAAGACTGATCTCCTTCAGAGGATCAAAGCCCCGAGTAAAATCGGGGCTTTCTTTTATTTAAAATACGAAAATCAAACATCATTTATTTTGCAGCAACCTTGTAGAGTTAAATTATAAATTATAAATATAATATTATATTTATAATTTTACATTTATTTAACAACACGACCGTGTTGTTAAATAAATAAAAAAAAAGATTATTTTTTAATTAACTTAGGTCAAACTTTTTCTTCCAATACTCCTCGTTGTCTATTTTTTCAGCTAAAATATAATTTACATTATATCCGAAACCAAACTTATTTTTTGATAAAGATATAAACTCTTCTGCATCATAAGGATATATCCATATACTATTTTGAAACTTTTGAAAACCAAATTTTTTTAAATTAGTTCTAAACAAATCTCTTTTTGATCTGTTATTTTCGTAAACATCAAAAGAAACCAGTCTCCACTTTTTGTCCCATTTTTTACTGGTATTTTTATTTGGGAAAATCCCCAGTCTTTCTTTTCCACTTTTTGTTATAATAACTTTTATCTTTTCGCCACTATTTATTTTTTGTAAATAACCTTTTTGAATGAGTGAATCAAAAACTTTATTATAACTATTCTTTTTTTGAGGAGTTATATCACCGACTCCTATTTTTTGTAGTATAGATTTTTGAGAAAAAATCGAGTCTTTTTGGTTTGCGTATAAAATTATTGGGTTTTCATATACAAAGTTTAATACTTTTAAAATATTTTTTCCTAACCTTACTTTTTCAAGTTTCTTTTTTTCTTTTATCTTTTTCACTATTTAAATAGTAACACGATCGTATTGTTATTTAAATATGAATAATTATTGACAAAATATCTATACCATGTTATCTTACTACCGAACTAAACCCTCGTTTTTTATGATGAAGACTTTGAACTTGAAAGAAAAAGAAGCGCCTATTATTGTTTTTACGGCTGCTTTAGCCCTTTTGGGCTTCATTCTTTTGTTTTTGAATGCGGTCGAAATCTTTTTTAGCAACTGGCGAGTTGATCTCGCTTTGGTGTATGGATCTATTCCGGCCCACGTATTTCAGATCCTGAATAAAAGGATCGGTTAAAAAACATGAAGAACCAGTGCCCCGCTTTTGTAGTGGGGCTTTTTATTTGTCTTGACAGGATATAGAAAAATTTGTATTTTTATAAAAAAGGATTGGACTATGAAAAGAAATCCATTACCGCTTTCGGATTTTGTTTTACAAATATTCCGAGAGAAGTTTCAAGAAATCATCGGACAGAAAAAAGTTTGCCCGTACAGGATGAAGAGCTTCATTCGAAATCTCGAAAGTCATATTTCCAAAACGAATCATTTTTCTGGAATTATCGAACTTCGATATGAAGCGTGTGTAGTACTTGCGACGGAACTACTCTTCTGGCTTGGTCTTACAAAAAGTCTAAATGACATAGAGCAAATATGTCGACTTTCTGATGATCTGCCAGAGATCAACTCAACAGCCACCGCAATGTACATAAGGTTCATTGTAGAAAATGGTGGTGAGGAGATATCTCACGAACCAAGAGAGGAGGAGATTCCTTTTTTGGATAAGCCATGGATTATGGCAAACGGAGATATCATATTCCCATCTCATGTAGAGATTACGGATGATGATCTAAACATTTTTACCTTGATTTCGAAAAAGTCGGCATGACCGACTTTTTTATTTGCCTGTTTTTGATTATAGGTGTATAAATAACCAAAACAAATTGAAATTTGAAACAAACTAAACCAAAGACTATCTTTTTGACTGTTGTCGTATTGATAGTTTCTTTATTTTTTCTTGCGACTTTGAACAGTCACGTTTTTTGGGGAAAGGTAAGCAATTATGGAGTCTTGATGACGCTTTTTGTCTCGACTCTGAACCTGTTTCTCGGGTGGCAAGTTGTGTATCCGTCATATCTTTTTAAAAAAGATTTACCAAAAAAGAAGAGGGTTTATATAACAACAATCTTGTCTATAGTTTTGGTTATTTACGGTCTTCAGTACTTGGATTCTGATGAATCAAGAATAGAAGGAGTGATTTTTGCCATAAGAGATCTCGGCTTCAACCTTTTTGGTATTAGAGCTGATCATTTCTGGCAAAATATTGCTGACGCTGCAAAAGAGGGATTCCCGTTCATAAAATGGGAGTTTATTTTGTACAAGGCAAATCTTTCTTTTTGGTTTATAAGATACCTAGTTATCGTAAGACCAAAAGTACAGGAAAAAATGAAGAGAAAAAAGAAACAACCATAGACCCGTAACCTCGGGTCTTTTATTTTGAAAAATCCCCGCTGTTGCAGGGATTTATTTACATATTTCTTTATAGAGAGGATCGTTCTCGTTCTTGTCTACAAGATCAAGCCAACCTTCTCCTTTTATCTCAACAGACCATACTCCGATTCTCAGAGAGAACCTATAGACTCTACCTTTCCAGTTGGTGTATAGAAACTCTTCCCTTTTGGAAAAGTCTCCCACCACTGATAGGTAATCCGATCCAAAAGCACACGGTTTTTCTGTGCTTATGAAAACAGACGAATCGTTTGGAAGCATGAAGTAGAATATTCCAGTTACTGGATCAAACTCCCAGTGTATAGTTTTTTCTACTTCTAACATCCAAGCATCTTCGGACTCTATTTCCTTGTCGAAAAGATGCCTAGCGTCTTCTTGTGCTATCGATATGGTGTTGAGAGAAAGAAAAAGTACAAACATACTCAATCCTCTCATTTGTTAATGTTTTTCTCACATTCTCATAATCACCATGTTTAGTCAATAAAAAACACCCTCGAGTACAATCGAGGGTGTTTTTTATTGACTTAGTTTGTACTGTTAGACACTCCACCTTTCGATTCCCCTGGTAGATTGTTTATGAAGTTGTTTAAGCCACTTTCTACGGCACTGTTTACTTCTCCTGTTTGTGAAACGCCAAGGTAACTCTGGAAACTATTGATTGCCGATACTGTTTCTCCACCCATTGTTCCTGTTATCGCGTTTTCTGGCAAGAATCCTCTCATCCAAAGAAGCATTTGAGTTGTAATAACTGGATTACTAGAATTTACAGAAACTTCTCCCGCTTGGTCTATAGAGATTACAATATCAGTTCCTGTATCTTCTCCATAATATATTTCGCCACCTATATTACAGCCATCTTCTGGAAAAAGTCCTGCGGGTGTACCGCTGTATGTTTGAGAAGTTCCATCACTAAAGAAGAACGTAACTGTACATCCGCCACTGTAATCAAATTCTGTAGTTGTGTTTACTAGGTATTTTTTTAGTTCATTTTGCCCATTACCCATACCTATATTATCTATATTTTTGTTTATAGGTTTTCTGTTTGCTACATCACCCACCTTCCCAGAAAAGTAGTTGTCTGGTGAGCCTGTATATTTGTTTATAAAGTATCCAGATATCAAGATTAGAACTATAAGGATTACAAGTCTAAGTGATGAATATCTGGGATCTTTGAATAAATTCATAATTTTTGATTAATTAATTTTAATAATAGTATTTTAACAAGAAATATATTTTATTTATTTACTCGATGTTTCTTGTGTAACTCTCCTACTTCCGACTCTTCCAACTCGTCTTTTTTACTTTTTCCTTAAATCATTTGCTCTGCAAATGATCGGGCGACTACAAAAATATTTCTATTTTTTATTACTGACGCTATGTTTCTGATGTAACCTTGTAATTTCATTCTCCTCCAGAATATCTTTTTGTAGTTTAGCCTTTTCACCCAGAGCTTTTAATTCGTCGTCGTTCATTTTTTCAAACCCTTCGATGCGTTTCACAAGATAATCTATATCGTTTTTGTTTGGATCATCTAGAACTTCTTCTAGAAGTGCATGAAGTATCCAACCCATGCGAGGTCCGGGATTCATGCCAAGTTCTTTTATCATGTACTCGCCATCTATTTTTAGCTGTTTCACGCTTATTGGATCACGAAGAACTTCTTCTATCATTGCATGGTATTTTCTCAGTCTATAAGGAGCTTCTGTCTTGGCCATACCCACCCTGTCGCACTCGCGTACTTTCATGAGGTCCCATATATTTTCTACCCCTACGTTTTTGACTATTCTTCTTACAGCAGAAAGAGATATTTTTTCTGTATCTGAAAAGAACATATGGTATCTAACCATTTTCGTTACTTTTTCTGTCAGATCCTTTGGAAATTTGAGATTTTCCATTATTTTATTTGCCATTCTTGCACCTACAACTTCGTGCCCGTAGAAAGTCGGTTTTCTTCCCCAACCTTTTGGTTGCCTTTTTGTTCTAGGTTTTCCTATATCGTGAAACAGTGCAGAAAGTCTTATATCAAGAGGCCAGTTTTTTTGACTAGCATGAGACAGTGCCTCAACAAGGTGTCTAAATACATCGTATTTGTGAGCACCTCCCTGCTCGCAATCCACACCCTCCAGTAGTTCTGGAACTATGTGTTCCAAAAGGTTAGTTTTTTCTAGAAGCATTATACCCACTTCTGGCTTATCGGACATTATGATTTTTGTAAATTCGTCCCTTATTCTCTCTTTAGAAATGTCCTTTATTGTCCCTGAAAGATCTATAATCGCATCAAATGTTTCTTGTGAAACAGTAAAACCAAGTTCCGTAGAAAACCTTATAGCCCTTACTATACGAAGAGCGTCTTCAGAAAAACGCTCTTTTGCACCCCCAACTGTCCTTATTGTCTTGTCTTTTATATCTTCTTGTCCTTTATAAAGGTCAATTAGTTGTCCTTTAGAAATATCATCTGGACTTTCTATGTCCGGAGAATATGCAATTGCGTTGATTGTGAAATCTCTTCTAGAAAGATCGTCTTCTAGCTTGTCAGAAAAAGAAACATTGTCTGGGTGCCTTTTGTCTGTGTACTTCCCTTCTAGTCTATAAGGAGTGACTTCCACCATTTCATAAGTTTCATCATCTTTTGGTATAAAAACAGAAACTGTCCCAAAGTTATTTTCGTAAACTGTTTTTTCAAAACAAGACGTTATATCTTCTGGTTTTGCATTTGTAGTTATGTCCCAGTCTTTTGGCACCCTATCTATAAGTAGATCTCTCACACATCCACCAACTAGATATGCTTCAAAACCCTTATTTTTTAAGGTTTTTATGACTTCTATTACATATGTTGGTACTTTATTCATTTTTTGTTTTTTCTTGATTTCAAGAAAGAGGTTTTATGTGTGCGGCTAAGGAGAATCGAACTCCTGTCTCATCCTTGGCAAGGATGCATTCTACCACTAAACCATAGCCGCGGTTTATAATATTTTTTCGAAAGTTATTTCGATAAGTTGGATTATAGTATTTATGTATTATATTTGCAATCGGTGTATATTTATTTTGAAATTTGTGTCATAATCTAGTCCAGCCATATATAGGCTCCTGTGGTGAAATGGATATCACGACGGTCTTCGGAACCGTTATTGGGGGTTCGAGTCCCTCCGGGAGCGCAAAAAGACAAAGACTATATTTTGTCCTTTAGAATGTCCCTTAGAGTAAAAGACAAAATACACAATTTCTATATAAAATATGGGGATAATTGTGTTCATAATGTTGGTAAAGGACATTTTTTAACGGACATTTAAAAGACATTTCTAAAAAACCTTTATTTTATAATGTTTTTTAAAGGACACTATAATATGTTTCACGTGAAACCTATTTTTATTGATAAAAATTGTTACACGTGTAACAATTTATATTAATAATGCCAAAAGTATTCACTTCAAAATCTCAAGTTAAGGGTAAAATGGGAGAAAATATAGCCAAAAAGTACTTTATAAATAAGGGTTTTTCTGAAATAGAAGATAATTTTATGACAAAAAGGGGAGAAATAGATCTAATAATGAAAGAGAGTGTTTCTCATGAAACAAGTAAAATTCATTTTATAGAAGTAAAATCCTCATTTTGTGATCTTTCTATGGGTTTCACGGGAAACAATTTTAGACCAGAGGAGAATATGACACCTAAAAAGGTTGGTAGTCTAAAGGTAACAATAGAGGAGTATATTGTTAGAAATAATATAGAAGGGGAGTGGGTTTTTGACTTGGCTTTAGTTTATATAGACAAAGATAATAAGCTGGCGAAAGTTGATGTTTTGGAAAATATAATATTGTAGTATTATTTATTTCAATGGAAAAATTATTTAATGAAAACAAAATGAGAGAAATTAAATACTCTTCAATAGAAAAAGAACCAAAGTGGTTTGTACAGGGTTCTTATGTTTTAGATAAAATTTTTAACAAAAATACAGCTAGTGATATTGATATTTTTATAAAAAAAGGAGATAAAGAGCCCGTATTAGATGCAGGTCTTAAAAAACATATTGTAGAAATGCCTGAAGATGCTTATTTCCCACCAGTATTTGGATCCTATAATACAGATAAATATATTATGACTGAAAATGGGATATTTTTCCCAGATGGTTTTCCTCAAAAACCAGAAGAATTAATCTTTTTGTTAGACGAGAGAGTTTTAGATATTGTTGATGTTTTAAGAGGTTTTAAGATACGAGATAAATATGATATTAGGATCAGTGAAAACCTTGACAATACTTGGACAAAAACACTTGTAAGAGATCTTGATAGTTCAAAAATAGATAAAGGTCTTTTTGACGGCCTTGAAGATTTTATAGAATATGTTGAGTTTGTAATTGATGAAAATATTTCTAAAGAAAATATAATTTTTGTGAAAAATGAAATAGAAAAAAGAGTCGGAAAAGATTTTTTTAAGAAATAATTTTTAACTAACAAAAAGCTGTTTTACTTGCCCAATATAGAAATTTCTTTGTCGGGGCACTGGGATTCCCCTTCGGGCCGGGGTTTTTCCATCGAATTTTCGATATGATAAAACCCTTCGAATCCCAGGCGTAAAACAAGCAGTTGTTTTACTTGCCCAATATAGAAATTTCTTTGTCGGGGCACTGGGATTCGAACCCAGAGTCGCTCGCTCCCAAAGCGAGTATGTTAGCCGTTACACCATGCCCCGATATCTTTTGTAATTGTGTGCGGGTGAGGGGAATCGAACCCCTGTCTACTGCTTGGAAGGCAGTCATTCTACCACTAAACTACACCCGCATGACTTTCGTGGAGTAGAACTATTCTATGATTTTATTGGCTTTTTTGCAAGTTTTTGTTTTACTGGTAAAATTAATATATTGTAATTAATTTTTAATAAATATATGTTCAAAAGAATGTTTGAAGTATTTGGTGGAAACAAAGAAGAAGATAAAACAATACCTCATGATGTAAATCTAGAAACTGCGCATGTTGGTCCAAATGAAACACAAGTAGTTTATAAGATTGGAGAAAATCAAAATGAAAATAGATTAATGGAAGAAAAATATGAAGACTTTGTAGAGGTTGATCACGAGGCTGAAAATAAATCCATGAACCCCACCTTGGGTCATAGAAATTTTTTGGATGGTGTTTACAAGAATGAAAAAAGTGAAAAAAGCATGGATGCCAAAAACTCAAAAAAGAGAGGCGTTAGACAATCTGACTATAGAAAAGAGATGAATAAGATGAATCCAGAAGATATCCTTTAGACTTTATTTATATAAACAAACAAAAAACCCGCTTTTGCGGGCTTTTGTTTTTGTAATTGTGACGCTTAAGCGTCTTTTTTCTTGTCCAGAGACTCTATTTTGAGAGCTTTGAAACCCCAATAAACAACAGCGGCTATTATGATGAAGTCTATAAGTGTTGAGACAAATGCTCCCCACATAATACTTGCATCTCCCACTACAATCATCTTATCAGCCAAATTGACTCTACCCATAAGGAGGCCAATTAGGGGATTTATGATGTTTTCTACTAGAGCTGAAACGAGTTTTGAAACAGCACCACCGAGAATAAAACCGATAGCGAGCCCAACAACTCCCTGTTCTCTTATAAAATCCATGAAACCTTTTATTCCTTGGTTCATAAACTAGATTTTAGCATATTTATGATTGATTTTCTTTAGCGTATTCGCGCAAATCAACAACTTCGTCAGTTTCGTCCACTATTTCTCCTACAAGTACCTCTAGAACGTCCTCTAGGGTCACTATGCCAGCTGTTCCACCAAATTCGTCTCTAACTACTGCCAGGTGTGTCCTATTCTTCTTGAAGATCGTCAGAAGCGCGTCTACTCTTGTTTTTTCACTAACAAAAAGAGGCTTGTCTGCTATGTCTACAGCACGTAGGTATTTGTTGTCTCGAGCAAGTTCTATAAGGGCTAGTTTTGTCTGTATAACACCTACGACGTTGTCTAGATCTTTGTCTATAACAGGTAGCCTAGAATAAGCTTTTTCATAAAGGCTTTTGCTTAGATCTTCTAGCTTTGCGTCTTTTTCTACATAATCAACAACAGTTCTGGGTGTCATGATGTCTCTAGCTGTTTTGTCGTTCATGGTAAAAACTCTACCGATCATCTCTCTCTCGTCTTTCTCGATAGAACCCTCAAGTTCACCGAGCTCCGAAAGAAGCCTCAACTCTTCTTCTGAAGTTATTTTTTTGTGGCGTATGAATTTTTTGGTGATTTTTTCTATAAGAAACGTTACTGGTCTAAACACACTTGTCAGAAACAGAACAGGTCTAGATACAAATAGTGCTATTGGTTCTGCAAAGTTGTCTCCTAGGGTTTTTGGGATTATTTCTCCTAGTAAGATTATAAGTATTGTCAAAATGGCACTTATAATTCCCAAAAGTTCGTCTCCAAAAATTTTTGTTGCAACGTGACCTATAAAGATACTACCAACAATATTGTTTACATTGTTTAGTAGAACAATTGTGGTGATGCTTCTAGAAGGGTGTTTTTTTATTTCGAGTAGGGCAGAGGAGCCGAACTTTCCTTGTTTTTTTAGTATATTTGCCTTAGAAAGACTGACCCCAAACAAAGAAGTCTCAACCAAGGAGAATATAAATGACAAAAGAATAACCAGAAGTCCGAGAAATATTAAACTAGACATATATGAGGACTATTATAGCAGAAATTTGCAAAAATGCTTTTGGGGGTGTAAAAATAGAAAAAACCGCTTGAAAATGAAAAAAATAAAAGATTTTTTAGGACTTGTTACAAGGATTGCAATTGTCCTACTCAGTACATTTTTTCTTTTTTGGACCATCTTTGCGATTGTTGGAATTTTTGAAAAAAATAAAAATCCAATACCGGAAGACAGCTTTACAGTTATTCCACCAGTAATTCTGAATACCTATTACAGTAGCGGCGACATTGAGACAGATCATATTATTAATGTTTTTGCAGGATGTGAAGAACTTACTCGAGAGGAAAAGTTATCTATTTTCTTGGAGGACACCATTTTTGAATGTAAATCTGCACTAGAAAGAGCTGTTGTTTTTTCTTGGAAAAATGAAACAAAAAATAGACTGGATCTTTTTTCAAAAATGTCATTGCCTGAGTTTGATAGATATCTTTATGAGCATAACATAAGCTTGGATAGATTTTCTGTTGTCGCATCGGATAGTGTCGATGCTGATCTCTGGAAAGAAATGGTTTGGGGGGTTTACAATAAGTCTCCTGGATCAAAGTTCTCTTTCAAGAAAAAAGGGGAAGGAAACATGATGCTTCGTATTGGAGCAGACGCATTCTACAACCCTTTGTCTAAAAGGATATCCTTCAAAAAAATCTGCAAAAAAGGAGATGACGGAATATTCAGACCGGATATCGATATTTTCTTTGGTGAAATAGCACATTCATTACAGTTTTATTATCAGCCCTGCAGGTCAATTTCTCGAGCAACGGGCGGTATATTTAGATCATTTTTATTCTGGCCAGTAGATAATTCTATTGGAGCCAGGAGAAGTGTATCTGATCTGTATTGTTTGGAATACTCTAGAGAAAATTCCCTAGAGCATGAAGCACACACATGCCTGAGAAAATGCTTTGATTCGTATCTAGAAGTTTTTTATTCCAGACCGGAGGATATAGTTTATTAGGCCGAGCATTGCCCGGCCTTTTTTATTTTATATAAAACGAAAACACCTCGCTAAAAGCGAGGTGTTTTCGTAAATAGGAATACGGGGGACTATTTTTCCTTCGGCCATTACTTGTTGCAACAAGTAAGGCTCAGGATTTGTTAGTTGTTACTACTTAACTGCGTTCTACCTAAGGCAGACAGGCCTTAATTTATTTGACCGCATCTTTTAGAGCTTTTGCTGCTCTAAACTTAGGAACACGTGTTGCAGGAACTTGAACCGCTTCTCCAGTTTTTGGATTTCTTGCAGTTCTAGCTGCTCTGTCTTTTACAGAGAAGATTCCTAGACCAGCTATAGAAACTTCTTCGCCTCTTTTTAGAGTAGAAACGATAGAATCTATTATTCCGTCTACTACGCCCTCTGCAGCAACTTTTGTTGTACCCATTTTTTGGTGTACCATTTCAACAATTGCTTGTTTGTTCATAGTTTTTATATAAGAAACAGGTTTTCTACTAGTCGAAAACGAGCTTCATTATTAGGCTGATAATACTAAGCTTAGCTTTCAAATATGCTTGATAGCTATAAACTATTATACAGCAAGGCTATTTTTTGGCAAAATATTGACAAAATTGTTACATGTTTTTTAAACAAATAAAAAATCCGCCGTTTTGGCGGACTTTTGATTATTCTAACCACTTTTTGTCTAAATAATACTCTACACTTTCTTTGTCCATATCTCCTTTTATGTACTCAAGTGCAAGACTTTTGTCTTTTTCCCTAAGAGATTCTATTTCGCTAAAAATTTTTTCAAAATCCTCTCTACTTGTTTCATTTCCTTCTAGCCACCCTTTGTCTAGATAAGACTGTATATCTTCTTTTGACATCTCTTCTCTAGCATAGCTAAGCAATAAGTCTTGTGCTTTTTCGCTCATAGCACCTACTTTTTTGAGAATTTTTTCAAAATCCTCTCTACTAATTCTATCTTCTTTTGTTTCAGGTGTATTTGCACCAGGAAATCCTTCATTCATAGTTTTTTACTTTAGTTAGATTGTTAATGTTTTTATTTTATCACTGATTTTTATCTTGCAAACCCGGTAGTGAGCCTTTGTTTAAGACAAAATATTTTTAAAGTAATCTTTTAGTCTTCTTTTAAACATTCTCCTGCCCGTGCTAGTTTTTAGATATTTTTCTCTTCTTTTTGCGTCACTTTCAAGAATACAGGCCTCATAATATATGATTTTCCACGGCATATATCTTTTGGTTGAAATATTTTGTCCAGCGTTATGTTCTGCAACTCTATCTTTTAAGTTTTTTGTATAACCAAAATACAACTCATTAGAATGTTTTTTGCTTTGCAAGCAATAAACATAGAACATAACAAAACAAAGATCTACTACCGGGCAAACTCTATCACCCTAGTTTCTCTTATAACCATAACTTTGATTTCTCCAGGATATCGGAGTTCTTGCTCTATCTTGAGTGCAATATCTCTCGCCATTTCTTTGGCATCGAGATCAGTTACTTCTCCTGGTGTTACGAAAACTCGAACCTCTCTACCAGCAGAAAGGGCATATGTTTTTTCTACTCCAGAGAAAGAGTTTGCGATATTTTCTATATCTTCTAGTCTCTTTAGATATTGTTCGACACTATCTCTTCTTGCTCCTGGTCTTCCTCCAGATATAGCGTCGGCTGTCTGAACAATTCTAGCTTCTAGTGATTCATAAGGGTATTCATCGTGGTGGCTTCTCATCGCAATAACTATTCTAGGATCAGCACCAAACTTTTCTAGTATTCTTATACCTATTTCTACGTGTGTACCTTGAACTTCATGATCCAGAGCTTTTCCTATGTCGTGAACAAGAGCACCGGCCTTGGCAACATACGGATCTAGTCCCAACTCTTCGGCAATCATTCCAGCAATGTGTGACATTTCTACCGAGTGTTGCAACACATTTTGACCATAACTAGTTCTGAAATATAGTCTTCCCAAAACCGCAACAAGTCTAGGATCAAAGTTTAGTATCCCACACTCATAAACTGCTTCTTCACCTTTTTGCTTGATGATTTTGTTTATGTCATTCTTGGCTTTTTCGATTTCTTCTTCTATTTTTGCAGGTTGAATTCTTCCGTCTAGAATCAAGTTTTCTAGAGCGACTCTGGCGATTTGCCGTCTAACTGGGTCAAAAGAAGATATAACTATTGTTCCTGGTGTGTCGTCTACGATAAGTTCTACACCGGCTGCTTTTTCAAACGCTCTTATGTTTCTACCTTCTTTTCCTATAATTTTTCCTTTTATTTCGTCTGAAGGTATTGTTACAGAAGTCGTCATCATTTCAGAGTTTGTTGCACTAGCTAATCTCTGAATTGTTGTAGTCAAAATCTCTCGAGCTTTTTTCTCAAGTTTTTCTTCACCGTCTCTTTCGAGTTTTTGAAGTTTGACTAGTATGTCTTCCTCGTTGTTTTTTCTTATCTCTTCGAGGATTTTATTTTCCGCGTCTTCTTTTGTTAAACCAGAAATTTTTTCTAGTTCAGTCTTCTTTTTGTTCTCGATTTCTTCTACTTCTTTCTTTTTGTTCTCGATTTCTTCCGATTTTTGTTTTATTTGTTCAGATTCTTCGTCCAAGTCTTTTTGTCTTTGGTCTAGGAATTCTTCCTTTTTGATAAATCTCTCTTCGGTCTTTTTGAATTCCAATTCTTTTTCTTTTTCTAGACCTTTGAGTTCTTCTATCTTTTCTTCTTCTTTCTTTTTTGCGTCGTCGAGTATTTTTCGAGCCTCTTCTTTGGCTGAGATCATCATCTTTTTGATCTCGAGCTCCATGGAACCTTTCTTTCCCAAAGAAACTATAAGTCTCAAGTAGTACCCGAGCGCGAGCCCGACAAGCATTCCCAATGCTCCGAGCGCAATTGCAAATGTGCTCATACTTTTTCTGTAAGAGCAAAATCTGCCCAAGATATATTTATTTTTTCGTTAGTTTTTCAGAGGATTCAATGTTTTTTAGGTTTGAATTTGTTTGATTTTCAGAGTTTCGGCGGTTTTGACAGAATTTGCCCTTCTTTTGGTTACTTATTAATCTACAAAATACATACTAACATTTATTTTTGTATAGTGCCAGAATCTGGCTTGCCATAAGTTATTTTTGTGTTAGTTTAATAAAAAACCCGTACATATGCCCATAAAACTAAAAAAACTCTTTTCCAAAAAAAAGAAACTTCTCGGGGAAAATCATCGTGATTTTGGGAAAAATATTGTCTTGGATGAGAGTGGTTTTGTCAAAAGAGAAACCTTCTCCAGTCTGATATCAGAAGTTTCTTCCTTCTTGGAAAGAAGTTCGAAATATCTCAAGGAAGAAGAGATACTCGCCTTCAAAAAGTTTCTCGAGTTTTTGAAGAAAAACGAGAAAAAAGCTCCAGGCAATAAAAAGGTAGAGGAAAAACGGAACAAAAATAATCCGGCAGTGCAGAGGCACCATCGTGGATTTGATGACCGCGATTCAAATTTTCTCCAGAAAATTCCTGAATTTTTCTGACAAAAACCCGCACTCTTTGGTGCGGGCTTTTTCTATGACTTTGCTTTTGTGATTATGTCGTCGATGAGTCCGTATTTTTTTGCTTCGTCAGCCTCCATATAGTTGTCTCTATCGGTGTCTTTTTCTACTTTGTCTATTTTTTGGCCTGTGTTTTTAGAAATTATTTCGTTTAGAACTTTTTTCCATTTGAGTATCTCTCTTGCTTGGATTTCTACATCTGAAGCTTGTCCTTGTGTGCCACCAAGTGGTTGGTGGATCATGATTCTAGAGTTTGGAAGAGCAAATCTTTTGCCTTTTGCTCCGCCAGAAAGTAGAACTGCACCCATAGAAGCCGCCATACCTACACATATAGTAGATACATCTGGTTTTATGTATTGCATTGTGTCGTATATGGCCATACCAGCTGTTACTGAACCTCCTGGTGAGTTGATATATAGCTGTATGTCTTTCTTTGGATCTTCGTGAGCTAGAAATATAAGTTGTGCGATTACAAGGTTAGAAGTGTAATCGTTTACTTCATCGTTTAGAAAAACGATTCTTTCCTTGAGTAGGCGAGAGTATATGTCGTAAGCTCTTTCTCCAAATTGTGATTTTTCTAGTACGGTAGGTATCAACATAAGATAAAAATTGATTAAGTTTATAAAAGTCTTTATTTGTTAAATCAGCACTTCTCGCCCCGTACTAAAAATGAAGCAACGAGCGCTTTTTAGTATTGGGGGGACTGTTGAGATTAACATATGTTTTTACTAATTAGTTTTGTATTTTCGAATAATAACAATTTTTATTCCTTTCCACCAGCTTCTCCTTCTAGGATTTTTATAACTTCTTCGTTTCTAGATGTTTCTTCTACGTAGTTTCTGACCCTTATTTTGTCAGCTCCAGGATACATACCCATAAGAGCGTCTACTTCTTTGTCTATTTTTGCATCATCTATTTTTATTTTTTCCTCTTTTGCAATTTCTGAGAAAACCATTTGTAGTTCAACTCTTTTCTTTGCGCTTTCTTTCATTTCTTCGCGGAGTGCTTCTGGTGTTTTGTTTATTTGTTTTAGATAATCTTCTGTTTTCATGCCAGAACCTTTGATTCTTGCATCTAGTTCAAACATCATGATATCTATTTCGTTTTCTATCAATATTTCTGGAAGAGATACTTTTGATTTTTCTCTTATTTCATCAAGTATTTTCATTCTCCTTTCGTTTTTTTGAGCAGCCTTCTTTTCTTCTTCTAGATTTTCTTTGATTTTTTTCTTTAGATCATCTATAGATTCGAAGTTTCCAACACTTTTTGCGAAGTCATCGTTCAATTCTGGTATATCTTCTGGTTTTATGTCATGAGAGTGTGGATGTGAGTGGTCGTGTTCGTCGTTTCCATGTTCTCTTGCGTGTGCGTTTTGTTCTGCTTTCATGTTTTGAAGTTCTTTTATAACATTCTCAACATCTTCGTCTTTTACTTGAGAAGGTGCTTCTTCTTTTACACCACTCGCAATTTTTTTGTAATCCGGAAGAGATATTTCTGGCATAAGAAAAGTAACTATTTTGAATTCAACAGGTGAACCGCTCGCTACTTTTGTAAGAGATATTTCTGGTTGTCCGATAGGGGATAGGTTATTTTCTGTTATTGTTTCTATATATCTATCTAGTATGAGATCTTTTGCAGTTTCTTCTATTAGTTTCAGATCACCTACTTGGTTTTTGACCATATCAAGAGGCGCGTTTCCTTTTCTGAAACCTTTGATCTCTATATTTTCAGCCAGTTTTTTGAGACTTTTTTCTTTTTCTGTTTCTATAAGCTCTACTGGTATTTCTCCCAAAATCTCTATTTTGCTGTCTTTTTTCTCTCCTAGTTTTATTTTTATTTTATCCATAACACAGCACACTTTATACAAAATATAGGCTTATGTCAAAAAAAATCCGCCGATATCGGCGGATTTTTTCAAAAGATGTTTTTACAAGTCTGCGTCTAGATTTTCTAGATCCAAAGAATTTAGATCTTGTTCTATAGAGCTAACGTCGTCAGAAGTGTTTGTTATTTCTGGAACTTCTAGATCATCTACCATGTTTACTTCTGTAAATGTTTCTACAACATCATTTTGTGTTGGCGCTATTGTTTGATTTTTGCTTGAAAGAATAAATATTCCACCTGCAATAAGTATTATGATTATTATCACAATACCCCAAGGACTACCCTTGTGTTCTTTTGCCATAGACATACTACTCTCTGGCATAGACTCGTTTTGACTTGGCATCTCGTTTTGAGACATATTTTCTCCTTCGTTCATAGGAGTTTGATTCATCATGTTTTCACCTTCCATATTTTGTTTTTATTAGTTTTGTTCTTGTGAATAAGGTTTTAGAGCGTCGACTACTGCTCTTAGGCTTTCGTGTACTTTCTTGAGTGATTCTTTTGTTTCTTCTGCTGCAGCCTTGATAGATGCGGGATCTTTTTCATCGTCTGAGATAAGGTCTTTTAGACCATCAACTGAAACTTTTGCATCGGCGATAGAAGTTTTTATGTCTTCTACTAGAGTTTCTATATCAGATACATCTTCTCCAGAAGATTTTATCTTTTCTACTCTAGATTCTACTCTGGTTAGGATTCTTTCTAGGTTTGTTATGGCGTTTTGGAATCTTTCTGAAACAAGTCCTCTCATGAAGTGTCCTTCTTCTCCATCTCTTTCTAGAACACCTTCACCGTTTGGACCTCTGAATCCATGTCTTTCCATCATGTGTTCACCATCTTCACCATCTTCTCTGTCTTCGTTAAGCGGTCTAACGAATCCGGGCACTGCTCTTGGTCTTATAAATCCAGGAACGATTGCTGGAGTTTCCTCCTCATCTTTGTCCTCGATATCTACAGAAGAATCGTCTACTACTGTTTCTGTGCTGTCGTCTATAGACTCATCTTCGTCTTCGGCTCTTGCACTTGTTGCTACAAAACTGATTCCAAGAACCAACATAAGAATCAGGATGTATGATAATTTCTTTTTCATAAATTTGTTTGATTATTTGTCTTAAAATACTAAGAAGGTGCATGATATGCACCTTCTTAGTATAACATAGTGACTATATATCAATATTTATTGTACACAGTCTATTTTCCAAATTTTTCCTTGTATAGATCAACAGATCTATTTACTGCTTCTAGTGCGGCATTTTTGTCACCCCAACCAGTTACTTCTACAACTTTGTCTTGGATTTTTTTGTAAGTTGTGAAGAAGTGTTCGATTTCTTTCAATGTGTGTTTATTTACATGAGAGAGATCTGTAACCTCGTCCCACCTTGGATCTTTTGCTGGAACAGCGATTATTTTTGCATCACTGTCTCCATCGTCTAGCATATTCATGATTCCGACAGGTCTTGCTCTAACTAGTATAGATGGAGCAAGTGGATATGTTGTTAGAAGCACAACATCGAGTGCATCGCCGTCGTCCCAGTATGTTTGTGGTGCAAAACCATAATCAAAAGGGTAGTCTTGTGCAGTGTGCATTGCTCTATCTAGAGCAATAAGTCCAGTTTCTTTGTCTATTTCGTATTTGTTTTTTGATCCTTTTGGTATTTCTACAATAACGTTTATTACTTCTGGAGATTTTTCTCCGATACTAAGTTCGTGTAGTAAATTCATATATTATTCTGCTTCTTCTTCTGTTACTTCTTCTGCGACCTCATTTGTTTCTTCGTTGTTTTCTACTACTTCTTCTACCACTTCCTCTGTTTCTTCGTTTTGAACTTCACTTTCTTCTTCTGTTATTTCGTCTATGTCAGCTCCTTTTATATCTATCTTCCAGCCAGTTAGTTTTGCTGCGAGACGAACGTTTTGACCACCTTTTCCTATTGCAAGAGATAGTTGGTCACCCGTTACTTCAACAAAAGCTTGTTTTTCTTCTTCGTTTATCTCAACATCTAGAACTTTTGCAGGTGATAGAGAGTTGGCGATGTATCTACCCATGTCTTCTGACCAAGGTATGATATCTATTTTTTCGTTTCCAAGCTCACTCATAACAGTAGAAACTCTTATACCTTTTTGTCCAACACATGATCCAACTGGGTCTATGTGCTCGTCTTCTGAATAAACAGCCATTTTTGTTCTTGATCCAGCTTCTCTTGCAATTGCCTTGATCTCGACTGTTCCAGCTGTTATTTCTGGTACTTCAATTTCGAAAAGTCTTTCGATAAATCTAGGGTGAGTTCTAGATAGTCTAAGGTTTATACCTCTTGGACCGTCTTCTACTTCATATAGATAAGCCTTTAGCCTATCTCCTCTTCTATAGTGTTCTCCGTTTGGTTGTTCTTCTGGTGGGATTATACCTGTAGCACGTCCAAGATCTAGGATAACCATACCCCTGTCTATCTTTTGGACTATTCCACTCACGATTTCTCCCTCTCTTTCTCCAAATTCTTCGTGAACAGCGTCTTTTTCAGCTTCTCTTATCTTTTGGATAATAACTTGCTTTGCTGTTTGGGCTGCAATACGACCAAAATCTGTTTTTGTTTCTAGTGGAAATACTAGCTCATCGCCAAGACTTGCATCAGCCTTTATTATTTTTGCGTCTTCTAGCATTATATGATGTTCTTCGTTGTATCTAGGCAGTACGTCTTCTCCCTCTTCTCCTTCTACTACCTCATCCTCTTCTCCTTCTTCTAGTATTCGTACTGTTGATTCGTCTACTACTATTTTTACTTGTTCAAATGTCATTTCGCCAGTCTCTGTGTCAAAGTTGGCTCTGACTATCTGGCCCTTTTTTCCGTATTCTTTCTTGTAAGCGGCAGCAAGTGCTTGGTTTATCGCTTCCAAGATCTTTTCTTTTGGTATTTTTCTTTCTTCTTCTAGTTGCTCTAGTGCTGAAGAAAGTACTTTTAGATCTAACATATTTAATTTTATATTCAATTTTTACTAAAAATCACTCGCTTTCGGCGAGTGTTTACGACACAACCATTATACACAAAAAATAGATTTCCACAAGATATTTTATATATAAAGTCATATTTATCATGATATAATCATGACAAGAAATGGAAAATATTCCTGATTACAATCTAGAAGTAAAAGACAAAGTTTTTGGCGGAGGATCTTCTTCTAAAGAAACTGTTTCTATTCCTGAAGAAGGAGCTTCGAATCCTACACCCACCATAACTCCAAATGTAGAAGACCACCATCCGCACATGAAGAAAAGACATGTCTTTATTATTGCACTAGCTCTGGTTTTGATAGCAGGAGTTGCTGTTTTGTATTCTAAGTTCGGTGATTTTTCCAAAAAACAAGACGGACTATCAGACGCTCAAAAACAAGCAATAATAAATGATCTAAACCAAGAAACTGGACCAGTTACTTTTACTCAAGAAGAAAAGAAGCAAATATTAGATAGTGTAAGTACTCAATAATATGATAAAAAGTTTTAGCAAAATAATTCTTATATTCTCAATACTATTTTTGTTTGGATTTAGTAAGTCTTTTGCTGGGACAGGGGACAATGTTACCGGTTGGGCGTGGTCTTCCAACATAGGTTGGATATCTTTCAACTGTGTTACAGATAGCTCTTGTGATGCCGGGACACTTTTTGATGATCCTGGAGCAGATGGGACACTCGAAGGTCCTGGCGGAGACACTATTCCAGGAACAGAAGACACAGGAGGAACAGATGCTGGAACAGGATTTATAGAAAATTCTTGGAGGATGCTTGTTAATAAAACTATAGAGTCTTTCGATACTGCTTTTGTTTCACCTACATATAAAATATACAAAAAACTCTCTTATCTTATAAAAGATACTCTTTCTCCAGAGACTATATACGCAGATGATCTAGATGGGATTTCTCCTCCTGGAGTTGATTATGGAGTAAACATAGATCCTCTGACAGGAAGTATGTCTGGTTATGCATGGAGTGAAAATATAGGTTGGATTTCTTTCAACGAATCTTCAGGATGCCCCGGAGAAGGTATTTGTAGTCCTAGTATGGACCTTGGAACTGGCGCACTAAAAGGTTGGGCAAAGGCAATAAACGGAAACACATCTGACGACGGTTGGGATGGGTGGATCTCTCTTTCTTGTAAGAACCACGATTTGGTTATTTGTTTTCCAAGCTACAAGGTTAAGTTTGATCTTGGAACAGGTGCAACAAGCGGTACAGATAGATGGGCATGGGGAAGCGATGTTATAGGATGGGTATATTTTGGAGATGTTGTTGTTGATCTACCTCAGCCAACACTTTCTCTCGTTGCTACTCCAAATATTGTTTCTGCTGGCGGATCTACTTCACTTTCTTGGACATCTACAAGTACTACTTCTTGTAGCGCATCTTCTTCTGACGCACTTTGGACCGGTACAAAACCTACAAACTCTATAGCACCGGAGTCAGTTATACCTTCTGGCGATATCGTCCTTACAGATGAGTTTGGAGATATACACTATTACACAAAATATGTGATGGATTGCGATACAACAACAGGTGAACCGATTTCTTCAGAAGAATATGTAGAAGTTATATACGAAGATGGTGTTTCAGCTGGAAGTTTGGTTCTACAAGCATCTCCAACAATTGCTTCTGGTGACAACGGATACAAAGTAAAACTTACTTGGTATTCTCCTACAGCTACAACACTCACATCTTGTGTTGCAAACTCTTACTCTATAGCAACTGGAACAGACGTCCCTCTAACTGGAACTGGCTGGACAGGACCACAAACATCACTAACAGCTACAAACTCTTACACCGCAAGTACTCCGGGTGAAACTATATTTGTTCCAGAAAATCCGACAAAATACTCTATAACTTGTGAAGATGTTCTTGCTAGCGAAAGCGTAACTGCAACAACCGTTGTACCTAGAGTTCTAGCGGTGCCGAGTGTAGATATATTTGCATCGAGTCCGTCTGGAACACCTGGATCATACAACGTTGATCTTTCTTGGGAACCACTAAACGTGACTTCATGTACTGCTTCTAACGAAGATGGAATATCTGGTTGGTCTGGACCAAAGTCTGCGCTACCTGGTCTCAATACTCAAAGTGACGTTAGTCTTTCTGACGGAGGGACAACTTATACCATTACTTGCTCTGGTGCTTATGGTTCTGCGAGTGATTCTGTAACAGTGTTCCCGCCTTCTGATCCTGGAGATGACGGAGATACTTCATGTACAGATTGTTTCCCAGCTGATGGACCTGCTGTTGCGCTAACATATGCTGATTTTATTCCTGGAGTATTGGTTCCTGGATCTGTGACACTTATCTGGAAAACACAAGACGTTGTTTCTTGCGAAGCTTCTTCTACTGATACTCTCTGGACTGGGCCAAAAGCTGCAACTCCAGATGGAATATATACAGAGGTAGGGGTGCTCTATACATCACCGTTTGAAGATTACACAATTACATGTATAGGCGACGACGACTCAACAGTTTCTGACACGCTTAAGCTCAACGATTCTTCACCGAAAAACCCAATTGTAAGACCGACTTGGATAGAGTTTTAATGATATAATTTCGATATAAAATGAAAACAAATCTAGAAACAAAAATAAAAACACTGATACTTTCTGCAATATTTATATCTGCTATTGGTGTTGTTGGCGCAGAAGATTTCGGTGTTTGGAACTATCCAGCCTGTGGCGGTGGAGAATGTAACACTCCAGGACTTGTAAATGAGTCTGTTACATCACAAGGAAAAGAAGGTGATCTATATGTAGTGGCTGACGAGGATATTCCTTCTTCTTCTGGTGAAATTTATGCAGACAGAATCGGTATATGGGGAGACTCTTTCTTGTTTGGTAGTCTAGATATAGGTGATGGAACAGAACCGTCTTCTCTTAGTGTTTTGGGAGACGTAACCCTTCATGACAAAAGATCAGCAAACCCTCTAAATGCAGGAGTAACATATCCAGCTGACATATGTGTAGATTCAGATGGTAAAACTGTTATATGTACTGGTGATACTGATACTGGTTTTGACCCAGAAACTTTTTCTATGCATGACTATACAACTATAGTTGAGACCGGGCTTGTAGAGGGAAACAATGTTGTTGCAACTTGTCCAGCTAGTCATCCGAATCTTATAGGTGGCGGAGGATATTGTTCATCGACAGGACTCGGAACAAGTGAGACAGTCATGAAAAGTATCCCTTATAAGAATACCGGTAGTCCAACATATAACGCATGGATGACAGACTGCGAAAACACAAATGACACTACAACTTCGTATGCAATATGTTCAATATAAATATGAAAAATAACCTAAAGAAAAACATAAAAATAATCTCTATTGCCCTTGTTGCCGCTTTGGGTTATTCTCTATTTGCTAGTGCGTGGTCTATACCTACAGGATATCCTCCATACAGTAACAAATCTAATCCTATAAATAGTCTAAACTCTGATCAGTATAAATATGCGAACCTTTCTATTTTCGACGACACAACAACAGCTGCGATAGAGGGTTCACTAGTTGCCGATAGATTTGAAATATTTGGTTCAGATTTTGGACCAAGCGTATTTTTCGATGCAGTAAATATAGGTCATCCAGCAATAACAACAAGTCTTGATGCGTCACTCTATATAAAAGAAAATGCTAGTATGTCTGTAACTTCACTAGACGAGGGTGTTCTAGGGGTAAACACAGACGGAGTTATGGTCACAAGACCAAACGAGGTTGGAGATCCAGTGTTTTATAGTGCGGGTTCGACAATGACAGTAGTTTATAAAGATTTTGATACAAATAACCCGTATATGGTTTGTCCGGTAGATTATCCATATATAATCGGTGGTGGAGGATACTGTACTGGGGACGGGCTAACATCTGAAAAAATACAAAAATCAATCCCAGACTCTTTGGGCGGAAATGTAGACGGTATAGATCATTTAGAGTACACAAACTGGGGGTTTGGATGTAAGGGTATAGGTGACAATGGTCGTATATATGCGATATGTTCAAAATAGTTATGAATAAAATAAACAATAAAAAAGAAATATTGAGTTTGGTAGCAGTGACTTTTGTTATTGCGATTGTTGCTGGTATAGGATCATTTGTTTCTGCATGGTCAGAACCGGGAAGTGGTTGTAACCCTCCTTCTTGTGATACTGTTTCACCGATAGACGTGAAAAATATTTCTAATAATAAATCAGGAAGAATTTTTATCCAAGACAACACTGCAACTGGTGGAGTAGAAGAAGGTCAGGTTTCAGCTGACAGAATATATACATGGGAAGATGGATCCGTTATAAAAGGCGACACTCTTATAGGTGTGGCTGGTATAACTGGAGTTACTCCAAATTTGTTTGTAAAAAAAGATTTAGTTTTTGATCCTTATAATGAATATAATAGCCCTGGAGTATTTCCAAAAAATCTTTGTATAAATAGTACCGGAGAGATTGTCACATGTGATGCAATCCCAGAAGGTGAGGATCCGTTCTACTCATATTCTAGAGATATAACTATAGTTCACCCCACAAGTGCACTAACCTCTGATGACAGGACAGCATATTGTCCAGCAACACACCCATATGTGATTGGTGGAGGTGGAGAGTGTTATCCAGACGGACTATTTGATCAAAAAGGAATAAAAAGACTCGAACCTATAAAAAGTGGCGCAGCTTACTACAATGCATTCAAGATAGAATGTAGAGCCACAACATCGGAAATAGAAGTTTACGCAATCTGTTCAAAATAATTATAAAAAAAAGAGTCCCCGAGTAGTCGGGGACTTTTAGTTTGCGATCATGAATCTGGCTGACTGACCATTTTCTGTTCGGATGAAGTATATCCCGGGCAGGTAATCAGATGTATTCAAGGTTCCTGAACTAACTTTTTCTAAAAGTTTTCCTTCTAGTGTATAGATAGTTCCAATCCCCATTAACCCACTGATTTCAAGATGATCATTTGCCGGGTTTGGATAAAGATACAATAAATTTGCATCCTTTTGATCTTCAACAGACGTAAAAGTATTGTAAGTATCTTTCAATACCCAGATATCTCCCAACTCGTAGGAGTATTCTTGGACTTCTTCGTCAGTTGCACAGCGTAAGCCGCCTCCGAAAGTTTGCTTTGCAACAAGCCACGTATATCCTTTTGTAAAGATAACATGACAATTGCCTCCACCTCCAATCTTTGCACCCCTTTGGTCGATGAATTCGGTCCAGTCTTTGACATTGTTTGAGAACAATATCTCAGACAGCTCGTCACCGTTTCCAGGATCTTCGGTGGTTATGTAAAGAGTTTCTCCATCGGGACTATTGTATAAGTCTTCGATATCACCGAAACTTCCAAGCATGTCTTCCGAATAGTTTACATACCACCCGGCATTTGACTGTTGGTATACACCGCCACCGCTCATTCCAGCTGCAACTGTTAGTTTACCTTGGAAGAGTTTCATGTCGAGGATCTCGATATACTCGAGAGGCCAGCCTTCCCACTCTTCACTTGCTGAAAGATCTACAAACTCTTGCGAGATGAGATCAAACTTCAGAAATGATTCGTAGTGATGGTTTTCACCGCCGATGAAAAGGTAGTCACCTTTTTGTTCGAGACACCTTACCAACGTTCCATAAGGAAGAATGGTTGTAGTGTCTACTCCGTCCCAGAGTAATATTCTGGACCTAAATCCAAAAGTATTATCATAAGGGAGTTCTTGAACAAACAAGCAATAACCTCTCTCTTCGTCAGCAAAGCCAAACGAAATGAAACCTTCGATACCAAATACCAAAGCCCTTGTTCCGAGAGTGAAAACTCCACCTTCTCCGAAGGTGTATTTCTCACCCTGAAAATCCAGGATCCCGTGAGTACCGTCTTTGACGGACCCCGAAAGGATGTCGTCGCCATCGAGCACAAACGCGCCATCTACAGGCATACCATTAACGTTGGTGATGTTTTTGCCGAAGCAAACAACACTGCCATCATCTTGTGTATATTGACCGTAAATGTAGGCATCGTCGTTGATCATGCCGACAAGATTCATGTAACCCTGCACCGTTGGTGCTTGTGGGTATGCGATCGCTACTACCAGCAGCGAAAGCATCAAAAAGATGAGTTTTTTCATTGCTGATAGTTTTGTTTAACAAAGTTCTTCTGACTCTATAAAACTATTTTTTACTCCAAATGTCAAGCAAATTAAGGATTATTTTCCACAACACCACAAAATAAGGCAAAAAAAGGCCTTTTTGTGGTAAAATTAGCCGGTAATGAATGAAATAGACTATTTCAACACATACAGGATGACCAACCCAGCTCAGTTTATAGAAAGGTTAGACCTAACAAATCTAGACAATATATATCTATCTCCGACAGTGATTTGGCCAGCATTTTTGCTTTTGGTTTGCTTTGTCGGCGTTATTTCTGTGGCGATACTGTTTCACTGGTTTATGTATTCTAGGAGTAAGTTTTGGCCACTTGTGTTTTCTGGAGTGTATTTGTTTGGAGTTCTGACTTCTCTTGGATTTTTGTTAAGTGTTTTGAATAGATTTTTTATATGAGAAAAATATTTTTTGAAAAAGAAGAAAGGGTGATCAAAACAGTAAGAAGAAGCCTGATAATTTTCTCTTTTCAGGTGTTTGGTTTTGTTTTGCTTATGATTTTGCCACTTCTAGTTGCGTATTTCTTCAAAATGTACCTTTCTTCTTATGTAACTATAGGTACAGAGTCTGATCTTATAGGTTTGTGGAGAATATTTCTCGGTATATGGTTTTTGTTTTTATGGGTGGGACTTTCTCTCAAGTTTACAAACTACTTTTTGGACATATGGATAGTCACTGACAAGAGAATAATAGATGTAGATCAAAAAGCGCTCTTCAATAGAAGAGTTGTATATATGAATCTAGATAGAATCCAAGATGTAAGTGTAGAAACAAAGGGTCTTCTAAGAACAATTTTCAAAGTTGGAGATGTTCATGTCCAAACAGCGGGTGCAGAAACAAACTTTGTCATAAAAGATGCGAGATCTCCGAGCTCTGTCAAAGAAGCTATTTTGAAAGCAAGCGCAGAGTTTGGTAAAAATGAATAAAACTGGAAATATTGTAGCGAAGATTTAATTTTATCGTGTTATAATTTAGCCATGCGCATAAAAGATGCAGACCTAAAAAGATTCATACTAGATTCAGGACTTCTTTCTGAGAAAGATCTAAAAGCCGCCGAGGGAATCGCAAAAGAAAAAGAAATAACTCTGAATGAAGCACTTCTAACTCAAGGCAAAATCTCCGAAAATAATCTAAGAAGGATGCAAGCATATGTTTTGGGTATACCTTTTGTTTCTCTTGTTGGTCAAAAGGTTGATTTCAAGATTCTTTCTATGATTCCGGAGCCGATTGCTAGAAAGAACAACATAATCGCCTACAAAAAATCTGGCGAAGAACTAGAAGTGGCTATGCTAGACACAGATGAGCTTCCAGTTATCGACTTTGTTAGGAAAAAGACTGGCCTAAAGATTGTTCCCAGGCTTAGTGATGAAGCATCTATCAAGGACGCACTTTTGCAATACAAAAAATCTCTAAAGGCAGAGTTCGACGACATCATCCAAAAAGAAGCGATGTCACTAAAAGCAATCAAAGAAGACGCTGGTGACGATGTTTCAGAAAAAGATTTGAAAGAAATGGCGGAAGATCTACCTATCGTCAAAATCGTCGACACGCTCATTTCTCACGCGATTTTGCAAGGAGCGTCTGACATACACATAGAACCAGGAGAATACGAGCTCGTTGTTAGATATAGAATAGACGGTATCCTTCACGATGCAATGAAACTTCCAAAAGAGTCTGCTGCAGGTATAACTGCAAGAATAAAAGTTCTTTCGAACTTGAAACTAGACGAGAAGAGACTTCCGCAAGACGGAAGATTCAAGATAAACACTGATGACCAAAAAGTTTCTTTCCGTGTATCTACACTTCCTACTTACTTTGGAGAGAAAACCGTTATGCGTCTTTTGAGAGAGTCTAGTAAGGGATTTACTCTAGAGGGTCTTGGATTCCATGGACTTGGTCTTGAGAGAATACACGAAGGTATGAAGCAACACACAGGGATGCTTCTTGCTGCCGGTCCAACTGGTTCTGGTAAAACCACAACACTATATACAATGCTCGACATGCTAAACACTCCCGACGTAAACATTTCGACAGTAGAAGACCCTATCGAGTATCAGATGCCGAGAATCAACCAAACTCAAGTAAAGTCTGAAATTGGTATGACATTTGCAAACGGACTTCGTGCGCTTTTGAGACAAGACCCAGACATAATCATGGTGGGTGAGATTCGAGATGGAGAAACAGCTTCTTTGGGTATCAACGCATCTTTGACAGGACACCTTGTGCTTTCAACTATCCACACAAACTCTGCTGCTGGTGCCGTGCCGAGACTTATAGACATGGGAGCGGAGTCTTTTTTGATCGTTTCTACTCTAAAAACTGTTATTGCTCAGAGACTTGTTAGAAGACTTTGCCAAGACAAAGAAAAATATATACCTTCAAAAGAAGAACTTGCTGCAGTTTCGAAAATAGCAAATCTAGATAGGATTCTAGAGGTTCTAAAAGAAGAAAAGATAGTTGGTGAAAAAGATGATTGGACAACTATACCGTTTTATAGAGCCAAAGAGTCTGGCGAGTGCCCAGATGGATATAGTGGCCGAGTCGGAATACACGAAATACTTAAAATAAGCCCAGCTATAAAAGAAATAATAATAAAAGACGGGTCACCTGACGAGATAGAAGCCAAGGCAAAAGAAGAGGGCATGATAACAATGTTAGAAGACGGTGTAGTCAAAGCTGCTCAAGGTATAACTTCTCTAGAAGAAGTTCTAAGAGTTGTTTCAGAATAAAAATATGAATTTTAATTACGAAGGAATCACAAAAGATAAAGGAAGAGTAAAAGGGACAATAGAGTCTCCAGATAAGTTCAATGCCGCAAAAGATCTCCGAGAGAAGGGAATAACAGTGCTTTCTCTTGAACCAAAATCTGAAAAGAAGGGGTCTTCTATCCTAGACCTTCTTCCTTTTGGAAAAATAAAACTAGCTGAAAAAATACTTTTCACCAGAAACCTTTCTGGGATGATTTCTGCCGGACTTTCTCTGTCTAGAGCACTTCAGGTTTTAGAAAAGCAAACAGAAAATAAAAAAATGAGAGAAGTTTTGAGATTTCTTATAGATGAAATAGATAAGGGAGGTACACTTTCTGACGGTATGGCAAAAAATCCAAAAGTTTTCTCAGCGATTTTTGTCTCTATGGTTAGAGCAGGTGAAGAGTCTGGAGCACTTTCCAATGCACTAAAAGAAGTTGGACTAAACCTTCAGAAGGCTTATGACCTAAACAAAAAAGTAAAAGGTGCGATGACGTATCCATCTATTATTTTGGGGGCAATAGTTTTGGTTGGAGTTTTGATGATGATATTTGTTGTACCCTCTATTACAAAAACTTTCGTCGAGCTTGGAATTGATCTTCCCACATCAACACAGTTCATCATATTTATGAGTGAACTCTTCCAAAACTACGCGATATTTGTGTTTATGGGATTGGGTCTAGTTGTTTTTGGAGTTATGTATTTTGTAAAAAGAACACCAAAACTTAAAAAGATTTTTCATAAAATCATATTGAAGATACCTGTCATAGGTCTTATCGCAAGACAGGTCAATTCCGCCAGAACAACCAGAACCATGTCCTCTCTTCTTTCTGCTGGTGTTTCTGTTACAAAAGCTTTGGAGATTACAAAAGAGGTTCTTCAAAATACAGAGTTTAAAAACGTTATAGACGAATCAATTGCTTCTGTTCAGAAGGGTGTAGCTTTGTCAGAAGTTTTCAAAAAGTATCCAAAACTTTATCCCGTCATGGTTAGTGAAATGATGGAAGTTGGAGAAGAAACAGGAAACTTTGCTTCTATGCTTATGGACATAGCTGTTTTCTACGAAGAAGAAGTAGATGCCAAGACAAAAAACCTTTCAACAATTATCGAACCTGTTCTTATGATATTTATTGGTGGAGCTGTGGGGTTCTTTGCACTATCTATGATAACTCCTATGTATTCCATTTTGGACACAATCGGTTAAAATTAGAATAATGGTTTTTAACCAAAAAAATAAAAAGTTTTATAGCAAAGGAACGACTTTGATTGAAACGCTTATTGCCGTCGCTTTTTTTGTTGGTGTTTCGACTGCAATCTACGGTGTGTATGGAAAAATACTAGAACTTACTCGCGTTGCTAGAATGCGAGATATTATCGCGACTACAGCAAATGAATATATAGAAATAATCAGAAATCTTCCTTATGCCGATGTTGGTGTAGAGGGTGGAGTTCCAGACGGGGTCATACCCTACCAGCAAAATATAACCAGAAATGGTTACACTATGAGAATACAGACTTTTATAGAAAATGTTGATCAAGATTTTGACGGAACTGTTGGTGGTACTCCAAACGACGACATGCCAGCTGACGCAAAACTTGTCGAGATAAGGGTTCAGTGTATAGAATGTGATACTTATTACAATACGATGGCTTTTACAGCACTTATTTCTCCTAAAAATATGGAGTTTGATACAAACAGTGGAGCGCTTTACGTGTATGTCATAGATGCCAATGGTGACCCTCTCCCAAATATAGATTTAGATATAGATAATGCTTCAGAGTCTATAAGTATAAACGATCAAACTGGGGCCGATGGTGTGTACAAGGTTATAGGTGCACCATCTGGAACAAGAAAATATAGAATACAGGCCACGAAATCCGGGTATACTTTCGACAGTACGTATCTAAAGTCAAACCTTGGCGGCTCTACTCCGGTTCTTCCACACGCCTCTGTAATTGATCAAGAAATTACATCTATAACAATGGTTGTAGACAGGGTCAGTAACATACAGTTTTCATCTGTTGATGAAGACTGCAACGCTATTGGTGCTTTTGACTTTCAACTTACGGGTGAAAAACTTTTGGGTACTAATCCGACATATTTGAAATATAATCAATCTCTCGTTACAAACGCCTCTGGGATAAAAAATCTTTCAAATGTTGAGTGGGACACATATTCTGTTACTTCTATAGACTCTGTATATGACCTTATAGGATCAAACCCTCTTCTCGAGTTTTCTGTCTCACCAAACTCTACTCAAAGTATGCAATTGGTAGTAGCACCAAAAGATCAGCCTACACTACTAGTTAGTGTAAAAGATGGAAGTACTGGCCTTGCACTTTCTGACGTAACGGTAGATATAGACGACGGTGCGGGTTATACGGACAGTGCTATAACTGGTAAGGGATCAAAGAGTCAGACAGACTGGTCTGGTTCTTCTGGTGTGGCTACCTCTGTTCCAGATGGAGTAGATTACTTTTCTTCAGACAGCAACTTGGAACTTAGAAGTCCAGAAGGTGATATGAAACTAAGATATCAAGGTGGAGTGTATCTATCTTCTGGTTATCTTATTTCTTCTACTTATGATACTGGTTCCGCAAGTAATTTTAGTGAAATAACATGGAACCCATATACTCAGCCAGCTGAAGCTGGGGCGGCAAGTAGTGTTAGATTCCAGATAGCTACAAACAATGACTATACAACTTGGAATTTCTTGGGACCAGATGGAACAAACGCCACTTACTATACATATGGAGATCAAGCGATCTCTTCCGTACACAACGGGGATAGATATTTGAGATATAAAGTTTATCTATCTACTGACAATACTGCTTATACGCCGACAGTTTCTGATATAGGTTTTACATATACAACTAACTGTACACCTCCTGGACAAGTAGTCTTCCAAAGTATTCCAACTGGAAATTACACGATAACTTCATCCAAGACTGACTATAATACTGACATATTATCTTTTACAGTTGGTTCGACGTGGCAACAAGCAGAAGTAACACTTACAGAATAATATGAAAAGAGTTCACAATAAAAATTTACAAAAAGGTTTTACGTTGGCAGAAACAATTGTGACCTTGGCGGTTGTAGGTCTTATTGTTGCCAGTGTTGCGGCTTTCCAAGCAAACGTTTTCTCTTTCACTAGAACATTTAATGCTGGGCTTAGTGCGGCAGATCATGCAAGAAGGGTACTCAAGCCTATTTCCAACGAACTTCGCGCAGCAGAAACTTCTGAAGTTGGTAATTATGCTATTTCAGAAGGAACAGCCACTTCGGTTACTTTCTTCTCAGATATAGATTCTGATGATGTTGCAGAAATGGTCAGATATTATCTGGATGGTACTGATATAAAAAAAGAAGTTACTGAACCAGCTGAAAACCCATATGATTATAACAGTGGAACAACAGAGACAATTACTATAATAAGAGGTGTGACAAATAGTGATATATTTTATTATTATGATACAGATTATGACGGAACAACTAGCGCGCTTACTTTTCCTATAACTGTTACAGATGCGAGACTTATAAAAATAAGCTTAACAATAGACGAAGATCCTCAGAAAGATCCACCACCATTATCAATAGTTACAGAGGTTTCTTTTAGAAACTTGAAAGATAATTATTAATCTTTATGAAATTGATTAACTCAAAAAATAAAAAAGGATCTCTTCTCTTAGGCGTTGTATTTTTTTCTGCTATTTCTATATCGCTTGTCACTGCTTTTATAGGGTGGTCAGTTTCTCTTTCTAGGGTTTCAAATACTGTTCTAGACAAAGAACAAGCTTTTCAAATAGCCGACGCAGGAATCGATTATTATAGATGGCACTTAGCCCATGACCCAGATGATTTTCAAGATGGTACAGGTACATCTGGACCATATGTTCATGTTTTTTATAACAGAAACGATATAGCAATAGGCGAGTTTAGTTTAGATATAACTGCTCCCTCAGAAGGGTCAAATCTTGTAACAATAACTTCTACTGGTTCTATATATGATAATCCAGATGCAACAAGATCAATTCAGGCAAAACTCGCTATACCTTCTTTTGCGCAGTGGGCTGTTGTTTCCAATGATAATTTGAAGTTTGATGAGGGGACAGAAGTTTATGGTCCGATTCATTCAAATCAGGGAGTTAGAATGGATGGTATTGCATATAACATAGTAACTAGTTCCGTTTCTGATTATGATGACCCAGACCATGATGGTGATAATGAATTCGCTGTACACACTCATGTAAAACCACCACCAGAAACAGGTACATATGATGATGCCCTAGGTTCTGTTGCTGCAGAGACACCCCCGGCAACTATGGCAGACAGAACAGATGTTTTTTCTGCTGGTAGAGAATTCCCTACAACAACCGCAGATTTTGTTGGCATGAGTGGAGATTTTTCAGAAATGAAAACAGCTTCTCAGACGAACGGCTCATATCTATCTTCTAGTGGTGCATATGGATATAGAATACAGTTAAAAACTGACGGAACGTATGATTTATATAGAGTTGCAAAACTGGTACAGCAAAGCGGGTCTTGTATTGATCCAGGAAACCAAGATGGTTGGGATTTGTGGAGCATAAAAACAACTGGAGGTGAAACGTTTATTGATAATTATGACGTGCCAGCTGATGGAATAATCTTTGTTGAAGATGATGTTTGGGTTAGCGGGCAAGTAGATAGATATAGAGTAACTATAGTCGCGGCAACTTTTCCAGACGTGCCATCAGATAGAAAAAATATAATTATAAATAACGATCTTACTTATACAAATTATGACGGACAAGACGCAATAGGTTTGATAGCTCAAGACAATATAAACATAGGACTTAGATCAGCTGACCACCTAAGGATAGACGGAGCTCTTATTGCACAAAATGGAAGAATAGGTAGATATTATTATTCTGATCAGTGTACTTCGTATTATGCTCGTGACGAGCTTACACTTTTTGGTGCTATTGCCACATATGGAGCTCATGAGTTTTATTATGATGACGGATCTGGTTATGCCGCCATATCTATAAATTACGACTCAAACCTTCTTTATGGACCGCCTCCATATTTTCCTCTTGCAGATGAGGCCTATTCCACAGTTTCTTGGAAAGAAGTCGCAAATTAGTGTCTCGTTTTGTGTATAATTAGTACATGAAAACAGAAAAAATCCTCGTAGTTGCCAACTGGAAAGCAAATCCTGAGTCAAAAAAAGAAGCTGAAAAATTAGCCAAAGGTCTATCAAAAAACTGGAAATCTAGAGATTCTAAAAACAAAGATTATGTTATTTGTCCTCCAGCTATATTTCTAGATGTTGTGGCAAAAAATCTCCCTAGAGGTGCTGCTTTGGGTGTACAAGACCTATATTTCGACAAGTCTGGTGCGCACACTGCAATGATTACACCGCCAATGGCAAAAAGTATAGGTGCTAATTATAGTATTGTTGGTCACTCAGAAATGAGGGCCTCTATCGATACACATGAATCTATAAACAAAAAAGTTAATTTTATAATCTCATCTTCTATGACGCCTATTTTATGTATAGGAGAAAATGATCGAGATGAAAACGGATTTTATTTGAAAGAAGTTTCTGACCAAATAACTAGTGCGCTATATGGTATTTCGAAGAAAAGTCTTTCTTCTCTCATCATCGCATATGAGCCAGTTTGGGCTATAGGTAGTGGCGCAAAAAGAGAGGCAACACCGAAAGAGTGCCAAGAAATGGTTATCTTTATAAGAAAAATAATTAGAGATCTTTATGATGCTGATTCTTCAAAAAAAGTAAAAATAATATATGGTGGTTCAGTAAATGAAGAAAACTCCGCATCTTACATAGAAGATGGTATGGCAGAAGGATTTTTAGTTGGAAGAGTTAGTCTTGATCCAAAAAGATTTTTGAGTTTGTAAAATATGAACTTTATCTCAAAAGTAAAAAACCTAAAAGGAAAAGTGGTAATACTTAGAGCGGATTTCAATGTGCCGATAAAGAACGGTCTAATAGTAGATACGTCTAGAATCGATGCAAACATAGAAACTATAAATTTTCTCAAAGAAAAAGGTGCAAAGGTTTTTATAATTTCTCATCTTGGCAAAGATGGAAACGAGACATTGAAGCCAGTTTTTGAGTATTTGAAAAAAATATATGAGATTACTTTTTATGAGAAGATTCCAGAAAATAAAAAAGATATAACAGGATTGGTACTGCTTGAAAATGTTAGATCTTTTGATGGAGAAATGACAAACAGTTTAGAGTTTGCAAAAAATCTTTCAAAATTGGCGGATATTTTTGTAAATGATGCTTTTTCTGTTTCTCATAGAAAGCAATCTTCTGTATACGCTATAACGCATTTCTTACCTTCGTATTTTGGACTTCATTTTGAAAAGGAAATGACAAGTTTGTCCGCAGTTTTCAAACCAGAAAGACCGTTTACTTTTATTATAGGCGGAGCCAAGTTTGATACGAAACTTCCTATTATAAAAAAGTTCTTGAAAATAGCCGATAGTGTTTTTGTCGGAGGTGCACTCGCGAACAGATTTTTAGAACTCAAAGGTTTGTCTATAGGAGAATCATTTTCTGACAGGGGAGATTATGGTTTGGAAGAAATAATAAACAATAAAAAGATTGTTTTACCAGAAGATGTTGTTGTAAAAGAAAAAAACGGAACAAGCTCACTCGTTTCAGTTTCCGGAGTTTCTTCTAATGGAGAAATTGTAGATATAGGAGAGACAACAGTTCAAGCTATGAAAGATTTATTAGAAAAAAGTAAGTCTATTTTATGGAATGGACCTTTTGGAAAATATGAAGAAGGTTTTGATAAGGCGACTATAGAAATCTTAAATTTTTTGAAAGACAAAAAAGACAAAAAAATAATAATAGGTGGAGGTGATACCGTGGCTGTAATTTCAAAACTAGGAATAAAAAACGAATTCTATTTTGTTTCTATGGCTGGTGGAGCAATGATAGACTACCTATCTGGCGGGACACTTCCTGGTATCGATGCAGTCAAAAAATCTAATAAAAGATTTTTTATAAAAAAACTTTTTATTCGTTAAGAGATAGAATTTATTTTCTCAGCAATAGGCGCCAAATCTTCTGGTGATTTTTTAGTATGATGCCAAGGTTTTAGGCCGTCAGTTTCAAACCTTGGGATTATGTGTAGGTGGTAGTGCATGATTTCTTGCCCTGAATCTTTTCCATTGTTTTGAACTATATTTATCCCAGTTGCATCAACGGCTTTCATTATTTTTTGTGACAAGTTTTTTGCGACGGGAAGTATTTTGGAAAGAGTTTCTTCTGGTGTTTCAAATATGTTCTCAAAATGTTTTTTTGGCACAACAAGAGCATGGCCATCGTTTATGGGTTCTATTACCAAAAATGAAACCAGGTCGTTGTCTTCATATATCTTGAAAGACGGGTATTCTCCGCTTATTATTTTGCAAAATACGCAATTATCATTGTTTTCCATATTTTTATTATAGTACAAATATGTTTTTTTGATAATTTTGCCAATTTTGAGAAATGATATAATTGTACTTATGTCACTAGACTTTATAAAAGATCTCCTGAAAAAGAGAGGTATAGTAAACAAAACTGAAATAGAGAAATTTCTAAACCCCTCTTATGAAGATAGGCATGACCCTTTTCTGATGAAAGATATGAAAAAGGCGGTAGAAAGGATAAAAAAAGCCATAGATAAAGACGAAAAAATAACAATATACTCTGATTACGATTGTGATGGCATACCCGGGGCGGTTGTGTTTTCTGATTTTTTAGAAAAAATAGGTTTTTCCAATTTTGAAGTTTATATACCAGATAGACATGACGAAGGCTATGGACTAAATATGTCAGCAGTAGAGTCTATTTTAAAAAACGGAACAAAACTTCTTGTAACAATAGATCTCGGTATTACTGCAATAGAAGAAGCACTTTTACTAAAAGAGAAAGGGGTTGATCTCATCATAACCGACCACCATGAACCCAAGGAAGTTTTACCAGAGTGTTTCGCGATACTAAACCCAAAGACTGATGATTACCCAGAAAAGATGCTTTGTGGAAGTGGCGTTTGTTACAAGTTTGTAGAAGGATTTTTATCCAAATATGGAACTGAATATTCTGTCCCTAATGGTTGGGAAAAGTGGCTTTTGGATATGGTTTCTCTTGCGACGCTTTCTGATATGGTTCCTCTTTTGGGGGAAAATAGAGTTTTTGCAAAATACGGCCTATTGGTTTTTAGAAAAACAAAAAGACCAGGATTAAACGCACTTCTTTCTGAACTTTCTATCGACAAAAGATTCATAAGTGAAGACGATATAACGTTTATGATAACTCCTAGGATCAATGCCGCTTCTAGACTAGATGATCCAATGATTGCTTTTAGACTTCTTTCAACCAAGGATGCAAAAGAGGCGATGCTTCTAGCAAAAAAACTAAGTGAAATAAATGATACAAGAAAAAAACTCGTAGCCCAGACAGTAAAAGAAGCAAAAAAAAGATTGGCAAAAAGAGAAACAGGTAAAGTTATCGTTATAGGAGACCCAACTTGGAGGCCTGGAATACTAGGACTTGTTGCTTCGAAGATTTCTGAAGAATATGGCAAGAGCACTTTTGTATGGGGAGAAGACGGAGGAGGTGAAATAAAGGGTTCTTGCAGGTCTTTTGGTGATGAAGATGTATTTACACTAATGGACAAAACAAAAGATTCTTTTGTTTCTTTTGGCGGACATAAGGGCGCAGGAGGATTTTCTGTAAGCAAAGACAAGATACATTTTTTAGAAGAAGAACTTTCTAAAAACTCAAAAAGAGGTGAAAACGAAACCGGTGAAGTAGAAAGTATTTTTGACACAACCCTCTCTCTTATAGATGTTTCTAGAGAAAGCGCAGAAATGCTTAGAAAAATGTCTCCGTTTGGTTTTGGTAATCCAAAGCCCATAATAAAGTTTGAAGAACTAAACTTAAAAAATCTTCGCAAGTTTGGTAAAGACAAATCCCACCTAGAACTTATTGTTTCTGATAAAAGCGGAGGTCAAGATAGAAAGGTTATTTATTTCTTTGCCAAGGATGACGATGTGGCAGCGCTAGAAGAAATAGATATATTTTCTCTCAAAGCTCATATTGACGAATCTTATTACGGAGGGTCTTATGAACTGAGACTTAGGTACGTGTCTATTGACTAGAGTTTTGTTGTGTTCTTTTGATAGAGATTTTTGTGACAATCTTTTTGGTTTTTAGTACTATTTAGAACATGCAGGTTATCGATATATATACAGACGGATCTTCTCGAGGTAATCCTGGAAGGGGTGGCTGGGGGAGCATTGTTTGTATAAAGCCAAAAAACAAAGATGGAAATACAGACAAGATTGTTGAACTCGGAGGTTTTGAAGAAGCAACAACAAATAACAGAATGGAACTAACGGCAATAAAAGAATCTCTTTCTCATATAGAAAAAAGAAAAATAGAAGGAGAAATAAATATTTTTACTGATTCAAGTTACGCACTCAACGGACTTTCTGGCTGGATGTATGGCTGGGAAAAAAATGGCTGGAAAACAAGCACGGGCGAAGATGTTTTGAACAAAGACATATGGCAAGAATTACTTGGGCTTTTTCTTAGAATAAAAAGAAAAAACGGTATAAATATGAACAAGGTCAAAGGACATAGCGGTGTTCTTTTGAACGAAAGAGCGGATGATATTGCTACAATGTATGCCGACAAAGAACATGTCTTTTTGTTTACTGGTTCAAGAAGCCAGTACGAAGCCCTTTATAAAAACGAGTTAAAAGAGAAAAAAACAAAAACCCCAAATTTCAAAGCATACTCTTATGTATCTTTGGTCGGAGGAAAAGTTTTTATAGATAAAAGTTGGGAAGACTGCAAAAAAAGAGTTTCGGGAAAAAGCGGAGTACTATATAAAAAGTCCAGAAACGAAGAAGACGAAAAAAGAATAATTGAAGAGTTTCGAAAATCCTGATGAAAGATAGATATTTTTATCCTATATCTTTTGGTTTTATATTTGGAGTCTTTTGGGCTCCAATTTTTTTGAAAATAGATTGGTTTGATAAAGGTTTTTTATATTTTGTTTTTTCTTCATTTTTGTTTTTTGTAATTCTTAAAACATTTAGTTTCAAAAACTTATCTATTGGTATTTTTATAATAGCTTTTTGTTCCGGAGGAGGGTATTTTTTATATAGAGATGGAATAAAGTCAGAAGATTTATCTTTTTATGTTGGAAAAGATTTTTATGTAGAAGGAGAAGTTTCTAGTTATCCCGAAGAAACCACTAGAAAGAAAAAGTTTATTCTAAAATCCAGTGAGTATAGAACAAAGTTTTTAGTTTATGTAGAAAAAGATCAAGAGTTAGATTATAAAAATGAAGTTTTTATCGGAGGACAAATAGCTTTGCCAGAAAATTTTTTCAACGATTTTGGTAGAGAGTTTGATTACATAAGTTATCTCAAGAAAGATGGCATAAACTACATAATATATGCTGACGAGGTACAGATTTTAGAAAATGAAAAAGTATCTTTAGTTGGTTTTCTTTATAAAATTAGACAAAAAGTTACTTATAACATGGAAAGATTTGTAAAATCTCCAGAGAAAGGTCTTTTGTCTGGGATTATGATAGGTGAAAAAGGTGGAATACCTGACGATTTAGAAAAAGATTTCATTCTTGTTGGACTCATACACATAGTCGCTTTGTCAGGATACAACGTTAGTATTGTTGCGCTTGGTGTTGAAAAATTTTTCAACCTTATTTTTTCAAAAAGATTTGCGTTATCACTCGCGATGATTTCTATTGTGTTGTTTGTTTTGATGACCGGTTCTAGTCAGACATCTATAAGAGCTGGAATTATGGCAATTTTGGCACTTCTTGCGCTTTCTTCTGGATTTGAATATTCGATTACAAGAGGAATCTTTTGGGCTGCATTTTTGATGCTAGTTATAAAACCAAACCTTTTGTCTTCTGATATATCTTTTCAGCTTTCTTTTTTGGCAACTCTCGGAGTTGTATATATATCTCCTCTTATTCAAAAAGTCCTCAAAAGAAAAAAACTTGGTTTTTTTCTTACAATACTTACAACAACTCTCGCTGCCCAGATCGCAGTTTCGCCTTTTATTCTTTATAAAATGGGGACATTTTCAGTTGTTTCTCTTCCTATAAATTTATTAGTTTTGCCCGTTATACCTTTTATTATGATTTTTGGAGGGATATTGGCATTTTTAGGTTTTCTACCGGTATTGGCTGAACCGATTGCCTTTCTGGGAGAAAAACTACTTTCTTATATTATTTTTCTTACAAAATATTTTGCCGATTTATCATTTGCGACTTTGTACATAGAAAAAATACCGGTTTTTTTGCTTGTCTTTTATTACATAGCTATAATTTTTTGGATTTTGAGAAACAGCACTAGTTTAGAAGTAGTGTTGCGAGACCTAAGAAAGAAAGAAAACCAAGAACATCTGTAGCTGTTGTTATAAAAATTGTTGCAGATGTTGCTGGGTCTTTTCCGATTTTTTTCATTATTAGAGGTATGATTGTTCCAAAGAAGGCTGCGACTACAAGATTGATTATCATCGCTAGGCCAAGAATTATTCCTATTCTGTAATCTTGATGTAGGAAAAATAGAATTATAGAAACCACTACACCGTTTAGTATTCCGTTTAGTACAGAAGCGGTTACTTCGTGCTTTATTGCAGGAAGCGCATTTGAAAAGTTTATTTGTCCCAATGCTATGGCTCTAACCATAACAGCGAGAGTTTGAGTTCCTGCGTTTCCTCCCATACCAGCAACTATTGGCATATAAACTGCAAGAAGAACATATGATTTTATAGTTTCTTCAAAAAGCCCAACTATACTCGCTGCCAAAAATGCAGTACCAAGGTTTATAAGAAGCCACTTGTATCTAGATTTAAATTTTTTGAAACCACTATCATAAACGTTTTCTTCGTCAGAAACACCAGCAAAGTCATAAAGTGACTCATCTTCGTGCTCGTGGAAAAGTCTTAGTACGTCGTCCGAATATATAATACCTAGAACTTTTCCTTCTTCTCCTAAAACTACTGCCTTGTCGTGAGGGTGTTTTCTGAAAAGACTTCTGACTTCTTCGTGCCCAGCGTCAGCCTTGATAGAAAGAATTCTTTTAGAGTACTTTTTAGCGGGCTCTCCAGGAGAGGCAAATCCCAACTTGTGACCAGGGATATAACCTGTAACAAGTGAGTTTCTAGTTAGAAGTATTGCAGGGAGTCTACCTGTTCTTTTTTCGTGTACTTTGCATTCGTTTGCCACATCACCTATTTTTGAGTTTTCGTCTATTTGTATATAGTCGATGTTCATTATTCCTCCCGCTGTTTCAGACGGGAATTCTAGAAGTGTCTCTATAGATTTTTTTAAATCGGTTTCGAGAGATTCTATTATTGTTTTTTGCCTAGCTTTTGAAAGTATCTGAAGTACATCTGTTGCGTCGTCTGGATCTAGGTGGCTTATAAAGCCTAATATTTCTTCGTTGGATAGATCTTTTAAGATCTGGAAAAGAAGGTGTTTTGTTAGTATAAGAGATATTTCTGCTTGTTCGTTATGTGGAAGTGACAAGAAAACCTCTTTTCTTGGTTTATTCCCAAACCTAAGCTCATGGAGTACTTCGTCGAACGGATCTTTTCTTTTGCTCATAAGTAATATTATATTCTGAAAAAAGCTTCTAGTATAGTCTTCTGATGTAAAGAATCTTTGACATTTGTCCCGAAAAATAATATATTTTTCTTGTGAAAGAAAAAGTAAAAAACAGAGTTCACGAAGAAAGAACCGCCTCTGGTATTACGCAAGAAGATCTTGCCGAAGGTGTTGGTGTTTCTAGACAAACAATTATTGCCATAGAAAAGGGAAACTACACTCCATCTGTTTTACTTGCATTAAAAATTGCAAATTTTTTTCAGAAACCTTTGGAAAAAATTTTTTGGTATAAATAATATATGCATAAATACATAACAAAAAAAGAATTAGTATACGGAATATTGCTCGTGCTTCTAATAGTTTGTTTGATCAATCCACTTGATCTATATATGTTGGACATGTTCCACATGATGCTACTTGGAGCACTCGTTGCAGTGGTCGCGCTTTTTGCTGGTTTTGTTGTACATGAAAAGATAACAGATGAAAGAGAGTTGATACACAGGGATAGCGCCGGAAGAGTTGGTTTTACTATAGGTATATCTTTTATAACTTTTAGAATTCTTATGCAGAGTATTACTGGAAATCCATTAGATTACTGGCTACCACTTACGCTACTCGCGATGATACTCGGGAAGATACTTTCTAGGGCGTGGTCGAGAAAATATAGATAATTTTATAATGTAAAGAATACTTTACATTATAAATCATAACTGATATTATATTTTTGTAAAAATAATTTTTAAAAAACATATGTCAAACAAAAACATAATAATTGTAATATTGATTTTAGTAGCAGGATCACTTTTGATTTCTTTTTCCAACAAGAAAGATCAAGTGTCAGAAGTTGCAGATTCTTTTGTAGAAGAAAATGCGAGTCAGGATTCTATGGTTTTTGACCACGAAGGAGAAATGATGGAAGAAGGAGAAAATATGGTTTCAGAGGGAACTTATGAAGCTTATGATCCAGCAAAACTTGCATTGGCTGAAGATGGAAAAGTAGTTCTATTCTTTCATGCGCCGTGGTGTCCTACTTGTTCGCTTCTAAACAAGGACATAGAGGCAAATCTTTCTAGTATTCCAGAGGGGGTTCATATATTAAAAGTAGATTACGATACTTCTTCAGAACTTAAACAAAAATACGGAGTAACTTACCAGCATACGCTTGTTCTGGTAGATAAAGACGGAAATATGATAGAAAAATGGTCAGGAGGAGATACGTTAGAAACCATACTAGAAAAAATAATATAAAAATATTTTCCACAAAAAGAATGTAAAGAGTACTTTACATTCTTTTTCTTTCGTATATACTTTTTATATGACAATATTTCTTATATCATTTTTGGCGGGAGCGCTTACGGTTTTGGCGCCGTGCATTTTGCCACTTTTGCCAGTTATTATAGGAGGATCTATCACCTCTGGAGAAGGGGAAAGAAAACCTTATACAATAATTACCTCTCTTATTCTTTCGATCGTACTTTTTACACTTATCTTGAAGTGGAGCACTGCTCTTATAGGAGTGCCAGCCGAACTTTGGTCATATATTTCAGGAAGTATTTTGGTGCTTTTGGGTCTATTTATGTTTTTCCCCGGGCTTTGGGAAAAACTACCTTTTGTTTCCAAAATGAACATAGGAGGAAACAAGCTTGTAGGAAAAGGATTTCAAAAGAAAAATTTTTGGGGAGATGTGCTTATAGGAGCAGCACTCGGTCCAGTTTTTTCTTCATGTTCACCTACATATTTTGTGATACTTGCAACTGTATTGCCAGAGAGTTTCATAAGAGGACTATTTGCTCTTTTTGCATATTCTTTGGGTCTTGGAATTGTGCTACTTCTCATTTCTATAATAGGTCAAAGATTTGTCTCAAAGCTTGATATTTTGGCTAATCCAAGAGGTTGGTTCAAGAGGGGGATCGGCGTGTTGTTTGTGATTGTAGGTATATTTGTATTTTCTGGATTAGACAAGGTTGTACAAACTCGTCTCATAGAAGGTGGAGTTTATGGTAATCTTTCATCTTTTGAAAACAAACTCATAGATCAAACCATAAACAATGAAAAAGAAAGTACTGATATAGAAAAAACACAAGAAGAAATTATTTTTGGAGAAAATCTAACAGAAGAGTCACTCGGTAGATTTGAAGAAAAATCTAAAAAATACGATAGATATGTCGAGATAGTAAATCCGTCTGGTTTTGTAAATACAGATGGACAAAGTATAAGCATCTCAGATTATATTGGAAAAAAAGTTATTCTTATCGACTTTATGACTTATAGTTGTATCAACTGCATAAGAACGTTTCCTTATGTAAACGAGTGGTATGACAAATATGAAGATGACGGGCTAATTGTTATAGGTATTCATACACCAGAGTTTGCTTTTGAGAAAGATATAAACAACGTAACAGAAGCTTTGAATGACTATGGAATAAAGTTTCCAGTAGTTTTGGATAACGATTATTCTACTTGGCGCGCATGGGAAAACTCTTTCTGGCCGAGAAAGTATTTGATCGACATAGATGGTTTTGTGGTATATGACCACGCGGGCGAGGGCGCATATGAAGAAACAGAACAAAAAATAATAGATCTTCTAGAAGAGAGAGCAACTGTACTTGGAGAAAGTCTAAGTATAAATGAAACACTAGTAAGTTCTGAAAAATCTACAATTTCTGGACAAAGCCCAGAAACATATTTCGGATCAAGAAGAAATTCTGCATATGTAGATACAAACCTTGGTTCATGCTTGGTATTACTTGGTTGTAGTTTTGATTATGATGCAAATAATATTTCCCAGAACAAATTTGCTCTTTTTGGAGATTGGCAAGTTTTTCCTGAGTATCTTGAATCAAAATCGACAAATTCTGGTTTTGGATTCAAGTTTTATTCCAAAAAGGTATTTTTAGTCGCCGGACCAAGCACAACAACATCTGTTGCGAAAGTTTACATAGATGGAAACATAATTTCTGACATTGATAAGGGTAAAGATGTAGTTTCTGGAGGTACATTGACCATAGATTCACAAAGATTATATGAAGTTGTTGATCTTTCTAGTGGTCCAGCTATACATACACTAGAAATCAAGACTACTTCAGGTGGAAATCTAGATATTTATACACTTACTTTTGGTGTGTAAAAACTATGCATATATTAGAGAACTGATTGATATAATAGTATTATCGGGTCGTTTATAAAAAAATAATCTTTCTTTAAGTATGACAATGGATGAACTAAAAGAGTCTTGTTCTTGTGGCAGTGAAAAGCCGTCCGGCAACTGTTGCAATAGCGAGCACCCCTGCCCGTGTGGTGGTGGAAAACCAGTATCTTCCTGTTGTATAAAGGGAAGTGCGTCCCAAGAATAAATTATTAGAAATTAATTTAGAATCAAAAAAGATTCTTTAATATTATCAAATGAAAAAAACTTTAGTACCAATTGTCTCTGTAGTGGCAATTGTCCTATCTTTCTCTTATATCTTTTCAACAGATAAATTTATAGGAGGAATCGAGCCAGGAAATATAATGGCTCTTGTAAGAACAGCTGATCCTTGTAAAACAGGACAAAACGATGACTATCTTCACCCTGAAAGATTTCTCAGAGCCAATGGTTCTGTCAGATGTAAAAATGGTGTTGTTATATTTGATCACCATATAACACCCAAGTTCATTAAAACAATAATACCTTATGTTTATGAACAGACAGGCGTTAGAATTGATCTAAATGACATTGATTTTTATATCACTCTACCTGAAACAGGAGAACAAGTTGTTTATCAAGATATATTCAACTGGACAGAAAATGGCCAAAGAGCTATTTTCAACACAAACGAACTTTTGTGGAAACAGTGGAGACCTTACCTAGAAGGAGATAGAACACACGATTTTGGTGTTTCTATGATCCACAGACCAACTGGAACAGATGTTAGTATCGTTTTCGGAAACCACGACACTATGACACTTTACTTTGTCGGTCTACAATAATTTAATTCTTGAGGATTTTACAAAAAGAGGCCACACGGCCTCTTTTTGTATGGGTTTGGTATTTATTTATTTTTCTGTTTATAATTGATATATGGACAATATAGAAAATACTCAAAATAACTTTGAACCAAATTACGAAGTAGTACAAGAAATACAACAAAACGATAAAAAAGACTTCTTAAAGATATCTATAATAGCCCTTCTTGCTTTAGTTTTGTTCCTGCTTGTATTTTTATTTGCTAGCGGATTCTTTGGCGGCAAAAAATATACAAATAATCTTTTTCCAAATCCAAATACCTTAGAAAATTTTTGGAATCAAAACTCTGAAGATGATACCGAAAACCAAAATACGGATACAGGTAGTGATGTTTATAATCCAGGTTATGGCATAGACACGACTCCAAGCGAAAGCACAAGCAAAGATTGTAATGGTGGTAAGAACGACGATTACCTACACCCAGAAAGATTTATCAATCCAGACGGCACTCTCAAGTGCGCGGACGGTGTAGTTATATTTGATCACCAGATAACGCCAAAATTTATCCGTACTATCATCCCATATGTAAAAGCCGAGACTGGTTACGACATAGATCTAAACTTAGTGGATTTCTACATAACACTACCCGCTACCGGCGAAGAAGTTGTATATAAAGATATATTTAATTGGTATGTAGATGGAAAAAGAACAATATTTAACACCAACGAGCTTCTTTGGGAGAAGTGGGGGAGTTATATTGGAAATAGTCATACATATGACTTTGGCGTAAAGATGATCCACCGCCCAACCGGAGCAGATATAAGTATCATCTTCAAAGATCACACCACTATGACCTTATATTTTGATGGTTTAAATGGGAATTAGAATATGAAGTTAAGAAGTATATTTAAATTACTATTGATAACAACTACTATACTCATAGCCTGTTTATTTATTGTCTTCTTTGTTCCAGTGAAGGTACAGATAAAAGAAGAGTTTGCTCAGTGTCTAGTTCCTCCTTGTGGTTCAGAAAAAGTAATAGAGTTTACTACTATCAGGGATTTTATACAATCTTATGCTGATTATAAATAATAAAAAGCTCGGAGTGATCCGAGCTTTTTATTAATGAGTGGTTTTCACGTTTGGCCACGCTGGTTCCATGAGTGTTCCAGTGGCATCATAAAAACGTAAGTAATATTCTGTTCCATTTGGTACAAGTTCATTCAAGTTGGTTGATTTACTAGTCAAATCTTGTACTTCCAGAATAGTCGCGCCGCTGACAGGGTCTTCTATTATAAGAGTGATTGGTTTTTGGTATCCGGCATAAACATCACTAAATTTTGTACTTTTTTCGATTTCGTTTATTTGAAATGACCAACCACTATCTGAAGGTGAGATAACCCCAGTACTTTCGTTTGCACTAGCGTTTGAAACAGAAGTGTTACTTACTTCTGTTTCAGTGGTAGGGGTTTCAGGAATAGGAAAATCTAACGGAATCGAATACGTGTTATTTTTTGAGTTTTGTGAACCCCTCCTTGTGAGAATTAAAATAGCTACACATATAATTGCCAAACTGAGAATTACGATAATTATCACTAACCAGTCTTTTTTATTTATTGTTTTCATTTTTTATATGAGTTTTGAAAAATTATTTTCAATAACTTCCCAGTTTAAATTTTCGAAAAAGTCCTCGATATATTGCTTCTTACCGCTTGGCTGATAGTCGGCCACGAAAGAGTGTTCCCACATGTCTATAGCAAGTATCATGTCAGCACCACCAAGTTGTCCCAAGTGTTGCTCGTCCACCCAGCTTGCTAGAAACTTGTCTTCTTTTTTGTCGTACCAAAGTACAGCCCAACCAACACCACGAGTCATAGCAAGGGATGTAAATTCTTTTACAAATTTTTCATAAGAACCAAAAAGTTCCATTAATCTTTTCCCAAGAGTACTTTCTGGATCAAGTGCCCTTGGTCCGCCTTGAAGAGAAGAGAAGTATATCTCATGATTTCTCATGCCGTTGTATTCGAAACTGAATCTTCTGAAGAGTTCTGCTGTTATATAAGGATCTTTTTCGCTATCAAGCTTGGACATCATATCTATTATACCGTTAGCATTTTTGACATAACCGTTATATAGACCTATGTGTTCTTCTATTGTTTTTTCGGAAATTCCTTTTAGTTTTGGGATATTAAACTCTTTGGGACTAAACATGTTTTTGTGGTGTTAATTCTAATACTTCAATTCTAACATATAAAGCTTGTATGTAGCCTCTTTAGATTTTATTATCTAAATAATGACTAATCTTACAAAAGAAACTAAATCAGCACTTATTTTCCTCGCGTTTCTTGGGGCAGTAATATATTTTGTTTATTTTTATGTTTTTTCTACAACAAAAACAAACGCAGAAAGTTCTGACATATTGGAGATATCTTTTTTGGACATAGGGCAGGGTGATGCAATATATATAGAGGCTCCAAACGGAAATCAGATGCTTGTCGATGTTGGACCTTCTTCTAACATTGCCTCTCCACTCAAAAAAGTTATACCAGCTTTTGATGATTATATAGACGTTGTTGTTCTTACAAATCCAGACGCAGATCATATTGCCGGACTTTCTTATATTTTAGATAACTACAATGTTGGTTTAGTTGTAGAGCCCGGAACAAAGTCTGACACCAAAACATACAAAGATTTGAGAGAAAAGATAAACGAAAAGCATGTGAAGTATATAGTTGCAAATAGTTCAACAGATATTATTTTGGACAAAGAAAGTGGAGTCTATTTCGACGTTATCTTCCCAGACAGAGATGTTTCTTATTGGGAAAGAAACGATGGATCTTTGGTTGGAGTTTTGAAGTATAAAGATGTCGATGTTTTGTTTACGGGAGATGCAACTCTAAAGACAGAAGATATTTTTTTGAAAAACGAGAATTTAGAAGGTGTCGATATACTGAAAGTCGGACACCATGGATCTAGGACTTCTACGGGAGTGTCCCTTCTTCGTGAAATAACTCCAGAAATTGCCGTTATTTCTTCTGGTAAAAACAATCGATACGGGCACCCGCACCAAGAAGTTATAGATAGATTAAACGATTTTGAAGTAGAAACTTTACTTACTGCTAAACTTGGCACTATTACAATTTTGTCGGATGGACATACTTTGGATATAAAATAAAAGAAAAAAGCGTCTTACCTTCTAAAGACGCTTTTTTCTTTTATCTCGGGATAGGAGACCGAGAAACTAGTAATATTTTAAACCTGTCCGCCGGTGTCGCAAGAGTCGATTTCTCGACTGGCAGATTGCCTTTTTCGGCGTACACTTTATAAGACACAACAGATTTATAAATCTTACACTTTTTACAAAAATAACTTTTTACCCTATAAAATGCTATAATATAAGGACTTTTAGGGATAATGTAAGATTTTCCCCTTATAAGTGTCTTTTGTTATGGAGGAGGACTACACAATACAAACATTTGAGTCTATATTTGAGGACTACTCCGATAGTATCTTTAGGCACTTTGTCTTCAAAATAAGTGATAGAGATCGGTCCAAAGAACTAACTCAAGAAGTATTCATGAGACTCTGGAAGACTATGTCTTCTGGAGAAGCTATAGATAATCCAAAGAGCTTTCTTTATAAAATCGCTCACAATCTATATGTAAACGAATACCGAGATAGAAAAAACCATAGATCCCTAGAGGAATCTATGGAACAAGGTTTCGACGTAGAAGGAGAAACCGAGCAAGATATATTTGATAACATTTCTACCGAAGAAGTAATCAAGCTGTTCGAAGAACTAAAGCCTTCATATAGGGAAGTTCTGACCATGAAACTTGTTGATGAATATTCGGTCAAGGAAATTTCTGAAATTTTAGGAGAGACAGAAAACTCTGTTTCCGTAAGACTTCACAGGGCGATTCAAAAGATAAAAACAATATTAGAAAATCATGACATTTAAAGACCAAAAAAACCAAATAAAGCTTTCATCTGATGAAAAAAATCAGATGTATTGGTCTATCAGACTAAGAAATCAAATTCTTTCTTCAAAAAGAAGGAGTGTTTCTAGTTTCTCATTTTTTGCCGCACACCCGATGTTTAGAATTGTAGGTGCAGTTGTTTTGGTTTTCTTCACTCTTGGAGGAACAGTTTCTGCTTTTGCAGAACAGGCTATTCCCGGAGAGACTTTTTATAATGTAAAAACAAATGTTAACGAAAGAGTTGTAAATGCATTTAAACTAACAACAGAAGCAAAAACTGCTCACGAAACACAACTTATCGAAAGAAGATTTGAAGAAGTAAAAAAGGTTCTAGAAAAAGAAAGTATTTCAAATGATCAAAAGGCAGAACTCGTTTCTAGTCTTCAGGATGATGTAAAGAAGCACAAAGATAGAGTAGTCAAAAATGTATCTATCTTGAGAGAAGAAGGAAAAAGCGGCAAGGCTCTAACCCTTCTATCTGAAGCTGAAAAGGTTATCGAAGTAAAATCAAACTCTATTTCTTCTGACGGAGAAAATAGTGATGATCAAAACATCGTAGAAATAGTAGATGGATTCAAGAAATCTATGGCAGAAGTAAGTACTGAAGCTGTAGAGGAATCAAACAATATAGTTTCTGAAATCAAAACAGGAGACAGCATAAAAATAGAAGAAGACCTGTCCGCGATTCAAGAGAAACTCTCTTCTACATTTTCAGATTTTTCTAGACTATATTACTTGCCAAAGACACAAAGCTCGATAGATCCAGAGTTCGAAGAGTCTATTGATCTTCTTTTCGAGGAAGCGAGAGATCTTGCAAATAAGGCTGACGAGTTATATCAAGACTCAGAAATAAACGATGCTATAGATATGTACAAGCAAGCGTTTGATATCATAAGCAAAGCTTTGATTTCTCTAGAAACAGAAATGGACAATATAAATTCAAAACCAAAAGCTCCAAAAGAGGAAATAGAAGAGGTTGTTGGAGAAGAAGAGGTGATAGAAGAAACTCCAGTTGAGATAGTAGAACCAGCAGTAGACGAAAAGCCAGAAGAAAATAATATAACCGAAATACCAAAAGAAGCTTCTGTTATAAACTCACAAACAGTCGATACAAGAAACGCTTCTATAAATTAAAAAATCCGAGTATCTAACTCGGATTTTTATATAAGACCTGCTTTCTTTAGTGTATTGTAGGCGCCATTTTTGTTTATAGTTTTGATCGCCTTTGTTGAAATATTGAGTGTCAGAGTTTTTCCTATTTCAGGAACAAAAATCCTCTTTTTTTGAAGGTTTGCATACTTCCTCTTTTTTCCAGTTGGATTGAATTTAGTAGCACGAACTCTGTTTGAGTATCCGCCAGCTACTTTTGAGGACTTTTCAGTTATTGGACATTTCTTTGCCATACGAGGGATTATGTTATCATAAGTACTGATACAAGGCAATAGCCTGTAGTTTTATGGATTATGGAGTCAATTTTTCTTATAGCAATAATTATATTTTCTGTAGTTATACATGAAGTCGCCCATGGATATGTGGCTTATAAACTCGGTGATATGACCGCGTATTATCAGGGGAGACTGACTCTCAATCCTATAAAACATCTAGATATGTTTGGCTCTATTATTTTGCCGGCACTCCTTGTTATTAGCGGGACAGGTTTTTTGTTTGGTTGGGCAAAGCCGGTTCCTTATAATCCAAACAACATAAGAGGTAAAAAGGGTGCACTTTTTCTTGTTTCTGCTGCAGGTATATTTGTGAATCTTACAGTGGCGGTTGTTTTTGCGCTTGTTTTAAAACTTTTTGCAATAATTGGATTAGCCTCTATCGCCATAACATATATATTTTCTTCCATTATAATGATCAACATTATTTTGGCAGTTTTCAACCTTATGCCTATTCCTCCACTTGATGGGTCTAAAATACTAGCTTCATTTTTCGGAGCTAGAGGAGAAATGATTCTTTATAAGTTTGAAAAGTATTCTTTTTTATTGGTTATTGCTTTCGTTATTTTCTTGTGGCCTTTTATTTCTTCTTTTGTGAGCATAATATTTGATTTTCTTGTATAATTTTAGATATAGGAACTTATGTATATTTTTTCTAGAAAAAACTTACTAAAAATTTTTATTCTGACTTGTTTTATAGCACTGCCTTTTTCGAAAGTTTTTGCAGCAGAAATATACGATGATTACAGGTATGCAGTGATACTGGAAGATAGTAGTCGTATAAATATGAAAACCGACTACGGTGTAAATGTTTACAATAGCTCTGTTACCGGTTATGCATGGAGTGAAAATTATGGATGGATAAACTTCGATCCTTCTGGTGATGAGGGTGTAGAAAACAACAACGGAACACTTCTTGGCTACGCCTGGGGAGAAAATTTAGGATGGATAAACTTTGCTCCAACAAATGGTGGAGTAACAATAGATTCTGACGGATATTGGCACGGTTATGCATGGAGCGAGAAAGTTGGATGGATTGCTTTCAACTGTAGCGAATCAACACTCTGTGACACATACAAAGTTAGATCACAGTGGACATCTAACGGTGCATCTGGCGGCGGCGGAGGTTCATCTGGTGGCGGATCTTCTACTACAACAGAAGAGCCGCCCGTAATACCTCCTACTGTAGAGAATCCACCAGTAGATTCTGGAGATACTACTCCTATAAACAACAATGATAATCCTGGAAACGATGGAGACATCTCTAGCCCAGATATAGATACTCCCGTACCACCAATTCCTCCTATAGAGGAACCAGATATTCCTCTTCCTACTGAGGACAATGTTCCAGATAACTTCAATCCTTTTTCGGACGCAGTTTTGAGTAGCATTTCTATACTTGAAGATATAATAATCTCCACACTTTCGCTTGCTGAAAACATAGTGTCTTCTCCAGAAGGAGATACAACTGTAAAAATAGTAACAACTCTAGGTATTATCTTTGCAGGTATTTCTTCTATGATATCTGTAATGTTTGCCAACCCTCTATCTATATCTGAGATAGTTTTGATACCAGTTAGACTTTGGTCACTTCTTTTGACTGCTCTTGGTATAAGAAAGAAAAACAAACCTTGGGGTGTTGTATATGATGCTGTAACAAAGCAACCACTAGACCCGGTTTACGTTACTCTTTTTGACGAGATGAATAGCGAAGTTGGGAGCACTATAACTGATATTGACGGTAGATACGGATTCTTTGTTAGTCGTGGTAGATACAGAGTAGTACCTGGTAAAACTCACTATAGTTTTCCGTCTAGTCTTATGGCCGGCAAAGACAAAGACGAACTTTATAACGATATATATCACGGAGAAATTTTTGAAATCACAAGTGATGAATCTATTATTACAAAAAACATTCCTATGGATCCAGTTGGTTTTGACTGGAATGAATATGCAAAGAGTCAAAAAAATCTGAATCTATTCTACTCTAGAATGGATAAATTCTTGGCAGTATTTTCAGACGTGTTGTTTGTTCTAGGTTTTGCTATTTCTATAATTGCTACAACCGTTTCTCCTGTTTTGTATAACATAATCATAATGTCTCTATACGTAGTCATGCTATTTTTGAAAGAAACTGTTTTGAGACCAAAACCACAAGGAAGAATAATTTTTGGAGGTGAACCACTTGCTTTTGCTATTGTAAAAGTTTATGACGCAAACACCGGCATGATGATTGGTAAAAAACCTACAAATAAAAATGGAGCATTCTATCTACTAGTAGGAAAGGGAACATATTACTTAACTATCGACAAAAAACTAGATGACGGTACTTATCAAGAAGTACACAAAACAAGCAGTTTTGAGGCAAAAACTGGTTATATAGACCAAAAAATATCTTTTTAAGAACTTAACTGTTAAAAACTAATTTTTCTGTTATTTTGACACTAATTTTGGTGTTACAATATGTGTATGTTTAGAAGAGCAAAGATTTTTGTAACGCTACTTATGATAGGGTTCTTTTGTTTTGCTGTGTACTCTTCTTATGCAACTCCTCCTTCTTCAAAATATACTGCAGGGGAAACTCTAAACCCAACTTGTTCTCCGGGAGATACAAATTGTAGCGTCGTACCTCTAAGCATAGGAGACGAAATAGGTTCTTCTACAAGTGGCTCTATACTTTTTGCGGATTCTTCTGGTAATCTTGCTCAAGATAACTCTAAACTTTTCTGGGATGATACAAATAACAGATTTGGTATCGGAACAACTACTCCAAGTTTTGAGATATCAGTTGTCGACGCTACTTCTGATGGAGTTATAAATATAGATGCATATGCTGGTAAAAAACCAGTCTTTGGTGGTAGATCAGTAAACGGTACAACCGCTTCGCCAAGTAATACACTTCAAAACGATATAATCGCAGAGTTTGCAGGTGCTGGTTATGGAGACACTGGATTTTCTGCTTCTTCTACTGGCTCAATTAGAATGATCGCCGCAGAAGACTTCGATGATTCTTCTTTTGGAACAAATATCTCTTTTAGAACAACAAACATAGGTTCTACATCACTTACTGCCAAGGCAATAATTACATCAGAAGGTTTATTTGGTATAGGAACAGAATCTCCGAGCGCGGTTCTGGATTTTGGCGGCTTATTTTCTCCAAGTACTACGTTTCAAACTATTCGTACAAACAACACAATCCAACCGACAACTAGCATCTCAAACATATTTGCTATAAATAACAACATGAACATAGCCGGCTCTGCTTCGGGGATAACTTTGACAAACCTTATCGCCAACAGATCGACTATAAACACTTCTGGTTCTTGGACTGGCACTGTTGGAAGTATGTATAACTTTTATGCAAACAACGGAACAAATTCTTCTTCTGGCTCACCAACTATAAACACTTACTACGGCTTCTATACAGAAGACCTGACTATAGGTACAAGCAACTTTGGTTTTGTTGGAGAAGTTTCTTCTGGTGGAAACAAGTGGAACCTATATATGTCTGGAACTGCTGACAATTATTTGGCGGGGGATACTGGTATCGGGGATTCGACACCGGACTATCTTCTAGATGTAGAAAATGCATCGGTAGACACCGACTTGTTTTCTCTGCGAGACTCTGACGGTGCTTGTCTACACAATCCAGAGTCTGGAGCCGAAACAGTAAGTTGTTCTTCTGATGAAAGACTAAAGACAAATATAGAAGATGCAGACTCCGTACTTTCTTCTCTCCGAAAATACAGGATAAGAGAATATGATGTTATTGCTTCGGGTGATCACCTTGTGGGAATTATTGCGCAAGAAGCTCTCAAAACTCATCCAGAAATAGTAAATCTTGGTCCAGACGGATACTATACTGTTGACCTCCCAAACTCTTGGACACTAGTAAAAGCAATACAAGAATTGGATCAAGAAATCACAGATATCAATTCTTTCGACATAGAAACAAAAGGAAGTTTTTATAACACTTTGGTTTCTTGGCTTGGTGATAGAGCAAATGGTATTGCAGAAATATTTTCAAAGAAACTTGTTACAGAAGAACTTTGTCTGGAAGATGTTTGTATCGACAAGAATGACCTAAAGAATCTCCTAGAAAAAAATAGTGGAAGTAACACTGTTATATACGTAGGCGGAGGATCATCTTCTGGTGGTAATGAAGAAGAGAGCGATGTAGAAGATGGCGAAGGAGAAGTTTTGGGTGAAGAAATAGACAATATAGAGGAAGAGGCAGTAGAAGATGGAGCAGTAGAAGACGAAGTCATAGAGGAAGAGCCTATAGAAGAAGTTATAGAGGAGTTACCGGTAGTAGAGGAGGAAATACCAGTAGAGTTCGAAGAGCCAACCTCTCCAGAAGGTGAATAAGCCTTATTCTTTCAGGTTTTGCTTGCAAAAAATATAGATATATAGTAGAGTATCTCGGACGTGGCTTTAAGTGGTCCCGTTTTTTAGATTAAATATGCCGACAATAAATCAGCTAATAAAAAAGAACAGAAAATCAAAGACTAAGAAGTCAAAATCTCCTACACTAAGTAGGGGTTTTAACCACATCAAAAACAAGCCAGTTTTCTACCCAGCACCATTCAAAAGAGGTGTTTGTTCAAAAGTTACAACAACTACTCCTAAAAAGCCTAACTCAGCGCTTCGAAAAATCGCCAGAGTAAGACTAACAAATGGACAAGAAGTTACAGCTTATATTCCAGGAGAAGGACACAACCTACAAGAACACTCAGTTGTTGCTATAAGAGGAGGTAGAGTAAAAGACCTTATCGGTGTGAGATATCACGTAGTTAGAGGTGTATTTGACACAACAGGTATAGAAAAGAGAAGAAAAGGAAGAAGCCGATACGGTGCTAAAAGACCTAAGAAAGACAAATAATATTTAGATAGATATGAGAAGAAAAGTTACAAATAGAAACAAGCCAAGACCAGACGCAGTTTATGCTTCAGAAAAACTTTCTAAGCTTATAAACAGTGTTATGTGGGACGGTAAGAAATCTCTTGCAGAAGGAATAGTTTATCGTGCGCTTGATATCATAAAAGAAAAAACTGGTAATCCAAACCCTATCGAAGTGTTTGATCTAGCTCTAAAGAACGCTGGACCGCTTACTCAAGTTAGATCTAGAAGAGTCGGAGGTGCTAACTATCAGGTTCCTGTAGAGGTTAGACCAGAAGCAAGACAAGCTTTTGCTATAAGATGGATACTAGAAGGAGCAAGAAGCAAAAAAGGTATGCCTATGGAACAAAAGCTAGCTGAAGAAATCTTGCAAGCTTCAAACAACGAAGGATTTGCTGTAAAGAAGAAAGAAGATACTCACAGAATGGCAGAAGCAAACAAAGCATTTGCTCACTTCGCTTGGTAATAAACTAAAAAGTCAAAAAATAAAAACCTCCCTGTTGGGAGGTTTTTATTTGCAAAATTTTGGTGTTGGGTGTAGATTTACAAAAAAAGAACCAAAATGGGAGAATTCAAAATTTATAAGAATGGGCACCCTGTCCCTTCAGAGAGTCTCCTTATAAAAGAAATAAAGAGAGACCCGCCAGTGAGAATTGAAAAAGAGAGAAAAAGTTTGGTGCAAATCGTTGCCGACGAAAGCCATAACCTTTCAAACTCTTTTTTAAAAGAAGCTTTTTCCCCTCCAGAAAACCCAGAGAATTTTTTGATCAAAAAGGAAGGTCTGGTCGTTATAGACCACTCTTCTTTTGGAGAGGGAGTAAATCAAATATTCTCTTTTCTAAGCAGTAATTCGGTAAAAGACGGATCTTTGGTTCTCATAACATATGGTTTACCATCAAACATGAGAAAAAAAGATATTTTACCAATAAGGGAACTTATCTATCAAAAGGTTTCGTTTGCTGTTGTCGTAGGAGAAGACATATCTGTCGAAAGGAGATTCAATAAATTGAACTCTATTGTTCACGCCAACACTCTAGAGGAAGCCGTTTTTTTCCTCAAGAACATGGACAAGGACAAGATAGGATGGTTTCTTCCATGGAAAAGAAACGGGGATTTTGAAAGCATTTTTCTCAAGGATGCACTACGCGCGGTTTAAACCGCGCTTTTTATTTGCCAAAACTAACTTTTTGGCGTAATATAGCCTTGACTTAGGAAAGGGTCATTTTTTATTTAGTAGGTTTTTATTCACGGATCCCGTACGAAATAGCGGACGCGATCATGCAAATAAAAATCAAGGTCAATTTATTATTTTAATTGGAAATTAGGATAAAACCCGCACTATAGGTAAGGGTCCGCGTCCTATTTCGTAACGGGATGGAAAGAGATTATCCACTAGAAAAAGTAAGGAACTTTGGGATTATTGCCCACATCGACGCCGGAAAAACTACTACTTCCGAGCGTGTTTTGTACTACACCGGTGTTTCTCACAAGATTGGTGAGGTTCACGAAGGTGAAGCTACAATGGACTGGATGGAACAAGAAAGAGAGAGAGGTATTACTATTACCTCTGCTGCTACTACTTGTTTCTGGACACCTACATACGTAGGCGACAAAGAAGACAAAAAAAGCAAATTTAGGTTCAACATAATCGACACACCTGGACACATCGACTTCACAGTTGAGGTGAAAAGATCTATGAGAGTTTTGGACGGAGCAGTTGTTGTGTTTGACGGTGTTGCTGGTGTAGAGCCACAATCAGAAACAAACTGGAGATATGCCGACGAAGCCAACGTGCCAAGAGTTTGTTTTATAAACAAATTAGACAGAACAGGTGCTTCTTTTGAGAAGTCATATCAATCTATTATAGATAGACTTTCAAAGAGTGCAGTTAGAATGCAGCTTCCTATCGGACTAGAAGATCAGCACGAAGGTGCAGTAGATCTTCTTACAAGAAAAAGCTACAGATTCTCAGGAAAAATGGGAGACGAAATCATAGAAGGTGATGTCCCAGAAAACATGAAAGAAGAAGTTGAGAAATACCGAAATGAACTTGTAGAGTCTATCGTTTCAAACGATGAGACTATGATGAACGACTATCTAGAAGGCAAAGAGCCAGAACTAGCTGTTCTAAAAGCAACACTTAGAAAGGCAGTTATCGCAAACAAGATCTTTCCTGTTTATTGCGGTAGTGCCCTAAAGAACAAAGGTGTTCAACTAGTTCTAGACGCAGTTGTTGACTTTCTTCCTTCTCCTCTAGATGTTCCTCCTGTAAAAGGAATTGATCCTGAAACAGAAGAGGTAGTAGAGAGAAAGACAGAAGACGGAGAACCTCTTTCTGCACTTGCTTTCAAAGTTGCTACAGATCCATTTGTAGGACAACTTATATTCTTCAGAGTTTACTCTGGAACCCTTTCCGCTGGTAGCTATGTCTACAACCCTAGAACTGGTTCAAAAGAAAGAATCGGTAGAATCTTGCGTATGCACGCAAACCAAAGAGAAGAAGTAAAGAAAGTTTACGCTGGAGAAATCGCAGCAGCTGTTGGACTAAAAGATACTATTACATCTGACACACTCTGTGACGAAGAACACCCAATCGAACTAGATAGAATCGTGTTCCCAGAACCAGTTATCTCTCTTAGAATCGAACCAAAGACAAAATCTGATCAAGAGAAACTCGGTATGTCACTTTCTAGACTTGCTCAAGAAGACCCAACATTTAGAGTTTCAACTGACTCTGAAACAAACGAAACAATCATCGCTGGTATGGGAGAACTTCACCTAGACATAATCGTAGACAGACTAAAGAGAGAGTTCTCAGTAGAAACAGTTGTCGGTAAACCTCAAGTTGCTTATAGAGAAACAATTACAGGTGACGCTGATGTAGAAGGAAAATACATCAAACAATCTGGAGGTAGAGGTAACTACGGTCACGTAAAGATCAAAGTAAAACCACTAGATCAGAAGATGACAAAGGAAGATATAGAAAAACTACCGAAGAACGTAAAGAGAGAAGACCACTTCGAATTCATCAACAACATCAAGGGAGGTGTTATTCCACAAGAATACATTCCTGCTTGTGAAAAAGGATTTAGAGAAGGTCTAGACAGAGGAATACTTGCAGGATTCAAGATGGTAGATGTTTCTGTTGATCTATATGACGGTAGTTATCACGAAGTTGACTCAAACGAAATGGCGTTCAAGATCGCTGCTTCTATGGCTATTCAAGAAGCTTGTCAAAAAGCTAGACCAGTTATCCTAGAGCCTATGATGAAGGTAGAAGTTGTAACTCCTGACCAGTTCATGGGAGACGTTTCTGGAAACCTTTCTTCTAAGCGTGGTCTTATCGAAGGTATGGAAGATAGAGGTATGAACAAAGTTGTAAAAGCTGTTGTTCCTCTTTCTGAAATGTTCGGATTCATGACAACACTTAGATCTATGACTGAAGGTAGAGCATCATTCAACATGGAATTCCTAAGATATGATATTGTTCCACAAAACGTTGCGGATGAAATAATCAAATCACGTAAATAATTGAAATTAGAAAAGGCTAGATAATCAATTCTCGCCCCGTACAAAGAACCGCATGAATTCATGCGGTTCTTTTGTTCTGGGGTTCCACAAAACGTTGCGGATGCCTGTTCGCCTTGGGTGGGAAATCATAAAATCTAGAAAATAATATAAAAATAAATCAAAAAAACCGCGCCTTGCGGTTTTTTTGATTTGGTGTAATCTTTTGTTTAAATAAAAAGTACAATTTTGTCAAAAAGAAAAAAGCATCCGAATAAAAAAGAATTGGACAAAATTCTTATTGACCTTATAACGTGGCCCACAAAGCCATCTGCTAGGTTACTGGAACATCTTCGTTTTGTATTGATTACTGGAAATGTTTTTGATCTCCCTTTTCATACACAAGGATCTGGCGCCTCTGTTGATATAGAAAGACAACACCTTATCCTTGTTTTTAGGGATCTTGTAGAAGGTACCAGTACAAAATTTGAGGGTAATCAGGAGTATTTGAAGTATGTGCGCTTGTATATGCGCACAAAAGACAAATATCTTCTAAGTTATTACGAGGAAATATTGAAGTTCCTTATTTGCATTGGGGCTGATAGAAATAAGTATTGTAACAAAAGGGTTATAAGTAAAATAAACATTTCCATTAAAAACATCGAAGAAAATGTTTTGTAAAGCTACCCAGGGGTAGCTTTTTTATTTGTGCAATTTTGTTTTTAGTGTAGTATGATTTCAAAATGAACAAAGACATGAAAACAGCTATAGTAGTCGGTGCGACTGGCGAGATCGGCGGAGCTATAGCTTCGCTCCTTGTAGAAAAAGACTTCCATGTGATTTGCTTTGGCCGAGACAAGACAAAACTCTCAAGTCTAAAGAAAGATCTAGGAGAAAACGTCTCAACTTTCTCAGTTGATCTTCGTGACACTGAAAATTTGGAAATGATGATCTCTGACATCAAACTTCAATACAAGAAAATTGATCTTGTTGTAGGAGCAGCAGGTTTCTTTGAGTGGGACAACGAGTCCCCGAGTTTGCTCTCTGCGATATCAAAGATTTCCGAAGCTAACTTCGACTCAAAGGCGAGGTTTTACGACTCTTTCAAAGAAGTTTTCAAACCAAAAGGGGTGGTTTTCAAATTTGTCGGATCTCACATTGCCGACGAAAAACTTTTTTCTGACTCTGATATCGAAAAGTTCGGTGAAGTAGCTTATGCTTACGCTATGAAAAACCTACGCAAGTGGGTTGCCCAAAAAAAGAGAGAAGATATCGACAATACCATTTTGATATCTGAACCAGGGTTGATAGATACAGCTATGGCCAGAAGAAAGTTCACCAAAGAAAGACTCGGTTATGAACCTGATTGGCAGAGAGAATCTCTAAAACCGGAAGATTATGCAAATATCTTCTGGAAAGAAGATCTCGAAGAAATTTTCCAATAAACCGGTTAGCTCCCGGTTTTTTCTTTTTTGAGCATTTTTAGGCTTTTTCCTCTTGACTTATCGACTCTATTTCGCTAATATGTTCTAGCGCGAATTACGCGTTTTTTTACTAGTCGTATATTACTAATCAATTAACTAAATCGTTCTTTTCGTCGTCGTATTCCGCGAGTACTGAGTTCTCGTATGTTCGCGAAATACGTAGACGTTATAAGACTAAAATAAATTTATGGCAGATTTTGACAGATCAAAACCTCACGTAAACGTAGGTACAATTGGTCACGTTGACCACGGTAAGACAACTCTTACTGCGGCTATTTTGCACGTTCTATCTAGAGCAGGTGGAGAATACGGTGCAGCTATTAAAGGTGTCGATCAAATCGACAAGGCGCCAGAAGAAAAAGCGAGAGGAATAACAATTTCTCTTTCTCACAACGAATACTGGACACCAACAAGACACTACGCTCACATTGACGCGCCAGGTCACGCTGACTACATCAAGAACATGATTACAGGTGCAGCTCAGATGGACGGTGCTGTTATCGTAGTTGCAGCAACAGACGGTGTTATGCCACAAACAAGAGAACACATCCTTCTTGCAAAACAAGTTGGTGTGCCTAAGATAATCGTTTTCCTAAACAAGTGTGACATGGTAGATGACAAAGATCTTCTAGACCTTGTTGAAGAAGAGGTAAGAGAGCTTCTAGAGAAGCAAGGATTCGACAAAGACTGTCCTGTTATAAGAGGATCAGGTCTTAAGGCTCTTGAATCAGCTTCAAACGATGACGAATGGGCTAAGAAAGTTATGGAACTTATCGAAGCTCTAGATACTTACATTCCACTTCCAGAAAGAGAAGTAGACAAACCATTCCTTATGCCTATCGAAGACATATTCTCTATCGAAGGTAGAGGTACTGTTGTTACAGGTAGAATCGAAAGAGGTAAGGTTGTAGTTGGAGAAGAAGTAGAAATCGTTGGTATCAAAGAAACATCAAAGACTACAGTTACTGGAGTTGAAATGTTCAACAAGCAACTAAAAGAAGGTCTTGCTGGAGACAACGCAGGTATCCTTATAAGAGGTATCAAGAAAGACGACATAACAAGAGGACAAGTTCTTGCAAAGCCAAGTTCTGTAAATCCTCACACAGAATTTGAATGTGAAGTTTACATTCTTAAAAAAGAAGAAGGTGGACGACACACTCCATTTATGAACGGTTACAAGCCTCAGTTCTACGTAAGAACTACAGACGTTACAGGAGAAGTTACTCTTCCAGAAGGAACAGAAATGGTTATGCCTGGTGACACTGTAAAACTAAAAGCAAAACTAGTTGTACCAGTTGCTCTAGAAGAACAACAAAGATTTGCGATAAGAGAAGGTGGAAAGACTGTTGGTGCCGGTGTTGTTACAAAGGTCATCGCCTAACACTAACCTAATCATTATCAAATTATTTAGCTCTTTATGACTGAAAGCACGACAAAAACAAAAAAAACTAAAGCATCGAAATCCGAAGCTGTTTCTAAGCTTAGGATACAGGTTCGTGCCTATGAAAATAAGGTACTAGATGTTTCTGTAAAGCAAATCATAGATACAGCTCGTAGATATGATGCTACTGTTAGAGGACCAGTTCCACTACCTACAGAAATCAAAAAGTACACTGTTAACAGATCATCTTTCGTGTACAAGGATTCACGAGAACAATTTGAGATAAGAGTTCACAAGAGACTTATCGATATATTGAATCCAAATGCAAAGGTGGTTGAGGCACTCACAAACCTAGCACTTCCATCAGGGGTTGATGTTTCCGTCAAAATGATGTAATCTAAGGCCCACTGTTTGGACTCTATTAGTTCTGACAAAAGGAGAAATCTTCACGCCTAGCTTTTGCTAGGCGTGAAGCAATACTCCGAAATTCCAAATTATATGAAGATATTATTCGCTACAAAAGATAAAATGACCCAATACTTCGATGAAGAAGGTAAGGTCCACCCAGCAACAGTGGTAAGGGTTATGCCTGCTTCTGTTCTTAGGGAGAAAAACACAGAAAAAGATGGTTACCAAGCCTTCGTTGTTGGATTTGGTGATCAAAAAGCAGAGAGGATAAACAAGCCTCAAAAGGGACTCTTCGGCGAGAAGGGTAATTTCCGTTTTGTAAAAGAGATCCCAGCTGTAGAAGGAGTAAATATTGGAGATACTCTAGATGTATCACAATTTGAAAAAGGAGACGTTATACAAGTAACTGGAACATCAAAAGGTAAAGGCTTCCAAGGTGTTGTAAAAAGACACGGTTTTCACGGAGGAAGAAGAAGTCACGGACAAAAGCACTCAGAGAGAGAGCCAGGTTCTATCGGAGCTGGTGGTGTTCAGAGAGTTATGAAAGGTATGAGAATGGCAGGTAGAATGGGTACAGATACTATAACTGTAAAAAACCTAGAGGTCGTAGCTGTCCACAATGAAACAAAAGAACTAGTTATAAGAGGTGCTCTTCCAGGTAGAAAGGGTACAGTTCTTAGAGTAGTACAGAAATAAATATGAAAACACCAATATACAATCAAGAAGGTAAAAAAGTAAAAGATCTAGAACTTCCAGTAGAGATATTTGGTCTTTCTTGGAATGGAGATCTTGTTCACGAGACACTTCTATCTATGGCAGCTAACAGAAGACCAACAACTGCTCATACAAAAGATAGAGGAGAAGTTTCTGGGGGTGGTAAGAAGCCTTGGAGACAAAAAGGTACAGGTAGAGCAAGACACGGTTCTTCAAGAAGCCCAATATGGGTTGGTGGAGGTACTACTCATGGACCAAGAAAAGAAAAGGACTACTCTAGAAAGATAAACAAGAAAGCAAAGACAAAAGCACTGTTTACTCTTCTTTCTAAGAAGCTAAAAGACGGAGAAGTTATATTTATCGATAGTCTCGATATCAAAGACGGTAAGACAAAGGGTGCTGATCAAGTTCTAAAAAACATAGCAACTGTTTCTGGTTTTGAAAAACTAAAGGCAGCTAGAAAGCCAATTGGTTATATCGTTTTGGGTGAAACTAACAGAGGTACACACCTAGCTTTCAGAAATATACCAAAGGTTTCTTTGGACTATGTTTCTTCTCTAGATGCTCTTGAGCTTGCAAACAGAAGATATCTTATAGTTGCTAATCCAGAAAAGTTTGTTGAGTCACTACAAGCTAAAGTAAACAAGAAATAATATTATGGCTACAAAAGACAAAACAAAAGAAGTATCGAAAGCAAAAATAGTTTCTGGAAGAGATCCTAGAGATGTTATTTTGAACCCTAGAGTTACAGAAAAGGCTTCTTTCGGAGTTGCTCAAAATGCTTACACATTTGATGTAAATCCTAGAAGTACAAAGACAGAAATCAAAGAAGCTATCGAAATTCTTTACAAGAAAACACCAGTAAAGATAAGCGTTACTACTATAAAACCAAAAACTATCTTTAGAAGAGGTAACTTGGGAAAGAAAAGTGGTGGCAAGAAAGCGGTCGTATATTTCAAGAAAGGAGACTCCATAACAGTTCTATAATTTAAATATGAAAAAGTATAAACCAACAACTCCATCAAGAAGACAAATGTCTACAGTTGAGTACAAGAAAGTACTTTCTGGTGACAAGCCTACAAAATCTCTAGTAAAAGGAGGTAAAAAAAGCGTTGGACGAAACAACCAAGGTAGGATAACAACTCGTCACAAGGGAGGTGGAAACAAGAAAAATTACAGACTTGTAGATTTCAAGTACAACAAGAAAGATATTCCAGCAACAATCAAGACTATAGAATACGATCCAAATAGAAATGCGTTTATCGGACTAGCTGTTTATGCAGACGGAGAAAAAAGATACGTTATCGTTCCTCAATCTATCAAGGTTGGAGAAAAGATGATTGTTTCAGAAGAAGCTCCAATAAAGCCAGGAAACAGACTTCCGCTAAAAAATATTCCAGTTGGTACATTTGTTTACAATGTTGAGATAAAACCAAATGGAGGTGCAAAGCTTGCTAGAAGCGCAGGAACATTTATTCAAGTTGTAGCGCATGACAACAACTACTCAAACTTGAAAATGCCTTCAACTGAAGTTAGAAAAGTTCAAGATAAGTGTTGGGCAACTATAGGAGAAGTTTCAAACCCTGAATACAAACTACAAAACTGGGGTAAGGCCGGAAAAAGTAGATGGAAGGGTATAAGACCAACAGTTAGAGGTACTGCCATGAACCCAGTAGATCACCCATACGGTGGAGGTGAAGGTAGACAAGGAAGAGGTACAAGAAGACCTAAGACAAAATGGGGTAAAATCACAGGAGGAAAGAAAACAAGAACTCCAAAGAAGTACTCAAACAACCTTATTGTCTCAAGAAGAAAGACAGGAAAGAAGAGATAAAAAGCCAAAAAAGCCAGCATTTGCTGGCTTTTTTGATTGTTCTAGGTATTTTTTGTGGACTTTTGGCTATTTCTCAGAAAACCCCTTAATTTCCTTAATATTTATTTGACATTAGCTCCGGCTTCTGATAATATCGTCTCGTTGCCTCGTTTAAGGGCATTTTTTATACATGACTAGATCACTAAAGAAAGGACTATATGTGGACCCTAGGGTTCTCAAGAAAATAGAAGGAAAGAAGCCAAGCGACACTGGTGTTATTAAGACATGGTCAAGAGCTTGTGTTATAAGTCCTGAGATGGTTGGATTCACTTTTGGAGTTCACAACGGAAGACAACACATAGAAGTTCTTGTATCTGAAGACATGGTTGGACACAGACTAGGAGAGTTTTCTCCTACACGTAAGTTCCTAAGACATGGAGGTAAGATGCAAAAAGAACTAGAACAGAAGAAAAGAGAAGCAGAAATTTCAGCGGCAAAAGCAGCAAAAGCTTCTGATAAGAAATAAATTGTTAAGTTTGATTTATGAAAGCAACACTAAAAAACTACAGACAATCACCTAGAAAAGTAAGACTTGTAGCAAGGTCTCTTCAAGGTAAAAGCGTAAGAGAAGCGCTTGTTTCTCTTGGCTTTTTGACAAAGAGAGCAGCAGACCCACTAAAGAAGCTTATCGAGTCAGCTGTAGCAAACTCTGGAACAGACGGGAAAGATCTTGTAGTTTCTTCTATGAGAGTAGACAAGGGTGTTGTATTCAAGAGATTCAGACCAAGAGCTAGAGGTTCAGCTAGCCGTATCAACAAGAGAAACGCTCACGTTACAGTGGAACTAAAACAAAAAGAAAACAAATAATATTATGACAAAGATAGTACACCCATATGCACATAGACTAGGAATACTGCGAGACTGGAAAAGCAGGTGGTTCAGTGATCCTAAAAAATATTTCAATAATCTAAAAGAAGATATTGTCATAAGAGATGTTATTTCAAAAAAGATGAAAGGACACTTCATCTCTCTAGTTGAAATCGAAAGAAGCCAAAAAGCTACAAGAGTAATCATCAACACTTCAAGACCGGGTATGGTTATCGGAAGACAAGGTGAGGGATCACAAAAACTTAGAGCAGAAATAATCAAGAATCTTTCAAAGAAAGGTATCAAGGTTAACAATGAGTTCAAGCTAGATATCGTTGAAACAAAAAACCCTGACAGCGACGCTGCTATAATCGCAGCTTCAATCGTAGAAGGATTAGAAAAGAGAATCCCATTCAGAAGAGTTGCTAAACAAGCAGTAGAAAAAGTTTCTTCACAAAGAAATGTAAAAGGAGTAAGAATCGTTCTTTCTGGAAGACTTGGAGGAGCAGAAATGGCTAGAAAAGAAGAATTCAAGAAGGGTTCTATCCCACTACAAACATTTAGAGCTGATGTTGATTTCATAAGAGAAAGAGCAAGTCTTCCTTATGGAGATATTGGTATAAAGGTCTGGGTTTACAAAGGTCTTGTATTTGCTGACGCTGATAAGAATGTAAATTAATTTTTTGCTTATGTTGTTACCAAAGAAAGTAAAATTTAGAAAATGGCAAACAGGAAGAAAGTCTCTTGACGGTAAAATTGCTACAAGAGGTACAGCTGTTTCTTTTGGATCTTTTGGTCTAAAGGCTACAAGTCCAAACAGAATAAACTCAAGACAAATTGAGGCTGCCAGAAAAGTTGCTTCAAGAACAGTTGGAAAGACAGGAAAAGTTTGGATAAGAATTTTCCCAGATAGACCTTTTACAAAAAAGGCTGCTGAGGTTCCTATGGGAAAGGGTAAGGGTGAACCAGAAGGGTACTGTTGTGAAGTTTTGCCTGGAAAAATTCTTTTCGAGGTTGACGGAGTTTCTGATGAAATAGCAAAAGAAGCACTTAGAAAAGCTGGTACAAAATTGCCAGTCAAGACAAAAGTAATAGCTAGAAATTAATTATGAAAAAGGTTGATTACAAAACAAAAGAAGAAAAAGATATTCTAAAGGAGATTTCTTCTCTAAAAGAGGATCTGAAGAATCATAGATTCAATATGAGTTCTGCAAAAGAGAAAAAACCTCATGAGGTTAGAATGATGAGAAAGAATATCGCTAGACTTTTGACTGAACTAAAAACAAGATAATGCTTATGACAAACGATAAAGATAACAAGAAAATATTGGAAGGAGTTGTTGTTTCAGACAAAATGGACAAGACTGTTACTGTAAAAGTAAACAGGTTCGTGAAGCATCCAAAATACGGTAAGTTTATAAACATCTCAAAGAAGTTTAAAGCTCACGACGAAGACAACTCTCACAAAGTTGGAGATAAGGTTTCGATAGTCGAATCAAAACCGATCTCAAAAGATAAGAAATTTATAGTTATAAAATAACAAAAGGCTTATGATACAACCTCAAACAATGGTAAAAGTAGCAGACAACACAGGTGCAAAGATGGCTCAAGTCTTCAAGGTTCTTGGTAGTTCAAAGAGAAGATATGCTCAATTGGGAGATGTTGTTGTTATTGCTGTAAAAAGCGCTGAACCTAGAAAGACTGTAAAGAAAAAAGACGTTCACCACGCTGTTGTTGTTAGACAAAAGAATGCTTTTAGAAGAAAAGATGGTTCTTATATAAGATTCGATGAGAATGCTGTTGTGATCGTTGGTAAGGCAAAGACAAAGAACAGATTTGAACCAGTAGGTGGTAGAATCTTTGGTCCTATACCAAGAGAAATATCAGAAAGAGGTTTTCAAAAAATCGCATCACTAGCCCCTGAAGTAATATAAAGCTTATGAATCCCGTACGAAATAGTAAACGAATATATTGTAAAAATACGGGAAGGTTGATAATTAATTATAAGAATGTATAAATAATATAATCAAACAAAATTTTAAAAAGTTTACGTTTGATTTCGTAACGGGATGAAAATACGAAAAGGAGACAATGTAATAGTGACTGTCGGAAAAGACAAAGGAAAGAAGGGAACTGTAGAAAAAGTTTTTACTTCTCTAGACAAGGTTCTTATTTCTGGAGTGAATATGAAAAAGGTTCACAAGAAAAGAGAAGGTAAGGGAGAAGTGATAGATAAATCTTTTCCAATCAGTGTATCAAACGTTATGATTCTTGATCCAAAAGGTGGCAAACCTACAAGAATCGGATTCAAGGTTGAAGATGGAAAAAAGATCAGAATAGCTAGAAAGAGCGGTCAAAAGATCTAAATTATAAATATAAATCAATAATTACTTACGTATGGAAAGCGTCAAGGAGATAGAAAAAAAAGCATATGAGCTGATGAAGGACGAGTTTGGTTACAAAAACGCCCTTTCAGCCCCAAGACTTGTAAAAGTTGTTGTTTCAGTTGGTACTGGAAAAGAACAAAAAGTAGATAGAAATAGAAATGACTTTGTTTCTGACAGACTATCAAAAATAACAGGTCAAAAAGCTTCTATAAGAAGTGCAAAGAAATCAATTGCTGGTTTCAAAATAAGAACTGGTGATCCTGTTGGAGTCGTTGTTACTCTAAGAGGTGACAAAATGTACTCTTTTGTAGACAAGCTGGTTCATATCGCAATACCTAGAACAAAAGACTTCAGAGGTATCGCAAAAACAACTGTCGACAAGATAGGAAACATAACTATCGGTATAAGGGAACACACTATATTCCCAGAGACAGGAGATGAAGAATTGAGAGATGTTTTTGGACTAGGAGTTACTATCGTAACTACTGCAAAAACAAAGGAAGAAGCTATAAGATTCTTCGAAATAATAGGAGTTCCTTTCAAAAAAGATTAGTTTGACAGAAAACGGTCTTTTTGTTAGTATAGGCACTACCTATGGGAGTCAATCCACTTTGCTCCTTGAACTTCCTTCTAGGAGGAGGTTCAAGAAACTAAGTGCGATATTGCTCCTTCATAGGTCTATTTTTAGTTAATAATAATTATGTCAAAAACTTCAACACATGTAAGGGCGCAAAAGAAGCCCAAATTCTCTACAAGGTCAAAAAACCGATGTTTTAAATGTGGTCGTGGAAACGGCTTCATGAGAGATTTTGGTATTTGCAGAATTTGTTTCAGAGAAATGGCAAACGAAGGTCAAATACCTGGAGTTAAGAAGTCTAGCTGGTAGTTCGGCAGGCTCACTATAAGATAAGAAATTATGGATCAGATATCAAACATGCTAAACGCCATAAAGACTGGTGGAATGGTTAGAAAGAAAACTATAACAGTTCCTTATTCTGGCGTAAAAGAAAGAATACTAGAATGCCTAAAGAAAGAAGGCTTTGTTTCTGGATACGAAAAGAAAACACTAAAGAATCACCCAACTATTGAAGTAGAGGTTCTTTATGTAGACGGAAGACCAAAAATAAAAGATTTCAAAAGAGTTTCAAAACTTTCTAAAAGAGTTTATATGAGCGCAAAAGAGATAAGACCAATTATGGCCGGAAGAGGTATTTTGGTTCTTTCAACTCCAAAGGGTGTTTTGTCAGGTAAGGTCGCTAAGAAAGAAAATGTTGGTGGTGAAGCACTATTCCAACTAATGTAAAGCTTATGTCTAGAGTAGGTAAACAAGAAATAAAAATACCGAGTGGAGTGAAAGTCGAACTAAAAGACAATGTTTTGACAGTGGAAGGCCCACTTGGAAAACTACAAAGAGAAGTTAGAGATGAAGTAACTATAAACATAAATTCTGACATGGTTACATTTACACCAAACAAAGAAGACAAATTCTCAAAATCTCTATGGGGTACATATGCTTCTCATGTAAAAAACATGGTTGAAGGTGTACAAAAGCCTTACGAAAAGAAATTGATCCTAGAAGGAGTTGGTTTCAAGTCAGAACTACAAGGAAAAGAACTTGTGTTTGGACTAGGTTTTTCTCACCAAGTTAGAGTACCAGTTCCAGAAGGCATTACTGCAACAGCTGAAAAGAATGTTATAACTATATCTGGTATAGATAAAGAATTGGTAGGAAACTTTGCTGCCTCTGTAAGAGCACTGAAAAAACCTGAACCTTACAAAGGAAAAGGATTTAGATATGACGGAGAAGTTATCAGAAGAAAACAAGGTAAGAAATCTGTATAAAGCTTATGAATAATTCACAGAAAAAAACAGAAAAAAGACTAAGAATAAAAAGAAAGATAAGATCTAGGATTTTTGGTACACCAGAAATGCCAAGACTATCTGTTTTTAGATCAAACAAATACATTTATGCTCAGATTATAGATGATCAGGCTGGGGTTACTTTGGCAGAAGCTTCTGATATCAAAGAAACAAAAGGAACAAAAAACGAAAGAGCAAAGCTTGTTGGAAAGAAGATAGCAGACGCAGCTAAGGCAAAAGGAATAAGCAAGGTTGTTTTTGATAGAAATGGATTTTCTTATATAGGTCGTATAAGAGTTCTTGCAGATGAGGCTAGAAGTGCTGGTCTAAAATTCTAAACAAAATATTATGACAGAAGATACAACAAAAAAAGAAAATATAGAAACAGTATCTACAGCTAAGCCAGCTGCAGATTCAAAAGATACAAAAAGAGCTCCTTTTGATGGCAAAAGATCTCCAAGAAGACCTTTCTCTCCAAGAGGAAAGAGAAGAGATGATTTCAAAAGTGATTTTGAACAAAAGATTTTGGATATAAGAAGAGTTACTAGAGTTGTTGCCGGAGGTAGAAGATTCTCTTTTGCGATTGTTATGGCAGTTGGAGACAAAAAGGGTTCTATCGGTGTAGGTACTGGAAAGTCTATAGACACAGCACTTGCGATAGAGAAAGCTCTTAGAAAAGCAAAGAAAAACATGGTTACTCTTAAACTTAGAAAGGACGGTTCAATCCCATTTGAACTAAAGGCAAAATACAAGAGTTCATCTGTTATTCTTTTCCCAAATGCTGGTAAGGGTCTTGTTGCTGGTAGCTCAGTTAGAGACATACTAGCTCTTGCTGGAGTAAAAAATACTACTTCAAAAATACACTCAGGAAGCAAAAACAAACTAAACAACGCAAAGGCAGCTATCAAGGCGCTTGAACCAATCTCTACAAGATACAAAGCTCCAGAAAAGAAAGAGGCTCCAAAAGATGCTCCTCAAAAAGAAGAAAAGAAATAAAACCTTAATCACCTAAAAATACGCTTATGCAAATACACGAAATAAAAAGAAATAGCAAAAACAGAAAGTCAAAACAAGTTGGTAGAGGTGGAACACGTGGTAAAACTTCTGGTAGAGGTATGAAAGGTCAAAAGGCTAGAAGTGGTAGAAAACTAAGACCACAACTAAGAGATACTCTAAAGAAAATACCAAAGAGAAGAGGACGAGGAATAAACCTAAACACTAGCGTTACAGAAAAGAGAATACCTATTTCTCTTACTGTTCTAGAGAATAACTTCGACAAAGGAGAAGTTGTAACACCTAAGACTCTATTTGAAAAGGGTGTAATCGAAAAGAAAGGTGCTAAAATACCAAAGGTAAAAATCCTAGCCAACGGTGAGATCAAAAAAGCTCTTACTGTAGAAGGTTGCGAAATCTCTGCGACTGCGAAAGAAATGATAGAAAAAAGCGGAGGTAAAGTATCATAAAAATGAACAATTTTTTCAAAAAAGCAGGAAAAGTTTTTAAAGATAAAAAGCTAAGAGGCAAAATACTTTTTGTTGTGTTTGCCTTTTTCCTTTTTAGACTACTTACATCTATACCTGTTCCAGGAGTTGATACATTTAGATTGCAATCCTTCCTAGAAGGAAATCAACTATTTGGAATACTAAACATCTTTTCTGGAGGTGGTTTGGCTAACCTTTCTATAGGTATGCTTGGAGTTGGTCCTTACATAACAGGTTCTATTATCATGCAGCTTTTGACAATCATGATCCCTAGACTAAAAGAGCTCTATCATGAGGAAGGAGAAACAGGAAGAAGAAGATTCGCTCAACTTTCAAGAATTATAACAGTACCTCTTGCTGTAGTTCAGGGTACATCACTTCTTTTCATCCTAGAAAGACAAGGGATACTAGAATATCTGACTCTATTCGACAAGATTCAAAACATAATACTTATAACTGCGACATCTATCCTTATAATGTGGATCGGTGAGCTTATTTCTGAATACGGTATAGGTAACGGTGTGTCACTTCTTATTTTTGCAGGTATCGTTGCATCATTTCCAACTCAACTTGGACAACTTGTATTTGCTTATGATCCATCACAGATAACAACTTACATAGGTTTCGGTCTACTTTCTCTACTTGTTATAGGTGGAATAGTTGCTATTTCAGAAGCAGAAAGATCTGTTCCTGTAACTTACGCTAGACAATCTAGATCTATGGGTAAAACAAGTGGTGGTGTGAATTCATATATACCTATAAGAATAAACCAAGCGGGTGTTATGCCTATCATCTTTGCGCTTTCTATCCTGACATTTCCCCAAATCATAGGTAACTTCCTAGTAAACTCTGACAATCAGACTCTTGCATCTTTGGCTCAAAAAATGATGGCATTTAACCAAGCTTCTGTTTGGTATGCGGTTATCTACTTTGTATTGGTTGCACTATTTACTTACTTCTATACAGCTATTACGTTTGATCCAGAATCTATGTCAAAGAACCTTCAGAGAAGCGGAGCATTTATACCGGGAATTAGACCAGGAGAAGCTACAGAAGAATATGTTTCTAGTATTGTTACTAGAGTCACTCTAGTCGGAGCATTATTCCTTGGAACTATCGCGGTCTTGCCTATAATAGTTCAGCAAGTTACGGGTATTACAGCCATAGCACTCGGAGGTACTGCCATATTGATCGTTGTGAACGTGGTAACCGATTTCCTAAAGAAACTAGACGCACAAGTGACAATGAGAGAGTACTAAAAGTACTCTCTTTTGTTTATTTCTCACCAGTTGATATACTTTTTATATGAATGGCAAATATACAATAATATTTATCGGACCTTCTGGATGTGGTAAGGGTACACAGGTAGGACTCTTGCAAAAATATATGGAAGAAAATGATCAAGAGAAAAGATCTGTTTTCTACCTAGAGTCAGGTAAACATTTTAGAGATTTTATTTCTCAAAGTGGTTATACGGCTAAACTTTCTAAAAAAGTTATGAATACTGGCGAGCTTCAACCATCTTTTCTGGCTGTACACGTGTGGTCGCATCTTATGATTGAACAAATGGATGACAACAAGCATCTTATAATCGATGGAACACCTAGACTTCTAGATGAGGCCAAAGTTTTGGATGGAGCTTTTTCTTTCTATGGGATAGAAAAAGTTTTTGTTATACACTTCAACGTTTCTGATGATTGGTCTAGAGAGAGACTTAGTGAGAGAGGAAGATTCGACGACAAAGATAAAGAAGAAGTTGAAAAAAGACTAACTTGGTACAAGAAAGAAGTTCTACCTATAGTAGATTACTTCAGAGATGCAAAAAGATACGAAGTTCTAGATATAAATGGTGAGCAAACAATAGAGGAAGTTCATCAAGATATCATAAAACAAATTTTTTAAATGACTATAAGTATAAAAACAAAAGAAGAAATAGAATTACTTAGAGAAGGCGGAAAAAGACTTGGTACGATTTTGAAAAAAGTCGGAGAGTCAGTGAGACCCGGGATTAGAACTTCTGAACTGGAGGCTATTGCTATTTCTGAGATAGAAAAACTTGGAGACAAGCCAGCATTCAAAGGCTACACTCCGGAGGGGGCGAGTTACCCATACCCTACGGCTCTTTGTGTTTCTATAAACGAAGAGATAGTTCACGGTATACCAAGCGAAGACAGAATCTTGGAAGAGGGTGACATCGTTACTATAGATCTCGGATTGAATCACTCTGGCATGTTTACAGATCACGCCGTTACACTTCCTGTCGGAAAAGTTTCTTCAGAAAAAATAGATCTTCTCAGAAAAACAAAAGAATGTTTAGATTCTGCAATTATGGAAGTAAAACCCGGCGCTCACATAGGAGACATAGGTGCTGCGGTAGAGGAGTGTATCAAGGGAACTTCTTACAAGATAGTAAAAGATCTTGCTGGACACGGTGTTGGATATTCTGTGCACGAAGACCCTTATGTGCCAAACGAAGGCAAGCGTGGAACTGGCCCAGAACTTACACCGGGGATGGTTATTGCAATAGAACCCATGCTTTCTTTGGGTTCACCACAAATATCACTACTAGAAGATGACTATACTCTTTCTACACAAGACGGATCCTTGTCGGCACATTTTGAACATACGGTTGTAGTGACAGACGATGGAGTAGAAGTACTAACGGAAGTCTAAAATTTAATTACTAAAACTTTACAAATTTATAAAGTTTAAAACCAAAAGATAACACAAAACTACGATCGTAGTTTTGTGTTACCTTTTGAATAAATTTGACTGGGGAAAAGATTTTATATAACAAAATATTGTTGTTATAATTTTATTAATGAAAAAAGTATTATTTTTACTTTGCTTGATATTATGCCTTTTGTTTTTTCAAAAAGCAGAAGCTGCTACTTTTATCGATTCCGACATAACAGAAGATCAACACTGGACACTAGAGGGAAGCCCATATGTTATAGATGGAGCAATTACTACTGATTTTGGGACAATCGTAACCATAGATCCAGATGTTACTGTAAAGTTTACAGAAAACTCACTTTTAGTCTTTTACGGAGACATAATAGCTAACGGTGTAGATGGTTTTGAGATAGTTTTTACAGCTTATTCTGACGATGATTATGGTGGAAATACAGACGGGGTTTTTGGTAGCAAGTATAAAGGTTATTGGGTAGGATTGTTCTTATACGGACAAAATAATGTAATGGATAGTGTTTTTATAAGATATTCCGGAGGTGCTTTTGTTCCAGGTTTTGACACAGAGTATGATCAGGCGCTTCGAGTTTTTGGAGAACTTGATTCAACAGATTTGACAATAGGAAGTAGTAACGGTTCATTATATGTCGGTCCGGATGCCAATGTTTCCATAAGTGATTTTTGGATGACGAGCTCTGGTCCGGTCGGGGCTTTGGTTGAAGGATTTCTAGATATTTTTGATGCTCATGTTGTAACAAATACGGTCAATTTTAAGGTTGCTGGAAATGGAAGGCTTGTATGTGATGATTGTTTTATTCAAGACACATTTCTTGTAGATAGTAAGGGTATTTATGTTACAGACAATGGATCTATAGATATAAAAAACTCTTTTTTTGAAAATCCTGTACGTGGCATAGATTTTAATTATTCGGATAATTTTATCCCGGAGGGTTTTGTTGAAAACAGTGTTTCCAATACAGTTTTCAAAGGGCATAATTATTCGGCCGTTTCTTTTGATGAGTCTAGACCTACTAATTTTAAAAACAATACATTGAAGCTCAGTAATAGGGGAATCTGGGTAGAAAATTATACAGATCTTTCCAATCTAGATTTTAGATATAATTGGTGGGGTGATGCCGCTGGACCAAATCATCCAAGTTTTAATAAAACAGCCAAAGGTCTAAGTGTGGCTTCTGTTTCTGAAAAACAGGTTTTTTATCCGTGGTTAAATTGTGACCCGATATATGATGATAATTGTGAAGGTTATCTAAGTGCGCATTTTTCTGAATTGGGACAATATAAAGTTGACGGGACATCTGTCGTGCCAGAGGGGGGTGAAAATATGAGCGGTAGATTTTATTTTAAAGGAGAACTTTTCAATTCTGATTCTCCTGCAAAAATGCAAATAGAAATAAAAGAATCGAATAGCGATTTCGATGGATTAGATTTACACGAGTCGGACTTTGTTTCTGCTGGTGAAGTCGCCGAAATATTTGTTGAACAAATACCAAGAGGTAATTATCACTGGAGAAGTCGTGCGGTTTTGGATTCCGGAGAAGAAGGTGAATGGGAAGAGTTTGGGGTTTCCGGAAATACTGATTTTGTTGCGAATACTGTTCCGCATTATACGCAAACGAGATCCATATATCCTTCTTTGGAGGATTCTGATTTGTGGTCTACTGAAGTTTATGCAGAAGGTAAGGCTTCTGGGCCAAGTTCTTGCGGTTTAAATATTGGTGCTTGTGGATGTGCTATAACATCAGCTGTTATGGTTTTAAGATATAGTGATATTCTTGAAAAAAATGGTGTAAATACTGATCCAGGAACTCTTAATACTTGGCTAGAAGAAAACAATGGCTATTCTCATGGCGGTGCTTTGTCTTGGTATAAAGTATCTGAGTATTCAGGAGGCATTCTATCTTATGACAATCGTTCTGGTAACTATACTGACAAGTTTGAACTTCTAGATGAATATATGGATTCAGATATGCCAGTGATTGCTCGGATGGATAGAGGTAGAGGTGCAAATTCACAACACTTTGTCGTGATATCAAATAAGCTGGATTCTTCTTACGAAGTTCTTGATCCCGCATGGTACAACACAAAAACCCTGAATGATGGCTACACTAGCGAAAGTGGCGCCACCGTAAAAGTTCGTGATTATGAGGGCGGATTTGACGGTCTGAGGCTATTCAGGGCGAGCGATGGTATCGCACAAAACTATACAACAATAAGTATGTCTTCTCCGGCAGATATTCTCGTAACAGATAGTTATGGTAGAAGAGTTGGAAAAAACTCCAGTACGGGTGAAGAGTATAGGGAAATACCAGGGTCTTCTTATGTTTCAGAAGTTTACGATTCTCCAGAAGGTGGAGACTTATCTGATCACGAGTGGAAATTTGTTTATTTAGAAGATTTGGAAGATGAAAATATCGATATACAGGTTTTTGGTACAGGAGATGGCGAATATACCTTGGAGTATTCTGGTAAAAATGAAGTCGGGGAAGATATAAATAGCTCTTTTTCATCAAATATAACTAACGGAGAAATTATAGATTTTGATCTAGATGAAAATATGGATCTAGAGAAGACCAACTTCTTGGAAGGAGAAATATATTTTGATCCAGAAAGCGAAACTAGTATCTATGGTTCTAATTTTGAAAATGCTCAAATTTCTGAAAATGAAAATTTTATAAACATAGATTTAGAAGATAATATAACAACTCTTCTTTTGGAAGAAAATCAAGGATTTGCAGGGTGTGATTTGTCAGATTTCGACATAAAAAGATCTATCAGGGGCGTAGTTTATGATGGAGAAATATATAAATATCCAAAGAATGTTTTTGGTGTAGATTGGCAAAAATCTAAGTCTGGAAATATTCACCAACTCACTCAGATTTTGTGTGTACATGGGAAATATAATATAAGACTTGAGTATCATAAAAATACAAACAAAACACAAGTAAAAATAAATTTCTTTACGGGTGAATCTTTTGTATACTATTATGAAGGGATAAAGACTCTTAAGGTCAAAACAGATAAGGGAGATATAAAATATGAGTATTAGAAATCACAGACATTTTATAGTTTTAGTTATACTTGGCATTTTTTGCTTTACAGCTTTGGCTATGTTTTTTTTCTTGGCGAATAAAGAAAAAATAAAAGAAGGATATGTTTTTGAAAATACACAACAAGAAATAAAAAGTGATATTTGCCAGAGTGATGGGATAAGAATAGAAACAAAAATAGAAGAAATTGAAAAAAGAAATGGAATTTTACACGTAAATGTTTTTTCTAAAAATGAAGAATTAATAAATCAATTTGACATAGAAAATATTCCACCAAATCACTACAGACCTTTTCAGGTTTTAAATTGTAATATTTACTATTTATTTATAGAAGAATTTGAAAATAGTAGATTGTTAGAAGCAAGAATGATTTCAGTTATTAATGAAACAGATCAAAAAATACAAAAATTATCTTATGTTGAAGAGAACGGAAAAGAATTATTTTACAGCTTTATTTTCTCCGTTGATCCAAACGAAAAATATATCTCCTTAATAAAAGGCTATTTAGGCAGTGAAGATTATTCTTTGGTTATAAAGAAACTTGATACAAAAGAAGACTACTATGTCTTGAGTATGCCTGAACTTTTCAAAAATTATCCAGATTATGTGGGAGATATAGAGTTTATTGATTGGTCACAAGACGGAAAATATTTTTGGTTCAGTTTATATGATCAAGCTTATACACTCGCATATGTAAAAGTAGATATAGAAAATAGAAAATACGATATTTACCAGGCACCAGAAGGCACCATGGGAGGAGATCCTTTAAATATAGAAACTGGCTGGGTTACATATGACGACGGAGCACCGTGGAGTGGTTTTGCAGATATTGACGAGGAATACCAAAATGAATGGTTGGATCAAGGCAAGTTGGTAAATTTTAAGCTTTATAACATTTTTACAAAAGAAGAAATTCTTTTAGAGCAGTTTTCTGACGCTATTTGGTACCCAGGACAAAAATGGATAGACGAAAAAACTCTAGAATACACTGTTCCTAGCGGGGAAGTAAAACAATACAAAGTAAATTAATAAAGTAAAAAGATAACACAAAACTACGATCGTAGTTTTGTGTTATCTTTTGGTTGTTTTTATGTTTTTTGGTTTAGGGGTTATAGTGGTGTATAATTTGGTTATTATGAGAGATAACTCCACAAAAAAGATGCCAACATGGCTCGCCCTACTTATTGTCGCAATTGTTTTTGCAGTGACATTGTGGGGGAGAATAGATCTCGAGAGAAAGGGTGTTATAGGAAAAGATCCTTTGGTTATCGATAATTTTGAAGAGTGTGTAAGGGCTGGAAATCCTGTTTTGGAAAGTTACCCAGAAAGATGTATCACCAGAGATGGTCAAAGTTTCACTAACACAAAACAAATTCTAATTATAGAAGATGAGTAAAATTTGGTTTAAAAGAAAATATTTTGGTTGGGGTTGGTATCCATATTCTTGGGAAGGATGGCTTACTATTTTTGTTTGGGCTGGAATAAACATTTTTGTTTTTAGAAGAATTGATTTAGAAAGTCATTCTTCTTCGGATACTTTGATCAGGTTTTTTGCTCAGTTTATACTTTCTATTTTTATTCTTATATTTATTTGTTACAAGAAAGGTGAAAAGCCAAGATGGCAATGGAATGGAAAGCCCATAAAAAGAAATGAAAAATAGATGTGCTTGGGCCAACGGAGATGATATCTTGATGAAAGAATATCATGATAAGGTTTGGGGTAGGCCAAAGAAAAACGATATAGATATATTTGAAGCAATCGTTTTGGATACAAACCAAGCAGGACTTTCGTGGTCATGTATTCTTAACAAGAGAGATAACTTCGCAAAAGCTTTTTGTAATTTTGATCCTAGGAAAATATCAAAAATGGGAGAAAGTGATATAAAGAAACTCATGAAAAACTCTGGGATAATAAGACACGAAGGTAAGATAAGGGCGACTATAGAAAACGCCAAAGCTTTTCTACAAATCCAAAAAGAGTTTGGCAGCGCGGCAGATTATTTCTGGGCTTTTACTTCGAAAAAAGTTATTTTCAATAACTTCAAAGATATAAAATCTATTCCTTCAAAAACCGCTATTTCCGAAAAAATGTCAAAAGACCTTAAAAAAAGAGGGTTTAAATTTACTGGCCCAGTCATGTGTTATGCCTTTATGCAGGGTATTGGGATAGTGCATGACCATACAAAAGATTGTTTTTTGTACAAAAACCTGAAAAATTGATAAAATTATAGTATGGAAAACGAACTAAATATAACCAGTATATTCAAGGAGTCATGGGCTCTATTTAAAAGTAACTTTAAAAAGTACATAACTATCAGCATATTTGTCGGAATAGTTTACTTTGCTGTTTCTGCACTCCAAGAAGGATTCCAAAGAGATGGTGGAATATTGTTTTTTATCTACACACTTTGTGCGATAATCGTTCAACTTTATCTAACAGCGTCATTTATCAGGATTAGTCTCCGAGTTGTAGATGGCAAAGAATACAAGTTTTCTGATATATATGATAGTTCTATCAATGAAATAATTTGGAAGTATCTTGGCGCTGCTATTGTTATAGGACTTTTAGTTGCCGTGCCTTTTGCTATCGCATTTGGACTATATCTACTCAACGGTTATATTGGAATTATTGCAATCATACTCGCATTTCTAGCTTTTGTTCTAGGAGTGTTTTTTGTGCTTATAAGAATGTTTATGTACCAGTTTGTGGTAGTCGATAGAAAAACTACTCCAAAAGAAACTGTAAAGTTTTGTTGGAACATGACGAGAGGCAAAGAGTGGGAACTTATACTATATTTTGTTCTTGTTGGATTACTGAACTTTGCTGGCGCAATACTCTTTGGAATTGGCCTTATAATTACGATTCCTATGACCATGCTTGCAACTGGTATCTTGTTTAGAAAAATGACAGGCGATAACCAAAGTGTTGAAGTAGAAGAAACTCCGTCAGAAAATATGGGTGAGAGTACAGTGGTAAACGCCGAAGTTGTAGAAAATACTGAAGAGGGGCAATAATTTATTATTTTGCCGCTCTACTGTATACTACCCTCATGTCCAAAGAACTATTCCAGGAAAAATACAAACTCCTAAACAAAGAGCAAAAAACCGCCGTCGACTCTATCGAGGGGCCGGTTATGGTTATAGCTGGGCCTGGAACAGGTAAAACAGAGGTTCTTTCGCTTAGAATAGCCAACATACTGAATACCGTAGATATTGGAGCTTCTGGGGTTCTTTGCCTTACATTTACACGATCCGGAGTTATTTCTATGAAAAAGAGGCTTCAGAGCTATATAGGATCTGAAGCAAACAAGGTAAAAATATCTACATTTCATAGTTTCTCAAAAGAGATTTTGGATAAGTATTTTCTTGTTTTAGGTTTTACTAGAGCTCCTGAAATAATAGAGGACAGAGAAGTTGGTTTTATATTTTCTGATATTTTGGATTCAAAAGACTGGAAACATCTAAAACCAAGACATGATTCTGCCAAGTATTTTTCTGACATAAGGAGTTTGATATCACTTCTAAAACGAGAGGGCTATACACCAGAGATGTTTCAGAGTGAGATTTCAAAAGAAATAGATTTTATAAAGTCTGATCCTGAAAATATATCTTCTCGAGGTCCAACAAAAGGAAGTCTCAAAAAAGATGCACAAGGCAAAATAGAGTCTCTGGAGAGAACAATGGAAGTTGTCGATTTCTATGAACTGTATGAGAAAGAAAAAGAAATGAGAGCTCTTGTTGATTATGATGACTTGCTCAAATATGCACTTGAAATAGTTAGGGAGTCAGATGATGCGAGAAGTGACATAAGAGAAGATTATCAGTATATATTGGTTGATGAGCACCAAGATTCATCAAATATTCAAAACGAGTTTTTGCAAGCCGTTTGGTCTGATACAGAGTCTCCAAATATTTTTGTTGTGGGAGACGATAGGCAGCTTATATATGGTTTTGGTGGAGCATCACTTTCTTATTTTGAGAATTTCAAAACCAGTTTTGGAAAGGCAAAACTCATAACTCTTCTCGAGAATTATCGTTCTACTGGTACCATACTAAAGCTTGCTGATAACCTACTTTCTAGTTCTCTCGCAGAGGGTTCTCTCAGGAGTAATCTCAAAGAGTCACACGATGTAAGTCTTCTCGAATATACATATCCTAGAGACGAAATAATTGCCGCGGGACTATATTTTCAAGAAAAAATAAAGAACGGTAGAGATCCGAGAGAGTGCGCTCTCCTTTTACCTAAAAACCACAACGTAAAAACTGCTATAGGAACACTAAGGTCTATGGGTCTTCCGGTTTCTGGTGGGGGAAATGAGTCACTTTTTTCTTCCTCAAAGTTTCGAGAACTAAAAACAGTTCTTTCTGTCGTTTCAGATCCAAACAATCATGTGTCTTTGTCTAGGTCTGTTCTTTCAAGTATTTCTTCTATCGATAGAATGCAAGCGTTTGAATTCCTGAAGAAGTTCAAAGGGAAAGATTTTAGCGTGTCTGACCTTACTGGTTCTTCCAAGGAAGACGGACTTTTTGCTGGTCAAAATCAAGTCGCGTTGTTTGGAGAAAAACTAAAAGACTACATAGAAAAATCATCTCAAAAAAACCTTGTTCAACTGATAAGTTATATAGGAGAAGATTTGTTAGTCAAAAAATCTAATGGTCAAGGAGATCTGTATCAAAACGTAGAGATACTGCGAACACTGATTCACCTAGGAGAGATAAGAATGCAGAAAAATGAAAACGAGACATTAGAGGAGTTTGTAGATTATCTTTCTAAAATAGAGTCTTATGGAATGGATATACCTATCGCAACACTCCTATCTAGTGGTGGTATTTCGGTTATGACACTACACAGGTCAAAAGGATTAGAGTTTGAAGATGTATGGATAGCGCACATGGACGATAGATCAGTCATGTCTAGTAAAAAAGAGGCGTTTAGTTTACCACTTTCTATAAAAGAAAAAATAGAAAGAAAAGACAAAGATACAGCCAAAAGAGAAATATATGTAGCTATAACTAGAGCCAAGAAACACTGCACGCTCTCTTATCCAAGGCACGACATAAGAGGCGGAGACTTGGAACTGTCGGAGGTTATAAGAGAGATAGAGGATGGTCACTTTGTTATGAAAAGCGCCGAAGAAACAGAAAAAGAAATCCTGAAAGCGGGTCCAGATATATATATAAAAGATAACGAAATTCTCGAAGATAAAAATGAGAAAGAAGAACTGACTTCTTTTGTCAAAGATCAATATGACAACATAAATGTCACTGTTTCTATGCTAAATAACTTTTTTGAATGTCCTTGGAAATGGTACTTTAGAAATTTCTTGAAACTTCCAGAAGAAAAAAACGAGTCACTTGTTTTTGGTTCGGCAGTACACGCGGGTATAGAAGAAGTTATAAAAAATCCTAAATCAAAAAATGAAGATATAGAAAAAGTTATAAATGAATCGATTAGAAAAGAGTTTTTCAAAGAAGATAAAAGACTTTCAAAAGAAGCACTTGAAGTCGTAAAAAACTGGAAAGAAAAATCGCTTCCTGACTTGTCTAGTGATAGACAAAGTGAAAGAAGTGTTTCTTTTTCGGATAAAGATTTTTCTGGCCTCAATATGTATGGAAAACTAGACTTAACAGAGAGGTTTTCAGACGGATCGATTTTTGTCACAGATTTCAAAACGGGTAAGCCAAAGCCAGCGTCACAAATAGAAAAAATGGATGACGAAAATAGACTATCTGACTACATGAGACAACTTGCTATGTATTCTTATCTAATAGAAGGAAGCGAAAAGAAAGAAGTGGCACTCTCTAAACTTTATTTTCTAGAGGCACAAGACGGAGACAAAAATATGATTTACCAAAAACACATAGGGCAAGAAGAGTTGGATTTACTTAAAAGAGATATCAAGGATTACCGAGATTTGTTGGAGTCTAGATCTTGGACTGACAGGAAGTGTAATAATACTGGGTTTGGAAGAGGTGATTGTGAATACTGCTCTCTCGCAAAAGAGATATACAAAAAAAGTTTCTAAAAATAAAAAACGGGCTAAGTTAATAGCCCTTTTTTCTTGCTTTGTTTTTTAGATCAAAACCTATCAAGAATGCCCCCACCATAAATAGAAGTATGAATACTGATCCCGACACAAGGCCAATCAAAAGCTTGTTTTGTTCAGTTAGCCAATTGATATAGCTTACTGCCCAAGATTTATTGATTGTTGCTATCGGATTCCAAGGGGCATTTTGAATGATCACAAGTGATGCAAGGAAAAAGCTTATAATTCCCAGCATAAAACGAAATATTCTTTTCATAACTTGTTCGTTTTTTGTCATTTTAACAATATTGGCACTATTGTCAAACAAAGTGTTATTATTGTTTTTATGAATCCCATTAAAAGTAAAAAACCGTTGCGAGCCCTCACGACTTTTAACGGGACAAGAACATTTTCCGAAAAAGTCGTAGAAGTTGCGCTTTCTATACCAAAAGGCAGAGTTACAACTTATGGTAGGATTGCTCGAGCTTGCGGTGCTGGTCCTATGGCAAGTCAAAGTATAACTTCTATACTTTCAAAAGCTTGGAATAATGGCGAGCACAGAATACCTTGGCACCGTATCGTATATGCAAGCGGTAAAGTTTGGCTTGATGACTCGCACAAGAAAGAAAGAATGGCACTTTATAAAAAAGAAGGAATAGATATTGATACCAAGACCGGAAAAATAAAAAACTTTGAAGATATACTTCTTGAATTCAAATAAAAACTCTCCGATGCCGGAGAGTTTTTATTTTATGGATCTAATCTGCTTGGCAGTTCGTCTACATTTACTTTTCTTGGGCCGTTATCAAGCCAGCCGATATATATGCCAAGAATTATAAGAACAATTATTGAAGATATTAATTTCCAATGTTTTTTCATTTTTTATAGTGTTTGTTTTAAGAACCTCTTGACCTTGTTAAAATAATCTACAAATATTGCCATTTCATGTTCATATCCTGGCGCTAGAAACAGTCTTGCACTTACTCCATGCTGAAGTAGAGCTTTTGTCATGTATTTGCTTTGGCTATACGGGATACTTGTATCGCTTGTTCCGTGAAATGTTTGTATTGGTGCGTCTCCGGGGTTTGCGTGGTTTTCAATTGTAAATTCTTCCAAGTCTGCCGCGCATTCTGGGGCAAACAGATCATCTCCACACCAAAGTAGGTCTTCTATTCTTTCTATTTTGCTTGAAGCAAGCTCATCTAGGTGACTAGTAGAAATTGATCCATAGAAGTTTAACGCTGTTTTTATTTCGTTACTTTGATCTAGATTTCCTCCAACTTCACCAAAATATTCTGGTTCGTCGTTTGTAACTGCTGCAAAAGCTGCCAGGTATCCTCCAGAAGATACTCCTAGTACACCGATTCTTTCTGGGTCTATGTTATAAGTTTCGCTGTTGGCTCTCATAAATCTAGCCGCACCTCTGATGTCGTGTATTTGAGCTGGAAATTCTGCTACAGGAGAAATCCTGTAGTCTATAGGTACAACAACGTATCCAGCTTCTGCCAAATCATATGCTCCACCGTCCTCAGCTTCTTCTTTTGTTCCAGAGATAAACCCGCCAGCATGTAGCCATATAACAACTGGGGAAGGGGTAGGTTTGCCAACTGGATATATAACGTTTAGATAAAGAGTTTGTCCGCTAGCTTCTCCAAAAGGTATGTCTCTTATAATGTCTGTAGTGAAAACCGCCTCGGCTTTATTTCCAAAAAATATGGAGATAAATGAGAGAACAATTAACGATATCAATGTCTTTTTCATGGGCTCAATTATAAAACACAGAAGTCTCAAAGTCAAATCAACATAAAACGCTTTTTGTGATAATATGTTTGTTATCTTATGTATCAGATATTACTTTTTTATAAATACGTTTTTATAGAAAACCCAGAGGAGGTTGCTTCTTGGCAGAGGGAACTCCAAGAGCGTTTTTCTCTACGCGGTAGAACGATTGTTGCCAAAGAAGGTATAAACGTAACTCTAGAAGGTAAAAAAGAAGATACAGAAAACTACATAAAGGAAGTAGAGAAAGACCCTAGATTTCAAAATATACACTGGAAAAAAAGCGAAGGCACGGGAAGAGCTTTTCCAAAAATTTCAGTAAAAGTCAGACCAGAAATAGTCGCACTCAAACTTGGAGTTTGCGACGTTGATCCAAACCAAGTTACAGGAAAAAGACTAAAACCAGAAGAACTCCACAGTTGGCTAAACCCACAAAACAATGGTGGGTCGCCCGACCATTCGGAGAATGGTTTAGGGATAAAAGAGGGTAGAGAGTTTTATGTTATAGATATGAGAAACATATACGAACACAAGGTTGGAAGATTTGAAGGTTCTATATGTCCACCACTAAAAAACTTCCGAGACCTGCCTAACATCATCGATCAAATTTCTCACCTCAAAGATAAGACTGTTCTAACTGTATGTACGGGAGGTGTTAGATGCGAGAAGGCTTCTGGTTTTTTGATAACCCAAGGATTCAAAGACGTATATCAACTAGATGGAGGAATAGTTTCTTATATGGAAAAGTATCCCAATGAAGATTTCAAAGGAAAGCTCTATGTTTTCGACAACAGGAAGACTATGGGATTTTATACAGATGATACAAGCCACGAAATTATAGGTGCTTGTGAATCTTGCGGAAAGTCTTGTGAACAATACACAAACTGTAGCGATGTTGAGTGTCACGCACACTTTTTATGTTGCAAAGAATGTTTAGAAAAAAACGGAGGTAAGCTTTCTTGCCCAACAGGATGCCATTATGACAGAAGTGGTAATGAGATAAAAAAGAATATATTTGCTAATATATATAAAGAATTAAAATCAAAATGGAAAAGGACTTAAAACAATCTCTTCACCCGATGACACTGGCGATGAAAGAAGCCATAAGTGTTTTTTCTGAAATCGGTTTTGAGTTTGTTTCTGGACCAGAGCTTGAAAGTGAGTGGTATTGTTTCGACGCATTAAACGTTCCAAAAGACCACCCCGCTAGAGATATGCAAGATACTTTCTTTATAAAATCAAAAGAAAGGTCTGAAGACTCAAGAGAAAGTTTTGTTTTGCGTACACATACAACTTCTGCAACTGCGCGAGCAGTAGAAAAGGCCGGCAAAGATGGTAGGATTCCGTGTGCGTTTGTTTCTATCGGAAAAGTTTTCAGAAACGAATCGACAGATGCAACTCATGAAGCCATGTTCTTCCAAATAGATGGGATGCTCGTTGTTCCAAATGAGATGGCAGAGGAGGCCAGTGTTTCTAGACTCAAGGGTACACTTCTACACTTTTATAAAAAAATGCTCGGAGAAGATGTTGATATACAACTAAGACCGAGTTTTTTTCCGTTTGTTGAACCAGGACTAGAGGTCTGGCTTAAGTTTCAAGATAGATGGCTTGAAGTAATGGGGGCGGGAATAATCCACCCAAATGTACTAAAAAACCTAGGACTTGATCCAGAAAAATATACTGGATTTGCTTTTGGTGGAGGACTAGACCGTATTGTAATGGTCAAATGGAATATTCCAGATGTAAGACTTT